>NZ_NKFL01000006.1:1287809-1931713 GCF_002223055.1 Burkholderia sp. HI2500 | reverse complement strand
GAACCCCGATTTCGTCGCGTATGCGCAAAGCTACGGTGCGCACGGGCATCGTGTCGAATCGGCCGACGATCTCGAGCCGCTGCTGCGCGAGTGTTTCTCGTCGCCGGGCGTGCACGTGATCGACGTGCCGATCGACTATTCGGACAACGAGCGCGTGCTGAACCGCGAGATCAAGCGCCTGTCGGCGCAACTCTGAATGCCACGTTCACAGGAAGGAGTCGTTCCATGTTGAAGGAAACCTATCCGTACTACCTCGCCAACGAAGCCGTCTACGCGAACACCGATCTGGAGGTGACGGACAAGTTCAGCGGCAAGGTCGCGACACGCGTCGCGCTGGCCGATGCGAAGGCCATCGACGCGGCGATCGGCGCGGCGGTCGATGCCGCGAAGCCGATGCGCGAGTTGCCGGCCTACAAGCGGCAGGCCGTGCTCGACCATTGTGTCGCGCGCTTTCGCGAGCGCTTCGACGAGCTGGCCGAGGCGCTGTGCATCGAGGCCGGCAAGCCGATCAACGATTCGAAGGGCGAAGTGACGCGCCTGATCGACACGTTCCGCGTGGCGTCCGAGGAATCGGTGCGGATCGACGGCGAGATCATCAACCTCGAGATCTCCGCGCGTGCGCAGGGCTATACGGGCTACACGAAGCGCGTGCCGATCGGCCCGTGCTCGTTCATCTCACCGTTCAACTTCCCGCTGAATCTCGCCGCGCACAAGGTCGCGCCCGCGCTCGCGGCCGGCTGTCCGTTCGTGCTCAAGCCGGCGAGCCGCACGCCGATCGGCGCGCTGATCATCGGCGAAGTGCTCGCGGAAACCGACTTGCCGAAGGGCGCATTCTCGGTGCTGCCCGCGCATCGCGACGGTGCCGACCTGTTCACGACCGACGAGCGGTTCAAGCTGCTGTCGTTCACGGGTTCGCCGGCCGTCGGCTGGGCGTTGAAGGAGAAGGCCGGCAAGAAGAAAGTCGTGCTGGAACTCGGCGGCAACGCGGCCGCGATCGTCGATGCGGATCAGCGCGACCAGCTCGACTACGTGGTCGAGCGCCTTGCGTTCGGCGCGTATTACCAGTCGGGCCAGAGCTGCATCGGCGTGCAGCGGATCCTCATGCATGCCGACCTGTACGATGCGCTGCGCGAGAAACTGATCGCGAAGACGCGTTCGCTGAAGATGGGCGACCCGAAGGATCCGTCGACGTTCGTCGGCCCGATGATCTCCGAATCCGAATCGCGCCGGCTGTCGGGCTGGATGGACGCGGCCGTCGCGGCCGGCGCGAAGATCGTCGCGGGCGGCAAGGTCGATGGCGCGATGTTCGAGGCGACGCTGCTGGAAAACGTCGGGCGCGAACAGGACCTGTACCGGAAGGAGGCATTCGGCCCCGTCGCGATCCTCGAGAAGTTCGACCGCTTCGACGACGCGCTCGCGCGCGTGAACGACAGCGACTTCGGGCTGCAGGCCGGCGTGTTCACCGATTCGCTCGCGCATGCGCAGCGCGCGTGGGACGAGCTGGAGGTCGGCGGCGTCGTGATCAACGACGTGCCGTCGTTCCGCGTCGACAACATGCCGTACGGCGGCGTGAAGGATTCGGGCCTCGGCCGCGAAGGGATCCGCTACGCGATCGAGGACATGACCGAGCCGCGGCTGATGGTCGTGCGGCGCCGGTAACGCGCGGGCAGGCGGCGCGGTGCCGCGACGGCACGCGGGCGGGCGATCGGGCCGGCCCGCGTGCCGTTTTTCATGGCGCCGCACACCTTGGGCAGGCGCCGGGCCCGCACCGTGACTGACTCGCACGGCGGCCGGCTCGAACGCGCTCGACTGCGTACCTCGCCTCGTGATGTAATCGCGCGAAACTGCCGACCGGGGTACGACACCGGAACGCGCGAATTCATTCTTCACGAGGTCGATTCATGTCCCCCGTCTCGGCATTCAAGCTGGTTTTGTTGTCATTTCTCGCGATCGTCGCGCTCGAATGCATCGCCAAGCGGCTGCGGTTGCCGCCCGCGGCCGCGCTGCTGATCGGCGGCATCGGCATCGCGTTCATTCCCGGCCTGCCGCCGATCAATCTCGATCCGGAACTGGTGTTGCTGGTGTTCCTGCCGCCGCTGCTGATGGACGGCGCGTACTTCTCGGTGTGGGAGGAGTTCAAGCGCAACGTCGGCGGCATCCTGCTGCTCGCGATCGGCGCGGTCGTGTTCACGACGTTCGCGGTCGGCTTCGCCGTGCACTGGGTGGCGCCGTCGCTGCCGTGGGCCGCGTGCTTCGCGCTCGGCGCGATCGTGTCGCCGCCCGACGCCGTGGCGGCGAAGGCCGTGCTCGAGCGCGTCGCGCTGCCGCGCCGGCTGATGGTGCTGCTCGAAGGCGAAAGCCTGCTGAACGATGCGGCCGGCCTCGTGCTGTTCCGCTTCGCGGTCGTCGCGGCGCTGTCGGGCACCTTCAGCCTCGGCCACGCGGTCGTGGGTTTCGCGGAACTCGGGCTCGGCGGCGTGGTGGTCGGCTTCGTGGTCGGCAAGCTCGTCGTGTGGTTCCTGAAGCTGCTCGACGACGACTATCTCGTGATCACCGTCGCGGTGATCGCCGGCTGGATCGCGTATATCGCCGGGGAAATGGTCGAAGTGTCCGGCGTGATCGCCACCGTCACGGCCGGCATGATCGTCGGCTGGCATCAGCACGAGGTGTTCTCGGCGGCGGTGCGCACGCGCGGCACCGCGTTCTGGCAGGTCATCGTGTTCCTGCTCGAAGCGATGGTGTTCGTGCTGATCGGGCTGTCGCTGCGCGGCGCGATCCACCGGCTCGGCGGTTTCGAGCAGGTGCTCGCCACGATGGTGCCGCCGATGCTCGCGGTGCTGGCGGCGGTGATCGTGTCGCGCTTCGTGTGGATCTACGCGGTCGAGGCGCTGAAGTGGCCGGTGCGCGGGATCGCGCGGCGCGGCGAAGCGCCCGACTGGAAGGCCGCGACGATCATGAGCTGGGCCGGGATGCGCGGCGTCGTCACGCTGGCGATCGCGCTGTCGCTGCCCGAGGCGATGCCCGGCCGCGACGTGATCCTGGTCGCGTCGTTCGCAGTGATCCTCGTCACCGTGCTGCTGCAGGGCACGACGATCGGGCCGCTGATCCGGCTGCTGCGCCTGCCGCAGCGCGAAGAACGCGCGTCGCACCACCTGACCGAGCCGCAGACGTGGGCGTACGTCGAGGCGGCGCAGCTCGCGGCGATCCAGCCGCTCGTGCGCGACGAGAACGGGGTCGTGATCCATCCGCGCCTGCTCGAGCAGTACACGTATCGTGCGGAATTGACGGAAAGGGCGAAGAACGAGCCGACGTATCCGGCTGAAGTGCGTGCCGCGCACTACGACGTCGTGCTGGCCGCGATCCGGGCCGGGCGCGCGGAACTGTTGCGCCTGCACCGTTCGGGGCGCATCCACGACGAGATGCTGCACGCGCTCGAACGCGACCTCGACCTGCAGGAAGTGTCCGCGCAGCACGCGCGCGGGTAAGGCCGCACACCTCCGTCACATCGCCATCGAGCGGCCGGCGTCAGCCGGCCCGAAGCGCGCCCGGCCGATCGTTGCCCGGCGCGCTTTTTTTCTTTCGCGTGCCCGCCGATGGGGGGATATTCATCCGGCCCTCAAATGCGACGGCAAGCCAGCCTTGCAGCGCATGCAAGCCTTATCGCGCGGGTCTCGCAAACGTTATCGTCTTTCGAATCCGGAAATGATCCGATTTAACTGTTTCCGTCTCTTTGTGCATATTTGGCAAAACTAAACCGGATTGAGATAGATGCTGTGTTCTAATTTCATTTAGAATCAGCCGGTTATGTTTATTGAGAGAAAGGATGCGGAGGTAATACGGCCGCCAACGGGGAGAAATCGGCGTCCGAAACCCTGCAAGGCGGTGCCGACAGGCCAATTCGGCGGAATCAGGCGGGGTTTTCAACCGCTGAAATAAGATAGCGTCCAAGTCTGATAAACAACTCCTATGAAAGAATCGATTGGAGAATCGGCGTTTGAAACTGTATTTATGAAAGAATCGAGCGGTGATAATGCCTCGGATTGTCTTGAATCGGGGTTATCGGTCCTTCTCGTCGACGATCAACCGTTCGTCGGCGAGGTGATCCGCCGCGCGCTGCGCAGCGAACATGACATCGACCTGCACGTGTGCACCGACGCGCACCGGGCGATGGCGGTCGCGCGCGACGTGAAGCCGACGGTCATCCTGCAGGATCTCGTGATGCCGGAGATCGACGGCCTCGATCTGGTCCGCGCGTGGCGCGCGGACGCCGGCACCGCTCGCGTGCCGATCATCGTGCTGTCCGCGAAGGAGGAGCCGATCGTCAAGCGCGAGGCGTTCATCGCCGGCGCGAACGACTATCTGGTGAAGCTCCCCGACGCGATGGAGCTGGCTGCCCGCATCCGCTATCACTCGAATTCTTACCTGATGTCCCGGCAGCGCGACGAGGCGCTCGATTTCCTGTCGCACGACATGCGTTCGCCGCAGACGTCGATCCTCGCGCTGCTCGACGTCTACCGGACCGAGCACGGCGAGATGCCGGCGATCATGGAGCGCATTGCCGGCCATGCGCGGCGCGCGCTCGCGCTGGCCGACGGCTTCATCCACCTGACCCGCGCGCAGTCCGAGCGCCGCGCGCACGAGGTCGTGAGTCTCAACGAGATCGTGCTCGACGCCGTCGACCAGCTGTGGGAGAAGGCGGCCGGGCTCGGCAGCCGGGTCGCCGCGCACGTGCCCGATACCGAATGCGTGACGATGGGCGACCGCATGATGCTGACGCGCGCGGTCGCGAACCTGATCGACAACGGGCTGAAGTACGGCCCGGCCGGCACGGACGTGCACTGCACGCTGGGCAGCGAGGACGGCGCCTGGCTGATCGGTGTCGAGGACACCGGCGCGGGAATCGCGCCGGCGCAGCGCACGGCCGCGACCGAGTCGTTCGTGCAGCTCGAATCCGCGCATGGCGCGGCGCGCGGCGGCTTCGGCCTCGGGCTCGCGTTCGTCCGCGCGACGGCGGCGCGGCATCGCGGCCAGATCCTGATGCGCAATACGGCGCGCGGCTTCATGGTCGCGCTTCGGCTGCCGGCGCAAGCGGAGCGGTGATGTCGCGGCGCGGCCTGCCGGCGCCGCGCTGCCCGAGAGACCCTGATGCGCTCGTGGCGCGCCGTCCGGCGCGCCGGCGGGCGTGGATTTTTCAACGCAGATTTTATAAAGCCCATAACGAACATGGCCACCGTGACGCCCCGCGCGACCAATGAAAGCCTGCATCCGACGATCGGCGCTGCCCGGCTGACGCTCGGCAATCGCATCCTGCTCAGCTTCGGCGTGCTGTTCGTGCTGATGCTGGTGACAGCCGGCGTGTCCTACGAGCGACTGCGCGCGATCAACAGCGAAGCCGTCAGCATCGAGCGCGACTCGCTGCCGGGCGTCTACCTTGCGTCGTCGCTGCGCGGTTCGGTCAACGAATCGTTCATGCTGCTGCAGCAGGCGACGTTCGTCGAAACCGATCCCGACAGCGTGCATCGCGATCTCGCGAAGATCGCCGATGCGCTGAAGGAAGTCGAGGCGTTGTCGGTCGACTATCAGAGCACGACGTTTCGCGACGACGACCGGCAGCGCTTCGCGGCGTTCCGCGGTGCGTTCGACCACTACGTGCCGCTGCTGAACGACGCCGTGCAGAAGAGCCGCGTGTCGCGCGAGGAGGCCGTCGCCGCGTACGCGAGAGTGCTGCCCGCGTGGACCGAGGTCGTGCGCAACGCGAACGTGCTGGTGCAGGAAAACCGCAAGTTCGCCGAGCAGTCCGCGAAGCTGATCCGCGAATCCGTGCAGGACACGGAAGTCGTGCTCGTCGGCGCGCTGACGATCATGCTGCTGTCCGCGCTCGGGCTCGGCTACCTGCTGTACCGGTCGGTGACCGTCCCGATGGCGCGGCTCGTCGAGGTGCACGACGTGATGCGCACCGGCAACCTGACGCGCCGCCTCGACCTGCGCCGCCGCGACGAATTCGGCACGCTCGAGACGGGCTTCAACCGGATGGCCGACGAGCTGACCGAGCTCGTCGCCCGCGCGCAGCAATCGTCGCTGCAGGTGACGACGTCGGTGGCCGAGATCGCGGCGACGTCGCGCGAGCAGCAGGCGACCGCGAACGAAACCGCGGCCACGACGACCGAGATCGGCGCGACCTCGCGCGAGATCTTCGCGACGTCGCGCGACCTGCTGCGCACGATGAACGAGGTGGCCGGCGTGGCCGAGCAGTCGGCGACGCTCGCGGGCGTGAGCCAGAGCGGGCTCACGCGGATGGGCGAGACGATGCGCAGCGTGATGGACGCGGCCGGTTCGGTGAATGCGAAGCTCGCGATCCTCAACGAGAAGGCGCTGAACATCAACCAGGTGGTCGCGACGATCACCAAGGTGGCCGACCAGACCAACCTGCTGTCGCTGAACGCGGCGATCGAGGCCGAGAAGGCCGGCGAATACGGCCGTGGCTTCGCGGTCGTCGCGACCGAGATCCGCCGCCTCGCCGACCAGACGGCGGTGGCGACCTACGACATCGAGCAGACGGTCAAGGAAATCCAGTCGGCGGTGTCGGCGGGCGTGATGGGGATGGACAAGTTCTCCGAGGAAGTGCGCCGCGGGATGCTCGACGTGCAGCAGGTCGGCGGGCAGCTGTCGCAGATCATCGCCGAGGTGCAGACGCTCGCGCCGCGCTTCCAGATGGTCAACGAAGGGATGCAGACGCAGGCGAACGGCGCCGAGCAGATCACGCAGGCGCTGTCGCAGCTGTCGGAGGCCGCGCAGCAGACGGCCGAGTCGCTGCGCCAGTCGTCGCAGGCGATCGACGACCTGACGCTCGTCGCGAACCAGTTGCGCACCAGCGTGTCGCGCTTCAAGGTCGACGCGTGACGCGCGCCGACCCGCAGAACGGCGCCCACGCGCTGTTCCTGATGTTCGAGCTCGATGGCGGGCGCTATGCGCTCGACGCAGCCGGCATCGACGAGGTGCTGCCGCTCGCGGTCACGAAGGCCGTGCCCGGCGCACCCGAATGGATCGCCGGGCTGCTGATGCGCGGCGGCCAGCCGGTGCCGGTGATCGACGTGCCGATGCTGGCGCTCGGGCGCCGCGCCCATGCGCTGCGCTCGACGCGGCTCGTGATGGTCCGCTACCGTGCGGACGAAGCGGGCGGCGAGCGCACGATCGGGCTGATCGTCGAGCGTGCGACGCAGACGACGCGGATCGACCGCGCGGCGTTCCGCTCGAGCGGCATCTCGACCGCACGCACGCGCTGGCTCGGGCCCGTCGCGAATACGCCCGATGGTGTCGTGCAGCAGGTATCGGTATCCGACCTGGTCGACGACGTCGCGCGCCTGTATCTGTTCGATGGCCTGCCGGGCCACGGGGGAGAGTCCGCATGAAAGAGTCCGAATCGCGATTTCGCGGCTGGCTGCTGCGCGAGACCGGCATCGACCCCGATTCGCTCGGCAACGATTTCCTGATCCGCGCGCTGACGGAACGCGTGCACGCGCTGCAGGCGGACGGCGAGCGCCTGCCGTCGGCGGCGCGGCCGCCCGTCACGCAGGACGCGCTCGACGCCTACTGGCAGCAGCTCAACGCATCGGCCGACGAGCGGCGTGCGCTGATCGAGCTGTTCGTCGTGCCCGAAACCTGGTTCTTCCGCGACCGGGAGGCCTTCGCGACGCTCGCGCGGCTCGCGACGGAGCGGCTCGCCGCGCTGCCCGGCCGGGTGATCCGCGTGCTGAGCGCGCCGTGCTCGACGGGCGAGGAGCCGTATTCGGCGGCGATGGCGCTGCTCGACGCGGGGCTCGACCCGGCCAGCTTCACGATCGACGCGATCGACCTCAGCACGCGCGCGATCGAGCAGGCGCGGCTCGGCTGCTACGGGCGCAATGCGTTCCGCGGCACCGCGACGGAGTTTCGCGCGCGGCACTTCACGCCGACCCGCGACGGCTGGCTGCTCGACGAGCGCGTGCGCGCGTGCGTGCAGTTCAGTCAGTCGAACCTCGTCGAACCGGCCGTGGATACCGGCATTCGCTACGATTTCGTGTTCTGCCGCAACGTGCTGATCTACTTCGATCGCGACGCGCAGGATCGCGTGATCCGCTCGCTCGACGCGCGTCTGGCCGACGACGGCATGCTGTTCGTCGGGCCGGCGGAAACGGGCGTCGCGATGCGGCACGGGATGCGCTCGGCGCGCGTGCCGCTGGCGTTCGCGTTTCATCGCGAGCCCGCCGCGGCGGCGGGCGATGTATTCGCGGCCCGGCCGGCGGCGCCGCTGGCGGCGGCCGCGCCGTATCGGCGCGCGGAGCGTTTCACGGTCGCGCCGCTCGCGGCGACGCGCTCGGTGCTGGCGGTCGCGCCGCCGGCGTGGCTCGGCGACACGCGTCAGCCGTTCGCGGCGCCGCCGCCCGCCATGCACGCGGCCGCGTTCGACGCACGGGGCGACCAGCCGGTGACGGCGGCCGAACCGGCCGCGTCGCTCGCCCCGGTTGCGGAGCGCGCCGCGCCGACGCTGGAAGATGCGCAGGCGCTGGCGAATGCCGGCGCGTTCGACGAGGCCGAGCGCGTGCTCGCGCAATTCTCGGCGCGCGTCGGGCCGCATGCCGATGCGTTCTACCTGAACGGGCTGATCGCGGACGCGCGCGGTCGCGCCGCGGAAGCCGGCGACTTCTACCGGAAGGCGCTGTACCTGCGGCCCACGCACCACGAAGCGCTGACCCATCTCGCGACGCTGCTCGACGTCGGCGGCGATCGTGCGGGCGCGCAATGGCTGCTCGAGCGCGCACGGCGCTCGGCCGGCTGACAAGAGATGGGTTGGGGACCGACACCGCGATGACCAGAGGAATCCATGAACCGCGCCGCCGCTGCCATTGACGAGACGACGATCGACGTCGACGATTGCTGGAACCGGATCGGCACGCGCGGCGACCGCTCGTGCGAGCGGCTGAACGACTGCCTGCGCTGCCTGAACTGCCCGGTGTACGCGTATCACGCGGCGAAGCTGCTCGAGCGCCCGCTCGACAGTGCCGAGATGGCCGACACCACGCGCCGGATGAGCGCACCCGGCGCGCCGCACATGCACGACGCCGATGCCGATACGCACCACGCGGCGCTGGCGTTCCGCGTGGCCGACGAATGGCTCGCGCTGCCGATCGGCGTGCTGCGCGAGATCGCCGGCACGCGCCCGATTCATTCGCTGCCGCATCGCCGCCATTCGGCCGTGCGCGGCGTGGTCAACATCCGCGGCACGCTGCGCATCGCGATCTCGATCGGCGCGCTGCTCGGCCTCGATGCCGGCAAGGGCGGCAACGGCGGTGACGACGGCCGCTTCACGCGGCTGCTGGTGGCGGCGCACCAGGGCGAGCCGGTCGTGTTTCCGGTCGACGAAGTCGAGGGCGTGCTGCGCTTCGGCGCCGCCGACTGGGTGCCCGTGCCGGCAACGGTCGGGCGCGCGAGCGCCGGCCTGTCGCGCGGCGTGTTGTCGTGGCGCGGCAAGTCGGTGGGCTTGCTCGACGACGATCGCCTGTTCGACGCAGTCACACGGAGCATGCGATGAGCGGCGATGACGACCTGAGCCACCTGTCGCTGCTCGAGCTGTATCGCGAGGAGACGCGCACGCAGACCCAGGCGCTGTCCGAGCGGCTGCTCGCACTCGAATCGGGCGAACCCGATTCCGTCGCGCTCGAGGCATGCATGCGCGCCGCGCATTCGCTGAAGGGCGCCGCGCGCATCGTCGGCGTGCCGCTCGGCGTCGATATCGCGGGGCGGATGGAAGAGTGCTTCGTCGCCGCGCAGGCCGGCACGATCGCGCTGACGGCCACGCACGTCGACGTGCTGCTGGCGGGCGTCGATCTGCTGGTGCGCGTCGGCGATCCGCAGGGGCAGCCCGTCACGCAGACGGAGATCGACGTGTTCGCGGCGGCGCTGACCGGCGCCGACGGCGCGCAGACGATGCAGGCGGCGGCCGCGGCCCCGCCGCCGCCGGTGCCGCCGTCGATCGTCCCGTTTCGGGAGCACGACGGCGCCGCGAACGAACCCGTCGGGGCCAGCGCCGCGGTGCCCCCGCTTGCGGTATCGGGCGGCGTGCCCGATCCGGCCCAGGCCGGCCGCGTGGCCGGCGCCGGCGCGATGCGCCGCGTGCGTGCGGATACGCTGAACCGGCTGCTGAGCCTGTCCGGCGAATCGCTGGTCGAATCGCGCTGGCTCAAGCCGTTCGCCGAATCGATGCTGCGCGTGAAGCGCGCCCAGCGCGACGCGGCCCGGTCGCTCGATTTGATGTACGAACAATTCGCCGACGATCTCGACGCGGGCATGCTCGCGTCGATGAACGAAGTGCGGCACATGCTCAACGACCTGCAGCGTTCGCTCGCCGAGCGCATGGACGAATTCGACCGCTTCGAGCGGCGCAGCACGCATATTGCCGAGCAACTGTACGACGAAGCGCTGCAGTGCCGGATGCGGCCGTTCGGCGATGCGACGCGCGCGTACCCGCGCATCGTCCGCGATCTCGCGCGCTCGCTCGGCAAGCAGGTGCGTTTCTCGATCGTCGGCGAGGGCACGCAGGTCGACCGCGACATCCTCGATCTGCTCGACGCGCCGCTCGGCCACCTGCTGCGCAACGCGATCGACCACGGTGTCGATTCGCCGGACGCACGGCGTGCGCGCGGCAAGCCGGCCGAGGCGAGCGTGACGCTGGAGGCGCGCCACAGCGCCGGCTCGCTGCTGGTCAGCGTGATCGACGACGGGCCCGGTGTCGACATGGACGCGCTGCGCGCGGCCGTCGTGCGCCAGCGCCTGACCGACGACGAGACGGCCGCGCGCCTGTCCGATCCGGAACTGCTCGAATTCCTGCTGCTGCCGGGCTTCTCGATGCGCGATGCGGTGACCGACGTGTCGGGCCGCGGCGTCGGGCTCGACGCGGTGCAGGAGATGGTGCGCGGCGTGCGCGGCGCGGTGCGGATCTTCAACGAACCGGGCGCGGGCATGCGTTTCGTGCTGCAGTTGCCGCTCACGCTGTCGGTGATCCGCAGCCTGCTCGTCGAAGTGGGCGGCGAGCCGTATGCGTTTCCGCTCGCGCACGTGCGCCGCACGCTCGAACTCGCGCACGACGATATCGATGTGCTCGAAGGGCAGCCGCATTTCCCGTTCGACGGCCGGCGCGCGGGCCTCGTCGCCGCGCACCAGTTGCTGGACGCGGGCGAGCCCGACGTCGCGCGCACGAGCACGGCGGTCGTGGTCGTCGGCGCGGAGCCCGAGTTGTACGGCGTCGCGGTCGACCGCTTCCTCGGCGAGCGGATGCTCGTCGTGCAGCCGCTCGACAGCCGCCTGCACAAGATCCAGAACATCGCGGCCGGCGCGCTGCTCGAGAACGGCGACCCGGTGCTGATCGTCGACGTCGAGGACCTGATCCGCTCGGTCGACAAGCTCGTGCGCGGCGGGCAGCTCGCGCGGCTCACGCGTGATCCGCAACTCGCGCTCGCCGACCGGCGCCGCCGTGTGCTCGTCGTCGACGATTCGCTGACGGTGCGCGAGCTCGAACGCAAGCTGCTCGAAAAGCGCGGCTACGACGTGACGGTCGCGGTCGACGGGATGGAAGGCTGGAACGCGGTGCGCAGCGACGGGTTCGATCTCGTCGTCACGGACGTCGACATGCCGCGCATGGACGGCATCGAGCTCGTCACGCTGATCAAGGGCGATCCGATGCTCAAGCGCGTGCCGGTGATGATCGTGTCGTACAAGGATCGCGACGAGGATCGCCGCCGCGGGCTCGACGCCGGCGCCGACTACTACCTCGCGAAGAGCAGCTTCCACGACGAAGCGCTGCTCGATGCCGTGCACGACCTGATCGGGGATGCGCGCCGATGAACATCGGCATCGTCAACGACCTGCCGCTGGCCGTGGAGGCGCTGCGCCGCGTGATCGCGCTGCGCGCGGACCACCGCGTGCTGTGGGTCGCGACCGACGGCGACGAGGCGGTCGATTTCTGCGTTGCGCATCCGCCCGACGTGGTGCTGATGGATCTCGTGATGCCGAAGGTCGACGGCGTCGCCGCGACGCGCCGGATCATGGCGCGTGCGCCGTGCGCGATCCTGATCGTGACGGCGAGCGTCAGCGCGAACACGTCGTCGGTGTACGAGGCGATGGGTGCCGGTGCGCTCGATGCGGTCGACACGCAGACGCTCGCGCTCGGGCTGTCGACGGACGCGTCGCCGCAGGCGCTGCTCGCGAAGATCGACCAGATCGGCCGGCTGCTCGAAAGCCGCACCGCGGCGCTCGTGCCGCCGGGGCCGGCGCCCGAGCGCGGGCAGCCGACGCTCGTCGCGATCGGCGCGTCGGCGGGCGGCCCGACCGCGCTGACCGCGCTGCTGCGGGCGCTGCCGGGTGATTTTCCGGCGGCGATCGTGATCGTCCAGCACGTCGACCAGGCATTCGCGCTCGGGATGGCCGAGTGGCTCGACGGCTATACGCGACTGCCGGTGCGCGTCGCGCGGCAGGGCAGCGTGCCGCAGGCCGGCGAGGTGCTGCTCGCGGCGACCAACGATCACCTGACCCTGTCGCCGCGCGGCGTGCTCGGCTATACGCGGCATCCGGTCGAGACGCCGTACCGGCCGTCGATCGACGTGTTCTTCAACAGCGTCGCCGACGGCTGGCAGGGCGAGGCGTTCGGCGTGCTGCTGACGGGCATGGGGCGCGACGGCGCGCTCGGCCTGAAGGCGATGCGTGCGAAGGGCTGCTACACGATCGCGCAGGACGAGGCGACCAGCGCCGTCTACGGGATGCCGAAGGCGGCCGCGGCGATCGGCGCGGCGTCGGCGATCCTGCCGCTCGAGCGGATCGCGCCCCAACTGATCTCGCGCATCGCGCGTCCGCTGCGCGACTGACGGCGCCGAGGGGTGCGCGCGGTGCCGTGCCGTGGCCACGTTGCGGGCGGCGCGAGGCGTCGCGTACAATGGCGGCCAGCGGAGATGGCATGCCTCCCTGCGGTCGTATTCGGCGCGTTGTTGCGCACGGTGCGGCCCTCAACCGCCGGTTCGCCCGGCTGATGATGCCTGCGTGTTCCTGGGTCGTCAGGAGGTCGCAGGCCGTCCATGCGGGTTTCTGCCGCCCAGGTTTTGATGTTCCGTCGAATCTGGAAATCATGTTCTTCACGACTTCTGCCGATCTTCTCGCGACCGTGCGCTATGTGTGCCGCTGGCTCGCGCTCTCGGCCCTGCTCGGCACGCTGGCCGGTACGGCTTCCGCCCTGTTCCTGATCGCGCTCGACTGGGCGACCGGCACGCGCGTCGCGCATCCGTGGCTGCTGTGGGGGCTGCCGGCCGCCGGTTTCGCAACCGGCTGGATCTACCATCGCTTCGGCCAGTCCGTCGCGCGCGGCAACAACCTGCTGATCGACGAGATTCACGACCCGAAGGCGCTGGTGCCGAAGCGGATGGCGCCGCTCGTGCTCGTCGCGACCGTCGTCACGCACCTGTTCGGCGGCTCGGCCGGCCGCGAGGGCACCGCCGTGCAGATGGGCGGCGCACTCGCCGATCGCGTCACGCAGGTGTTCCGTCTCGATCGCGAACATCGCCGCGTGCTGCTGATGGGCGGCATCGCGGCCGGTTTCGCCTCGGTGTTCGGCACGCCGCTCGCGGGCGCCGTGTTCGGGCTCGAGGTGCTCGCGATCGGGCGCGTGCGGTACGACGCGCTGCTGACCTGCGTGGCCTCCGCGATCGTCGCGGACGTCGTCTGTCGCGCGTGGGGCGTGCATCACACGGCCTATGCGATTCCGTTCGTGCCGGCCGTGTCGGCGACGGGGCTGGCGGTGACGGTCGTCGCGGGCATCGCGTTCGGCGTGGTCGGGCGGTTGTTCGCGTTTGCGACGCATGCGTTGACCGCGTGGTTCAGGCGAGCCGTCCGCTATGCGCCGCTGCAGCCAGTGCTCGGCGGCCTGCTGGTCGCCACGGCCGCCACCGCGCTGAACGTGCCGCAGTATCTCGGTCTCGGCATCTCGACGATCGAGGCCGCGTTCCATGGGCCGCTGCCGCTCTACGATTTCGCGGGCAAGTTCGCGTTCACCGTCGTCACGCTGGCGTCGGGGTTCAAGGGCGGCGAAGTGACGCCGCTGTTCTACATCGGCGCGACGCTCGGCAACGCGCTCGGCCAGGTGCTGGCGCTGCCGGTGCCCGTGCTCGCGGGGCTCGGCTTCGTCGCGGTGTTCGCCGGTGCGGCTAACACGCCGATCGCGTCGACGATCATGGCGATCGAGCTGTTTGGCGCGGATATCGGCGTGTATGCGATTGTCGCGTGTGTCGTCTCGTATCTGTTCTCGGGGCACGCGGGAATCTATCGCGCGCAGCGGGTGGCGGTAGGGAAGGGCGCGCAGGTGGAGGTTGAGTGAGCGGGAGAAAGCATGACCTCTGCTCATTTCCGTCAATCGTGCACCGATGCCATTGACCGAATTCCGAAAACCCACCAGGGAGCACCCAATGACGCTGGAAGACCTTCTGATCGAAGCGCGGCGCCTCGCCAGACCGTCCCGTCAATACCGCTTCGCGGAAGACGGCGAACCCGTCACCGGCTACTGGCATGGCGTCGAGGCGGGCGCGTTGTGCGTTTCCGTCGAGCGCGACGGCACATGGCTGAACGTGTATCTCGACGCGGACGGCGCATCAGGCCGCGTGGAAACCGCCGCGCAACCCGTTCGGTCCGAACGCTCGCTGTGCCGCTCCGACGCGATATCGCTCCCGCCGATCGAAGCGGTGTTCCGCTTTGGCTCTGCCGCGATCGACACCTATCTCGGCGCACACGGCTGGCAACGCGAATGGGGATTCAACAGCAACTTCAAGGGCATCGCGGCGCACGACTACGAGCGTGAGTGGATGGCGCAATGCCCGCTGTACACGGGCGGGGTGGTCGCCGTCGCGGGCGGGTGGAACATGCCTTGGCCCGACGACGACGAACTGGTCGACCTCGATCTCGTCCTCTGGACGTTCGAGGAATCGGAGCCGTGGATCGAGGTGTTTTCCGACGGCAGCCGGTACTCGGTGATCCAGCGGATCACCTAGCTTCCCGGCATCCGTTACTGCTTCGGCAGCTTCGCGACGTTCCGCGCGAGCAGTTCCTCGATATCGATGCCTTTTTCCGCCAGCAACGCGGTGACGACGCCGTTCAGTTCGCCGAGCGTCTCCTTGACCGCTTCCCGGATCGTATCGACGACCACCTGCGTGCTGCGCTCGATCTCGATGTTGACCGTGTCGTTGACGCCCTTCGCATCGAAGGTCGTTGCGCGGCGCGTTTCGGGAATCAGCCAGACATCGAACCAGCCTTCGTCGCGGTTGACGTCGGACACCGTCAGGCTGCAGCCGTTGATCGCGATATAGCCCTTCGCGAACACATACCGCTTGAACGCCTCCGGCACGCCGATGCGCACCATCCGGTTGTGTTCGGACACCGCGATGTGCCGGATGGTCCCGGTGAAATCCACGTGGCCGGACAGCGGATGCCCGCCGATCTCCGCGCCGTCCTTCGCGGCCCGCTCCACGTTGATGTGCGCGCCCGTCGTGAGATCGGCCAGCGTCGTGATTCGCAGGCTCGGCAGCATCACGTCGAAGTCGATCAGCTCCGGCGAATGGATGGTCGTCACCGTCAGGCAGACGCCGTCGACCGACACGCTGGCGCCGATCTCGATATCGTCGGTAAAGCGCTCCGGGAATTCGATGCTGAAGGTTCTCAGTTCCCCGTGATCGGCGATGCGCTTGACGGTGGCAACGCCTTGGACAATTCCTGTAAACATGGTCGATCCCTAGTCGCAAATTTCCTGGTCGACATGATACGGGATACCGGAAAAGGGCACTCCTCGGCGCGCGGCGCCGGGGCGGCAGGCCTGATGCGCGGACGTAAAAAAGGCCGTGCACCTGGCACGGCCTCGATCCGGATCCGTTTATCGACGCGCTTGCGTCACACCTCGGCCGGCTCGCCGAGCGGCCCGGCATCGTCGTCCGCCGTGCGCCGCGGCGAATCGGCGAGCCCCTTCGCCAGCTCCAGCGCCTGCCGCTCGAACAGCCGGCGATAGATGCCACCGTCGATCCGGATCAGCGCGTCGTGGCTGCCTTCCTCGATCACCTTGCCGCGATCGAGCACCAGCAGCCGGTCGAGCGCGCGCACGGTCGACAGCCGGTGCGCGACCACGAGCGTCGTGCGGCCGACCATCAGCCGCTCCATCGCCTGCTGGATCAGCAGCTCGCTTTCGCTGTCGAGGCTCGACGTGGCTTCGTCGAGGATCAGGATCGGCGCATCGGCGAGAAACGCGCGCGCGATCGCGACCCGCTGGCGTTCGCCGCCCGACAGCTTGATCCCGCGCTCGCCGACGAGCGTGTCATAGCCGTCCGGCAGCGTGGCGATGAAGTCGTGCGCGCTGGCGAGCCGCGCGGCGCGCTCGATGTCGGCCCGGCTCGCGTCGGGGCGCGCATACGCGATGTTCTCCGCGAGCGTGCGGTGAAACAGCACGGGCTCCTGCTGGACGATCGCGATCTGGCTGCGCAGCGAATCCTGCCTGACCTGCGCGATGTCCTGGCCGTCGATCGTGATGCGGCCGCCCGACACGTCGTACAGGCGCTGGATCAGCTTGATGAACGACGTCTTGCCCGACCCCGAGTGGCCGACGAGGCCCACGCGCTCGCCCGGCGCGATCCGCATCGAGAAATCGTTGTACAGCGGCACCGGATGGTTGTCGTAGCGGAACGTCACGTGCTCGAAGCGGATCTCGCCTTGCCCGATCCGGATCGCCGGCGCGCCGGGACGATCGTCGATGCCGAGCGGCTGGCGTTCGAGCGCGACGAGTTCCTCCATGTCGTTCACCGAGCGCTGCAGGTTGCGGATGTGCATGCCGACGTCGCGCAGGTAGCCCTGCAGCATGAAGAACATCGTCAGCGCGAACGCGATGTCGCCGACGCTCGCCTCGTCGTTCGCCCACAGCCGCAGCGCGACGCCGATCATCGCGGCCTGCATCGCGACGAGCATCGCGCCCTGCAACCCGCCGTTCAACGTGCCGCGCACCCAGGTGCGGCGCGTGCGCTGCCGCCACTTGCCGATCACGCGTGCGAGCCGCGCTTCCTCGCGCGTTTCCGCGCCGAACGCCTTGACGACCGCGTTGCAGCTCACGGCATCGGCGAGCGCGCCGCCCATGCGCGTGTCCCACAGGTTGCCGAGCCGCGCGGCGGGCGCGACGATGCCGAGCGACACGGCCACCGTCACCGTGATGTACAGCAGCGAACCCGCGCCGACGACGAGCCCCATCACGGGCCAATGCGTGCCGAGCAGCACGGTGGCGCCGACCAGCATCGTGACCGACGGCAGCAGCGCGATCAGCACGGTGTCGTTCAGCAGGTCGAGCGCCCAAATGCCGCGCGTGATCTTGCGCACGGTCGAGCCCGCGAAGCTGTTCGCGTGCCAGTCGGTCGAGAAGCGCTGCACGCGATGGAACGACGCGGCCGCGATCTCGCTCATCATCTTCAGCGTGAGCGTGATGATGTTCAGGTAGACGCCTTGCCGCAGCACCGTCGCGCCGAGCCCGAGCGCCGCGAGCGTGCCGAACGCGACGAGGGCCGCATGCCACGCGGCGGCGCGGTCGGTCAGGCCGGTCGACAGCGCGTCGACGAGGCGGCCCGCGAACAGCGGCGTGAGCACGTCGGCGAGCGCGGCGAGCAGCGCAAGGCTCGCGACCGTCGCGGTGCGCGCCGGCTGCTTGCGCCAGTAGCGGAAGGTAAAGCCGAAGACGGCCTGGAATGCCTGGCCGCCCAGATGGGAGGTTTTTCTGGTCATTTATCGTTGCCCGGCGCATCGCGCGACGGGACTTTCCGGTTCGGAGAACATCGAAAACGCAACAGCCGGGCCGCGCGAACATCGCGGGCGGAAAACGAAACGGGCTGTCGGGAAACGGCGCGGCTGACGGGTTAGCGAAAAACTCGGGAGCCGGCGCGGACGGCGGGCTGGATCAGCTGCGCCGTGGGACCACGTTCGGGAAGGTGGCTGGCATTCGGAACATCTGCACCTCCCCTGAAGTGAACGGTTGAAAGGACGCCGAAAAGACGTGAAAAGATTCTATCAGCAGTGAAGGGCGCGCCGCAACGTCTGACGAATGCGGCGTTGCAGCGTCGATACGTTAGTATTCAGGGTTTCGGCCCTTCTTTTGCGGCCTTTCCCCAGTGCGGCAGCGCAAGGGCCGGCACGCGCGTCGATTGCGCTTCGGCGTCTGCGGCGCACGCCGCCGCGGCCCTCGCAGATTCACCACGATACATTCCTGAGGAAACGATGAGCGACGTTCAGCAAGGCATCCTGACCCCGATCGATTCGGCGGCCCGATACCTCACTTTCACGATGTCGAATGACGGCAATGTGGCCGCGGCGCTGGCCGCGCTGCGCGAGATCGTCGACGGACGCGACACGGTGGTCGGGGTCGGGCATGCGCTGGCGGCGCACCTCGGGCACCCGGTGCCGGGGCTGACCGAATTCCCGGCGTTCGCGGTGAAGGACCGCACGCTGCCGGCGACGCCGGCCGACGTGTGGGTCTGGCTGCGTGGCGACGACCGCGGCGAGCTCGTGCTGCGCGCGCGGGCGATCGAACGCGCGCTGGCGCCGGCGTTTGCGTTGCAGGATGCGGTCGACGGTTTCCGCTATTCGAACGATCGCGACCTGTCCGGCTACGAGGACGGCACGGAGAACCCGGAAGGCGACGACGCGGTGGCCGCGGCGATCGTGACGGGGCAGGGCGCGGGGCTCGACGGGGCGAGCTTCGTCGCGGTCCAGCAATGGCTGCACGACTTCGACCAGATGGAGCGCATTCCGTCGGGCGACATGGACAACATCGTCGGGCGCCGCCGCTCGGACAACGAAGAACTCGACGACGCACCCGAGTTCGCGCACGTGAAGCGCACCGCGCAGGAAAGCTTCGAACCCGAGGCGTTCATGCTGCGCCGCTCGTCGCCGTGGTCGGACGCGCGTCGCGCGGGCCTCTACTTCGTCGCGTTCGGCTGCTCGTTCCGCGCGTTCGACGTGCAGATGCGCCGGATGAGCGGCGCGGAGGACGGGATCGTCGACGGCCTGTTCCGCTTCACGCGGCCGCTGACGGGCGCGTATTTCTGGTGCCCGCCGTTGAAGGACGGCAAGCTCGACCTGTCCGCGCTCGGGCTGTAAGCGCCTGACGGGTTCGACGAAACGGGGGGCCGCGCATCGTGCGCGGCCCCCCGTTTCTTGTTGCGCGGCGATCGTGTGCCGTGTGCTTTCGTGCGTGGCGTGTCAGTTCAACGTCGTGTCGATCCGCGTGCCGCGCTTGATGAACTGCGTGACCGGCGTTTTCTCGCAGATTTCGGCGAGGCGCTGGCGTTGCGCTTCATCGAGCGGGCCGTCGAGCGTCACGACGCGGCGCACGTACTGCGTGCCGTCGCGATCGGCATGCAGCTCGGTGCGCACGTCGATGCGCGCGGCCGGCCACGTCTTGCGCTGCATGTACATGCGCAGCGTCGCGGCCGTGCATTGCGCGAGCCCGGCCAGCACGAACTCGTACGGCGCCGGCCCGCGATCCTGGCCGCCTTCGCGGGGCGCTTCGTCGCCGGTCAACGCGTGCGTGCCGGCCTGCAGCTGGACGACGTAGTCGGGCGCATCGGCGTCGAGGACGGCGGCGGCATGGATGAGCGACATGGCAAGTCTCCGGTCAGCGGAAAGTGAGAAAACGGAAGAGGGTGACGCGCAGCCGTCAGCATACCGCCCCGATCGGGACGGCGTGCGCCGCGCGGCTAGGCGTCGGTGGCGCCGGCGCTGCTGCGCACGAGTGCGGCGATACGTTCGCGCACCCACTGGTGCGCGCGATCGGCGTCGCGCGATTCGTGCCAGTACGCGAGGAGCGGGAACGGCTTGAGCCGCAACGGCAGCGGCCGCACGACGATCGGCAGCAGCGCGGCCATCCGCAACGCATAGGTGTGCGGCAGCGTGACCAGCAGGCTGCCGGTCGCGGCGATCTGGCAGGCGGCGAAATAGTGCTGGCAGGTGAGCCGGATATCGCGGAAACGGCCGTCGTTGCCGAGCAGCACGTCGAGCGATTGCGGCTCGCCGAGCGACGACACCGAGACATGCTGCGCCGCGAAATAGTCGCCGCGCCGCAGCGGTTCGTGCGCAAGCGGATGATCGTAGCGCAGCGCGACGACGAGCGAATCGTCGAGCAGGTGGTCGGTGGCGATGCGCGGGCCGGTCGGCACGCGGCGATCGACGGCGAGATCGAGATTGCCCGATGCGAGTTCGCGCTCGATGTCGGCCACCGCGATGCGGCGGCTCACGAGCCGCAGGCCCGGCGCTTCGTCGGCGAACGCGGCGACGATCCGCGGCAGCGCGATCGATTCCAGCACGTCGCGAATGCCGACCGCGATGCTCAGGTCGAGCGTCGCGGGATCGAATGCCGACGGTGCGCGCGCGGTGCCTTGCAGGCCCTTCAGGTGCAACTGCACGTCCGCGATGATCGTGCGCGTGCGTTCGGTTGCGACGACGCGGTTGCCCTGCCGCACGAACAGCGGATCGTCGAAATGCGCGCGCAGCCGGTTGAGCGCATGCGTGACGGCCGGCTGCGTGAGGTGCAGCGCGCGGGCGGCCGCGCCGATGCCGCCATGCACGTAGACGGCGTCGAGCACGCGAAACAGGTTCAGGTCGAGACGGTGATCGGCGGGCACGGGGCGCGGGTGGCGTGGTGAAGGGTGGACCGATTCTAAGGGATGCGCAGGCAACGGATACGGCGGGCTTTCCTGCGTGACGTTCGCAGGCACGGGATACGAATCGATATCATTTGAGCCGATATTCGGTTGTGCATTTATCCGGATATCCGACGCAATAATTCGCAATGAAATGCGCGGATTGCGACATACACAATCGTAATAATGGGCAATATCGGCCCGGGCAATTCCACACTGGGCCGCCAGCAAACCGCGACAGCCTGTAGTAATCCGCCATCATGCTGTCCACGTCGGCCATTTCGCGCCAAAGGCGCGACCCGTTCGGCTAAGATGCCGTCGCTTCATATTTCGGGATAGCCGTCCTGTCGCACGCATTCAAACCAAATATAAGCCTGACAGTTCGACGGTATTAGAAGAAGTCGAACAAGTCGGGGGCTTGGCCAGTGAATGCAGCAGATCAGAGATGGGTCGTTATCTATTTGAGTACGGGATTTTCGTTGGCCCAGGCCGCGCGTCTTGGCGAGGCTTTCAACCTGGCGAATCGCCTGCACGCTTACAGTGCTGACTACCAGTTGAAGTACGTATCCGAAAGCGGGGGACTGGTGCAGTCGTCCTCCGGCGTGAGCATCGCGGCCGATCCGCTCGGTGACGAGCATGGCCGCCGCGCGCTCGCGTTCTTTCATCTTCACGGTGACCGCGCGGTGGTCAACTGGGACGACGCATTGCAGCGTCGCCTCGCCGACATTCGCCGTCATGCACGCTGGATCGTCGACGGGATGGATCTGCCCACGCTCGCGGCCATGCAGCGTCCGTCGGCGGCGCTCGACGGGCGGCCCGGCCGGGGCGGGCGACGGGTCGCCACGACGGTCGAGCTGCAGGCCGGCGAAACCGACGTGTTTGCCGCCGTGCTCGACATGTTCCGCGTCGAGCTCGGCGACATTGCCGCGCAGGAGATCGCCAGCAACCTGCTGCGGCCGGTCGAGCAGCGCTATGCGCAGTCGATGTGGGCCTTTCGCGAGCTGAGCGCGAGCCCGTCGATCCGGATGTCGGCGCAGCGGCTGCGTGCGCAGAGCGTGAACCGCATCTCGATCGCGAACGCCGCCCAGGCCGCCGCGATGAGCGAGCGCAACTTCCTGCGGCGCTTCAAGAAGGAAATCGGCGTGACGCCGACCGAGTTCGTCCAGCACGTGCGGCTCGAGCGCGCCTGCCACATGCTGGTCCACACGACGCTGCCGGCCGACAAGGTCGCGCGCCGCACCGGGTTCGGCAGCGGCGAGCGGCTCGCGAAGCTGTTTCGCCAGCGCATGCTGATGTCGCCGACCGAATTCCGCGTCTCCGAGCGCGAAAGGATCCTCACCCGTGGCGCGAGGCCGGCCGATGCAGGCGAGGGGGCCGGCGACGGCACCGAGGGGCATCGCGCTGCGTGACGGGCCGCGCGGGAGAAAATCGGGCGGATACCCGTAGAATCGTCCTGTCCCGATCTCGAGCCCCGGTTTCCATGTCCTTCCTCCCCACCACCGCCACCGCCCCTTTCTGCCCGTCGGAAGTCAAGGGCAGCATCACGATCGATGCCGGCGCGCCGCGCTGGCAGAAGCTCAAGCGCTTCTTCGGCCCCGGCCTGCTGGTCGCGATCGGCTACATGGATCCCGGCAACTGGGCGACCGACATCCAGGCCGGCTCGCAGTTCGGCTATTCGCTGCTGTGGGTCGTCGCGTTCTCGAGCCTCGCGGCGATCTTCCTGCAGATGCTCGCGGCGCGGCTCGGCCTCGTCGCCGGCAGGGATCTCGCGCAGGCCAGCTACGACCGCTATGGCCGGTTCGGCCGCATCGTGCAGTGGGTGACCGCCGAAGTGTCGATCATCGCGTGCGACATCGCGGAAGTCCTCGGCTGCGCGCTCGCGTTCAAGCTGCTGCTCGGCGTGCCGCTCGCGTGGGGGATCGTGCTGACCGCGCTCGACACGGTCATCGTGCTCGGCCTGCAGGGCAAGGGGTTCCGGCAGATCGAGGCGATCGTGCTCGCGCTGATCGCGACGATGGCGTTCTGCTTCGTCGCGCAGGTCGCGATCACGCCGCCCGACTGGCACGCGGTGGTCGGCGGGCTGGTGCCGGGCGATCCGGGCCACGACCGCAAGGACGCGATCGTGCTCGCGCTCGGCATCGTCGGCGCGACGATCATGCCGCACAACCTGTACCTGCATTCGTCGGTCGTGCAGACGCGGCACGTGGTCGGCGGCGCGCGCGGGATGATCCGCGACACGCTCGCGCTGGTGCGCATCGATACCTGCGTGTCGCTGTTCGTCGCGATGCTCGTCAACGCGGCGATCCTGGTCGTCGCGGGCGCGGCCTTCCATGCGACGGGCCAGCACAACGTGACCGACATCGAGCAGGCCTACAACCTGATTACGCCGATCGCCGGCGGCGCGGCGGCACTGCTGTTCGGCATCGCGCTGCTCGCGTCGGGGCAGAGCTCGACGCTGACCGGCACGATCGCCGGCCAGGTGATCATGGACGGCTTCCTGCATACGAAGATCCCGTGCTACCAGCGCCGGCTGATCACGCGTGGGCTCGCGCTCGTGCCGGCGCTGATCGGCGTGCTGTGGCTTGGCGACAGCTCGGTGGGGCAGCTGCTCGTGTGGAGCCAGGTGCTGCTGAGCCTGCAGCTGCCGTTCGCGATGTGGCCGCTGATCCGCTCGGTCAGCGATCGCAACATGATGGGCGAGCACACGATCGGGCGCGGGATGCAGATTGCCGCATGGGCGCTGTTCGCCGTCATCACCGGCACGAACCTGCTGCTGATTACCGGTGTCGCGGGCTGATACAGCCTGACACAGGCTGACACAGTCGCGCGGCGCGCATGCGGTAAACTGCGGCCTTTCGATCGTCGTCCGAAGTCCGTTATGTGGAGTGAAATCAGCAACATCGGCGATGCCGCGCTGACCTTGCCGATCGCGCTGACCTGCGCGGCATGGCTCGCGCTGACCGATTGGCGCCTCGCCGTCCGCTGGGGCGTGCTGCTCGCCGCCGGCATGGGCCTCGTCGGCGCCACCAAGATCCTCTATGCCGGGTGCGGCATCGAGCTGCCGCAATTCGATTTCCGCGTGATCAGCGGCCATACGATGCTGTCGACGTCCGTGTGGACCGTCGCGCTGTCCATGCTGTGGCAGGCGTTCCGGCCGGGCAAGGCGCCCGGCATCGCGGCCGGGCTGGCCGTCGGCGCGCTCACGGCCGTCGCGCGCGTGTTCGATCATTCGCACACCGTGCCGGAAGTGATCGTCGGCTGGATGCTCGGCGCGCTGGTCGCGCTGGTGTTCCTGCGCGGCTACGACAGCGCGCGGCAGCGTGCCTTCTCGCCGCGCGTCGCGGCCGTCTGCCTGCTGCTCGTGTCGGGCATCGCGTACGGGCACCGTGCGCCGTTCCAGCAGATGATCGACACCCATTCCCCGCAACTCTGCGCGTTCGTGCGCGCGCCGTCGGGCGACGGATTCTGACGGCAGCCGGTCGCGGCACCCCGGCGCCGCTTTCTTGCCGCCGGCATTCGCCCGGCGGTTGCACGATTCCACCCCGTTCATTTTCGCGACCGCTTTCGCGTCTGCGCGGAACGCCGCGCTTCGTCATTGTCTGAATCAACCTGGCCGGTCTGCGTGATCCGCGGGTGCCGCTGGCCCGTACATGCGCGCCGACACGCCGAGGTCATGAACAATACCTATGACCGGGCATAACGATTATTCATTTCATCGATTGGCGGCATTCGCGTACGCTGGCTGTCGTTCAACCGGGGCAGGCTGTCCGGCGCGTCCGGCACGCGTCAGGTTCGTCTCGATATACTCGCGGAAACCGTGCGGCGCCTCGTGATGTCGAGGCACGGTCGACCGGCCCGCGCCGGCCGGAACAGGCACGGCCCACCCGTCGCGGCAGCGTTCCGCGACGACGATTCACGATAGGAGCAGGTCACATGACAGTCGTTTCTTCGCGCCTTGCCGGCAAGTGCGCATACATCACGGGCGCCGCGGGCGGCCTCGGCCGCGCGATCGCGCGCCGGATGGTCGAGCAGGGCGCGCGCGTGTTCGTGACCGACATCGCCGACGCGGCGGTGCTCGACGCGTTCGCGCAGGAACTCAACGCGGGGCACGCGACGCCGGTCGCGTTCGCCGCGACGCAGGACGTGCGCGACGAAGCACGCTGGCAGGCGCTGCTTGCGCAGGCGGTCGATGTGATGGGCGGGCTGTCGGTGCTCGTCAACAACGCGGGCGTCGGCTCGATCGGCTCGCCTGCGCAGATCGAGCTGGACGAATGGCGGCGCGTGATGGCGATCAACGTCGAGAGCATCGTGCTCGGCTGCAAGCATGCACTGTCGTATCTGGCCGAAAGCCATCCCGCGTCGATCATCAACATCTCGTCGGTCGCCGCGTTCAAGGTCGAGCCGGATTTCACCGCGTACAACGCGTCGAAGGCGGCGGTCGCGTCGCTGACGAAGTCGGTCGCGATCGACTGCGCGCGCCGCGAGATCGACGTGCGTTGCAACTCGATTCACCCGGCGTTCATCCGCACGGGGATCGTCGAGCCGCTGTTCCAGTCGCTCGGCGAACGCGACGCGATGCGCAAGCTCGCACGCGGCATTCCGCTGCGCCGGCTCGGCGAGCCGGACGACGTCGCGCACGCGGCCGTGTATCTCGCATCCGACGAGAGCCGCTTCGTGACGGCCGCCGAACTCGTGATCGACGGCGGCATGTGCGCGGTCTGACGCGCATCCCGAACCACTACGACCGGAGGAGAACATCGTGTCCACACCCGTGAACCGCCAATTGCTGCTGAAGACGCGCCCGGAAGGGCGGGTCGGCCGCGAACACTTTTCGCTCGTCGAGACGCCGGTGCCGGCGCTTGCCGACGGCGAGGTACTCGTGCGCGTGCTGTACCTGTCGATGGACCCGACCAACCGCGTGTGGATGAGCGACGTGCCGCAGTACCTGCCGCCCGTCGCGATCGGCGAGGTGATGCGCGCGCTCGGCATCGGGCGCGTGGTGGCGTCGCGCAACGCGGGGTTCGCGGAAGGCGATCTCGTGCAGGGGCTCGTCGGCTGGCAGGACTACGCGGCCGTGCCGGCCGACCAGGCCGCGCAGCTCGTGAAGCTGCCAGCGGCGTCGGGCCTGCCGCTGCCGACGCTGCTCGGCGCGTGCGGGATGAGCGGGCTGACCGCGTATTACGGGCTGACCGATATCGCGCCGGTGCAGCCGGGCGAGACGCTCGTGGTGTCGGCGGCGGCCGGCTCGGTCGGCTCGATCGCCGGGCAGATCGGCAAGATCCACGGCGCACGCGTGGTCGGCATTGCGGGCGGCGCGGACAAGTGCCGCTACCTGACCGAGACGCTCGGCTTCGACGCGGCCGTCGACTACAAGGCCGACGATTTCCGTCAGCAGCTGAAGGCGGCGACGCCGGACGGCGTGCACGTGAACTTCGAAAACGTCGGCGGCGAGGTGATGCGCGCGGTGCTGTCGCGGATGGTGATCGGCGGGCGCGTCGCGCTGTGCGGCGTGATCTCGAACTACAACAGCGGGCGCGCGGCGGACGACGTCGGCGTGCTGATCTCGAAGCGGCTGACGATGCGCGGCTTCCTGATCCTCGACTATCGCAAGAGCCGGGAAGCCGTGCAGACGCTCGCGGGCTGGCTGCGCGACGGCCGGCTCAAGGCCGAGGAGACGGTTGCGGACGGTCTCGAGAACGCGCCCGACGTGCTGAATCGCCTGTTCGACGGCGACCATCGCGGCAAGCTCGTGCTGCGCGTCGATCCCGGCGCCTGACCGGCCCGCGATGCAGCGTGCGATGCCGTTCGTACGCTGCCGCGAGCGGGTGCCGAACGCGCTGCGTTCGAACGGCCGGGCTTTAGTTTCGGACTAGTCCCATATCTTGTCCGGACGTCTCTCCCTAAAGTGATTGCCAGCAGACAGGCGGCGTGACCGACGCGTCACGCCGCCTTTTTTTTCTGGTCACGGCAGAGGAGAGGGAACATGCGAAACGACGCGAAGCGGGCGGCATCGGTGGCGATGCGCAATCGAACGGTGCGGTGCGCCGGTGCCGTGCGGCAGATCGCAATCGGGCTTGGCGTGGCGTTCGCGATGTCGAATGCGGTGGCGGCCGGGCATGCCGCGTCGGATGGCATCGTACGGTTCACGGGCGCGCTCGTCGATCTCTACGACGTGACGCTCGACGCACCGGCGGGCGTGGTGGTCGAAGGACGGGAGGTGGCGAGCGGCGGGGCGGCGGCAACACTGCGATTCGATGCCCATGGCCGGCGGTTGCCGGGCGCCCAGGTGGCGCTGGTCGGGCCCGACGGTGCGCCGTTCTCGCCCGATGTCGCTTCGCGCGTGCGGGCAACGTGGCGCGATGCGCACGGCGATCGAAGCGTGCCGCTGGTATCGGGCCGCACGTATCGCGTCGGTCCGTATGGCGGCGTGATGTCGCTGGCGGCGGATGAAGCAACGGGCGCCGAGGCGCCCGTCGTGATCCGCATTCGCCATCCATGACGGCGCGTGCCGGCAGGTGCGTGGCACGCGGCCACGCGATGCGTCATTCGCCCTGTTCGGATCGTGCGTAGATGTCCCAGCTCGCCATGAACAGCGCGGCGACGAGCGGCCCGATCACGAAGCCGTTGATGCCGAACAGCGCCATCCCGCCGAGCGTCGAGATCAGCACGACCCAGTCGGGCATCTTCGTGTCCTTGCCGACGAGGATCGGGCGCAGCAGGTTGTCGACGAGGCCGATCACGCCCACGCAGAATGCGACGAGGATCACGCACTTCCAGACCGCGCCGATCATCAGGAAGTAGAGCGCGGCCGGCACCCAGACGAGGCTCGCACCGATCGCGGGCAGCAGCGACAGGAACGCCATCAGCGCGCCCCACAGCACGACGCCCTCGATCCCGAGGATCCAGAAGATCAGGCCGCCGAGCGCGCCCTGCACGAGCGCGACCGCGATGTTGCCCTTGACCGTTGCGCGCACGACGGTCGTGAACTTCGCGAGCAGCAGGTTCTTGTGCTCCTCGTCGAGCGGCAGCGCGCGGCGCACGCGGCGGCCGATCTCGCCGCCGTCGCGCAGCAGGAAGAACACCATGTACAGCATCACGCCGAAGCTCACGACGAACTGGAACGTGTTCTGGCCGATGCTGAGCGCCTGGGTGGCCGCGAACTGGCTGATTTGCGCGGCGCCGTCGGTCAGCTTCTTCTGGATGCCCGGGATGTTGGTCAGCCCGTATTTCTGCAGCAGGTTCTGGATCGACGTCGGCAGCGCGTGAATGATGTCGTGGAAATACTGCGAATAGTTCGGCTGGGCGTCCTTCAGCTCCTGGTACACGTACGCGATTTCCTGCACGAGCGTCGCGGCGACGAACACGAGCGGGAGGATCACGATCAGGACGATCAGCGACAGCGTCACGAGCGCGGCCAGGTTGCGCCGCTTGCCGAAGCGTGCGGCGAGCCAGCGCTGCACGGGCTGGAACAGGATCGCGAGAATGGTGCCCCAGAACACGGCTCCGGAAAACGGCGCGAGGATCCAGCAGAGTCCGACGGTGACCGCGGCCAGCAGGAAATAGAAGAATTTTTGGTGGTCGTGTCCGCTTTCCATGGATGACGTTCGCGCAGATTGATGCGTGGTTTGATTGAATCTCGTTGCCCCGCGCGCGATCGGTTCTCGATCGTCACGGGTTCGCGGCGAAATGCGACGCAGGGCGGCCCGAAGCGGAGTATGCCCGCAAAGGCGCCGCCATCATAGCCGCTGCGCGCGGCCCATGCGAAAACGCCGCGGCCGGGGCCGCGGCGCTGCCGGGAAGCAAACGCGGCGCGACGCCGCGTGCCGCATCGTCAGATGTTGAGCTTCGTGACCTTGGTGCCGTTCACCGACAGGTCGCCCATCAGGCCCGCGTTGGTCAGGACCAGCACCTCGACCGGGGCGGTGGCGGTGTTGGAGTCGACCGCGCCATTCGCGCCGACCTTCACGACCGCGACCGACGCGTCGGCGCCCGCGGCCCAGCCTTCGGACTTGCGGAACGAGTCGAGCGCATCCTGCGTCATGAACAGGAACACGATCGCCTTCGACTGCGCGCCGGCCTGCAGGCCGACCGACAGCGACGACGTGTTGTAGTAGCCGACCGTGCTGCCGCCGACGCGCAGCGCGCCGTTGCCGGACTGGCCGCCGACGATGAAGCCGGCCTGCAGCACGTTCGGGAACACGAGCACGCCGCGCGATTTCGCGACGAGTTCACGCGAACCCGGCACCGTCGAATAGAGGCGCGACAGCGTCGCGTTGACGCTGGCGTCGATCGACTGGCGCTTCGACGCACTGGCTGCGGCACCTTCCGGTTTGTCCGGAGTGGTCGTGCAACCGGCGAGCGCGAGGCTGCCGAGCAGGACGGCGGCGGCGGCTTTCATGGCAAAGGTCTTCTGCATGGCGTTTCTCCTTCGTTTGTCTGATTGAGGACGGACGGGGCGGGCGCGTGGCGGCCGGCTCCGCTCAACGGCGGGCAAGGAGCAGGCCCGCAACGAACGCGAGGCCGGCGACGACGCCGGCGGTTTGCCACGGGTTGTCTTGCACGACCTGCGACACGCGTTCGGCCGAATCGCGCAGCCGGGCGGCCGCGCTGCCCGACGCATGGTCGAGTGCGCCGCGCGCTTCATCCAGCTTGGATTGCACGCGCTTGCGCAGCGCGGCGATATCGCCGTCGCCGTCGTTTTTCAGCAGATCTTCCAGTTCGTCGACCAGCCCGCGCAGATCGTCGGTGACGTCGTCATGCAGGTCGCGGGCGGCCGAGCGCGTCGTGCGTCCCACGCGCCGGCCCGTGCGACGGATGTCGGACAGGCCGCGGTCCAGCTTGTGTTCGATCGAGTCGGTGAGCGCCATGGTGTTTATCCTCCTTCGATTCAAGGCAAATTTGAAGATAAGACGAATCCCAGCAACCTGTGTGATTCACTTGGCCCGATTTTGTTTCGAGACAAATTTTCAATTCGTCGGCAGGATTGCCGCGAAGCCCCGCCGCACGGGGCGGCGAGGCGATTGAAAAAAATTCGCATTCCGGGCGAAGCGGCGTATCGGGCTGCGGTACGCAGTGAAGGTCCGGTAAATATCGCGTCACCAGGGCCATCAGGTAAATAGTGCCGTTGCAGGCCTTGTGCTGATGCAAATGCACTAATCGACCGTTGGTCGAGGAGCATGGTTCGTGCCCGGGGCTGCTGACGTGCCGCCATCGCCAAGCGCGACGTCGATCACGACGGGATCGTGATCCGATGACCGGTATGTGTCGGGTGCGTAATAAATCGACCGTTGCGCGGCCGTTTTGTAATCAGGCAACGGTTGCAGCGCGACCGGCTCGTCGGCATTGATGTGCCAGACGTGCACGGCCCTCACGCGCGCGGCGAGCGCCGGCGTGGCCAGTGCGTGGTCGAGGCTGCCCGCTTCGCCGCGAAATACGTAGCTGTACGCAGCATCGCCGACGAAGCGGGCCACCAGGTTCGCGTAGCCGCGCGATTCGAGCGCGCGCACCGGGTCTTCCTTCGCGTAGCTGTTCAGGTCGCCGATCAGCAGGACGCCATCGGCCCTGGTGCCGGTCGGCGACGTGGCGAGCCAGTCGGCGATGCGCGCGGCGGCTTGCGTGCGCGCCGCATTCCAGCAGCCCTGGCCGTCCGACTGGTCACGATCGGCGCCGGTCGCGTTCGGGCAGTTCTTCGATTTCAGGTGATTGACCGCGACCGTGAAGGCGCGCGCGCCGCCGATGCGCCGGAATGTCTGCGCGAGCGGCGGGCGGTGCCGGCCGCCGAGTGCGACGGTCGCGGCGCGCCCGGCCGGCTCGACCGTGCGGCTGTCGTACAGCAGCGCGACTGCGATCGCATCGCGGCCGAGACGCGCGGTGCCGGGCTCGACCGCGCGCCAGCCGTCGCCCAGTTGCGCGGCGAGACGGCGTACGGCGCTCGTTTCACCGTGGCCGTTGTTCGCGATTTCCATCAGCCCGATCACGTCGGCACGCAGCGCGCGCAACGCCGCGACGATCTTCGCCTCCTGCCGCGCGAACGCGGCGGGCGTTTTCGCACCGCGGTTGGCCGGGGCATCGAAACCGCCGCCACGCCCGTCGCCGTTGAAATAGTTGAATACGTTGAACGACACGATGCGCACGTCGGCATCCGGGTGCCGGGCCGGCGCCTCGGTACGCGGGTTCGTGGCGGCATCGAACACCGGCGCCGCGCCGGCAACCGGTTGCAGCCGCCATGCGCCGTAGCGCAGTTCGAGCACGCCTTCGACGCCGCGTACCGTGTAGCCCGCGCGCAGCGTGTTGGCGGCGCTCAGCGCGGGCGGCGGATAGCGCACGGTCGCGGGATCGCGGCGGGTCGAGCCGTCGTCGAGCACGATGCGGTTGCGTGCGTTGGCGGTCGCGATCGCGGCGGCCTCGGCTGGCGGAGCGACGTGGGTCGGGATGCGCAGCCGGCCGTGGCTGAGGACGACGCTGCCGTAGCGGCCGAGTTCGTGGGTATCGCTGACCGTCAGCGTTTGCGGCAGGCGCACCCGCATGCCTTCCAGCGCGGCCAGCACCGCCGGGGTGGCGACGGGCAGCGTGAGCGTGGCAGGCGTGACCGTTTGCCCGCGGGCGCAGACGGTCACGCCGCCCGACAGCGTGAATTGCGTCCGGCCGTAACGCTCGTCGACGCGGCCCGTGAGATGTACGCGATCGCCGGCCTGCGCGCGCGCGTTCGGCGCGTACACGAACACGCCTTCGGAGACGCCCGGCCGGTGCCGTCGCTGCGCGTCGGCCTGCTGGACGAAGAAGCCGCCGAGGCCATTGGCGCCGCCGAACGCCGCGGTGACGACCGCTTCGATCGAGGTCGTTTGCCCGGCCAGCGGCGACGGGCCGCCGGCGCCGCGAAGGTCGGCAATCGGCGTGGTTGCGCCGCCGCAGCGGGCGCTGACCGGCGGCGCGGCCAAGGCCGGCCGGGCAGGGAGGGCGGCGAGGGTGATGAACGGTGCAACGGCTAGCGGCACAAGCAGGCGTGACATGGGGCGGTCCACAGGAAGACAATCCGACGGTTCGGGAAGGCATCTTGACGGCAAAATGTCAGGAAGCGGCCGAAATGGCCGTCCGGCCAGTTGCCGATCGGCCGACGATGCAAGCCGCACGGCGGCTGTTACGCTTTTGCATCGGCCGGCGCATCCCGATCGCGCGGCGAGCCCTGCCGCGCCCCGTTCCCACAGGAGTCATCCATGTCTTACATGCTGTTGATAGTCGAGCCGACCGAGCAGCGCGCCGAACGTACGCTTGACGAAGGTCAGGCGCTGTACGCGCGGATGGTCGATTTCGCCGAGACGCTGAAGGCGCGCGGCGTGCTGCGCGGCGTCGAGTCGCTGGAGCGCTCCGAGCACGCGACGCGCGTGCAGGTGCGTGACGGCGAGACGCGCCTGGTCGACGGCCCGTTCGCGGAGGCGAAGGAGATGGTCGGCGGCTTCTTCATTGTCGACGTCGACACCCGCGAAGAAGCGATCGAGATCGCGCGCCAGTGCCCGGCCGCGCAATGGTGCACGGTCGAGGTGCGGGCGGTCGGTCCGTGCTTCCTGTGAAGGTCGCGACTCGGTATTTACCCTGATATGTCGCGGAATATGTCGATCCGGCCGTCTTCCGGCCGTCGTCCGGATAAGGCGCCGATGAATGGGCGCTGCCTTCCACCGACGACAAGGAGTGAACGATGCGATTCATGATCATGATCCGGGCGAACGCCGTCAGCGAATCCGATGCGTTGCCGGACAACCGGCTGGTCGAGGCCATGACCGTCTATCACGAGGAACTGGCCAGGGCCGGCGTGCTGCTCGACGCGAACGGGCTGCGGCCGAGCGCGCGTGGCTGGCGCGTGCGCTACACGGGCGGCAAGGCCACCGTGGTCGACGGCCCGTTCGCCGAAACGAAGGAACTGATTGCCGGCTATACGCTGATCCAGGTGCGTTCGCGCGACGAAGCGCTCGAATGGACGCGCCGGTTCCCCGCGCCGTTCGGCGCCGAGATGGATTGCGAGATCGAGGTGCGGCCGCTGTTCGAGCTCGACGACCTCACGCCGAGCGATGCGGTCGAGCGGTTCCGCGAACTCCACGTCGGCCGCACCAGCGCCTGATTGATTGCCGCCTGAATCCAACCTCACCGGGAGTACCCGACATGCACAAGATGGTTTTCATCAACCTGCCCGTGGCCGACCTGCCGCGCTCGAAAGCGTTCTACCAGGCGCTCGGCTACGAGGTCGTACCGGCCTATACCAACGACCAGGCCGCCTGCATCAAGATCAGCGACACGATCTTCGCGATGCTGCTCGTGCGGCCGTTCTTCCAGACGTTCACCGGCAAAACCATCATCGATCCGGCGACGCAGGTGCAGGTCCTGTCGTGCCTGTCGTGCGACAGCCGCGCCGAGGTCGACGCGATCGTCGCGAAGGCGCTGGCGGCCGGCGGGTCTGCGCCGCAGGCGCCGCGCGAGTACCCGAACATGTACGGCCACGGGTTCGACGATCCGGACGGTCATGCATGGGAGCTGATGGCCATGCCGCTGGACGCGTCCGCCGAGGGGCAGGCGTCGTGACGCGTGAGGCGACTCACCGTGCGATCGAAGCGGTCTGGCGGATCGAGGCGCCCAAGATCATCGCGCGCGCCGCGCGCGTGGTGCGCGACGTCGGCGTGGCCGAGGAACTGGCGCAGGACACGCTCGTCGCGGCGCTCGAGCACTGGCCCGTCGACGGCGTGCCCGACAACCCGGCCGCATGGCTGATGACGGCCGTGAAGCGTCGCGCACTCGATCGTGTCCGGCAGGAGTCGCTCCACGCGGCGAAGCGCGACCAGCTCGGTCACGAGATGGACGCGCTCGAGGCGCATGTCGTCCCCGACATCGCGGAGGCGCTTGCCGACGCGAGCGACGATGACATCGGCGACGACCTCCTGCGGCTGATCTTCACGTCGTGCCATCCAGTGCTGTCGACCGATGCGCGCGTTGCACTCACGCTGCGGCTGCTCGGCGGGCTGACGACGGGCGAGATCGCGCGCGCGTTCCTGACGCCCGAGCCGACGATCGCGCAGCGGATCGTGCGCGCCAAGCGCACGCTCGCGGCGGCGCACGTGCCGTTCGAGGTGCCGGCGGCCGACGCGCGGCCCGCGCGGCTCGCGTCGGTGCTCGAGGTGATCTATCTCGTGTTCAACGAAGGCCATGCGGCGACCTCGGGCGACGACTGGACGCGCCCGGCGCTGTGCGACGAGGCGTTGCGGCTCGGCCGCGTGCTGGCCGGGCTGGCGCCGGACGAGAGCGAGGTGCTCGGGCTCGTCGCGCTGATGGAGTTGCAGGCGTCGCGCATGCATGCGCGTACCGACGCGCAGGGCCGGCCCGTGCTGCTGCTTGACCAGGATCGCAGCCGCTGGGATCCGCTGCTGATCCGGCGCGGCCTCGCGGCGCTCGAACGCGCGACGAAGCTCGGCGGCGTACGCGGGCCGTATGCGCTGCAGGCCGCGCTGGCGGCCTGCCATGCGCGTGCGCGGCGGGCATCGGATACGGACTGGGCGCAGATCGTCGCGCTGTATGACGCGCTCGCCGAAGTCGCACCGTCGCCCGTCGTCGAGCTGAATCGTGCGGTGGCCGTCGGGATGGCGTTCGGGCCCGCTGCGGCGCTCGAACTCGTCGACGCGCTGCGCGACGATCCCGCGCTCGCGCGCTATCACTGGCTGCCGAGCGTGCGCGGCGACCTGCTGGCGAAGCTGGGCCGCGCCGACGAGGCGAAGGCCGAATTCCGCCGCGCGGCGGAACTGACGCGCAACGAGCGCGAACGCGAATTACTGCTCAGGCGCGCGACGGACGCGTGACGCACGCGGCACGCGCGAATGCCGGGCACCGAGCCCCGAGCCCGCCCGCCGGCGCCCCGCTCCGCCAAGCACTATCGCCCGGATTGAAAAAGCCTATTGGGGGATGCGAACGGGAGCGCCTAGATTGAAGAGCACGACGCGCGCGCCCCGGCAAGCGCATCGTTCCCCACATACCTGATCGGCCCGGCTCCGCACGCGGCCGCGCCGACTCGAACGGAGGCGCAAATGGCTCAACTCAAGGGCAGCAAAACCGAAGAGAACCTGAAAGCCGCATTCGCGGGCGAATCGCAGGCGAACCGGCGCTATCTGTATTTCGCTTCGAAGGCTGACGTCGAAGGCCAGAACGACGTCGCCGCGCTGTTCCGCTCGACCGCCGAAGGCGAAACCGGCCATGCGCACGGCCATCTCGAATACCTGGAGGCCGTCGGCGATCCGGCAACGGGCTTGCCGTTCGGTTCGTCGCGGCAGAATCTCGAATCGGCGATCGCCGGCGAAACGCACGAATACACCGACATGTATCCGGGCATGGCGAAGGCGGCGCGCGAGGAAGGCTTCGACGAAATCGCGAACTGGTTCGAGACGCTCGCGAAGGCTGAACGCAGTCACGCGAACCGCTACACGAAGGCGCTGGACAGTCTCGTCGACTGACGGGCCGCCGCGGGCCGCACGGCAGGCCGTGCGACCGGCAAGCGGCCGGCTGTTCGTTCATCGCTGCCCGCATCGCGCGGGCGGCGCTGGCGCGCATGCGCGCCGCGCTGGATGGAGCGCCCCATGCCCCACAAGGAAGGCAGTCTCGAAGCCCCGACCCGGCATCCGCTCGACTGGCAGTCCGATGCGTTCTACGACCAGGCCGCGATCGATGCGGAAATGACGCGCGTGTTCGACATCTGCGCTGGATGCCGACGCTGCGTGTCGTTGTGCGGCGCGTTTCCGACGCTGTTCGATCTGGTCGACGACACGCCGATGGGCGATATCGAGGAGGTGCCGAAGGCCGCGTTCGGCAAGGTCGTCGACCAGTGCTACCTGTGCGACCTCTGCTACATGACGAAATGCCCGTACGTGCCGCCGCATGCGTGGAACGTCGACTTTCCGCACCTGATGCTGCGCGGCAAGGCCGCGCGCTACAAGCGCGGCGAAGCGACGCTGCGCGACAAGGTGCTGTCGAACACCGACGCGCTGGGCCACTTCGCCGGCATTCCGATCGTCACGCAGGCGGTGAACGCGGTGAACCGCACGCCGCCCGCGCGCCATGCGCTTGAGGCGACGCTCGGCGTCGATCGCCACGCGTGGCTGCCGGAATTCGCGCCGCGCAAGTTCCGGCGCACGGCGAGGCCGTCGGACGGCTTGCCCGTGCGCGACGGTGAACGCACGCCCGGCAAGGTCGCGATCTATGCAACCTGCTACGTGAATTTCAACGAGCCCGGCATCGGCCACGACCTGCTCGCGATCCTCGCGCACAACGACATCCCGTACGAGCTCGTCACGCGCGAAGCCTGCTGCGGGATGCCGCTGCTCGAGCAGGGCAATCTCGCCGGCGTGGCCGCGAAGAAGGACGTGAACCTGCCCGTGCTCGAACGCTACGCGCGCGAAGGCTATGCGCTGATCGGTGCGATCCCGAGCTGCGTGCTGATGTACAAGAGCGAGCTGCCGCTGATGTTCCCCGGCGACGAAGCGGTGCGCGCGGTGGCCGACGCATTCTGGGATCCGTTCGAATACGTGATCGCGCGGCATCGCGACGGACTGCTGAAGACCGATTTCAAGACCGGCCTCGGCACCGTGTCGTATCACGTGCCGTGCCATGCGCGCGTGCAGAACATCGGCCGCAAGACGGCCGACGCGCTGTCGCTCGTGCCCGACACGCGCGTGAACGTCGTCGAGCGCTGCTCCGGCCATGCGGGCACGTTCGGCGTGAAGAAGGAGTTTCACGCGGACGCGATGCGGATCGGCGGGCCCGTGTTCAAGGCGATGGCCGAGCCGCGGCCGGATGTCGTGTCGTCGGACTGCGCGCTGGCCGGTCATCACATCGTGCAGGGCATCGACGACCAGGGGCTGCCGTCCGCGCCGCTCGCGCATCCGCTTACGCTGCTGCGCCGCGCGTACGGCATCTGAGCCGCCGCCGGCCGACCCACGAGGACCTCCCATGACGTTGACCCGCGACTCCCTGCTGACGCTCGAAGCGTACGCGAAGATCCGCAAGGCCGAACACGCGCGGCTCGTCGCGTACAAGCGCCGCCGCGCGGTGGCGCTCGGCAACCATCTGCGCTTCCTGTTCGAGGACGAGACGACGATCCGCTATCAGATCCAGGAGATGCTGCACATCGAGAAGATCTTCGACCAGGCCGGCATCGAAGGGGAGCTGGACGCGTATCTGCCGCTCGTGCCCGACGGCACGAACCTGAAGGCGACGATGCAGATCGAGTACGAGCACGAGATCGAACGGCGCGCGGCGCTCGCGCGGCTGATCGGTGTCGAGGATCGCGTGTACCTGCAGGTCGACGGGCATGCGCGCGTCTACGCGATCGCCGACGAGGATCTCGACCGCGACACCGCCGAGAAGACGTCGGCCGTGCACTTCGTGCGCTTCGAGCTCGACGCGCCGATGCGCGCGGCGCTCAGGGGCGGGGCGGCGCTGTCGATCGGTTGCGATCACCCGGCCTATACGATGCCGCCGCAGCGCGTGGACGCGGACGTGACCGCGTCGCTGGCTGCCGATCTGCGCTGACGCGTCCGCTGCAACGTCCGGCACCGCCTGCCACTGGTTTTCCTTTTTCCGTTCCGACCCGAAACACGATTCCCGCCCCCGATGCGGCGCGATCGCCCGCGCGCCGCTCCCGAAGATGTAACAGACGTCACGAGTTTGCGCGTGGCGAAAAATGTGCATCGCACGTCACCGTGCTTTCATCACTCGCAGAGAAACAATAAAAAGATTGTGCATGGAGATAATTTAAATCGGCCGAATTTGAATGATTTACCGATTCGTGAATATCTTGTTACGCTTTTTTCCCTGATTTACCGATATCGGGAAGCAATGTGCGGGATTGTTGCCGGCCGGGGTCGGAGCAGCCCGGAAATGCCCATGAAAAGGCATTCTTCATACGCTGCGGAGCCCCGCCAGACGGGCCTTTGCAGCGACGGGCATAAAGATCCCGCAAAAAAATTCAAGCGTAAATACATTACGCATCCATGGCAGGTTGTTTCAGTGCGTAACATTAAGTCATTGTCATATTGAGATAAACCCTAGGGATGGTATGCTTCGTGCACAAAAATTCCCACATTGGAGTGAGACCGTGATTTGTGCGTCATTGCCGGGAATCTCGGCACCGTGAAAGTGCGGTGTCGCACCGGCATGCACAACAGCGGATAACCATAATGTGCAACCTGGCCGCCCCGCGATGCGATGTGTCGCGACGGCGCCGCCAATCGCAGCCCCGGCCTGGCTGCGTGGAGAGATCTACTATGTTCTTCGATGAGCTTACCGATGAAGAGTGGTTTCGTCTTTCAACGCTGATCGCCGATGAACCCATCCGGCTGAACCGCCGTGGGCGTCCACGAGCCGAACCGCGCGTCGTTGCCAACGCGGTGCTCTGGATCCTGACGACCGGTGAAGCCTGGTCGAAACTGCCCGGCCGCTATCCGTCAGGGCCGACGTGCCGTCGCCGCTACGAGGAGTGGCTCGCGTCCGGCACGCTGCTGCAGATGATCGACGTGCTGACCCAGTTCAGCGGGCGCACGTTCGCGTATATCCCGCCGCCGCCGGAGCCGGCCGTGCCCGCGCGCCGTGCCGAGCCCGTGCCCGACAACGATCGCTTGCGCGGCGTGTTCTGGCAGAACCCCGAGTCGTGGCAATTGCCGGTCGCTCAGGCAAACGTTTGGGAGGGCGAGGGTGCGTCGATGAGCGCGCGGCCGGTCGACGAAGTCGTCGATCCGTCGTTCGCGGTGCCCGGTGCGCCGTCGACGGCGCTGCGCCATGCGCATGCGTCGTCGGCGAGCTTCGCCGCGGCCGAACCGCAAGTCGACCAATATCGCGGCTATACGATCTGCGGCATTGCGCAGCCGGTGCAGAACCTGATGTATCGCGCGTGGGCCGAGATTACGCAGGACGACCGGCGCGTCGAACGCTCGGGCCTGATCGGGCCGCGCTTCACCGATGCCGAGGAAGCCGAGCAGTTCGCGCTCGACTGGGCGCGCCAGTGGATCGATCGCCACGGCGCGAGCGACGAACCGGCGCGCGAGCCGCAAGGCGAGGTGCTGGCCGGCTTGTCCGCGCTCGCGCGTGCCGAGTCGGACATCCAGCGCTTCATCGCCGAGCGCCATGCGGGCGCGCTGTCCGAAAGCCGCAACGATCCGGTTCAGCCGGAGCGTCGCGAGTACGTGTACCGCGTCGGCTGATCGCCGACCGGGTGAAACGCGCGGGCCGTCGTGTGCCACGACGCCCGCGCGGAAGTCCCGTCTTTCCATGCCTGCCTTGCCCGAGGCGCCGCTGTCGAAGCGGCGCCTCGCTATGCACGTGCGTTACTGCCGGCCGTAGGTATCGTCGAAGCGGACGATGTCGTCCTCGCCGAGATATGCGCCCGACTGCACCTCGATCAGCTCGAGCGGCATCTTGCCCGGGTTCTCCAGGCGGTGCGACACGCCGAGCGGGATGTACGTCGATTCGTTTTCCGACAGCAGGAACGTTTCATCGCCGCGCGTGATGCGCGCGGTGCCGCAGACGACGATCCAGTGTTCGGCGCGATGGTGGTGCATCTGCAGCGACAGTTGCGCGCCCGGCTTCACGACGATGCGTTTCACCTGGAAGCGCTCGCCCATGTCGACCGAGTCGTAGTGGCCCCACGGGCGATGCACCTTGCGGTGATCGGTCGCTTCCGCGCCGCGTTGCGCCTTGATGCGCCCGACGATTTTCTTCACGTCCTGCACGCGCGACTTGTCCGCGACGAGCACGGCGTCCGGCGTTTCGACGACGACGAGGTTCTGCGTGCCGACGCAGGCGACGAGCCGGCTTTCCGAATGCGCGAACGTCGATTCCGCGCCTTCGAACAGCACGTGGCCGCGGCCGACGTTCTCGGCGTCGTCCTTCGGCGAGATCTGCCAGATCGCGTCCCACGAGCCGACGTCCGACCAGCCTGCGTCGAGCGGCACGACGACGCTCTCGCACAGTTGCGGCAGGCTCGCGAGCGGCTCCATCACCGCGTAGTCGATCGAGTTCGACGGCGACGCGGCGAACGCTTCGCGATCGATGCGGAAGAAATCGCCGTCGGCCTTGCCCTGGGCGACGGCCTGTTCGCAGGCCGCGTAGATGGCCGGTTCGAGCTGGCGGATCGCCTTCAGCCAGACCGACGCGCGAACGATGAAGATGCCGCTGTTCCACCAGTATTCGCCCGATGCGACGTACTGCTGAGCGAGTTCGAGATGCGGTTTCTCGACGAAACGGTCGAGGCGGCGCACGTCGAGTGGGCCCGTGGCGGCGTCGCCGAGCGGCGCGCCGACGCGGATGTAGCCGTAGCCGGTTTCCGCGTGCTTCGGCACGATGCCCATCGTCGCGATCTTGCCTTGCATCGCGCAGTGCACGCCGGCCGCGACGGCCGCATGGAAGCGCGGCAGGTCGGCGACCGCATGGTCGGCCGGCATCACGGTCATCACCGCATCGTTGCCGTCGGCGACCAGCCGAAACGCGGCGAGCGTCAGCGCGGGCGCGGTGTCGCGGCCGACCGGCTCGAGCATGATCGACGCGGATTTGCCGGTCAGGCGCAGCTGTTCGGCGGTGGTGAAGCGGTGATCCTCGCCGCACACGATCAGCACGTCGTCGTTCAGCGGATGGTCGGCCGCCAGGCCGTCGAGGCGCAGCGCGGTCGACTGCAGCAACGAATGTTCGCCGAGCAGGCCGATCAGCTGTTTCGGAAAACGTTCGCGCGACATCGGCCACAGGCGCGTGCCGGACCCGCCGGCGAGAATCACCGGCTGCACGGCGACGCGCGTGGCGGCGGCGGGCGCGGTGGAAGAAGAATGGCGCGTTTCGGCAGCCACGGCCGGAGCATTCATGAGGACACTCTCCACGGTTGAAGTCAGTGCCTGTCGTTGTAGCATGAAGTAAATCGACAATAAAACCGGATCCATTGCCGGATATTCGCCACGCATTCATCGGGAAGAATTTTCCGCGCCGGCATCCGATGCAAATAAAAAAGTAAAAAATAAATCGGTGAATCGGCTGGTCTTGACCACCCGCAAAGGGTGAGCGGAAATCGTAAAGCTTCTGAAAAATTCCCGATTCCAGGGAATTTCGGGAAAACGTGCCGAATTAATTCAGAAACATCGCGGCAAGAATTTCCGATTATTTTTCGAAATACTTGTACGCTTGAGGCGAAAATTTCTTACCGCTTCAATAGCGTCATGCAACGTTTGAATCGAATGTGCGGCACGGGTCGCACAAGGAGCTGTTCGGCAAACGCCTGTTCAAAGAGGAAGCAGACATGTTGAGCGTGCTGGCGAGAGTCATCGATATCGCGATGGTCGTGACGGGGGCGCTGATCGCCGCCGCGCTGCACGGTGGCAGCATCTGGCTCAACGACCTGCAGCGCACGATGATGCTGTTCGATTGCCTGCTCGTCGTCGTGTGCTTTCCCGCCTTCGGCATCTACCAGTCGTGGCGCGGCAAGCGTCTCGTCGGGCTGGTGGGGCGGGTCGCGTTCGCGTGGCTGGTGGTCGAGCTCGCGGGCATCCTGCTGAGCTTCAGCTTTCATCAGTCGGGCGACCTGTCGCGGCTGTGGCTGGGTTACTGGGCGCTCGTGACGATGGCGCTGCTCGCCGGCTCGAAAGCCTGCGTGCACGTCGTGCTGCGGCAACTGCGCCGCGGCGGCTACAACCTGAAGGCGGTCGCGATCGTCGGCGGGACGCCGGCGGCGCGGCGGCTGATCGCCCAGATGCGGGCGCGGCCGGAAGCCGGTTTCAACCCGGTGTGCGTGTACGACGAAAGCGAAGCGCCCGGCGAAGTCGCGCTCGACGACGTGCGCATCGAGCGGCAGTTCGAGTCGCTGGTGTGGCTGGTGCGCAGCCGCGCGATCAGCGAGCTGTGGCTCACGCTGCCGATCACGGAGGAGCGCCGGATTCACCAGATCGTGACGGTGTTCCGCCACGACTTCGTGAATATCCGCTTCATCCCGGACGTGCGCACGCTGTCGTTCTTCAACCAGGAAGTGGTCGAGGTGCTCGGCGTGCCGGCGATCAACCTCGCGGCGTCGCCGATCACCGACGTGCGAATCCTGCCGAAGTTCGTGTTCGACCGGGCGTTCGCGCTGGTGGCGCTCACGGGCCTCGCACCGGTGATGCTGGTGATCGCGGTCCTGATCAAGCTGACGTCGCGCGGGCCGGTGTTCTTCCGCCAGAAGCGCAAGGGCATCGACGGGCACGAGTTCGAGATCTACAAGTTCCGCTCGATGAAGGTGCACCAGGAAGTGGCGGGGCAGGTCACGCAGGCGAAGAAGAACGATTCGCGCGTGACGCCGGTCGGCCGGTTCCTGCGCCGCACGAGCCTCGACGAGCTGCCGCAGTTCATCAACGTGCTGAAGGGCGAGATGTCGGTCGTCGGCCCGCGCCCGCATGCGCTCGCGCACGACGACATCTACAAGGATCTGGTCAAGGGCTACATGTTCCGCTACCGGATCAAGCCGGGCATCACCGGGTGGGCGCAGATCAACGGCTTTCGCGGCGAGACCGACCAGATCGAGAAGATGATGGGACGCGTGAAGCTCGATCTGTACTACATGCAGAACTGGTCGTTCTGGCTCGACATCAAGATCGTCGTGCTGACGCTCTGGAAAGGCTTCACCGGCAGCAACGCGTACTGAGCACCGAGATCGCGCCGCGCAGGCATTCCGGTTTTACGAATTTCGAATCATTGGTCAAGAGGTCCGACACATCATGAATCTGACTATCATCGGCAGCGGTTACGTAGGGCTGGTCACCGGCGCATGTCTGGCCGACATCGGGCACGACGTGTTCTGTCTCGACGTCGACCAGGCAAAGATCGACATCCTGAACAACGGCGGCGTGCCGATCCACGAGCCGGGCCTCAAGGAAGTGATCGCGCGCAACCGCTCGGCGGGCCGCCTGCGCTTCTCGACCGATATCGAGGCCGCGGTCGCGCACGGCGACGTGCAGTTCATCGCGGTCGGCACGCCGCCCGACGAGGACGGCTCGGCCGACCTGCAATACGTGCTCGCGGCGGCGCGCAACATCGGCCGCTACATGACGGGCTTCAAGGTGATCGTCGACAAGTCGACGGTGCCGGTCGGCACGGCCGAGCGCGTGCGCGCGGCGGTGGCGGAAGAACTCGCGAAGCGCGGCGGCGACCAGATGTTCTCGGTCGTGTCGAATCCGGAATTCCTGAAGGAAGGCGCGGCGGTGGACGATTTCACGCGGCCTGACCGCATCGTGATCGGCTGCGACGACGACGTGCCGGGCGAGCGCGCCCGCGAGCTGATGAAGAAGCTCTACGCGCCGTTCAACCGCAACCACGAGCGCACGCTGTACATGGACGTGCGCTCGGCCGAGTTCACGAAATACGCGGCGAACGCGATGCTCGCGACCCGCATCTCGTTCATGAACGAGCTGGCGAACCTGGCTGACCGCTTCGGCGCGGACATCGAGGCCGTGCGCCGCGGGATCGGCTCCGATCCGCGCATCGGCTATCACTTCCTGTATGCCGGCTGCGGCTACGGCGGCTCGTGCTTCCCGAAGGACGTCGAGGCGCTGATCCGCACCGCCGACGAGCACGGGCAGGCACTGCAGATCCTGAAGGCGGTGTCGTCGGTCAACGCCACGCAAAAGCGCGTGCTCGCCGAGAAGATCGTCGCGCGCTTCGGCGAGGACCTGAGCGGCCGCACGTTCGCCATCTGGGGCCTCGCGTTCAAGCCGAACACCGACGACATGCGTGAAGCGCCGAGCCGCGAGCTGATCGCCGAGCTGCTGTCGCGCGGGGCGCGCATCGCCGCGTACGACCCGGTCGCGCAGGAGGAAGCGCGCCGCGTGATCGCGCTCGATCTCGCCGATCACCCGAGCTGGCTCGAGCGCCTGAGCTTCGTCGACGACGAGGCGCAGGCCGCGCGCGATGCCGACGCGCTCGTGATCGTCACCGAATGGAAGATCTTCAAGAGCCCCGACTTCGTCGCGCTCGGCCGCTTGTGGAAATCGCCGGTGATCTTCGACGGCCGCAACCTGTACGAGCCGGAGACGATGAGCGAGCAGGGCATCGAATACCACCCGATCGGCCGGCCGGGCTCGCGACAGGCCGTCGCCGCCCGTGTGCCGGGCACCGCGCCCGCCAGCGCGTAACCCGTTTCCCGTCACTCGTTACGAGACGCCATGTTCCGGAACATCCTGATCGTCTGCCACGCGAACGTCTGCCGCAGCCCGGCAGCGGAACTGCTGTTCAAGTCGCATGCCGCGTCGCGCGGCGGCCCGCGCCCGACGTTTCACTCGGCGGGCGTGCATGCGAACGACGGCGACGGCATCGATCCGGTGATGCGTCAGCTGCTCGCCGAGCGGGGCGTCGATGCGACGACCCATCGCTCGCGGCGGCTGTCGCGCCGGATCGTGCGCGACGCCGACCTGATTCTCGTCAGCGAGCGCGGACAGATCAAGGCCGTCGAATCGGTCGATCCGTTCGCGCGCGGCAAGGTCCACCTGCTCGGCAAGTGGGAAGGGGCCGAGATTGCCGACCCGCACGGCGGCCCCGAGGCCGATTACCGCGAGAGCTACTCACTGATCGAACGTCTGGTTCAAGGATGGCTACAGAAACTATGCTGAAACGCCCGATGCGCCCGGTGGCGCTTGCCGTCGCGCTGACGACTTTCCTGTCAGCCTGTGCAACCGCGCCCGGCAACTACCTCGACTCGTCGAACCTGAAGGACGAAGGCCGGCAGCAAGCGGCCGAAACCTATCCGGTTCATTACATCGACGCCAAAGTGGTGATGGACCAGCTGCAGAAAGCGCAGGTGGACCATCCGCTGCCGCCCGGACGTTATACCGATCCGTCGGAGTACGTGTACCGCGTCGGCCCGCAGGACATCCTCGGCGTCACCGTGTGGGACCACCCCGAGCTGACGACGCCGCAGGGCCAGTCGTTCTCGAGCGGCGGCAACACGACGCAGTCGGTCGCGGGTGCGTTGCAGCAGCCGTATACGACCGCGCTGCCGGGCCAGGCCGATCCGTACGGCCAGACGGTGGCCTCGGACGGCACGATCTTCTTCCCGTTCGTCGGCCGCATCAAGGTGGCCGGCAAGACGGTCGCGCAGATCCGCGAGCAGATGGCCACCACGCTGTCGCGCTACGTGAAGAATCCGCAGCTCGACGTGCGCGTGCTGTCGTTCCGCAGCCAGAAGGTGCAGGTGACGGGCGAGGTGAAGCAGCCGGGCCCGCTCGCGGTGAGCGACGTGCCGCTGACGCTCGTCGACGCGATCTCGCGCTCCGGCGGCTCGACCAACGAGGCCGACCTGCAGCGCGTGCGCCTGACGCGCGACGGCAAGCTCTACACGCTCGACGCGAACGGCGTGCTCGATCGCGGCGAGGTGAAGCAGAACGTGATGCTGCAGCCGGGCGACATCGTCAACGTGCCGGACCGTAGCGACAGCCGCGTGTTCATCATGGGCGAGGTCAAGACGCCGGTCACGGTGCCGATGCTCAAGGGCAAGCTGACCATCGCCGACGCGCTGACCGCGGGCGGCGGCATCCTCGACACCGACGCGAACCCGCGCAAGATCTACGTGATGCGCGGGATGCGCGACAACCCGACGAAGCCTGAAGTGTTCCGCCTCGACATGACGCAGCCGGATGCGCTGATGCTGTCGAGCCGCTTCCCGCTTCAACCGCTCGACGTCGTCTACGTCAGCACGGCCAGCTCGGTGCAGTTCAACCGTGTGCTGCAGCAGGTGCTGCCGACGATCCAGACGATCTTCTACATGCGGCAAATCACGCGCTGATAGCCCGCCGGGGCGGCGCCTCCGCCCCGGCACCACTCAAGCGGGAACGAATGGTGAACACGCAAGCGAAACACACCTACGCGGATCTGTCCGCGAAAACCGAGGAAGAGGACGTCGTCCTCGGCCAGTTGCTCCAGGTGATCATGGACGACATCTGGCTGCTGCTCGGCATCGCGGTCACGGTCGTCGCGCTCGCCGGCCTCTACTGCTACATCGCGAAGCCGGTCTACCAGGCCGACGTGCACGTGCGGGTCGAGGGCAACGACAACACGTCGCAGGCGCTCACGCAGACGCAGACGGGCGCGATGATCAACAGCGGCCCGCAGCAGGCGCCGACCGACGCGGAAATCGAGATCATCAAGAGCCGCGGCGTGGTCGCGCCGGTGGTCGAGCAGTTCAAGCTGAACTTCTCGGTCGTGCCGAAGACGCTGCCGGTGATCGGCAGCCTCGCCGCGCGCATCTCGACGCCGGGCGAGCCGGCGAAGCCGTGGCTCGGCCTGAAGTCGTACGCATGGGGCGGTGAAGTGGCCGACGTCGATTCGATCACCGTCGTGCCCGCGCTCGAAGGCAAGAAGCTGACGCTGACGGCCGGCCCGAACGGCACCTATTCGATCGTCGACCAGAACGGCATGCGGCTGCTGTCGGGCCATGTCGGCGAATCGGCGCAGGGCGGCGGCGTGACGTTGCTCGTGTCGAAGCTCGTCGCGCGCCCCGGCACGCAGTTCACGGTGGTCCGCTACAACGACCTCGACGCGATCAGCGGCTTCCAGACCGGCATCCAGGTGACCGAGCAGGGCAAGCAGACGGGCGTCGTGCAGATCTCGCTCGAAGGCAAGGACCCGGACCAGACCGCCGCGATCGCGAACGCGCTCGCGCAGTCGTACCTGAACCAGCACGTGGTCGCGAAGCAGGCCGAAGCGACCAAGATGCTCGACTTCCTGAAGGGCGAGGAGCCGCGCCTGAAGGCCGACCTCGAACGCGCGGAAGCCGCGCTGACGCAGTACCAGCGCACGTCGGGCTCGATCAACGCGAGCGACGAGGCGAAGGTCTACCTCGAAGGCAGCGTGCAGTACGAGCAGCAGATCGCCGCGCAGCGCCTGCAGCTCGCATCGCTCGCGCAGCGCTTCACCGATTCGCACCCGATGGTGATCGCCGCGAAGCAGCAGCTCGCGGAGCTGCAGGGCGAGAAGGACAAGTTCAGCAACCGCTTCCGCAGCCTGCCGGCCACCGAAGTGAAGGCCGTCCAGCTGCAGCGTGACGCGAAGGTGGCCGAGGACATCTACGTGCTGCTGCTGAACCGCGTGCAGGAGCTGTCGGTGCAGAAGGCCGGCACGGGCGGCAACATCCACCTGATCGATTCGGCGCTGCGCCCGGGCGATCCGGTCAAGCCGAAGAAGGTGCTGATCCTGTCGGCCGCCGTGTTCCTCGGGCTGATCCTCGGCACCGGCGTCGTGTTCCTGCGCCGCAACATGTTCCAGGGCATCGAGGACCCCGACCGCATCGAGCGCGCGTTCAACCTGCCGCTGTACGGGCTGGTGCCGCAAAGCGCCGAGCAGGTGAAGCTCGACGCGCAGGCCGAGAAGGGCGGCAGCCGTACCCGGCCGATCCTCGCGAGCCTGCGTCCGAAGGATCTCAGCGTCGAGAGCCTGCGCAGCCTGCGCACCGCGATGCAGTTCGCGATGATGGATGCGAAGAACCGCGTGATCGTGCTGACGGGCCCGACGCCGGGCATCGGCAAGAGCTTCCTGACGGTCAACCTCGCGGTGCTGCTCGCCCATTCGGGCAAGCGCGTGCTGCTGATCGACGCCGACATGCGTCGCGGCCTGCTCGACCGCTACTTCGGCCTCACGTCGCAGCCGGGCCTGTCCGAGCTGCTGAGCGACCAGTCGGCGCTCGAGGACGCCGTGCGCGAGACGCCGGTGCAGGGCCTGTCGTTCATCTCGGCCGGCACGCGCCCGCCGAACCCGTCGGAGCTGCTGATGTCGTCGCGCCTGCCGCAATACCTCGAAGGGCTCGGCAAGCGCTACGACGTCGTGCTGATCGACTCGCCGCCGGTGCTGGCGGTGACCGACGCGACCATCATCGGCCGCATGGCCGGCTCGACGTTCCTCGTGCTGCGCTCGGGCATGCATACCGAAGGCGAGATCGCCGACGCGATCAAGCGCCTGCGCACCGCGGGCGTCGACCTGGAAGGCGGGATCTTCAACGGCGTGCCGCCGAAGGCGCGCGGCTACGGCCGCGGCTATGCGGCCGTGCATGAATACCTGAGCGCCTGATCCGCATCGCACGTAACCGGGCGGGCAGCGCGTGTTGCCTGCCCGGCCGACAGGAGAATCAACGATGAAAATTTCCGTGCTCGTTCCGACCTATCGGCGTCCCGCCGACCTCGCGCGCTGCCTGCTGGCGCTGCAGCGGCAGCACCGGCTGCCCGACGAGGTGATCGTCGTCGCGCGCCCGGAGGATGACGCCACGCACGAACGGCTCGCCGATCCGGCGGTCGGCGGCGCGCTGCCGCTGCGCATCGTGCCGGTCGAGGTGCCGGGCCAGGTCGCCGCGCTGAACAAGGGGCTCGACTCGGCGCACGGCGACATCGTCGCGATCACCGACGACGACGCGGCGCCGCATCCCGACTGGCTCGCGCGCGTCGAGTCGGTGTTCGAGGCCGATCCGCGCGTGGGCGCGGTCGGCGGGCGCGACTGGGTGCACGAGAAGGGCCGCGTGCTCGACGAATCGCGCGAGCTCGTCGGCCAGCTCACGCTGTCCGGCAAGATCGTCGGCAACCATCATCTCGGCGTCGGCGGCCTGCGCGAAGTCGACATGCTGAAAGGCGCGAACATGAGCTACCGCCGCGCCGCGATCGAGCGGCTGCGCTTCGACACGCGGCTGCGCGGCGCCGGCGCGCAGGTGCACAACGACATGGGTTTTAGCATGCGCGTGCAGCGCGACGGCTGGAAGCTCGTCTACGACCCGGCGATCGCGGTCGATCATTTCCCGGCCGAGCGTTTCGACGACGACCGGCGCGATGCCGCGTCGCTGAATGCGATCAGCAACGGCGCGTACAACATGCACCTGATCCTGCGCGAGCATCTGCCGCCGGTCCGGCGCGAGATCGCGTGGTGGTGGTGGACGCTGGTCGGCACGCGCGTCTACCCGGGCCTCGCGCACGTGCTGCTGTCGCTGCATACGGCGCAGCGCGAGCGGATCCGCGAGCACTGGCGCGCGGTGCGCCGCGGCGCGCGCGACGCCCGCCGCGCGAACCTTGCCCCCCATCGTGCGGCGATGCCGCCGGTGACGTCTTGAACGGCCTGCGCGCCTCGCGCGCGGCCACCCACGGAGGGCTCGCATGACTGCAACGAAAGCTGCCACGAACGTCCACGTTCACCTGTTTTACGGCGCCGATCCGCGTACTTACCGGAAAGGCGAGAACATCGGCTGCCTGTACGGCTATCACCATGCCGAATCCGACGAATTCCGGCTGACCTATTCGCAGGACGGCGGCGAGAACCGCGTCGCCAGCCTCGCGCGCCGCGCGCTGAAGGCGGCGCTCGGCTTCGACGTCGTGCATGCGTGGCGCAACCGCGCCGCGCTGCTGAACACCGACGTGATCTGGACGCACACGGAGCAGGAGCATCTGGCCGCTGCGCTGATCCTGAAGCTGGCCGGCGCGCAGGGCAAGCGCCCGCTGCTGCTCGCGCAGAGCGTATGGCTGTTCGACAAGTGGAACAGCTTCGGCGGTCCGCGCCGCTGGCTGTACCGCAAGCTGATCGCGCGCGCCGACGCGCTGACCACGCTGGCCCGCGACAACGCCGACTTGTGCCACCGCTATCTCGGCCGCGACGCCGAGTTCGTCTACTACGGGCTGAACACGCAGGATTTCCCGATCACCGAGCCGCGGCAATGGCAACCGAACCGGCCGCTGCGGATCGCGGCGATCGGCAACGATCGCGACCGCGACTGGCGCACCTTCCTTGCCGCGTTCGGCGGCGACGAGCGTTATGACGTGCGGCTCGCGACGCGCCGCCGCGTGCCGCGCGAGTGGCATGCGCCGAACGTGAAGATCGGCTCGGCGTCGGGGCTCGCGAAGCAGCACGAGCTGTACGCGTGGGCCGACGTGATCGTCGTGCCGCTGCGGCCGAACTTCCATGCGTCGGGCATCACGGTGATGCTCGAGGCCGCCGCTGTCGGCAAGCCGATGATCGTGTCGGATGTCGGCGGGCTCAGTGACTACTTCCCGCACGATACGGCCGCCTATGTGCCGGCGTTCGACGCGCAGGCGATGCGCCAGGCCGCCGATCGCTTCGTGGCCGATCCGGTCACGGCGCTCGCCTGCGCGCAGGCCGCCGCCGCGTGCCTGCGCGACCGTGACCTGACCACGCAGGCGTTCGCCGAGCAGCACGTGCGGATCACGCGCGACATGCTGCGCCGGCGCCGGACGCCGGCTGCCGCGGGCCTCGCGATGCCGCTCGCGGATTCGCGCCCGTCGTCGCGGTGAGAGCGGATCGATGAGTACGATTGCCGCCGAACGCGCACCGTCGCGCAAACGCAACTGGCTTCCCGAACCGAGGCACTGGGTCGGGCAGGCCGGGCTGTGGACGTTCACGGCCGCGCTGATCGCCATTCACCAGGGCAAGGTGCTGACGCTCGCGTTTCCGGTGCTGGCCATCGCGGTCGGCCTCTGGCTGTATTTCAAGAGTCCGGCGCGCTACGTCGGCTTCATGTGGTGGGTGTGGTTCCTGAGCCCGGAAGTGCGGCGTCTCGCCGACTGGTCGAAGGGCGCGTTCACGCCGACGAGCCTGATCCAGGTCGCGCCGCTCGCGGTGACGATGATCGCCGGCCTCGGGCTGATCCGGCATTACCGCGTGCTCGCGCAGCGGCGCGGGATCCCGATCCTGCTGATGCTGTTCGGGCTCGCGTACGCCTACCTCGTCGGGATCGTGTCGAGCGGCGTGATGGCCGCGACCTACGACCTCGCGAACTGGGTGTACCCGCTGCTGATCGGCTTTCACATCATGGTCAACGCGCGCGACTACCCCGAGTACCGCGACGTGCTGCTGTCCACGTTCATGTGGGGCATGCTCGTGATGGGCCTGTACGGCGTCGTGCAGTACTTCGTGATGCCGCAGTGGGACGTGCTGTGGATGATCGGCTCCGACATGGGCTCGCAGGGTGAGCCGGTGCCGTACGGCGTGCGCGTGTTCAGCACGATGAACTCGTCGGGGCCGTTCGCGTTCGCGATCATGGGCGCGCTGGTGTTCGTGTTCGCCGCGCCGCAGAAGATCCGCTGGTTCGCCGGGGCGGCCGGCTTCGTGTCGTTCGCGCTGTGTCTCGTGCGCTCGACGTGGGGCGGCTGGGTGATCGCGCTCGCGATCCAGCTCGCGCAGTCGAACAACCGCGTGCGGATGCGGATCCTGATCAGCGGCGTCGTGCTGGTCGGCCTGTGCGTGCCGCTGCTGACCGTCGGGCCGGTGGCCGACCGTCTCGGCGCGCGCCTGCAGTCGATCACGAACCTGAAGGACGACCGCAGCTACGACGACCGCAACAAGTTCTACGCCACCTTCGCGCAGACGGCGTTCACCGACGTCGCCGGCGAAGGGATGGGCGCGACGGGTGCATCCACGAAGCTGTCGAGCGACAGCGGCGAGCTCGGCAAGTACGGCAGCTTCGACAGCGGCGTGATGAACGTGCCGTTCGTGCTCGGCTGGCCCGGCACGCTGCTGTACCTGTCGGGCGTCGTGATGCTGTTCGGCCGCACGCTGCGCGCGGCGTTCAAGTTGCGCAAGGACAAGTTCGTCGGCGCGTGCCTGAGCCTGTGTCTGTCGACCTTCGCGATGCTCGTGTTCACGAACTCGCTGATCGGCACGGGCGGCCTGCTGATGTTCACAGCCATTTTTTCGATTCTTTCCGCGGCGCACTGGCAAAAGGCACAACGCCTGCTGGCCGCCGCGCGTTTACGGGGAGGCGACCATTGAGAATCGCGATCGTCACGCACGTCGTGCGACATAACGACGGGCAGGGCCGCGTCAATTACGAAATCGCGCGCGCGGCGCTGGCCGAGAACTACGAGGTCACGCTGGTCGCGTCGCACGTCGCGCCCGAGCTGCTGGCCGACCCGCGCGTGCGCTGGGTGCCCGTGAAGGTCGGCGGCTTCTGGCCGTCGAATCTCGTCAAGCAGCAGGTGTTCGCGCTGAAGAGCGCGGCCTGGCTGCGATCGCACCGCAGCGAGTACGACGTGCTGCACGTGAACGGCTTCATTTCGTGGATCAAGGCCGACGTCAATACCGCGCACTTCGTGCACGGCGGCTGGTTCAAGAGTCCGTACTATCCGTTCGGGCCGACGAAGGGGCTGTGGTCGGCCTACCAGTACGTCTATACGCGTGTGAACACCACGCTCGAGCGCTGGGCGTACCGGCGTTCGCGCGCGATCACGGCCGTCTCGCAGAAGGTGGCCGACGAGATCGCCGGGCTCGGCATCGACAGCCGCAAGATCAGCGTGATCTACAACGGTGTCGACGCCGGCGCGTTCGCGGGCGCACAGGCCGACCGCGCGGCATTCAAGCTGCCGGACGATGCGTTCCTGCTGCTGTTCGTCGGCGACCTGCGCACGCCGCGCAAGAACCTCGGCACCGTGCTGAAGGCGCTGACGAAGCTGCCGGCGAACGTGCACCTGGCGGTGGCGGGCTACTTGCCCGGCAGCCCGTATCCGGAGGAGGCGCGCGCGCTCGGCATCGATTCGCGCGTGCATTTCCTCGGCCTCGTTAAAAACATGCCGACGCTGATGCGCTCGGTCGACGCGTACGTGTTCCCGTCGCGCTACGAAGCGATGAGCCTGTCGCTGCTCGAGGCGATGGCGGCCGGGCTGCCGGTCGTCACCGCGCGCACGGCGGGCGGCGCGGAAATCATCACGCGCGAATGCGGGATCGTGCTGGAGGATCCGGACGATCCGGCCGCGCTCGCGCAGGCGATCGGCTCGCTCGCGGCATCGCGCGACACCTGTCGCACGATGGGCGAAGCCGCCCGCGAACTGATGACCCGTTTCGGCTGGGCGCACATGGGCGCCCAGTATGTCGCGCTTTACCGGCGCATCGGCCAACCCACGCAGCCGTCCGCTTTCGAGCGGGCCGAGCATGCAGTCACGCAGGAGCAAACGTGATGTCCCAATCTTCCCGGCCGATCAAATCGTTGCAAATCGGCATGCACTGGTTCCCCGAGCGCGCGGGCGGCCTCGACCGGATGTACTACTCGCTCGTCGGCGCGCTGCCGGGCGCGGGCGTCGAGGTGCGCGGGCTCGTCGCCGGCTCGCCGAAGGTCGCCGACGACACGGACGGCGCGATCCAGGGCTTCGGCCCCGCATCGGAGTCGCTTGCACGCCGGATGCTCGCCGCGCGGCGCGCGTTGCGCGAGGAGATCCGCAGCGAGCGGCCGGACGTGATCTCGTCGCACTTCGCGCTGTACACGTTCCCGGGCCTCGACGTCACGCGCGGGATTCCGCAGGTGTCGCATTTCCAGGGGCCGTGGGCCGACGAAAGCCAGGTCGAGGGCGCCGCATCGCTCGGCCAGCGCGCGAAGCGCTATCTCGAACAGGCGGTCTATACGCGTTCGTCGCGGCTGATCGTGCTGTCGCAGGCGTTCGGCCAGATCCTGACGAATCGCTACGGGATCGATCCGTCGCGCGTGCGCGTGATTCCCGGCTGCGTCGATACCGCGCAGTTCGATACGCCGCTCACGCCGGCCGAGGCGCGGCACAAGCTGCAACTGCCGCAGGACCGGCCGATCGTGCTGGCCGTGCGCCGGCTCGTGCGGCGCATGGGGCTGGAGGACCTGATCGACGCGATCGGCCTCCTCAAGCACCGTCACCCGGACGTGCTGCTGCTGATCGCCGGCAAGGGCAAGATCGGCGAGGAACTGCAGCAGCGCATCGATGCCGCCGGGCTGCAGGACAACGTGAAGCTGCTCGGCTTCGTGCCCGACAACCATCTCGCGGCGCTGTACCGCGCGGCGACGGTCAGCGTCGTGCCGACGGTCGCGCTCGAAGGCTTCGGGCTGATCACCGTCGAATCGCTCGCGTCCGGCACGCCCGTGCTGGTCACGCCGGTGGGCGGGCTGCCGGAGGCGGTGGCCGGGCTGTCCGACGATCTCGTGCTGCCGTCCACGGGCGCGGACGCGATCGCGGAAGGGCTCGGCGCGGCGTTGTCGGGCGCGATCACGCTGCCCGACGAGGCCGCGTGCAAGCGCTATGCACGGGACCATTTCGACAACGCGGTGATCGCGCGGCGCGTGGCCGGCGTGTACGAAGAGGCGATCCAGGCGGCAGGTTGAGTGTGCCGCGGCGCGCGACCTGCGTGCCGAACCGAAAGCCGAACCGGCGCGCGCGCGTGGCCGGTTCGCGTGCCGACCGCCCGTAGCGGGCGGCCGGCCTTCTTCTTCTTCCGATGCACGGCGCCGGCACGCGTCACGCGCGCCTGAGCGTGGCAGCCCACACGCCGAGCGCCGCCACGCTCACGACCGCACCGAGCACGCAGACGCCCGTCCATCCGGCGCGCGCATACATCATCGTCGACGCAATCGCGCCGAGCCCGCTGCCGGCCGAATAGAACAGCATGTAGCAGCCGACGAGGCGCGCATGCGCATCGGGCCGCGCGCCGAGAATCAGGCTCTGGTTGACGACGTGGACGGCCTGCCCGCCGACGTCGAGCAGCACGATGCCGACGATCAGCCATGCAATCGACGAATCGCCGAACGCGAGCGGCAGCCACGAGCACGCGAGCAGCGCGAGCGCGACGCCGGTCGTCGCTTCGCCGCGCCCGCGATCCGCGAGCCGGCCGGCGCGGGCGGCCGCTGCCGCGCCCAGTGCGCCGACGAGGCCGAACGCGCCGATCTGCGTATGCGACATCGCGTGCGGCGGCGCGCTCAGCGGCAGCACCAGTGCGCTCCAGAAGATGCTGAAGGCCGCGAACATCAGCAGCGCGATCGCGCCACGTACGCGCAGCACGCGTTCATCGCGCAGCAGCGACACCATCGATCGCAGCAGCGCTGCGTAGCCGATGCGCTCGCGCGGGCCGTTCTCGTCCGGCAATAGCCGCGACAGCACGACGAGCATCGCGATCGCGAGCGCGCCCGACACCAGATAGACGGCCCGCCAGCCCGCGATGTCGGTGACGACGCCCGCCAGCGAGCGCGCGGCCAGCAACCCGACCACGACGCCGCCCTGCGCGGCGCCCACCACGCGCCCGCGTTCGCCGGCGCCCGCGAGCGCGGCCGAGCACGCGATCAGCCCTTGCGTCATCGCGGTGCCGAGCAGCCCGACCGCGACCATTCCTGCCAGCAGCGCGACACGCGTCGACGAGGCGGCGACCCCGATGCAGGCCGCCGTCAGCAGCAATAGCTGCACGGTGATCAGGCGCTTGCGGTTCAGCAGGTCGCCGAGCGGCACGACGAATAGCAGCGCGAGCGCACAGCCGAGCTGCGTCGCGGTGATGACGCCGCCGACGGCCGCCTGCGATACGCCGAAATCCCGCGCGATCGAATCGAGCAGCGGCTGCGCATAGTAGACGTTCGCGACACTGGCCGCGCAGCAGACGGCCAGCAACGTGACGCGCGCCGCGGACAGGCGGTCGCCGTCGGCCGGATGCGCGGCACGTGTCGGCACGTTCGATGCAACGGTGCTGGAATGGCAGGAAGACTCCATGGGTTCCCTCGTGCAAAGTAGTTGCAAATTGAAACTGGTGTGAAGTGTAGGAAAAGTAGTTTTAAAATGCAACCTGTTGTGCGGCGGGCGAGCGGTCCGCGCACGGATGACCGGCGTTGCCGCGAAGGCGGCCGGCAAGATTGCGGAGAGGAACATGGCCAGGCAGAAAAGTCTTGCGGATTCGCCGTGCCCGGTGGCGCGGGCGACCGATATCGTCGGCGATCGCTGGGCGTTGCTGATCGTGCGCGATGCGTTCGACGGCGTGCGTCGGTTCGGCGATTTCCGCGCGAGCCTCGGTGTCGCGAGCAACATCCTGTCCGACCGGCTGAAGATGCTGGTGGATGCCGGCGTGTTCGACGTCGTGCCGGCATCCGACGGCACCGCGTATCAGGAATACGCGCTCACCAAAAAGGGCGAAGGGCTGTTTCCGGTGATCGTGATGTTGCGGCAGTGGGGTGAGGCGAACCTGTTCGCGCGCGGCGAGCCGCATTCGGTGCTGGTCGACCGCGGCACGGGGCGCGCGGTCCGCAAGCTCGCGCTGCGGCATGACGACGGGCGGCCTTTGAAGGCGGCCGAGACGGTCGTGAGGAAGGTCGGTGACGCGTGACCGCACCCGTTGTTCAATCGGCCGTCGTCACGACCTGACGACCTGACGCGTGGACGACGCGCCGCGATGCGCATCGGGCCGCACCCGCGTCGCGAGCAGCGCGGCAGTGATGAGCAGCGCGACCGACACGGCCGTTTCGATCCGCAACCCGTCCACGACCTGCGCCGCGCCGCCCCCGCCGGCGAGCGCGCCGAACGCAGCCACGCCCATCGCGCCGCCGGCCTGCCGCGCGGTATTCAGCACGGCCGACGCGATGCCGGCCCGTTCGGGCGCGACCGACGCGAGCACGGCGGTCGTCATCGCCGGCACCGCGAAGCCCATGCCGGTCGGAATCAGCAGGAACGGCACGAGCAGGACGGCCAGCGGTGTCGACGCGTCGATGAAATGCAGCGATCCGTAGCCGAGCGCGGCGACGAGCGCACCCGCCAGCATCGGCGGAACGCGAAGCGTCGATACGTGCCCGTGCACGGCGATTAACATGGCACTGCGGCGGCTCATGCCTGCCACCGCACACATCAACTTTCGACAGGCCCATCCGGATGAGTTCCTCGAACCTGATGACGCGCGACGCGCAGATCGCCGATCACGCCGACATCGCAAGACTGATGCACCAGCTGGGCTACGATGCGCCCCCCGCGATGATCCGCGACAAGCTGGCAGCCCTGCTGCCGAGCGCGGTCGATCGCATCCTGGTCGCGACGGTCGCGGGCAGCGTGGTGGGCTGCATCAGCCTGCATGCGCTTGCGCTATTTCACGCGCACGGCAATCTCGGGCGTATCACCAGCCTGGTCGTCGACGAAGGCTGTCGCGGGCAGGGTGTCGGCGGCGCGCTGATCGCGGCGGCGCACATCTGGTTCGAGTCGACGGGGTGCGTGAAACTGGAGGTGACGAGCGGCGACCTTCGGCTCGATGCGCACCGCTTTTACGCGCGGCACGGCTTCATGCGGGACGGACAACGGTTGTCGAAGCTCGTCCGGCCGTAATGCCACCACACGATCGCGCGGCGTAGCCGCTGTCGCGGAACAACCGGCGACGCGTGGCCGTTCAATGCCGCTCGCCGCGCCAGCGTCCCGGCGCCACGCCGAAGCGCTTCGTGAACGCATGGGTGAACGTGCTTTGATCCGCGAAGCCGACCCTCCCGGCGATATCGACGAGCGGATACCGGCCGTCCGCGAGCAGGATCACGGCCGCGTCGAGCCTGAGCCGCTGCAGGTAGCGATGCGGCGTTTCACCGAACGCGTCGACGAACAGTTGATGAAAGCGGCGCATCCCGTAGCCGCAGTGCGCGGCGAGATCGGCGATGCGCAGCGGCTCCTCGAGCCGTGCGCGCAGCCAGCGATCGATGCGCGCGAAATCGAGGCCGGAGGCGGGCGCGGCGATGGCGCGTTCGTCGAGCAGCGCGCCACACAGCCGCGCGGCGGCCTGCCACTGGAAACGGTGCGCGGCCGCGTGCCGCGCGTCGTCGGCGGGGGCGTCGAGTTGCGCGGCGGCGGCCGCGATCTGCGCGACCAGCGACGTCAGTGCCGGATCGATCGTCACGGCGCGCGCGCTGTCGAACAGCCGCTGCGGCACCGCGAGCGACGCGAGGGGAAGATTGAGCACGAGCTGGCGGTTCTCGCCGAGGCCCGCGTAATCGTGGCGCGCGCCGGCCGGAACCAGCCACGCGCCGTGCCGGTCGAGCCGCTGGCTGACGCCGTCCACCGCCATCACCATCGCACCGTCGATGCCGAGCACGATCTGGTGAAAGTCGTGCACGTCCGACGCTTCGAGCGTGTCGTAGCGTTGCAGTGCGATGGTGGGGGACGAAAGGTGGGCCATGGGGCAGGGCGTCGGCCGGCGGCTCGCGTGCGGTATCAGACGTCGAGCAGTTCGACTTCGAACACGAGCGTCGCATTCGGCGGAATCACGCCGCCTGCGCCGCGCGGGCCGTAGCCGAGTTGCGGCGGGATCGTCAGGCGACGCACGCCGCCGACCTTCATGCCCTGCACGCCTTCGTCCCAGCCCTTGATGACCATGCCGCCGCCGAGCACGAACGCGAACGGGTCGTTGCGATCCTTGCTCGAATCGAATTTCTGACCATCGGTCAGCCAGCCCGTGTAGTGGACGCTGACGGTCTTACCGGCTTGCGCTTCCGCGCCGGTGCCTTCGGTCAGGTCTTCGTATTTGAGGCCCGATTCGGTCGTGATGACAGACATGACTTCTCCTGAAAAAGGATGGGTAAAACCGCTATTGTAGGCGAGCGCGCAGCGGGCCGCCGCTCGTGGCTGTCGGCCGCTCGCACGTATGTCGCGGGCGGCGCCGGGCCGCCGTGGCCGTGATCGTCCGAAGCGCAAATGGAACGCGCGTTTGAATTTTTCGCGCGCCTCGCGACCGCGGTTGCACCGTGTGAGTGCGACGCGTGTATGAATCGGTGCTACCAGAGCGCGCCGCGGCGTACCGCGTGGCGTTGCCGATTTCCGTGAAACGCCCGCCGAATGGGGCGTTCAGGCCGTCGACGTGACACGGCACGGCGCGGCGCGTAGCGCTCGCGAGCCACCGCGCGCGTTCGAATCCCGCCCGGTCCGCACGCTGTTCGAGCGCCGTTTTTTCCGCCTTTTCGACCGTGCCCTGTTTGGAAGCGCGCATCTACAGCGCGGCTTGCGTGCGCCGCCGCGGGCGGCCTATCTTTACAGCTGTCGATGTCAAGATTTTGGCGGTGCGCGACGCGCCGCCCGGGCCTGCGCCGGCTGCGTCGGACGACGCGCCGGGCCGCTCCGGAACCAGGAGAACGATGAACATGAAGTCAGCCGCTTCCGCCACCGCAGCCGGGATCATGCCGGTGCGCCGCGACCTGCGCTTCGACCTGCCGGTCGAACGCGCGAAGGACTGGCATGGCCTCGGGTCGCACGTGACCCATTTCTTCAACGCGCTGTCGCTGCTGTTTCCGGCCGGTGAGCGTTTCTTCATGGATTCGGTGCGCAACTACCGTGACCGGATCGACGATCCCGTGCTGAAGCAGCAGGTGCTCGGCTTCATCGGCCAGGAAGCGATGCACACGCGCGAGCACATCGAGTACAACGAGCTGATGCAGGCGAACCACCTGCCCGCGCGCAAGCTCGACAAGCGCGTCTGGACGGTGCTCGGCTACATGAAGCGCAAGCTGCCGCATTCGGTGCAGCTCGCGCATACGGTCGCGGCGGAGCACTACACGGCGATGCTCGCCGACTGGCTGCTGCGCGACCCGACGCGCCTCGACGGCTCGGTCGAGGGCTACCGCCAGATGTGGATCTGGCACGCGCTCGAGGAAACCGAGCACAAGGCCGTGTCGTTCGACGTCTGGAACACCGCGATGGAACCGGGGCTGCGCCGTTACCTGATCCGCATCGGCGTGTATCTGCTGACGACGCTGACGTTCTGGCCGACCGTATTCCTGATGCATGCGACGCTGCTGTGGCGCGATCGCGGCGCCGGCCATCACGTGCGCGGCATGCTGCGGATGATCGCGTTCCTGTACGGGCCGCGCCGGGGGCTGTTCCCGCGCATCGCCGGCGAATGGCTGAGCTTCTTCCGGCCGGGCTTCCATCCGTGGGATCACGACAATCACCACCATCTGGCGCGGGTCGACGCGCTCGCCGCCGCCTACGGCGAACAGGGCGGCGCACCGGCCGGCCGTGGCCGTGCCAACGCGCCGGCGCCGCTCGCATCGGGCCGCTGAGACCGCCGCTGCGCCGGCAGGCCCGGCATCGGGCCGCGCATGTTGCGTTCGTGCATCAACCGTCTTCTTCTGACGATTGACCGAAATCAATTCGAACCGGCTGCGCGGTCGCCCGGCGGGCCCGTCGACCGGTTGTGCACGCATGCGCGGGCGAGCCGATCCGGTGTGCGCGGCATTGCCCGTGAACGCCGAGCGCCAGCACCGGCGCGGCTTTGCGCGCCGCGCAGCCGCCCGTTCAGGGGTCCCGCCGCGTACGCCACCGGGATAACACCCATCTAGCCGCGCACCGGCCGCATCGATATACCGTTCATGACAATGTCCACCTCACGCGCGATTCCTGCACGGGGGGATTTTATTCGGACGGAAATGCGGCCAATATGTCGGTTCGATCGAGGTCCGTCGCGCGTGACGGCGAGCCGGCGCGATACCAACGCCAAGCGGGGAACAACGATGGTTGCTAGGTCACCTGACGCAAACGGGCATGCGGTGCCCGAGATGTCGCATGTGTCCGTCACCGCGCCCGAGGACGGACGCAAGCTGTTCGTGATCATGCGCTCGCCCGATGAGCCGTTGCTTGCGCAACTGCGCGGGCTCGGCTGGGAAATCGCCGTCGCGAAGACGGCCGGCGCCGCGCAGAACATGACCTCCGGCGTGAGCGTCGCCGCTGGTCTGGTCGATTTCACCGGGTTCACGTCGCGCGACTATCCCGCGCTGAAGGCGTGCCTGAGCCAGCCGTCGATCGGCTGGATTTCCATCGCGCAGGCCGGCATCACGATCAGCCCCGCGGTGCGCGAACTGATCCGCAGCTATTGCTTCGATTACGTGACCCTTCCGTTGCCCTACGAATGGATTTCGCACGTGCTCGGCCATGCGCGCGGGATGGCCGCGCTCGATCGCGTCGATGGCGCGGCTTACGCGGCGTCGATCGGCGAACACGGGATGATCGGCAACTGCGAGGCGATGCAGCAGCTGTTCAGCACGATCCGCAAGGTCGCGAAGACCGACGCGAGCGTGTTCATCTCCGGCGAGTCGGGCACCGGCAAGGAGCTGACGGCGCTCGCGATTCACGAGCGCTCCGGCCGCGGCAAGGGGCCGTTCGTCGCGATCAATTGCGGCGCGATTCCGCATCACCTGCTGCAGTCGGAACTGTTCGGCTACGAGCGCGGCGCGTTCACCGGCGCGAACCAGCGGCGCGCGGGCCGGATCGAATCGGCGAACGGCGGCACGCTGTTTCTCGACGAAATCGGCGACATGCCGGTCGAAAGCCAGGCGAGCCTGCTGCGCTTCCTGCAGGAAGGGAAGATCGAGCGGCTCGGCGGGCAGGAATCGATTCCGGTCGACGTACGGATCATCTCGGCCACCCACGTCGACCTTGACGGCGCGGTCGAGGCCGGGCGCTTCCGCGCGGACCTTTATCACCGCCTGTGCGTGCTGCGCATCCACGAGCCGCCGCTGCGCGCGCGCGGCAAGGATATCGACATCCTCGCGCACTACGTGCTGCAGAAATTCAAGTCCGACAGCGGCCGCAAGATCAGCGGCTTCACGTCGGCCGCGCTCGACGCGATGCGCCGCTATGAATGGCAGGGCAACGTGCGCGAGCTGATCAACCGCGTGCGGCGCGCGATCGTGATGGCCGAAAGCCGGCTGCTGACGCCGCACGATCTCGGGCTCGAGACGCCGGGCGAAACCGAACCCGTGACACTCGAACAGGCGCGGGCGCTCGCCGAGCGCACCGCGATCGAGAATGCGCTGCTGCGCAACGATCACCGCATCAACAAGGCCGCGGCCGAACTCGGCATTTCACGCGTGACGCTCTACCGGATGATGATCGAGCACGGGCTGAACGATCACGACAACAACGGCGGGAACGGCGACAACGGCGGGCACGACGGCGCGCCGTCCGGCGACGCGGGGCATCAGCGGGTCGGCTGAGCGGCGCATGCGTGACGCGTGAGCCGCTTCAGCGATAGGTCCAGAGCCGGTGCAGCACGAACGTGACCGGCGGCACGCACAGCACGACCGCGACGATGCTCCACGCGCGGGCGAGGCCGAGCGTTTCGGTGGCGTGCGCCAGCAGCATCGTCATGCCGAGGCCGGCCAGCGCGACGGCGAGAAAGCGCACGAAGTTGCCCCACGTCACCGGCGACGAAAAACTCCACAGCGTGTTGGCGAGATACGAGAACGCGGTCGAGCACGCGAACGCGATCGCGTTCGCGCTTACCGGCGTCGCGTCGAACAGCGCGAACATCGCGGCCGCGATCAGCGCATGCAGCGCGGTCGAACCGACGCCCGACACCCCGAAGCGAATCAGCCTGGCGCGTTCGGCGGTATAGAGGGTGCGGATCATCGGGTGCGGTCGTTCGGGTGATGGGGCGGCGTGTGGGCGGTGTCGTGAGGGCGCCGGCGCAAACATGACGCGCGCCGGTTTCGCAGTATAGCGATGCCGCCGGCCGATGGATGCGCGGACAACCTGCGGCTCCCGTGCCGCCTGCGCCATGTAAAGCGCATGAAACATTTTCGCCTCGACGGTCACGCAAATTGGCGCGGGAAATCGGGGTGAACGGCCGGCACCCGTCGGTAAAAATGTCGCGCTGCATTGTTCAGCCTTATCCGGCAAGGCAGGGCTGCGACGCAGCCAGCTGCAGTCCGCGCGCCGCGTGTTTCAGTTTCGTAACTTCCCGCCTTTCGCACCCGTTCCGGCCACCACGCTGCCCGGTCAACCCCTTGTCCGGACGGGCTCGCGCGACGCTGGCCCGCTCCTTGCGACAGTGGGCGTGCGAAAGTCGACGATGCACGGTCCGTCCGGTTCGGCAGCGAACCCTGTCAGTACCGGCCAGGACACAGTCCGCGGGGATGCGGCGACGGCGCGCGGCACGACAGCTGCGTTCCGGCGAGCACGGAGTGTCGTCGCCTGATCGTCGGGGCACCGGTCGAGTCCGGTTGCCGGAACAACCATCAGATTGATACGGGGAAGAAAAATGATCGATCGCCACACGCCGCGGCCGGCAGGCCGCGATCGCAGTGATTCGGAGCATCGCCGGTCGAACGTCGTTCTTGCAGCCGGCCGGCATGCATCGACAGGCCATCTCTCCGCGCCCGGTGCGAGGCGGATCCGGTTGATTGCCGGTCATCCGCGCCGGGTCGGCACTTTCCTGCACGCGAACCCGATTCGCAAGGGCATGTGCACACGGGCGCCGGTACCTCGACGCCCGGTCTTCGCCTACTGACTGAAGCCGCACGATATCCGTTCGCGCGAGGCATCGTCCCCGCGGACGATCAATCTGCAATCCGAATGAAATGCGAAGCGTCGTGCGATGTGTGCGACGGATGAAGCATTCGATGCGACGGCAAACGGCGTTACGCCGGTGCCGTCCGGTGGTGAGGGGAGGGGCGGTCGGACGCGCGCGACGGGTGTGGCGCCCGTACGCGCGCGACGCCGTTTCAGCCGCCGTAGATGTCGAAGTCGAAGTACTTGGACGCGAGCCGCTTGTAGGTGCCGTCCTTGACCATCTCGAGGATGGCGCCGTCGATCTTCGCCTTCAGGTCGGTGTCCTCCTTGCGCAGCCCGATGCCGGCGCCGATGCCGAGCACCTTCTCGTCGACGAGCTCGGGGCCGACGAACGAGTAGTTCGCGCCGCGCGGCGATTTCAGGAACCCGATGGCCGCCTGCACTTCATCCTGCAGTGCCGCGTCGAGGCGGCCCGAGGTCAGGTCCGCGTACACGCCGTCCTGGTTCTGGTACGACACGACGTTCGCGCCTTGCTTGCCCCAGTACGCCTTCGCATACGTTTCCTGCGTCGTGCCCTGTTCGACGCCGATCGATTTGCCCTTCAGCGATTCGGCCGTCGGCAGCAGCGGCGAGCCCTTCTTCACGACGAGCCGCGTCGGCTGGTTGTAGATCTTCGTCGTGAAGCCGATCTGCTGCGCACGCTGCGGCGTAATCGACATCGACGACAGCACCGCATCGAACTTCTTCGCCTTCAGCGCCGGAATCATCCCGTCGAAATCGTTCTCGAGCCACACGCACTTCGCCTTCAGGCGCGCGCAGATCTCGTTGCCGAGGTCGATGTCGAAGCCGACGAGCTTGCCGTCCGGCGCCTTCGACTCGAACGGCGCGTAGCTGGCATCGGTGCCGAAGCGGATCGTGGTCCAGTCCTTCGCGACGGCGGGGCCTGCGGATACCGCGAGCAGGGCGATCGAAACAGCGGCAATCAGTCTCTTCATGGTGCGTTCCTTGGCGGGGTGCTTCCGGTTTCTGTGCGACACGGTTTCACGGATACGAACCGCGTCTGCGCGCGGTGTCCGCACGGCCATTAACGCAGAAAATAAAATCAGAGTCCAGAATGGACAAAAAATATCGTTTTGTCGGATGGGCGGATCGATCGGCGGGTCTCGACCCTTGCAAAAATACGAAAATGGACTAATCTTGTTAGTAAATTCGTTTCGAGACTAACGATCATGTCACGGCCCGCTTATGAATCGCACTCCGCCTCGCCGCAGGCCTCGGTCGCGCAGATGTCGGCGGCTGGCCTGCGCGCGTTTTTCAACATCGCACGCGACTGGGAACTGACGATCGACGAGCAGATCGTGCTGCTCGGGTCGCCCGGCCGTTCGACGTTCTTCAAGTGGAAGGCCACGCCGGAATCGGCGCGGCTGCCGCGCGATACGCTCGAACGGCTATCGCTGTTGCTCGGCATCTACAAGGCGCTGCAGATCCTGCTGCCGCAGCCGGCCGCGGCCGATGCGTGGGTCAAGCGGCCGAACGACGCGGCGCCGTTCGGCGGCAAGCGCGCACTCGACCGGATGCTCGCCGGCAACGTCGGCGATCTGGTCGCCGTCCGGCAATATCTCGACGCGATGCGAGGTGGCTGGGCGTGACCATGCCGATCCAAGCACAACAATGGCCCACGACCGCGGTCGACTGGGCGCCAGCCTATCGCGTGATCCCCACCCGTTTCCCGGCGATCAACCTGTTCGACCGCGTAGCCTCGGCGGACGATTTCGACGCGCTTTACGCACTCGAATCGCTGACCAACGACCGCATCCGCAACGAAGTCGGCACACTGGACCTCGTGCCGCCCGCCGAGCGCCGCTATGGGCAGGGCTGGGGGCCGATCATGGCCGCGTTCACGCACCTGAATCCGCAGGGCAGCCGCTTTTCCGACGGCAGCTACGGCGTGTTCTACTGCGCGCGTTCGCGCGATACGGCGATCGCCGAAACGCGGTATCACAGCGCGTTGTTCCTGGAAGCGACCAAGGAGCCGCCGATGCGCCAGCAAATGCGGCTCTATACGGTGATCGCGCAGGGCGACGTGGCCGACATCCGCACGTGGCCGAAACGCGATCCGGCGCTGCTGCATCCGCTCGATTACAGCGCCGGGCAGGCGCTTGGTCGCGCGGTGCGCAATGCGGGCGGTGCGGGGATCGTCTATCCGTCGGTGCGCGACCCGCGCGGCGAGTGCCTGGCGGCGTTCCGCACCGCGCTGCTGCGCGACTGCCATCACGCGGCCTACCTCGAATACAACTGGAACGGCTCGGCCGTCGATGCGGTGTTCGAACTGAACCAGGTCGGCTAGGGCCCGCTTGCGCGCGTCAGCATCTATCAGCCCCTGTCGGCGCCTCAAGGCAGCGGCCAGTCGCCCGCGTGGCGTTCGCGTGCCTCGGCCTGCGTCATCGACCAGGTGCGCCCGGTGTGCGGCTCGGCGAGCGTGAGCCGCCCGGCCGGTGCGAACGCGCCCGTGTCGATGAACCACTGCGCGCCGATCCGCTGTGGCGCGCGCACCGGCGTGTGCCCGGTGCAGGTCAGCGACAGCCCGGCCTGCCGCGCCGGATCGGCGAGCCCCTGGACGAGATCGCGGCCCCACATCAGCCGCTCGCGCACGTCGTGCGCATAGCTGCCGGTGTCGAGATCGGCGTCCGAGCCGAAGAATTCCGCATGCAGCACGTTGAAGCGCCCGGGGCCGTCGCCGATCACCCGCACCAGCGGCAGCGCGTCGACGCGTGCCGCATGCGCGTGCAGCCGTTCCGGCGGCAGGTCGGCACCCCAGTCGCCGCCGATCCCGCGCCACGCGTCGGGCGACAGCTTGCCGCGCGCCACGAGGCTCAGCACTTCCTCGTGATTGCCGCGCACGACGTGGCACCACGGGCGGTCGAGCAGGTCGAGCGTGGTTTCGGAGGCCGGGCCGCGGTCGACGAGGTCGCCGACCGAGAACAGGCGGTCGCGGGCCGGATCGAAGCGGATGTCGTGCAGCAGCGCGCGCAGCACATCCACGCAGCCGTGCAGGTCGCCGACGACGAAGTCGCGGCCGACCGTGTTCGCCGGATGGTGGCAGAGGGGGGCGGTGGCAGTCATCCCAATATCTTAGGCGCTCGCGCCCCCATCGCCACGTCACGATGGAATGACGATAATCGGGGCAATACCCGCCGGTACGGCGCGGCGGTATGTCCCGCGCGCCGGCCGAACCCTTTCCATTTGCTTTCGGAATCACATGATGACGATTTATCCGCAGGTATTACGCAACCGGCCGCGCATGGTCGCGGCGTTCGTCGCCGGCTTGCTGTGCGCGGTGCTGCTGCCGTTTTCGCTGCGTCCGACCGTGCGTGCGCTGATCGGCTGGGATTGCGCGATCTGGCTGTATCTCTTGCTGATGTGGGTGCGCATGATTACCGCGCACCATCACCAGGTGCGCGAAATCGCGATCCGCGAGGATGAAAACGCGACGACCGTGCTGACCGTCGTGTGCCTTGCAACCGTCGCGAGCGTCGCCGCGATCGCGATCGAACTCGCGACCGCCAAGAGCGTCGGCTTCAGCGCGGGGCTCAGCCATTACGCGATCACGGGCGCGACGCTGTTCGGCGCGTGGTTCCTGATCCCGACGATCTTCACGCTGCACTATGCGCGGCTCTATTACGGCTCGCCGAGCAACGATCGCGCGCTGCGCTTTCCGGACAAGAACCCCGAACCCGATTACTGGGATTTCCTGTATTTCGCGTTCACGCTCGCGGTCGCGTCGCAGACGGCCGACGTGTCGCTGGCGAACCGTTCCGCGCGACGCTCGGTGCTCGCGCAGTCGATCCTGTCGTTCTACTTCAACATGGCCGTGCTCGGGCTGTCGATCAACGTCGCGGCGGGCCTGCTGAGCTGACGCAGGCCACGGCCATTCGCAGCGTTACTTGAGCAGGTCGTACGGGCCGCCGCGTTCCAGCGCCCGCTGGTACGCGGGCCGTGCGTGGATCGCGTCGAGGAAGCGCGCGATCGCGGGATACCGGCTGCCGCCTCCGCGCGCGGTCGCGGCTTCGAGCGGAAAGCTCATCTGGATGTCGGCTGCGCTGAAACCGTCGCCGACGAACCAGCCGGTGCGGCCCAACGTGTCGTCGACATGCCCGAGATGCAGGGCGATCTGCGGATCGACGAAGCTCGACTGCAGCGTGTCGGCGATCTTGCGCGCGATCGACCGGGCGAAGAACGGCATCGGCGCGTGCGCGATCCGCAGCGCGACGAGCTTGAGCAGCAGCGGCGGCATCGCCGACCCTTCCGCGTAGTGCAGCCAGTACGTGTAGTCGTGCCGCGCCGGCGTGCCGGGCGGCGGCGCGAGGCGCCCGTTGCCGTAGCGTTCGACCAGGTATTCGATGATCGCGCCCGATTCGGCGTACGTGCGGCCGTCGTCGGTGATGACCGGCGACTTGCCGAGCGGATGGATCGCGCGCAACTCGGGCGGCGCCAGCATCGTCTTCGGATCGCGCGCGTAGCGCACGATCTCGTACGGCACATCCAGTTCTTCGAGCAGCCAGAGCACGCGCTGCGAGCGCGAGTTGTTCAGGTGATGGACGGTGAGCATGTCGACGCCGGGAGTGGGGGCGGGAACGACATCATACCCAGCGCGGAGGGCGCATACGCGAAACGCGTTGCGCGCCGTGACGAACGGCGTCTGGCCGGCCGCGCCTGGCCGGCCACCCCGCGCCATCACGCGCGCCGCACCGCGATCCACGCACCCCAGAACAGGCTCGCGAAAAAGCGCAGCGGCGCATCGAAGCCCGCATCGCGCAGCAGGCCGAACACCGCTTCCTCGGACGCGGGCGGATCGGCGCCCTGCAGGATCTTCGCGAGTTGCGCGCGCACGGCGTCGGGCGTCGCACCTTTCATGCGCCAGCGCTGCTGCCATGCGTCGAGCAGGCGCGGGTGGTCCGCGTAGCGGCGATGGTTGCCGGCGAGCACGAGCGGCGCGCCGGGTTTCAGGCGCCGCGCGATCGCATGCAGCAGCGCCGCCTTCGCTGCGTCGCCGGGGACGTGGTGCAGCACGCCGATCAGCGTCGCGCCGTCGAACGCGGGCGTGTCGGGCAACGCATCGACACCGTCCTCGACGAACGCCGTGCGTGCGCCGAAACCCGCGGCCTCGACGTTCGAGCGCGCGAGCGCGAGCATCGGCGCGGACGGGTCGACGGCCGTGAACTGCCAGCCCGGCTCGAGCGCGGCCGCCACGCAGATTTCCTGCCCGGTGCCGCCCGCGCCCGTGACGAGGATCCGCGCGTCGGGCGCCGCGATCGCCGACGCGAGCATGCACGCGGTGAGTTCGTGGCAGGCATCGTAGCCGGCGAGTGCGATGCGGGATTGCTCGGCGTATTCGTGCGCGCGTGCCGGATCGAATTTGGCGGCGCTGGCGGGAAGCGACATGGCGGGTTCCTCGGGTCGGGCGCGGACGTCGTGTCCGCGAGCATGGCGCAGAGCGTAAGCGTGCGCGGCCGGTGCAACAAGGCGAGCAGCCATTCCGGTATGGCTGCTACCCGACTCGTCGGGACCGGCGGGATTGCGGGTTTTCCCCGGGGTCGATTCGTATTTAAAAATGTCCGGATGCGATGCATCGCGGTAGCGAATCCGGCGCATACTCGGTTCTCTCCCCCCGCCTGGCCGTCGCATGCCGGGCCCCTATGCGCCGCGCCCCGCTGGCGCGGCCATGCCGCTCGGTACGCACGAGGAGCGCATGATGTCCGATTGTCCGCACGATCCGTATGCGCAGCACTACATTCACTGCTTGCCGTTCGGCGCCCAGCCCTGTGGCGCGCTCTGCGCGACGCCGCGCACGCATTTTCGCGTGTGGGCGCCGGGCAGCACGCAGGTCCAGCTCGAACTCGATACCGGCTTCGGCCCGTTGCTCGTCCCGATGACGGCGGCCGGCACGAACTGGTTCGAAGTCTTTGCCGATTGCGGTGCGGGTGCGCTTTATCGCTATCGCCTCGACGATGCGGTATCGATTCCCGATCCCGCGTCGCGCTCGCAACCCGAAGGGCTCAACGGCCCGAGCGAGGTCATCGATCCGCGCGCGTTCACGTGGCGCAACACGTTCTGGCACGGGCGCGCATGGGAAGACATCGCGCTCTATGCGATTCGCCCGCACGCGGTGGGCGGCTTCGACGGCGTGCGCCGGCGCCTGCCGCAACTCGCGCGGCTCGGCGTGACCGCGCTGGAACTGCTCGCGTCGCCGCACGACAGCCTGCCGTTCGCGCCGCTCGCGGCCGAAGGCGGCCCCGACGCGCTTAAGGCGCTGATCGACGACGCGCACGGCTACGGTCTCGCGGTGTTGCTGGAACTCGATTACGCGCGCTTCGGCAGCGGCACCGAGGCGCTGCGCCACTACGCGGCGCCGTTCTTCCATACGCGTGACGATCCGCTCCAGGCGCCGCCGCTCGCGCTCGATCATCCGGAAGTCTGCGATTTCTTCTGCGACAACGCGCTGTACTGGATCGACGAGTACCGTTGCGACGGGCTGCGCCTGCGCGAGGCCGACCGGATCGGCGTGTCGTGGCTGCGCGAGATCGCGGATCGTGTGCGCGCGGCCGTGCCGGCCGACCGGCTGATCCATCTCGTCCTCGGCAGCGAGCGGCATCCGGCGCATCTTGCCGATACCCATTTCGATGCGCAGTGGAACGGCTGCGGCGAACGCGCGCTGCATCGGCTGACGGGGCGCGATACGTCGGCCCACGAAGGCATTTCCATGCACCAGTCGATCCACACGCTCGCCCGCGCGCTGACCGCGGCCGGGGCCGCATTCCAGCCGGCCGGGTCGGGGGAACACATGGCTGCCGACAGCGGGCTGTCGTTGACGTCGCTGGTGCTGTCCGATGGCGCGTGGCGCGACAGCGGGCAGGGCGACCACGGGCAGGCGGCCGGTCTGGCCGCACTGGCGCTGTCGCTGCTCACGCCGCAGATCCCGTTGATCTTCGACGAAACCGCGCGCGATGCCGATCGCGCGCATTTCGTGCAGTCGGCGCTCGCGGTGCGCGCGAAGCTGATCGCGCCGCGATTGTCCGATTGCCGGCCGCAGGAGGCGCGTGCGCTGAAGTCGGACGGCGACGGCGATGCCGACGCGCTGCTCGCATCCTGGCGGCTCGCCGACGACGAGACGCTGACGATCGCGTTGAACCTGTCGCCCGACGCGGTGCCGTTCGATGCGCCCAGAGGGCGGGTCGTGTTCGAGACGCCGGCACGGGCGCGCGACCGGGTCGATGAAGGGGTGTTGCCGCCATATGCGCTCGTCGCGTGGCTGACGGGTGACGTCAACCGGTATGCGCTCACGCACGATGCGCGTCGCATCGATGACGGTGCCTGGCGCGGCATGCGTCCGAACCTGAACGCATGACGACGTCATCGGGTAAGCGTTTGAGAGGCCGGGCGCATCTGCGCCCGGCTGCACCGCAGCAAGCTCCGAACTACCAGAACCCGCGAATGCCCGCGATGCCGTAGGCGCCGTGGCGGCGTGCATCGTCGAGGTGGGCACGTGTCATGCCGCCGAGCGCGAAGACGGGCAGGGCGGCCTCGGCGGCCAGCGCGCCGAACTGTGCCCAGCCGAGCGTCGGCGCACCGGGATGGCTGAGCGTCGGCAACACGGGCGACAGCGTGACGAAATCCGCGCCGGCGCGCGCGGCCAGCAGCAAGTCGTCGCGCGTGTGGCAGGCGGCGGACACCCAGCGTCCGGCCGGCAATGGCCGCTGCGTGGCGGCGCGCAACGCGGTGCCGTCGAGATGCCAGCCGGCGCCGTCGAGCCGCATCACGCCGGCCGCATCGATCGGCCCGTTCAGCATCAGGTGCGCGCCGGCCGCGTCGCAGCGCGCGAGCGCTTCGACGGCGAGTCGCGCGAACGCGGCTGCATCGAGCGACTTCACGCGCAGTTGCACGAGCGTCTCGCCGCGCGCGAGCACGGCCGACAGCCGGTCGAGGAACGCCGCGCAATCGGCCGCCGACGCGGACGCCGGCTCCGGCGTGATCACGCAGCAGCGCGGCAGCGTGGCGTTCATCGCGTGCGGCGCGGCGCGGCCGTCATTCGTCGGCCTCTTTCGAGATCTTCGGGTAGACGCGCACGAGCACGATGCGCGGCCCGTTCATCTTCTTCACGACGACGTCGAAGCGGTCGAACGACACGCGCTGCCCTTCGGTCGGCAGGTCGCTGAGCGCCTGGATCACGAGGCCGCCGACCGATTCCGCACGGCCTTCGTCGATGTCGATGCCGAGCGCCTGTTCGAGCGACACGACGGGCAGGCTGCCCTTGCCCATCAGCGTGCCGTCGTCGAGGCGGCTCCAGTCGGCGTCGCCCTGGCGGAACTCGTCGTGGATCTGGCCGACCAGCGCGCCGAGCAGGTTGTCGAGCGTCAGGAAGCCGATCGGCTTCTCGCCCTTGTTGCCGACCAGCGCGAAGTGCGGCGCGCCCTTGCGGAAGCGGCGGAACAGGTCGAGCGCCGGCGTGTCGGGCCGCACGTACTGCACGGGGCGGACGTAGTCCGACAGGTCTTCCAGCGCCGCACCCGCGTGACGCGCGAGCAGCAGGTCCTTCAGGTGGATCAGCCCGCTCACCTGTTCGCGCGACGCATCCTCGAACAGCGGATAGCGGCTGAAGCGGTGTCGCGCGACGATCTCCATGTTGTCGGGCAGCGGCAGGTCGCGGCGCAGGCCGATCATTTCATGGGCCGGCCGCATCAGGTCCGACACGGTCATCGACGAAAAGTCGAGCGAATGCGCGAGCGTGTTCCACTCGTCGTTGCTGTACGTGCCGCGCGCCGGCTGGGCCGGATTGCCGGCCGTGCTGCGGCGGCTGCGCAGGATCAGCTTCAGCTCGTCGGTCGAGTAGTGGGCGTCGCTGCCGTGGTCGGCGGACAGCCCCGCGAGCCGCAGCACCGCATTGGCGCTGTTGTTGAGCACCCAGATCGCCGGATACATCGCCCAGTAGAACGCATAGAGCGGCAGCGCGACCCACAGGCCGACCTTCTCCGGCTGGCGGATCGCCATCGATTTCGGCGCCAGCTCGCCGACGACGATGTGCAGGAACGAGATCAGCGAGAACGCGAACACCAGCGAGATCAGGTGCACGACGCGTTCGGATTCCACGCCGATCAGGTCGAGCAGCGGGCCGAGCAGTTGCGCGAAGGCCGGTTCGCCGACCCAGCCGAGGCCGAGCGACGCAAGCGTGATGCCGAGCTGGCACGCGGAAAGATACGCGTCGAGCCGGCCGTGCACGATGCCGAGGATGCGGCCGCGCAGGCCGTGCTTGCGGGCCAGTGTCTTGACGCGCGTGGCGCGCAGTTTGACGAGGCCGAATTCGGCCGCAACGAAGAACCCGTTCAGGGCCACCAGGAACAACGCGCCGATGAGCGCGAAGATCTGTAACAAAGAAACACTCCGGTTATGACAGGCCCGTCAGTATAGAGCCAGAAAGGAATTTGTAATGTGTCGTGCGGCCGATTGCTTACACCGGCGCCTCACCGGGGACGGAGAGCGTGAGGGTGGCCGTGGCGCCGTCGACGAACGCGTCGTGCGTGAACGTGCCGCCGTGTGCGAGCGCGACGCGCTGGCAAAGCGCGAGCGTCCAGGCGACGCGCTTGGCGTCGCGCTCGCGCAGCATCTCGCGTCGTGCGAACGATTCGAATGCATGCGGTTGCGCGGGATCGGCGAGCGCGTCGGCGTTGACGGTACACGTGGCGCGCGCGGTGAACTGCATGCCGTCTCGAGCGCACGCAAACGTCACGCGGCTGCCAGCTGCGCTGGCTTCGACCGCGGCGGTGAGCATCGTCCAGAGCGCCTGTGCGATGCGTTCGCGGTCGGCGGTCAGCGACAGGTCACCGTCCGGCAGCGTCGCGTCGAGCGCGACCTGTCGTGCGTCGGCGAGCGCGAAACGGGCGAGCGCGATCGTGTCGTCGAGCAGCGCGCGCAGCGCGAACGGCTGCGGCTTGACGGCGAGCGTGCGCGTTTCGGCGCGCGGCGCGTCGAGTACGTCGTCGATCAGCGCAACCTGCTGGTCGATGCCCGTGCGGATGCCCGCGAGCGCGCGCTGCAGGTTCGGATCGGCGTTGGCGAGCTGGCGCTCGAGCACGTACGCCCAGCTATGCATGGCATTCAGCGGGCTGCGCAGGTCGTGTGACGCGGTGGAGAGCGCCTGGTCGCGCAGGAACAGCGCCGCCTGGGTGGCGTAATGCGCTGCGCGTTCGCGCAGCAGGTCGGCGGCGGGATCGACGGTAGTGGACGTCACGGAGCTGGCCTGTCGGAAGCGGTTGGCGTGGAAGTCACGCGAACCGTCATTATAGGGACGGTGCGTGTCACGCCGGCAGCGCGTCTTCGTCCTTTTTCCGGGCGTCGCCGTTCGGCAGCAGCTGGCACGCGAGCAGGCCGGCCAGCATCAGCGCGCAGCCGACGAGCGCGCGCAGCGTCAGCGTTTCGCCGAGCGCGGCCCAGCCGGCGATCGCCGCGAACACGCCTTCCATGCTGAAGATCACGGCCGCGTGCGCGGGCGCCGCGTCGCGTTGCGCGACGACCTGCATCGTATAGCCGACCCCGACCGACAGCAGGCCGCCGTACAGCAGCGTCGGCAGCGCGTTGCGCAGCATCGTGCCGCTGACCGGCTCGATGACGAGGCCGACCGCGAGGCACGCCACGCCGCACACGACGAACTGCATGAACGCGAGCACGAGCGGATTGTGGCGCTTCGCGAAATGGCCGACGGCCATCACGTGCGCGGCGATGATCACGGCGCCGGCGAGCTGGAACCAGTCGCCGTACAGCACCGAGAATTGCTCGTTGATGCTGAGGAAATACAGGCCGATCGCCGCGAGCAGCGCGCCGAACCACGTGCCCGGGCCGATCCGGTGACGGGCGAACACGCCCATCAGCGGCACGATCACGACATACAGCGAGCTGATGAAGCCCGCGTTGGCGATGCGCGTGTACTGCAGGCCGATCTGCTGCAGCGAAATCGATACCGCCAGCAGCCCGCCGAGCACGAGGCCCGGCAGCAGCAGCGTCGGCTCACGGCGGATCGCCGCGAGTTGCGTGCGCGACGCCGCGTTCAGCATCAGCAGCGGCACCAGCACCAGCGCGCCGAGCAGGAAACGGAGCCCCGTGAACAGGAACGGCCCGATCACGTCGAGACTCAGGCGCTGGGCGACGAAAGCCGAACCCCAGATCGCGGCGGCGGCGAGCATCAGCAGGTTGGCGCGGAGGTGCTTGCGGGCGTCGGGCGTCATCGGAATTCTTCTGGAGATTGCGGGCGGCGAAACCCGTTAGTTTACGCCGAGATTGCAAGGCTGTCGGCAAACCTGCGCAATGCGGCGCCGGCACGTGCGTCGCGTACGCGCGAATACAGCACGACCTGCGACAGCGGCAGCGGCGGCAGCCCGAATTTCGCGCCGACGTCGACCAGCGTGCGCGGCGCGACCCGCCGCGCCAGCGGGCAGACGGCGAGCCCCGCGGCGGCGGCGGCCGTGACCGCCGCCACGCCGCCGCCCGTAAAGCGCTCGCGCCACGGCCGCCCCGCATGGTCGAGCGCGCGCAGCGCGGCGGCCCGCACGCCGCACGGGCCGGCCAGCACCGCGAGCGGCAGCGGCTCGCCCGCGCGCGGCACCCAGTCCGGCGCAGCGAGCCAGGCCAGCGGTTCGGAAAACAGCAGCGTGCCGTCTTCGCGCGGCGGGTCTTCGCCCGGCTCGTGCCGCACGATCACCGCATCGAACCGGCGTTCGTCGTATTGCGCGAGCAGGTTCGTCGACGTGCCGAGATGCATTTCGAGCGACAACCCCGGATCCTGCCGATGCAGGCTCGTGAGCACGGCCGGCAGGTCGGGCACCGCGACGTGCTCGCTGACGCCGAGCGACAGCCGGTGCGTCCCGGCCGAGATCGCGCCCAGCGCATGATCGTGCGCATCGAGCAGCGCGCGGGCGGCCGGCAGGAAATTCTCGCCGTCGGCGGCCAGCTTGACGACGCGCGGCGTACGCGCGAGCAGCGGCTTGCCGAGGTGGGCCTCCAGTCGCTTCAGCTTCAGGCTGACGGCCGATTGGGTGGTGCCGAGCGCGTCGGCGGCGCGCGTGAAGCTGGCGAGATCGGCGACCAGCACGAACGCGCGGACCGCATCGAGATCAAGGACTTTCATTTTCAATGGAAATGGATGAAATATTCATTGATGACTGTTCATTATAGTTCGGCGCGCCTAACCTGACGCTGTGTTTCCGTTCTTCAACGTCAACTTCACCGACAGGAGCAGGACCATGCCATTCACCCGTATCGCAGTGCGCGAAGGCAAGCCGGCCGCCTACCGTGCGGCGCTCGTCGACGGCGTGCATCGCGCGCTGATGCACACGTTCAACGTGCCCGAGGACGACATCTTCATGGTCGTCACCGAGCATGCGGCCGAGAACTTCGTGTTCGGTCGTCACTACCTCGATATCGAACGCAGCGACGATCTCGTGATAATCCAGATCACCGCGAACAACACGCGTACGCTCGAGCAAAAGCGGGCGCTGTACCGGGCGATCGCGGACAACCTCGCGCAGCAGCCGGGTGTGCGGCAGCAGGACGTATTCATCAGTCTTGTCGAGGTGCTGAAGGAGGACTGGTCGTTCGGCAACGGCCTCGCGCAATACGCCGTTTGACCTGCGACAGCACGACAGGGCCAGATCGTCGCCTGCGAATTTGGGCGACGTGTACTATGGAAGCAGCTTCACGGTCGACGCCGGCGCGGATGATGCGCCGGCGATTCTTCATGTGCAGGAGCCTCCATGTCGCGTGTGCTGGAAATCGTGTTGTCGCTGTCGCTGGAAGGGTGGCCGGTCAAGGCCGCGAGTCGCGCCCGGGGGGCGCAGCGTGATTTCGGCGCCGAACTCGTGCGCGCGTGGCGCATCTGCCCGCAGGTCCGGATGCGCCGCGGCCATGAGCGCGTGACGATCGAGCCGTGCCAGATCGAGGAGGCCGAGTCGAGCCCCGGCGCGAGCTGGTGGACGTGGGTCGAGTCGAATGCGCACGGCAGGCGGGTGGTCGCGTCGCGCACGACGGCATTTGCGCCGGGCGTCACGGCGCGCGAACTGTTCGACGCGGAGCATGCTGGCATCGCCGTCGCGATGCCGCTGCCCGTGCCCGAGGCGGCCGCTGCGGCCGCCGCCGATGCACCGGCAGATGAAGTGGACGGCGTCCCGCCCGACGCCGCAGCGCCGCCGTCCCCGAGCGTGCAGCCGGAATCGTCGGCGCTGCGCCTCGTCAGCGAACGGCGGCGCGGGCGCTGGGCCGACGACGGCGGCGTCGTGGTCGAGATGACGCTCGACGACGTCACGCTGCATCGCGGCAGCGAGCCGCCGCGTCGCTTCGTCGAGCTGCGCCTTGCGGCGCCCGACTGGGAGACACTGCCCGCGCGCACTGCCGCGCTGCATGCGCTGTTTGCCGCGGCGCGCGAATTGAGCGGTGCGTGGCCCGCATTCGTGCAATTGACGAGCGTGATCGATCGCGCATGCGCGGCCGAGCCGGCTGCCGACGGGCCCGTCAAGGCCAAGCCCGTCGACCTGAGCGGCGTGCGCATGCAGCGCGCCGCGCTGTTCGCGCTGTCCGGCGACATCACCGCGCAGTGGCTCGGCAACGAGGGCGGGGTGCTCGAGCATGACGATCCCGAATTCGTGCACCAGATGCGTGTCGCGCTGCGCCGCCTGCGCACGCTGATGCGCTTCTTCCCGCGCTTTGCCGACCGCCGGTGGCGCGACACGCTCGGTGTCGACCTGCGCTGGCTTGCGTCGCTGCTCGGCACGGTGCGCGACTGGGACGTGTTCGCGACCGAAAGCCTGCCCGCGCTGATCGCGGCCGACGGCGGCGACGGCGAGTGGAACGGCACGCTCGACGCCGCGCGCGCGCAGTGCGCGGCCGCGCGGGTCGAGTTGCGCCAGGCGCTGCATTCGGCCCGCTATGCGCGGCTGACGCTCGGCTGGCTCGAGTGGCTGAGCTCGCTTGCGCTGCCGTCGGCCGAAGACGGCGACGCGCCTTCGCTGCGGCGCCACGCGACGAAGCGCGTGCGGCGGCTGTTCGGTCATCTGTACGCGTCACCGTCGCTGACGTCGCTCGACACGGCCGCGCGCCATCAGGTGCGGATCGATGCGAAGCGGCTGCGCTATGCGCTCGAATTCTTCGCGTCGCTGGCGTCGCGCCGCACGCGCACCGACACGGTCAAGACACTCGCGCGCGTGCAGAGCGTGCTCGGCGAAGCGAACGACACGATGGTCGCGCTGCAGCACCTCGAAAAATTGGCTGCGCCGCCGTACCAGCTCGGGTTCGTGCGTGGCTACGGCGCGGCGCTCGAGCAGCGCGCGGCGCGCGACGCCGAGACGCTGCTGGCCAGCCTGCGGCCGCCGAAGCTCGACGGCAAGCCGGGTTGACCGGCACGCGCTGACTATAATGGCCGCCCGATTTCCCTACGCATTCCGATGACCGACGCACCGCATTCGTTCCCGTCCGCCGAACCGCTCGAACTGGGCGGCGAGCTGTGGCTGCGCGCCGGCGAACAGACGCTCGGCGGCGCCACGCGCATCGCGTTGCTCGCGGCGATCGGCGACACCGGTTCGATCACGCGCGCGGCGAAGGCCGTCGGCCTCAGCTACAAGGCCGCGTGGGATGCGGTCGACACGATGAACAATCTTGCCGGCGAACCGCTCGTCGCGCGCTCGACGGGCGGCAAGGGCGGCGGCGGCACGACGCTGACGCCGCGCGCCACTTCGCTGATCGCCGCGTTCCGCACGATCGAGCGCGAGCATCGCCGGTTCATCGAGGCAGCAAGCGCGGCCGTGGCCGGATTCGACGTCGACTGGGCGCTGATCGGCCGGATCGGGATGAAGACCAGCGCACGCAACCAGTGGTTCGGCAAGGTCGCATCGATCGTGCGCGGCACCGTCAACGACGAAGTCACGCTCACGCTGCCCGGCGGACAGCCGATCGTTGCCGTGCTGACGCACGAGAGCGCCGATGCGCTCGGCCTGCAGGTCGGCGCGAACGCCTGCGCGCTGGTGAAGGCATCGTGGGTCGTGCTCGCGGTCGACGATGGCGAACCCGAGTTGAAGGTGTCCGCACGGAACCAGTTGCGCGGCAGCGTGGAAACCGTCGCGGCGGGCGCGGTGAACAGCGAGGTGACGCTGGCGCTCGACGGCGGCGGGACGCTGACGGCCGTCGTGACCAACGACAGCGTCGAGGCGTTGCAACTCGACGCCGGCGAGCGGGCGATCGCGCTGTTCAAGGCGTCGAGCGTGATTCTTGCGGTGACGGGCTGACGAAGCAGGCCGGGCGGCGCGCATCGACTGTCATGTGACGGGCGGGGCGAAGCCGGCATCGCACAGCGCCTGCACGGCACCGGCTTCGTTTCCGCTTTCAGCCTATGCCGCTACGCGCGGCTTCTCTCAGGCTCCAACCTGCCTGCCACGACCACGGCCTCGCGCGCTCAGGTGACGCGCGTCGGCCACTCGGCGTGCGGCGGAGCCGCCTGCACGCGTCCTTCGCTCAACTGCACGACCTGGTCGCCGAACGCGGCGACGTCGTCGGGGTCGTGCGAGATCAGCACCATCGGGATATCGAGCCGCGCCTGCAACTCGGCGAGCTCGTGACGCATGCGCTGGCGCATGGCACCGTCGAGCGCCGCGAACGGTTCGTCGAGCAGCAGGATCCGCGGTTGCGCGACCAGTGCGCGCGCCAGCGCGACGCGCTGTTTCTGCCCGCCCGACAATTGCGACGGATACTGCCCCGCGAGCGCCTCGAGATCGAACGCCTGCAGCCAGTACGCGACTTCCGGCGGCACCGTCTTCGCGCGCGGGTTGCGCAGCCCCGACGTGAGCCCGAATGCAATGTTCTGGCGCACGTTCAGATGCGGAAACAGCGCGTAATCCTGGAACAGGTACGCGACGCGCCGCTCGCGGGTCGGCACGTCGATGCGGCGAGCGGCGTCGAACAGCGGTTCGCCGTTCAGCGTGATCGTGCCTTCGTCGGGCGACAGCAGGCCGGCGATCGCCTGCAGCGTCATGCTCTTGCCCGCACCGGACGGCCCGAACAGCACGACGCGCTGCGTCGTTGCCGTGAACGACATGTCGAGCGTGAAGCGGCGTTCGGCGTTTGCGTAGGTCTTGCGGATGTCGACGACGAGGCTCATGCGTGCCTCCGTCGAAGCCGCTCGATAGCGAAAGGCGATGAACGAGGCGAGCGCATCATGTCAGCTGGTCCCGCCGGGCACGCGACGGCACGAGCCAGCCGGTCGCGAGCAGTACGAGCACGCAGGTGATCGACGTCACCAGCACGAGGAAGTTGGCCGTATTGTCGTCGCCGGCCTGGACGGCCGCGTAGATCGCGACCGACAGCGTCTGCGTGCGGCCGGGCAGGTTGCCCGCGATCATCAGCGTTGCGCCGAACTCGCCGAGCGCGCGTGCGAACGCGAGCAGCGCACCCGCGAGAATGCCGCGCGTGGCGAGCGGCAGCGTCACGCGGAAAAACACCGCGACTTCGCCGAGCCCGAGCGTGCGCGCCGCGCGTTCGAGGTGCGGATCCACGCCTTCGAACGCCGCCCGTGCCGACTTCAGGATCAATGGAAACGCGACGACCATCGATGCGATCACCGCGCCTTGCCACGTGAAGACGAGCTCGATGCCGAGCGTGTCGAGCCACGCGCCGAACACGCCGCGTCGGCCGAGCAGCACGAGCAGGTAATAGCCGAGTACCGTCGGCGGCAGCACGAGCGGCAGCGTCAGCACGGAATCGACGACGTCGCGCAGCGGCGAGCGCCAGCGCGCGAGCATGAACGCGGCCGCGACGCCGAGCACGATGTCGAGCGCGGTTGCCCAGCCGGCAACCTTCAACGACAGCAGCAGCGGTACCCAGGCGTCTTGCATCGCGCTACGCTCACTTGCCCGCGGGCTTGAAGCCGAATGTCGACAGCACGGCCTGGCCCTGCGGCGACGCGACGAAGTCGATGAACGACTGCGCCTGCGCGGCGTGGCGGCTGTCCTTGACCACGGCGATGGGATAGGTGATGGCCGTCTTCGTCGGCACCGTCAGCGCGACCTTCACGCGGCCCGGCATGATCGCGGCGTCGGTGCCGAACACGAAGCCCGCATCGACTTCGCCGCGCGCGACATAGTCGAGGCTCTGGCGCACGTTGGCGGCCAGCACGCCCTTCGCGCTGACGGCATCCCACACGCCGGCCGCGCGCAGCGCGCCTTCCGTGTAGCGGCCGACCGGCACCGATGCCGGGTCGCCATACGCGATGCGTTTCACGCCGGGCGCGGTCAGGTCGTTCAGCGCCGTCGGCGCGGCGGCCTTGCTGTCCGCCGGCACGATCAGCACGAGCGAGTTCGCCGCGAAATCGCGACGCGTGGCGGGCACGATCACCTTTTCGTCCGCCGCGCGATCCATCGCCTTCTGGTCGGCCGACGCGAACACGTCGGCCGGCGCGCCCTTGGTGATCTGCTGCATCAGCACGTCCGACGCGCCGAAGTTGAACAGCACCTTGGTCTCCGGATGCTGCTTCTCGTACGCGTCACCGACGGCCTTGAACGCGTTCGTCAGGCTGGCAGCGGCCGACACGACCAGTTCGTCGGCAGCGGAAGCGGGCGCGCTGAACGCGATACCGGCAGCGGCAAGCGTGGCGATCGGCAGCAGGCGAAGCAGGGTGCGGCGAAGCGGACGGACGGTTGAGCGCATGGTGGATTCGTTTTGAATGGGTGGAAACCGTAATCGTAATATAGGGCGGGTTATAACGCTCGACATACCGCTCATGCGACGGCGCGCATGGAATGGTCAGACGTGAAAAGTGGCGAACGCGACGGCCGGATGGCCGGTCACGTACGGAGCGTGTGCGGCGACGATTGGGTGCGCTGCAGCGACGACGGCTGCGAAGCAGGGCGGTAGTTCGGGTTGGCCTTCCAGCGCGCGCGGACGAACGGACGCTCGTGGCCCGACAGTTGCAGCGCCACCTTGGTGACCCAGCGATGTGACGGCACCGTGATGCCGTGCAGCGCCACGGTCACGAGCGCGAGGCTCGCGACGACCGCGGGCACCGACCAGCGGTGCGGCACCGCGCGCCACGAACCGGCGATGAACGCGATCGCGGCGATCGCGCCGACGATGCAGCCGGTGATCGATTCGGACGGCGAATGGGCATCGAGCGCGACGCGCGACACGCCGACCGCGACGCCGGCCGCGAGCCCGAGCGCGATGCCGGCGAGTCGCACCGGCGTGCGCGTGCGGATCAGCGCCAGGAAAATCGCGACCGGATAGACCGACGTCGACAGCATCGCATGGCCGCTGAACCCCGTGAAATCCCACTTGCGGATGCCGATCCCCCAGCCGAGGAATGCGATCTTCGTGAGCGCGACCACGCCGATCGCGGCCGCGAGCACGCCGAGCCACGCGGCCGCGCGCTGCCACGAATAGCCGAGCGCCAGCCAGACGGCGATCGTGATCGCGAGCGGCAAGGTCAGGCCGGCGCCGCCGAACGCGGTGATCATGATCCACAGGTGAGACGACAGGTCAAACATCGGGAAGGGGACGAACGAAGGCGGGGAGGATGCTTAAATCAACGCGCGAGCCGGAAAGAACGACTACAACGGATACAAGCGGCGAAGCCCCAGTATAGCGCCGCGTGCGCATGAGCCCCGTTTTTTGCGCGACCGGGAACGATCCGCATGCAGGAAAAGTCCGAGAAACAATGTTATGGTGCATTGCACAAAGACGAACGATGCATCCGCTGTGGTGCCCCTATTTTTCCTGACTGCGAGCCCGATCGATGACCAAAAGTCTGACCAAGGTGTGGCTGGGCGGCATGAAACGCATGCTGTCTCCGGCCGCCAAACGCTCGGCGCGCGATGCGCAGCGCATCACACGCGATGCACTCGAGGCTGCGGCCTCCGCCGCCGTATCCGATCTGTCCCCGCCGCGCGAATCGCGCGTGCGACCGCGCGCGGCCGCATGGGCGGCCGGCGAGTGGACGCGCGGCGAACATCCGATGGCCCCCGCGCTCGGGCGCCTCGTCCAGAATCTCGCATACGGCCTTTATGTGCCGCCCGGCCGCCGGCGTGGCGCGATGCCGCTCGTGGTGATGCTGCACGGCTGCCAGCAGTCCGTCGACGAATTCGTGCAAGGCACGCGGATGAACCTGCTGGCCGACAAGCACGGCTTTGCGGTGCTGTATCCGGAGCAGTCGCTGCGCGCGCACGCGCACGGCTGCTGGCACTGGTATGAAGATACCGACCGCGCGGGCCGCGGCGAGGCGAACGCGGTGGCGTCGCTCGTCGACGCGCTCGTCGACGAACACGGTTTCGACGCGTCGCGTGTCTATGTCGCGGGGTTGTCGGCCGGCGCGGGTCTCGCGTCGCTTCTCGCACTGCACCATCCGGACCGTTTCGCGGCGGTGGCGCTGCATTCGGGCCCGGCGCTCGGCGAGGCGACCTCGGGCATTACCGCGATGGATGTGATGCGGCGCGGCGTGCGCCAGAACCCGGCGGCGGCCGTCGACGCGCTGGTCGATGCCGCCGCGTATCCGGGCATGCCGGCGCTGGTCGTCCAGGGCGACGGTGACCACGTGGTCGCGCCGAAAAATGCCGACCAGCTGACGGTGCAATTCATGCGCCTGAACGGGCTTGCCGACAGCCGCGGCGCGTTGCGTGGCGGCGAACGGGTCGAGACGCGCGACGCGGGCGCGCAGATCACCGATGTCTGCCGCGACGGCGAGCCGGTCGTGCGGCTCTGTCATGTGAAAGGGCTCGACCATGCGTGGGCCGGCGGCGACGAAGCCGTGCCGTTCCACGCGGCGGTCGGCCCCGATGCGAGCGCGATGATCTGGGCCTTTTTCGAAACCCAGCGCCGCACTGTGGCGACCTAACGACGCACCTTCTGATCGACGCTGGCCAAAGACTAGGGTTTTCCCTATAATTCGGGAAAACCCTAGTCAAAGAACCTTTGGATTGCGAGATCAACCATGTACCTGCTGAGCCACCTCTTCCTGATGCTGACCAAGAACGCTGAAAAGGCCTCGAAAGAGCGCGCCGACGCGTACCTGGCCGAAGCCACCGACATCTATGATCTCGAATTCCGCATGCGCAAGATCGATCGCGAAGCGGCGATGAACCGCCCGTACACGTTCGGTTCGCGCTAAGGAGCGCAGGGCGGGCAGTCAGGTCCGCCGCTCCGGCGAGTCACGCAGCAGAAAAGGGCGCGTGCGGCACCATGCCGCACGCGCCCTTTTTGCATTCCAGGCCTTGTGTCGCGTCAGACGACCGTCAGGCGCACCGGCACGTTGTTGCGCGTCGCGTTCGAATACGGGCACACGTGGTGCGCCTTTTCGACCAGCGCTTGCGCGTCGGCCTTGTCGAACCCCGGCAGCGAGACGCGCAGTTCGACGTCCAGCCCGAAGCCGCCTGCGTCGTTCGGGCCGATGCCGACTTCCGCCGTGACCTGCGTGTCGGCCGGCAGCGCCTTCTTGTCCTGGCCCGCGACGAATTTCATCGCGCTCAGGAAACAGGCCGAGTAACCTGCGGCAAACAGCTGCTCCGGATTCGTGCCTTCCGCGCCCGTGCCGCCGAGTTCGCGCGGCGCGGCCAGCTTCACTTCCAGCTTGTTGTCAGCGGATACCGCGCGGCCGTCGCGGCCACCCGTGCTCGTGGCGCTGGTCTTGTACAGAATGTTCATCGTGCAGCTCCTGTCTGGAAAAGGGAGGAAAAGCGGCCCGGTCGAACGGGGTGTCGCCGGCCACCTACAAACAATAGAACACAAATCATTTGTGTGCAAATGAATTTTTTGAAGAAAAGGCCCGACAGTGTCGGGCCGGTTCATCAAGGCTCGGCTGTCAGCGTTCGTTGGCGGCCGACAGTGCGTCGCGCAACTGCTGAAGATCGGCGCGCAGCCTGACCAGGAAGTCGGGCGATTGCTGCATCGCGCAAAAGAGATCGGCGGGCACCGAGCGCGCGCGCTCCTTCAACGCACGGCCTTCCGGCGTCACAAGCACGTTCACGATGCGTTCGTCGGCTGCGCTGCGCACACGCTCGACGTAGCCGAGCGCCTCAAGCCGCTTCAGCAGGGGCGTGACCGTGGCCGGGTCGAGGTCGAGCCGCGCGGCGATGTCCTTCACGGCGATGTCGTCGCGTTCCCACAGCACGAGCATCGCGAGATATTGGGGATAGGTCAGCGACAGCTTGTCGAGCAGCGGCTTGTACGCCTTCGTCATCGCGTGCGAAGTCGAGTAGAGCGCGAAGCAGAGTTGCTCGTCGAGTGTCTGGGGCAGCGGAGGCAGGCGGTCCATGATTCGGGCGGCGCGGCGAACGCGCGAACAATTTGTACGCAAATTATTTTGCGCGCAAAAGATCGGGATGAACAGGGGCGGTCGGCGACGAGCGGGGCTGCCGGAGGCGGGGGAAGGGCGAGGGCGCCGGGAGGCCACCCGGCGCGAAGAACGGCGGGCCGGCGCCGCGCGCCGGCCGGAGAGACTTCAGCGGCCCGACGTGGTGGTCGTCGCCCCCGGTTCCTGTACGCCGAAGCAGCCGCGATAGGTCGCGTAGAACGAGCAGTACAGCATCGTGACGATGATGATCGTCACCGGCATCATGATCGTCAGCGCATAGGCGCCGGCGCCGAGCGCCTGCAGCAGCAGCGACAGCGCGAGCGACGTGCCGAGCGCGACGGCGAACCACAGCACGCCATACACGACGAACGCGCCGCGATTGCGCCAGCAGCTGACGACGCTGAAGAACAGCGCCTTGGCGGGCGGGACGTCATGCCACGCGACCAGCACCGGCGCGAACCAGAACAGCATCGCGACCGGCAGGTACAGCAGCGTCGCGAAGAACAGCGCGCCGAGCGTGCCTTGTGCGGCGAGCGCTTCCGGCGTCGTGCTGGCTTCGTCGGCCGCGCCCATCATCACGTGGAACAGCGCGCCGCCGTCCACGAACGACGAAGCGGCGAACACGACCACCATCGACGCGACGTAGAGCACGCCGAGCACGAGCAGCCGCTGGGTCGCGACGGTGCCGTACGAGCGGAAGCCGTCGACGAGGATCGTCGGCATCACGGGCTTGCCGGCCACCGTGTCGCGGCACGCGGCCATGAAGCCGACCGCGACGCCGGGAATGAATACCAGCGGCAACGCGGAGCCGATCACGGGCACCATCGATATCAGCGTGATCGCCAGCAGGTACGTGAAGAACAGCGTGATGAACGCGAGCGGGTTCCGGCGGAACAGCCAGACGCCTTGACGGAACCAGACATAGCCCGTTTTGGCGGGCACTTCGATCAGTTGCATGCGGTGTGGATCTCGGGAAGCGCGGGCGTATGCGCGATACGCTCGCGCAGGATGCGTTCGAAATGGCCGGGGTCGTGCGGCTTGAGCATCTCGGCCGCGCGCGGCAGGTAGAAGTCGTACAGGCGCGACACCCAGAAGCGGTACGCGCCCGCGCGCAGCATGTCGCTCCAGTGGCGGCGCTCCTCGGCCGTGAACGGCCGCACGGTCTGGTACGCGCGCAGCAGCGCGTCGGCGCGCGCGACGTCGAGCACGCCGGTCGCGAGGTCGACGCACCAGTCGTTGACCGTGACCGCGACGTCGAACAGCCACTTGTCGCAGCCCGCGAAATAGAAGTCGAAGAAACCGCCGAGCCGCACGTCGTGGCCGGTGCCGGGCGCCGCGTGCGCGAACAGCACGTTGTCGCGGAACAGGTCGCAATGGCACGGCCCGGCCGGCAGCGCCGCGTAGTCGGCCGACGCGAAGAAGCTGGCCTGGTGCGCGAGTTCGCCTTCCAGCAGCGCGCGCTGCTCATCCGTGATGAACGGCACGATCGCCGGCACGTTTTCCCGCCACCACGGCAGGCTGCGCAGGTTCGGCTGGGTGCGCGGATAGTCGCGGCCGGCGAGGTGCAGGCGCGCGAGCATCTGCCCGACCTCGATGCAGTGTTCGACCCCCGGCGCCAGTTCGGCCGAACCGTCGAGCTTCGTGACGATCGCGGCCGGCTTGCCGTGCAGCTCGCCGAACAGCGCGCCGTCGTCACGCGGGATCGGATCCGGCACCGGCACGCCGTGGCCGGCCAGATGGCGCATCAGGTCGAGATAGAACGGCAGTTGCTGCGCCGTGAGCTTTTCGAAGATCGTGAGGACGTACTCGCCGCGCGTCGTCGTCAGGAAGAAGTTGCTGTTTTCGATACCGGACGGAATGCCGCGGAACGCAAGCACGTCGCCCAGTTCGTAGTGGCGCATCCATTGCGCGAGATCGGAGTCGGAAACAGCAGTGAAAACGGCCATGCGGGATGCGTCAGGTCAGGGTGTCGGCACGCGGGCGGCGTGCGTCGCGACATCAGGTGAAGGGAGGCGGCGCGCGGCATTCGGTGCCGCGCGCCACGGAATCAGTAGCGCAGGTTCAGCGACGGCAGGCGCGTGATCGGGATGCCCGCGTCGTGCGGCTTCGGCGACGTGTCGGGCGTCGAGCTCATCTGGTAGCGCGTGCCGAAGTTCGACTTCACGTCGATCTCGACCGGCTTGCCGCGATCGCGGTACTCGGTGACTTCGGTGCCGTTCTTGCTCTTTTCGTGGAAGCTCGGCGTGCGGCGGATGTCGGCGAAGTCGACTTTCGACGTGACTTCGGCGCCCGGCCGGTTGATCTTGCGGAGATCGGGCAGGCCGGCGGCCTCGTTGGCCTCGGCCCGGGCCTGCGCGTCGGCGTCAGGCGTGCCGCCGGCGGCGTAAGCGACGCTGGCGGCGGCAAACGCGGCGGCAGCGGCGACGAGAATGAGCGGCTTCATGATGAGTCTCCAGTGAACCCGCCGATTTTAGCAAATACTGCGCCCCATCCGGCCCTCGCGTGCGTAGGGGCAGCCATAAAGGCGACCGGGTTCCGTGGTAATGTCGTCGGATCAGACGAGGTAATCAAAATGAAGAACGACTTGAGCCGCCGGCACCGTGTGCTGACGCCCGAAAGCCCGTCGGTCGAGGCTTTCGACGATCCGATCGCCGCCGTCGCGCGGCTGTCCGCCATTTACGACACGAACACGGGCTTCCTGCGCGACGCATTCGCGCGCTATCGCCGCCACGAATCGATTACCGAGCACGTGCGCGCGTGCTACCCGTTCGTGCGGATCCGCACCGACGTCAACACGCACGTCGATTCGCGCCGCTCGTACGGTTTCGTCGCGGGCCCCGGCGTATTCGAGACGACGGTCACACGCCCCGATCTCTTCGCGAACTACTATCGCGAGCAGCTGCGCCTGCTGGCGAAGAACCACCATGTGAAGATCGAGATCGGCGTGTCGTCGCAGCCGATTCCGATTCATTTCGCATTTCCGGAAGGCATCCATCTCGAGGGCGAGCTCGACCGCGACCGCCTGCTCGCGATGCGCGACATCTTCGACACGCCCGACCTGTCGTATCTCGACGATCGCATCGTCAACGGCACGTTCGAGCCGGCGCCGGGCGAGCCGCATCCGCTCGCGCTGTTCACGGCCGCGCGCGTCGACTTCTCGCTGCACCGGCTGCGCCACTACACGGCGACGTCGCCCACGCATTTCCAGAACTACGTGCTCTACACGAACTACCAGTTCTACATCGACGAGTTCGTGAAGCTGGGCCGCACGGTGATGACCGAGAGCGACGATCCCGAGGTGCGTGCCTACCGCAGCCAGTACAGCGCGTTCGTCGAGCCGGGCGATGTCGTCACCTACAACGCGAACCTCGGCAGCGAGCCGGCCGAAGGCAACGCGCCGCCGCGCCTGCCGCAGATGCCCGCGTATCACCTGAAGCGCGCGGACGGCAGCGGGATCACGATGGTCAACATCGGCGTCGGCCCGTCGAACGCGAAGACGATCACCGATCACATCGCGGTGCTGCGTCCGCACGCGTGGGTGATGCTCGGCCACTGCGCGGGGCTGCGCAACACGCAGCGTCTCGGCGACTACGTGCTCGCACACGGCTACGTGCGCGAGGATCACGTGCTCGACGCCGACCTGCCGCTGTGGGTGCCGATTCCGGCGCTGGCCGAAGTGCAGCTCGCGCTCGAACGCGGGGTGGCCGAGGTCACGCAGCTTGATGGCGTCGAACTGAAGCGCGTGATGCGCACGGGCACGGTCGCGAGCGTCGACAACCGCAACTGGGAGCTGCGCGACCATCGCGAACCGGTGCAGCGCCTGTCGCAGAGCCGCGCGATCGCGCTCGACATGGAAAGCGCGACGATCGCCGCGAACGGCTTCCGCTTCCGCGTGCCGTACGGCACGCTGCTGTGTGTCTCGGACAAGCCGCTGCACGGTGAGCTGAAACTGCCGGGCATGGCCGACACGTTCTATCGTGGGCAGGTCGACCAGCATCTGCAGATCGGCGTGAAGGCGATGGAGATCCTGCGCACGAACGGGCTCGACAAGCTGCATAGCCGGAAGCTGCGGAGCTTTGCGGAAGTGGCGTTCCAGTAACGTCGACGGCACCGCGCCGCAGCACCCGCAACGGCAAAGGCCGCACGCGAATGTTGGTTCGCGTGCGGCCTTTTGTTTTTTGCCAGTGCTTCAGTGCCCGGGCCGAGCGGCCCGGCGATCACGCGCTCAGCACTCACCCTTCTTCGCGTGTCCCGGCGGGCAGTGATAGCCGCGATCACCGTGGCCGCGATGACGCTGATAGTCGTCCCACTCGCGGCGTTCCCAGTAGCGGCGGCCGTCCCAGTAGCGGTCGCCATGCCAGCCGACGATCACCGCGGGTGCCGGGGCGACCATGACGGGCGCGGGCGCGACGACGACCGGCGCGGGCGTGCCGATGTTGACGTCGACATTGACGGCGTGGGCGAGGCCGGACAGCGAAAGGCCGAGGCCGGCGAAGGCAAGGGCGATCAGCGAGCGTTGCATGTTCTTTTCCGTGGTGTCGTTATAAAAGGCCGGCGCGACGCGATGGAAGCGAGGGGGACCGTTCCACCGGGGGAACGCCGCACCGACACATGCAGTGTGCTGGCGCGCGACGGAAAATGCGAGGCGGGGTTGTTACGGAGGATTGCGGCCGGCAGGCGCCGGATGCGGGCGTCGGGCCGTGTCATTTGACAATGGCGGCCTGCGTGTGCGGATGATGGCGCGCGTCGCACGGCACCGGCGGCGCGGATTTCACATTCGGTGGCGCGCGGCCGCGAAGCGCGATTAATGGCGCGTTACAAAGTGACACGCGGCAGGTGGCGGAATCGCCACGTCTGCCGCGCGGGAGGGGCGAGCCGGCCGTCGGGCCGGCGATCGTCATGGATGGATTACAGGTAGAACATCCGGTCTTCTTCGGGGCGCGGCGGATGGCCTTCATCGTCCGAACCTTCTTCCTCGCCGCTGTCCTCGTAGAACGCGAGCACCGCGTCGAGCACCTGGTCGGGATCGTCGATCACCTGCATCAGGTCCATGTCTTCCGGATTGATGAGGCCGTTCGGAATCAGCTGGTCGCGGAACCATTGCAGCAGCCCCTGCCAGAACTCGCTGCCGACGAGGATGATCGGCACGAGGCGCGATTTTTTCGTCTGGATCAGCGTGAGCACTTCGGACAGTTCGTCGAGCGTGCCGAAGCCGCCCGGCATCACGATCACCGCATCCGAATTCTTCACGAACGTGACCTTGCGCGTGAAGAAGTGGCGGAAGCGCAGCGAGATGTCCTGGTAGTGGTTGCCGGCCTGCTCGTGCGGCAGCTCGATGTTCAGGCCGACCGACGGCGCCTTGCCGGCGTGCGCACCCTTGTTCGCGGCTTCCATGATGCCCGGGCCGCCGCCGGAGATCACGGCGAAGCCGGCGTCGGACAGCTTGCGGGCGATCTGCACCGCGAGCTTGTAGTGCGCCGTATCGGGTTTGAGGCGGGCAGAACCGTAGATGCTGACAGCCGGGCGGATCTCCGACAGGTACTCGGTCGCCTCGATAAACTCTGCCATAATCGTGAACATCTGCCACGATGCGCGCGCCTTCTTGGCCGTCGCGCGTTCTTGATCTGCGAGCGAACGCAGACTCGGAATCACTTTTCTCTTGTTCATAATGCCTGAAGAACGAAATCTGGAAGGTAAGACCCTGCTATTGGTTGACGGTTCGAGCTATCTGTATCGGGCTTACCATGCGATGCCTGATTTGCGTGGCCCTGGCGGGGAGCCGACCGGAGCGCTCTACGGAATCATCAACATGCTGCGCCGTATGCGCAAGGAAGTCAGTGCAGAGTATAGCGCTTGCGTGTTCGATGCAAAGGGCAAGACGTTCCGTGACGACCTTTATGCCGACTATAAGGCAAACCGTCCGTCGATGCCGCCCGACCTCGCATTGCAGGTCGAACCGATCCACGGCGCGGTGCGCGCGCTCGGCTGGCCGCTGCTGATGGTCGAAGGCGTCGAGGCCGACGACGTGATCGGCACGCTCGCGCGCGAAGCCGAGCGGCACGGGATGAACGTGATCGTGTCGACCGGCGACAAGGATCTCGCGCAGCTCGTCACCGACCACGTCACGCTCGTCAACACGATGACCAACGAGACGCTCGACCGCGACGGCGTGATCGCAAAGTTCGGCGTGCCGCCGGAGCGCATCATCGACTACCTCGCACTGATCGGCGACACCGTCGACAACGTGCCGGGCGTCGAGAAGTGCGGGCCGAAGACGGCCGTGAAATGGCTGGCGCAGTACGACAGCCTCGACGGCGTGATCGAACACGCGGGCGAGATCAAGGGCGTGGTCGGCGACAACCTGCGCCGCGCGCTCGACTTCCTGCCGCTCGGCCGCCAGCTCGTGACCGTCGACACGGCTTGCGATCTCGCACCGCATCTCGAATCGATCGAGGCGTCGTTGAAGACCGACGGTGAAGCACGCGACTTGCTGCGCGACATCTTCGCGCGCTACGGCTTCAAGACGTGGCTGCGCGAAGTCGAGAGCGCACAGGCCGAAGGCAACGGCGCCGATGCGCCGGAAGGCGAGCCGGCCCCGGTGATCGCGACCGACGTCGTGCGCGAATACGACACGATCCAGACCTGGGAACAGTTCGATGCTTGGTTCGCGAAGATCGACGCGGCCGAACTGACCGCGTTCGACACCGAGACGACCGCGCTCGACCCGATGCTCGCGCGGCTCGTCGGCCTGTCGTTCTCGGTCGAGCCGGGCAAGGCGGCCTACCTGCCGGTTGCGCATCGCGGCCCCGACATGCCCGAGCAGCTTCCGCTCGATGAAGTGCTCGCACGCCTGAAGCCGTGGCTCGAATCGGCCGATCGCAAGAAGGTCGGCCAGCACCTGAAGTACGACGCGCAGGTGCTCGCGAACTACGACATCGCGCTGAACGGCATCGAGCACGACACGCTGCTCGAATCGTACGTGGTCGAATCGCATCGCACGCACGACATGGACAGCCTTGCGCTGCGTCATCTCGGTGTCAAGACGATCAAGTATGAAGACGTGGCCGGCAAGGGCGCGAAGCAGATCGGCTTCGACGAAGTCGCGCTCACGCAGGCCGCCGAATACGCGGCCGAAGATGCGGACATCACGCTGCAACTGCATCACGCGCTGTATCCGCAGGTTGCGCGCGAACCGGGCCTCTTGCACGTGTACCGCGAGATCGAGATGCCCGTGTCGCTCGTGCTGCGCAAGATGGAGCGCACGGGCGTGCTGATCGACGATGCGCTGCTGCAGGCGCAGAGCACCGAAATCGCGACGCGCCTGATCGAGCTCGAAGGGCAGGCATACGAACTGGCCGGCGGCGAATTCAATCTCGGCTCGCCGAAGCAGATCGGGCAGATCTTCTTCGACAAGCTGCAGTTGCCCGTCGTGAAAAAGACGCCGAGCGGCGCACCGTCGACCGACGAAGAAGTGCTGCAGAAGCTGGCCGAGGACTACCCGCTGCCGAAGCTGCTGCTCGAGCATCGCGGGCTGTCGAAGCTGAAGTCGACCTATACCGACAAGCTGCCGCGCATGGTGAACCCGTCAACGGGCCGCGTGCACACGAACTACGCGCAGGCCGTCGCGGTCACGGGCCGCCTGGCATCGAACGATCCGAATCTTCAGAACATTCCGGTGCGCACGGCCGAGGGGCGGCGGATCCGCGAGGCGTTCATCGCGTCGCCGGGCCACCGCATCGTGTCGGCCGATTATTCGCAGATCGAACTGCGGATCATGGCGCACATCTCGGGTGACGCGTCGCTGCTGCGCGCGTTCTCGCAGGGCGAGGACATCCACCGTGCGACGGCCGCCGAGGTGTTCGGCGTGACGCCGCTGGAGGTCAATTCCGACCAGCGCCGGATTGCGAAGGTGATCAACTTCGGGCTCATCTACGGGATGAGCGCGTTCGGGCTCGCGTCGAACCTCGGCATCACGCGCGATGCGGCGAAGCTCTACATCGACCGCTATTTCGCCCGCTACCCGGGTGTCGCGCAGTACATGGAAGACACGCGCTCGGTTGCGAAGGAGAAGGGCTACGTCGAAACCGTTTTCGGCCGCCGCCTGTGGCTGCCCGAGATCAACGGCGGCAACGGCCCGCGCCGCCAGGCGGCGGAGCGCGCGGCCATCAATGCGCCGATGCAGGGCACGGCGGCCGACCTGATCAAGCTGTCGATGATCGCGGTGGACGACTGGCTCACGCGCGACAAGCTCGCGTCGCGGATGATCATGCAGGTGCACGATGAACTGGTGCTCGAGGTGCCCGACGGCGAGCTGTCGCTGGTGCGCGAGAAACTGCCCGAAATGATGTGCGGCGTGGCGAAGCTGAAGGTGCCGCTGGTGGCCGAAGTGGGCGCCGGCGCGAACTGGGAAGAGGCACACTGACGCACCGTTGCGCGGTTCCCGATTCCTGCGGCATATTGTTGCAGGGATGCTGAATATCGAGATGGTTTGCTTGTGGTCAACGCGCAAGCTCCCGGACAATGCATGTCATTGACACGGGGGCATGCGCGCCCCGCGTTCCGGGTTGGGCGCATCGAGGTGCTTCGAACTGCACATCGATGATGTCCGAACCGGTTAATCCACCGGGTCGCGCGAATGCATCGCGTTCGCATCGTCCGGCGGCAGCAGTTTCGAATCGCAAAGGGGGAACAGATGCATCGGATCATCATCGTAGGTGGAGGCGCGGGCGGCCTGGAACTGGCGACGCGGCTCGGCGACCGTTACGGCGCGCGCGGCAATCGTTCTGCGCGTGCGCTTGTCACGCTCGTCGACCGCAATCCGACCCACATCTGGAAACCGCTGCTGCACGAGGTCGCGGCCGGCAGCATGGACCCGTTCACGCAGGAGCTCGAATATGCGGCGCAGGCGCGCTGGCATGGCTTCGAGTTCCAGCAGGGCGGGTTGACCGGGCTCGACCGCGCGGCGAAGCGCATCACGCTGTCACCCGTCAACGACAGCGACGGCGAGGAGTTGTTGCCGGCGCGCGAGCTGGAATATGACACGCTCGTGATTGCGATCGGCAGCACGACTCACTTCTTTGGCGTGCAGGGCGCGGCGGAAAACGCGATCGCGCTCGATACCGTGGGCGAGGCCGAGCGTTTCCGCAAGCGGCTGATCGCCGCGTGCATGCGCGCCGAGCATCAGGCGCCGGCGCCGACCGCGCCGGGTGAGGCGGCCGAGCCGCGCATCCAGATCGCGATCGTCGGTGGCGGCGCGACCGGCGTCGAGCTGTCCGCCGAGCTGCGCAACACCGCGCAGGTGTTATCGGCCTACGGGCTGCACAAGCTCGACCCGCGGCACGACGTCGGCATCGTGCTGATCGAATCGGGGCCGCGGATCCTCCCGGCGTTGCCGGAGCGCGTGTCGTCGGCGACGGCCGAACTGCTCGAAAAGATCGGCGTGCGGCTGATGCTCGCCGAGCGCGTGACCGAGGTGGCGCCCGGGGCCGTCCATACGGCGAGCGGCAAGACAATACGTGCCGACCTGACGGTCTGGGCCGCGGGCATCAAGGCGCCGGCCGTGCTCGCCAATCTCGATGGCCTCCAGGTCAACAAGCTCGGCCAGCTCGACGTGCGCCGCACGCTGCAGACCTTCACCGACGACAACGTGTTCGCGCTCGGCGATTGTGCGGCATGCGCATGGCCCGGCAACGAGCGCAACGTGCCGCCGCGCGCGCAGGCTGCGCACCAGCAGGCGAGCTTCCTGCTGAAGGCAATCGGCTGCCGGCTCGATGGGCGTCCGCTGCCCGAATTCACCTATCGCGACCTGGGCTCGCTCGTGTCGCTCGGCCATTTCAGCGCGGTCGGTAACCTGATGGGCGGGCTGATCGGCGGCAACATGCTGATCGAGGGGCTGTTCGCGCGCTTCATGTACATGTCGCTGTACCGGATGCATATCGCCGCGCTGCACGGCTATCCGCGCATGATGCTCGACACGGTCGCGCACTGGCTGCGGCGCACGACGCTGCCGCGCGTCAAGCTGCACTGAGCGCGCGTTCGCGCGAGAGGTGGGCGGGGCGCGCGCAGGTCGTGCGTCGTTCTCCGCCCGTTGTTCCTTGCGGGCAGCCGGGCTGTCGTGCCGGCGTGTGACGGGCAACATCGACCGCGTGTTTTTCGTTTCAATCGGCAAGCATCCGATCGCGCAACGGCGATCGGCATGCGGCCTGTTGCATCGCGATTCGACGGGGCGCCCGCGGTGTTTGGCGCGACGCTCGACGTGGCGAATCAACACGCCGTAATCGAGTCTTACATATCCGACAGTTGACGCGACAACGGATTATTGGGCATCTTGTCCGGGTTTCCGTTCGCGGCGGGGTGCCAACCGCCGCGACATCCGCGCCGTGCGCCGGCGCGATGCCCCGTCATGTCGTGTCCGTGATCGTGGCGGCGGCCCCCAATCGAGGAGTGCATTCATGTTGAAACCCGAAGTCGACAGCCTGGTTCCCCACGTTCCGTTCTCGCGCCGCAAGTTCATGCAGGCCGCGCTGGGCGGTGCCTTCGCGGCGGCCGTGCTGCCCGTGTCGGCGCAGACGGTCACGACCGACAGCGAAGGGCTGGACGTCGACACCGTCGAGATCCGCTCGGGCGACGCGAGCGTGCCCGCGTATCGCGCGCAGCCGAAGGACAAGACGAACCTGCCGGTCGTCATCGTGATCCACGAGATCTTCGGCGTGCACGCGCACATCGCCGATGTCTGCCGCCGCTTCGCGAAGCTCGGCTATCTCGCGATCGCGCCGGACCTGTTCGCGCGGCAGGGCAATGCGGAGAAGTATCCGACGATCAAGGATCTGGTCGAGCACATCGTCAGCAAGGTGCCGGACCGGCAGGTGACCGAGGATCTCGATGCGACCGTCGCGTGGGCCGGCAAGAACGGCGGCGACCTGTCGCGTCTCGGCGTGGTCGGGTTCTGCTGGGGCGGCCGCCAGAGCTGGCTGTATGCGGAGCACAACCCGCACGTGCGTGCGGCCGTTGCATGGTACGGGTTCGTCGAAGGCAAGACCGACGAGATGACGCCGTTCAACCCGGTCGATCATGCATCGTTGCTGAAGGTGCCCGTGCTCGGGCTGTATGGCGAGAAGGATGCGAACATCACGCAGGCGTCGCTCGCCGACATGCGCAAGGCAATCCAGACGAGCGATTCGAAGCTCGCGCGCGAATCGGAGATCGTCGTGTACCCGGATGCCGGTCACGCGTTCTTTGCCGATTACCGGCCGAGCTATGTGAAGGCCGACGCGGAGGAGAGCTGGAAGCGCGCGATCGCGTGGCTCCGCAAGTACGGCGTGATGTAAACGGCAAGCGGCGGCATGGGCCGCCGCTTCGTTGTGACTGCGCCGCGCCGGCGCTTACGGCGTCGGGCCGGTTGCGATCGGCCGCGACGGGTCCGCGCTCCACTCGCTCCACGAGCCCGGATACAGCGATGCGCCGTGCAGGCCCGCAACTTCCAGCGCCAGTGCGTTGTGGCATGCGGTGACACCGGAGCCGCATTGCAGGATCACGCGATTCGGTTCGGTGCCCGCCAGCACGGCGGAAAACGCCTCGCGCAGTTCATGGCCGGTCTTGAAGCGGCCGTCGGCGGTCAGGTTGTCCTTGAAGAAGCGGTTGCGCGCGCCGGGGATGTGGCCGCCCACACGATCGATCGTTTCGTTTTCGCCGCGGTAGCGATCGGGTGCGCGCGCATCGATCACGACACGCGTGGGTGCGTTCACGTTGGCGAGCACGGCCGCCGCGTCGACTGTCGATTCGAGCGGCGCGGCCGCACGGAAATCACCGGCTGGCGGGTGCGGTACGTCGGCCGTCAGCGGCTGGCCGGCTGCTTCCCAGGCCTGCAGGCCGCCGTCGAGCACGGCAACCGAATCATGCCCGAGCCAGCGCAGCAGCCACCACAGGCGCGCCGCATAGGCGCCGCCTTGTGCGTCGTACGCGACGACCTGCTGGCCTTGCTTGAGGCCGCGGCTCGCGAGCAGCGTGGCGAGTGCGTCGCGGGTCGGCAGCGGATGGCGGCCGTTGGTGCCCGTCTTGCGGCCCGACAGGTCGCGGTCGAGATGGAGATACTGGGCGCCGGGGATATGGCCGGCCGCATACGCGGCTTCGCCGGCGGCGGGATCGACGAGATCGAAGCGGCAGTCGAACAGCGCGACGCTGCCGGGCGCCGCCGCCAGGCGCTCGGCGAGATTGGCGGCGGAGATGAGCGTGGTGTAGTGAGTGTGTGGCATGACGGCTCCCTGGAGTGCGAATGGCCTGACATTCCAAGTCTAAACAAAAAAAGACGGGCCGAAGCCCGTCTTTTCGTCTGCCGGATACCGTGCGGCGTCAAAGCGCCGCACCAGTTATCAGATGTCGCCGAGGTGGCGGCGCAGGAACTCGTGGAAGTGCTGCATGCCATCTTCCATCGGGCTCTGGTACGGACCGACCTGCGACTCGCCGCGTGCCATCAGTGCATGGCGGCCTGCGTCCATCCGCATCGCGATCTCGTCGTCCTCGACGGCCGTTTCCATGTAGGCGGCGCGTTCGGCCTCGACGAACTCGCGTTCGAACAGCGCGATTTCCTCGGGGTAATAGAACTCGACGATGTTGGTCGTCTTTTGCGGGCCTCGCGGAATCAGCCACGATACGACGAGCACGTGCGGATACCACTCGATCATCAGGCCCGGGTAGTAGACCATCCAGATCGCGCCGAACTCCGGCGGCACGCCGTTGCGGAACTTCAGCACCTGCTCGTGCCATTTCTGGTAAGTCGCGCTGCCCGGTTTCGCGAGCGCGTTGTGCACGCCGACCGTCTGCACGCTGTACCAGTCGCCGAACTCCCACTTGAGGTCGTCGCACGACACGAAGCTGCCGAGGCCCGGGTGGAACGGGACGACGTGGTAATCCTCGAGGTAGACCTCGATGAACGTCTTCCAGTTGTAATCGCACTCGTGCACTTCGACGTGATCGAAGAGGTACTCGGAGAAGTCGAAGTGATGCTTCGTGCCGAGATTGGCGAGGTCGCGCGCGACATTCCGGCCCTCGGCCTCGAACAGCAGCCCCTGCCAGTTCTGCAGCGGGCTCTTGCCGAGGTTCAGGCACGGCTTGTCGGGGAAGTGCGGTGCGCCGAGCAACTCGCCTTCCAGATCGTAGGTCCAGCGGTGCAGCGGGCACACGATGTTCTGCGTGTGGCCGCGCCCATTGAGCATGATCGCCTGCCGGTGGCGGCACACGTTCGACAGCAGTTCGATCTGGTTCGCCTGGTTGCGAACCAGCACGCGGCCTTCCTGCTCGGACGGCAGCGCAAAATAATCCCCCGCCTCGGGCACCATCAATTCGTGCCCGACGTAACGAGGTCCTTTCTTGAAGAGGGTTTCGATCTCGCGCTGGAGCAACGCCTCATCGAAATATGCAGTGACTGGAAGCTGGCTGTGAGCCGACTTCAACTGAAGCGCATCGCTCAGATTGGACATTCCCACTCCCGGTGTTAGCGTGAAAGCAGTGAACAACCCAACCATCGAAAAATCGATTTAGGGAAACGGGGAATTATACCCGGTTCGCCTCGCAAGGCTAGGATTAAGTGCCTGATTTGTGTCAATTTTTTGTCGGGCGACAATCGGAAGGCGCACAATGTGTGTCGAAGGTGGGGCCGGAAGATGTACCCGGGTGCCACGACGGCAGGTCGGAAAATTCTCTTTTGCCGTAGAATGTCCGACTTGTTTTGAAATTTGACACCCTCGTCCATGGCGAAAACCGCATCCCCAGGCGCCACGCCGCCCGGCAATGGTACCGAACCGTTGCCGGACAATTACGAAACGGCGCTCGCGGAACTCGAGACGCTGGTTGCCCGGATGGAAGGCGGCGCGTTGAGCCTCGAGGATTCACTGACGGCGTATCGCCGCGGTGCGACCCTCGTTGCGTTTTGCCAACAGCAGCTCGAGAAAGTGGAGCAGCAGGTTCGCGTGCTCGACGGCGCGACGCTGAAGCCGCTTTCGTCCGGAACGGCCGCCACGGACGGCGAAGACGACGATCTATGACATTCGAACAATGGATGCGGTCCGTGCTTGACCGTGTCGAGGACGCACTCGGCCACTATTTGCCCGCTGAAACCGCGGTGCCGGAGAAACTCCACGAGGCGATGCGCTATGCGGTCCTCGGCGGCGGCAAACGCGTTCGCCCGCTGCTGTGCCATGCAGCAGGCGAACTGACCGGCGCGACCGAAGCGGCCCGCAACGCGGCGGCGGCGGCACTGGAGATGATCCACGTCTACTCGCTCGTGCACGACGACATGCCGTGCATGGACGACGATGCGCTGCGTCGCGGCAAGCCGACCGTGCACGTGCAGTACGACGAGCCGACGGCACTGCTGGTCGGTGACGCGCTGCAATCGCAGGCGTTCGTTGCGCTGACCGATGCCGCCGCGCTGTCGCCGGCGCAGCAGGCCGCGCTCGTGCGCGAGCTGGCGCTCGCAAGCGGCTCGATCGGCATGGCCGGCGGGCAGGCGATCGACCTGGCGAGCGTCGGCCTCAAGCTGACGCTCGAGCAGCTCGAGACGATGCACCGGAAGAAGACGGGCGCACTGCTGCGCGCGGCCGTGCGGATGGGCGCGCTGGCCGGCGAGACGCCGTCCGCGGAAACGATGGCGGCGCTCGACGTATACGCGGGGGCCGTGGGTCTGGCCTTCCAGGTCGTCGACGACATTCTCGACGTCACGACCGATTCGGCGACGCTCGGCAAGACGGCCGGCAAGGATGCGGCGAATGACAAGCCGACCTATGTATCGATCCTCGGCCTCGACGCGTCGCGCGAGCTCGCAGCACAACTGCGCGCCGAAGCGCACGACGCGCTGAAACCGTTCGGCGCGCGCGCACAGCGTCTGGCCGAACTTGCCGACCTGGTAGTGAACCGGGTCAGCTGACGCGAAAGCCCGCCGCCGCGCACATGCTACGGTGCGTGCATCAGAATGCGGGCGCGTTTGATTTCCTACAATGGAACGACGATGTACGACTTGCTGAAAACCATCGACGACCCGGCGGATTTGCGCCGCCTCGATCGTCGCCAACTTCAACCGCTCGCGGATGAACTGCGCGCGTTCGTGCTCGACAGCGTGTCGAAGACGGGCGGCCATTTGTCGTCCAACCTCGGGACGGTCGAGCTGACGATCGCGTTGCACTACGTGTTCAACACGCCGAACGATCGGATCGTCTGGGACGTGGGCCACCAGACCTACCCGCACAAGATCCTGACGGGGCGCCGCGACCAGATGCATTCGCTGCGCCAGCAGGACGGCATCTCGGGCTTCCCGCGCCGCAGCGAGTCCGAATACGACACGTTCGGCACCGCGCACTCGAGCACGTCGATCTCGGCCGCGCTCGGCATGGCGATCGGCAGTCAGCTGAACGGCGATGACCGCTTCTCGATCGCCGTGATCGGCGACGGCGCGATGACGGCCGGCATGGCGTTCGAGGCGATGAACAACGCGGGCGTGTCGGAAGATGCGAAAGTGCTCGTGATCCTGAACGACAACGACATGTCGATCTCGCCGCCGGTCGGCGCGCTGAATCGCCATCTCGCACGCCTGATGTCGGGCCGCTTCTATGCGGCTGCGCGCGCAGGCGTCGAGCGCGTGCTGAGCGTTGCGCCGCCGGTGCTCGAACTTGCCCGCAAGCTCGAAGAGCACGCGAAGGGCATGGTCGTGCCGGCTACCCTGTTCGAGGAGTTCGGCTTCAACTACATCGGCCCGATCGACGGTCACGATCTCGATTCGCTGATCCCGACGCTGCAGAACATCCGCGAACTGCGCGGCCCGCAGTTCCTGCACGTGGTGACGAAGAAAGGCCAGGGCTACAAGCTCGCCGAAGCCGATCCCGTGCTCTACCACGGCCCCGGCAAGTTCAACCCGGCCGAAGGCATCAAGCCGTCGACCACGCCCGCGAAGAAGACGTACACGCAGGTGTTCGGCGAGTGGCTGTGCGACGAAGCCGAGCGCGATACGCGCGTCGTCGGCATCACGCCCGCGATGCGCGAAGGCTCGGGCATGGTCGAGTTCGAGAAGCGCTTCAAGGATCGCTACTACGACGTCGGCATCGCCGAGCAGCACGCGGTGACGTTCGCGGGCGGCATGGCAACCGAAGGCCTCAAGCCGGTCGTCGCGATCTACTCGACGTTCCTGCAGCGTGCATACGACCAGCTGATCCACGACGTCGCGCTGCAGAACCTGCCGGTCGTGTTCGCGATCGACCGCGCGGGCCTCGTCGGCGCGGACGGTGCGACGCACGCGGGCGCGTACGATCTCGCGTTCATGCGCTGCATCCCGAACATGACGATCATGGCTGCGTCCGACGAGAACGAATGCCGCCAGATGCTGCACACGGCGCTGCAGCAGCCGAACCCGACCGCAGTGCGCTATCCGCGCGGCGCGGGCACGGGCGTGCCGACGGTGAAGGAATTCACCGAGATCCCGCTCGGCAAGGGTGAAGTGCGTCGCCAGACGTCGCAGCCGGAAGGCAAGCGCGTCGCGATCCTCGCGTTCGGCACGATGGTCGCGCCGTCGCTCGCCGCGGCCGAGGAGCTCGACGCAACCGTCGCGAACATGCGCTTCGTGAAGCCGATCGATGCGGCGCTCGTGCGCGAACTCGCCGAGACGCATGACTACCTCGTCACGGTCGAGGAAGGCTGCGTGATGGGTGGCGCGGGCTCGGCCTGCGTGGAAGCCCTGATGGAGAGTGGGGTTATCCGACCCGTACTACAATTGGGCCTCCCTGACCTGTTCGTCGATCACGGCGACCCCGCGAAGCTGCTGTCGCAATGCGGTCTCGACGGCGCGGGTATCGCGAAATCGATTCGCGAACGCTTTCTGAATCCGGCGGCCGACGTCGCCGGTCAGGCGAAGCGCGTCGCATAAGCTGGCGCCGCCCGCGGGCGGTGTCGGTGCGACTGGCGCAACCGGTCTTCATTGATGCGGAAAACATGGGCCTGCGGGCCCATGTTGCTTTTCCGGCTGCCGCGTGACGCGGCGTGCGCGTCGTCGAACGCGCGGCTTACAAGGATTGAACAAGATGAACCAGATGAATCCCGCCTTCGTGATGCCCGACGTGCAGAGCACGGTGGATACCCGCCAGATTCCGATTCAGCGTGTGGGCGTGAAGGCGGTCCGGCATCCGTTGACGGTGTGCACCGAAAGCGGCGACGTGCAGCCGACCGTCGGTGTCTGGAACCTCGATGTCCGCCTGCCGGCCGACCAGAAGGGCACGCACATGTCGCGCTTCGTCGCGCTGCTCGAAGAGAACCGTGCACCGCTGACGGTCGAGCGTTTTCGCGCGATGCTCGCATCGATGCTCGAGAAGCTGGAAGCCGAAGCCGGTCGCATCGAAGTCACGTTCCCGTACTTCGTGAACAAGACGGCGCCGGTGTCGGGCGTGCAGAGCCTGCTCGATTATGAAGTGACGCTCGCGGGCGAAAGCCGCAACGGCGATACGCGCCTGTTCCTGAAGGTGCTCGTGCCCGTGACGAGCCTGTGCCCGTGCTCGAAGAAGATCTCGCAGTACGGCGCGCACAACCAGCGTTCGCACGTGACGATCGACGCGGAGCTCGCGGCCGATCTGCCGGTCGAGGCGCTGATCCGCATCGCCGAGGAAGAGGCGTCGTGCGAGCTGTGGGGCCTGCTGAAGCGTCCGGACGAGAAGTTCGTCACCGAGCGCGCTTACGAGAACCCGAAGTTCGTCGAGGATCTCGTGCGTGACGTCGCGCAGCGTCTCGATGCGGACGAGCGTGTGGTGGCATACGTGCTCGAAGCCGAGAACTTCGAGTCGATCCACAATCACAGCGCGTATGCGCTGATCGAACGCGACAAGCGACTGGCTGCATAACGCCGCGGCGTTTTGTCGCGTCGATGAAGAAAGGCCGCTCAAAATTGAGCGGCCTTCCTGTTTGCCGGTGCGGCGTTGCGTCGCGTGCGCGGCGCGGCTCAGCGCGCGAGCGACGCGAGATCCCAGCGCGGCTTCACCGTGAATGCGTAGTCGGCATTCGCCTGCTCGGGCCAGCGGCCGAGCCGCAACGCGCCTGCCAGCGCGATCATCGCGCCGTTGTCGGTGCAAAGCGCGAGATCGGGGTAGTGCACGTCGAAGCCGCGCTTGGCTGCCGCGGCCGACAGCGCGGCGCGAAGCTGGCGGTTCGCGCCGACCCCGCCTGCGACCACGAGGCGCTTGAGCTTCGTCTTCTTCAGCGCGGCGAGCGACTTGGCGACGAGCACGTCGACGGCCGCGTCGACGAAGCCGCGCGCGAGGTCGGCCTTCGCGCGTTCGAGTGCTTCACCTTCGAGCTTCGCCGCTTCGAACTTCTTCATCTGCGTGAGTACGGCCGTCTTCAGGCCGCTGAAGCTGAAGTCGAGGTCGCCAGAGTGCAGCATCGGGCGCGGCAGCACGACCGCACCCGGCGTGCCGGTTTCGGCGAGCTTCGACACTTCCGGGCCGCCGGGGTAGCCAAGGCCGATCAGCTTGGCCGTCTTGTCGAATGCTTCGCCGGCCGCGTCGTCGAGCGTTTCGCCGAGCGTCTCGTACACGCCGACGTCGGTCACGCGCATCAGCTGCGTGTGGCCGCCGGACACCAGCAGCGCGACGAACGGGAACGGCGGCGGCTGGTCGACGAGCAGCGGCGACAGCAGGTGGCCTTCGAGGTGGTGGATGCCGACGGTCGGCTTGTTCCAGGCGAGCGCGAGCGCATTCGCGATGCTCGCGCCGACCAGCAGCGCGCCGGCGAGGCCGGGGCCCTGCGTGAACGCGATCGCGTCGATGTCGTCGCGGCGCGTGCCGCTTTGCGCCATCACTTCCTCGAGCAGCGGCAGCGCGCGGCGGATGTGGTCGCGCGATGCGAGCTCGGGCACGACGCCGCCGTATTCGCGGTGCATGGCGATCTGCGAGTGGAGCGCGTGCGCGAGCAGGCCGCGCTGCGTGTCGTAGAGCGCGAGGCCGGTTTCGTCACAGGAGCTTTCGATGCCGAGAACGAGCATGGGTACGGGCAGGGCACGCCGTATCGGGCGCGCCGCAGGAAGGTCAACGTAACCGGAAAGTATAGCAGGCGAGGGCCTGCCCCCGCTGGCAGCGGCCCGGGCCGGATGCCGGGCAGGTACAATCCGCGCCATGGAAACTTATGACATCGCCGTGATCGGCGCGGGCGCCGCCGGAATGATGAGCGCCGCGGTGGCCGGGCAACTCGGCCGCCGCGTCGTGCTGATCGATCACGCGCCGCGGCTCGCCGAGAAGATCCGCATCTCGGGCGGCGGCCGCTGCAACTTCACGAACCTGTACGCCGGCCCCGACAACTATCTGTCGTCGAATCCGCATTTCGCGCGCTCGGCGCTGGCGCGCTATACGCCGCGCGACTTCCTCGGGCTGCTCAAGCGCCATCACGTGACCTGGCACGAAAAGCACAAGGGCCAGCTCTTTTGCGACCACGGCAGCGACGCGATCATCGACGTGCTGAAGCACGAGTGCGACGCGGGCGGTATCGCGTGGCGCCGGCCCGTCGTCGTCGACGCGGTGCGCCACGCGCCGTCCGACGGCTTCACGCTCGACACGCAGCAGGCGGGGACGATCGGTGCGCGCGCACTGATCATCGCGACCGGCGGCCTGTCGATCCCGAAGATCGGCGCGACCGACTTCGGTTACCGGATCGCCAAGCAGTTCGGCCACAAGCTCATCGATACGCGGCCCGCGCTCGTGCCGTTGACGTTCGCGCAGCAGGACTGGGAGCCGTTCGCGGCGTTGTCCGGCGTATCGCTCGAGGTGCGCGTATCGACCGGCGACAAGAAGCGCGGCGGCGAATTCGTCGAGGACCTGCTGCTGACCCATCGTGGCCTGTCCGGGCCCGGGATCCTGCAGATCTCGAGTTACTGGCAGCCCGGCGACCCGATTCGCGTCGATCTGTTGCCGCAGCGCGACACGGTGGCCGACCTGCTCGACGCGAAGCGCACGTCGAAGCGCCAGATCGGTTCGCTGCTCGCCGACTGGGTGCCGTCGCGCCTCGCGCATGCGTGGCTCGACACGCATCGCGTCGCGGCCGACGCGCGGCTCGCGGACCTGCCCGACAAGACGCTGCGCCAGATCGGCGACGCGCTGTCCGGCTGGACGCTGACGCCGAACGGCACCGAGGGCTATAAGAAGGCCGAAGTGACGAAGGGTGGGGTCGATACGCGCGACCTGTCGTCGGCGACGATGATGAGCGCGCGCGTACCGGGGCTGTTCTTCGTCGGCGAGGCGGTGGACGTGACGGGCTGGCTCGGCGGCTACAACTTCCAGTGGGCGTGGGCGTCCGGCACGGCGGCCGGACAGGCCGCGGCGGAGTATGCGCGCGGCGCCTGACGGGGCTGGGGCGACGCCGTTTTGGCGGGGCCGGGCCCCGTGCCTTTAGACAATCGCTCTGCTATACTCGGTAGTCTTTCCCTGCAAACCTTTATTCGTGTCGGATCATGACGATCATTCGCGTTAAAGAGAACGAGCCGTTCGAAGTTGCAATGCGTCGCTTCAAGCGTACGATCGAGAAGAATGGTCTGTTGACCGAGCTTCGTGCGCGGGAGTTTTACGAGAAGCCGACCGCGGAGCGCAAGCGCAAGAAGGCTGCTGCAGTGAAGCGTCATTACAAGCGCATCCGCAGCCAGACACTGCCGAAGAAGCTGTACTGAACGATTGGGCGCCGCGCGGTTCGCTGAGCGGCGCACCGGCGACTCCGTGCGATCAGGTGATCGCGAAAGATCGAGCATGATCGTGCGACCGATCGGGCGAGCCGCCGATGCCGGATTCGAGCAACCCGCTTGAGACATTGTCCCAAGCGGGTTTTTGTGTTGACGCCCTTGGTGGGCGTCGGATTCACGTTTCCTTCCCGGGTGAAAGATGAGTTTGAAAGAGCAGATCAGCGAAGACATGAAGGCCGCGATGCGCGCGAAGGACAGCGAGCGCCTGGCAACGATTCGCCTGCTGATGGCCGCGATCAAGCAGCGCGAAGTCGACGATCAGATCACCCTCGACGATGCGGGCATCACGGCCGTGATCGACAAGATGATCAAGCAGCGCAAGGATTCGATCAGCCAGTTCCAGGCAGCCAGCCGTGACGACCTCGTCGCGAAGGAGCAGGCCGAACTGGTCGTGCTGAGCGGCTACATGCCCGAGCAGCTGTCGGAGGCCGAGGTGGCCGCCGAAGTGCAGGCAGCGGTCGCGCAGACGGGCGCCGCCGGCCCGCAGGACATGGGCAAGGTGATGGGCGTGCTGAAGGGCAAGCTCGCCGGCCGCGCCGACATGACGGCCATTTCCGCGCTGGTCAAGGCCGCGCTCACGAAGTAACACCTGTTTCCCCGGCGTGCGCGGTGCGTGCGCCGGGGTGTCGTATTGTCTTTTTTCGCTCGATCCCACGGTGATTCCGCATTCGTTCCTGCAGGACTTGCTGAACCGCGTCGATATCGTCGACGTGGTGGGCAAGTACGTGCAGCTCAAGAAGGGCGGCGCCAATTTCATGGGGCTGTGCCCGTTCCACAACGAGAAGAGCCCGTCGTTTACCGTTAGTCCAACCAAGCAGTTCTATCACTGCTTCGGTTGCGGGGCGCACGGCACCGCGATCGGCTTCCTGATGGAGCACGCGGGGCTCACGTTCCCGGAGGCCGTGCAGGATCTCGCGCAGTCCGTCGGGCTGACCGTGCCGCACGAGCCGTCGATGCGTGGCGGCGGTGGGGGCGGCGGCGGTGGTGGTGACTATCCGGCGCCGGTGTCGAAATCGGTCGCGACTGCGTTGTCCGATGCGATGACCGCCGCGTGTGACTACTACCGCAAGCAGTTGCGCGGCGCGACCGTCGCGATCCAGTACCTGAAGAACCGGGGCCTGACCGGCGAGATTGCCGCGCGCTTCGGGCTCGGTTATGCGCCGGACGGCTGGCAGAACCTCGAGGCCGCGTTCCCGGATTATCGCGACGAGTCGCTCGTCGAGTCGGGGCTCGTGATCGTCAGCGAGAAGACCGATGCGCAGGGCGTTGCGCGCCGCTACGACCGGTTCCGCGAGCGGATCATGTTCCCGATCCGCAATGTGAAGGGCCAGGTGATCGGCTTCGGCGGGCGCGTGCTCGGCAGCGGCGAGCCGAAGTACCTGAACTCGCCTGAAACCCCGCTGTTCAACAAGGGCAGTGAGCTGTACGGCCTGTTCGAGGCGCGGCTCGCGATTCGCGAGCGCAAGTACGTGCTGGTCGTCGAAGGCTACATGGACGTCGTCGCGCTCGCCCAGCTCGGGTTCCCGAACGCGGTCGCGACGCTCGGCACCGCGTGCACACCGATTCACGTGCAGAAGCTGCTGCGCCAGACCGATACGGTCATTTTCAGCTTCGACGGCGATTCGGCCGGGCGGCGAGCGGCCCGGCGAGCGCTCGAGGCCTGCTTGCCGCATGCGGGGGACAACCGCACGATCCGGTTCCTTTTTCTGCCGGCCGAACACGATCCGGACAGCTATGTGCGCGAGTTCGGCGAGGCGGCGTTCTCCGAGCAGGTCGAGCGCGCGATGCCGCTGTCGCAATTTTTGCTGAACGAAGCAATTGCCGGCAAGGCGCTCGATCAGCCGGAAGGCCGCGCGAAGGCGCTGTTCGATGCGAAGCCGTTGTTGCAGGCGCTGCCCGCGAACGCGTTGCGCGCGCAGATCATGCACATGTTCGCCGACCGCCTCGATATCCCGTTCGAAGAGGTCGCGGCGCTGTCCGACGTCGATACGCGGATCGCGGCACCGCCGCGCCAGGCGCCCCCGCGCAGCGAGCGGCGCCGCGTGACGGACAGTGAAAAGCGTGCATTGCGCACGCTGGTGATGCATCCGCGCATCGCGTCGCAGCTCGACGATGAGCAGCTGGCGACCCTGCACGCATTGCCGCGCATCGGCGAGCTGTTTGCGGAAGTCGTCGATCATGCGCGCGCGCTGGGCGAAGGCGCGGAGTTCCGGCTGCTGTCGGATGTCCTGCGGACGTCCTCGAATGGAGCGACTTACGAGGAAATCTTCCGCGAAATTCTGGACTATGATGAAAACGTCCGCGACTTGCTGTTACAGAATCCGGAAGACGAGACGGTGCCCGAGCGGCAGCGTGAACAGGAACGGATCGCGGGGGAGGAACTGCAGGCGGCGGTGCTCAAGATGCGTTACGACGCTTGTTGCGACCGGCTTGACAGGCTGGCGCGGCAATCTACCTTCACACCCGAGGAATTGGCCGAATTGACGGAATTGAACCAGCAGCGGACCGACATGAAGCGTCGGCTCGGGCTGTAGGCGGTTGGAGAGCTTAGAGAGGGCTCCCCAGCGTGCTATAATATAAGGTTTCCAGCGGTTTGTTTTCTAAGCAGAGGCGAGAATCGCGATGGCAAAGACGACAGGCGGAAAGAAAGCAACAGGCAAGGGCTCGACGGAGCCGACCAAAAAGGTCACAGCGGCCAAGTCTGCTTCTTCCACCAGGACAACGTCTTCAGCCACGTCAGCCCCGGCAGGAAAGAAAACCGCGGCCGGCACTGCTCAGGCTGCGCCGGCGCCGGCAGCCAGAACACGGGCTGCCGCCAGACCCGACTCCGGGCCGGCCAAGCCGGCGGCGAAGCGGGCAAGTGCGAAAAGCGCAAGGGACACGACTGCCGCCGCGGACGAAACGGCAGTACGTACTACTCATGCACCCACGGTTCAACCGGCTGTCGTCCAGCAGCCGCGAGTCGATATAGCCGGTACGGCGAACTCCATGACCAAAAAGCTGAACGAAGTATCCGTCGAAGACGACGCAAATCAGAGCGACGAGCAGCCCGCAGCAGCGGCGGCTGCCCCGGGCAAATCCAAGGTGCGCGATCGTCGCGCCAAGGAAAAGGCGCTACTGAAGGAAGCGTTCGCGACGAGCACGCCGGGTACGGCCGAGGAGCTCGAAGAGCGCCGCGTGAAACTGCGCGCGCTGATCAAGCTCGGCAAGGAGCGCGGCTTCCTGACGTACGCCGAAATCAACGACCACCTGCCGGACAACTTCACCGAGACCGAAGCCCTCGAAGGCATCATCGGCACGTTCAACGACATGGGCGTGGCGGTCTACGAGCAGGCGCCGGACGCGGAAACGCTGCTCCTGAACGACAACGCGCCCGCCGCGTCGTCGGACGATGAAGTCGAAGAGGAAGCGGAAGTCGCGCTGTCCACCGTCGATTCGGAATTCGGCCGCACGACCGATCCGGTCCGGATGTACATGCGTGAAATGGGCACGGTCGAGCTGCTCACGCGCGAAGGCGAAATCGAGATCGCGAAGCGGATCGAGGACGGCCTGCGTCACATGGTGATGGCCATCTCCGCGTGCCCGACGACGATCGCCGACATCCTCGCGATGGCCGAACGCGTCGCGAACGAAGAGATCCGCGTCGACGAGCTCGTCGACGGCCTGCTCGATCCGAATGCTTCGGACTCCGCCGATACCGACGGCTTCTCCGCGAAGGAAGCGGAAGCCATCGAGAACGAGGACGAGGAAGCCGAAGAGGAAGAGGAAGAAGAGGAAGAGGAGGAAGATGACGGTGCCGCGCAGGCATCGGCCAACGCCGCCCAGCTCGAAGCCCTCAAGCGTGCGTCGCTCGAGAAGTTCTCGCAGATCAGCGAGTGGTTCGACAAGATGCGCCGCGCATTCGAAAAGGAAGGCTACAAGTCGAAGGCCTACCTGAAGGCGCAGGAAACGATCCAGACCGAACTGATGACGATCCGCTTCACCGCGCGTACCGTCGAACGCCTGTGCGACACGCTGCGTGCGCAGGTGGACGAAGTGCGTCAGGTCGAACGTCAGATCCTGCACATCGTCGTCGACAAGTGCGGCATGCCGCGCTCGGAATTCATCGCGCGCTTCCCGGGCAGCGAGACCGATCTCGACTGGGCCGAGAAGATCATGGCCGAAGGCCATTCGTACAGCGCGGTGCTGTCGCGTAACATCCCGGCGATCCGCGAACAGCAGCAGCGCCTGCTCGACCTGCAGGCGCGCGTCGTGCTGCCGCTGAAGGACCTGAAGGAAACCAACCGCCAGATGGCGGCCGGCGAACTGAAGGCGCGCCAGGCGAAGCGCGAAATGACCGAGGCGAACCTGCGTCTCGTGATCTCGATCGCGAAGAAGTACACGAACCGCGGCCTGCAGTTCCTCGACCTGATCCAGGAAGGCAACATCGGCCTGATGAAGGCGGTGGACAAGTTCGAATACCGTCGTGGCTACAAGTTCTCGACCTATGCGACGTGGTGGATCCGCCAGGCCATCACGCGCTCGATCGCGGACCAGGCGCGCACGATCCGTATTCCGGTTCACATGATCGAGACGATCAACAAGATGAACCGCATCTCGCGGCAGATCCTGCAGGAAACCGGTCTCGAGCCGGATCCGGCAACGCTCGCCGAGAAGATGGAGATGCCGGAAGACAAGATCCGCAAGATCATGAAGATCGCGAAGGAGCCGATCTCGATGGAAACGCCGATCGGTGACGACGACGATTCCCATCTCGGCGACTTCATCGAGGACACCAACACGGTCGCGCCGGCGGATGCCGCGCTGCATGCGAGCATGCGCGACGTCGTGAAGGACGTGCTCGATTCGCTGACGCCGCGCGAGGCGAAGGTGCTGCGGATGCGCTTCGGTATCGAGATGAGCACCGATCACACGCTCGAGGAAGTCGGCAAGCAGTTCGACGTCACGCGTGAGCGGATCCGTCAGATCGAGGCCAAGGCGCTGCGCAAGCTGCGTCATCCGAGCCGTTCCGACAAGCTGAAGTCGTTCCTCGAAGGGAACTGATTTCCAGCGTCTCTCCTGCGAACGCCGCCGGCATCCGCGTGATGCCGGTGGCGTTTCTCTCCTTTGTTGTTACAATGCCGGCCCGGCTTCGTCGTCGGGGCAGCGTGTGACACGCTTCGCTTCTCATCAGGGCTTGTAGCTCAGCGGTTAGAGCAGTCGACTCATAATCGATTGGTCGCGGGTTCGAACCCCGCCGGGCCCACCAGATTTCATGCGCGCGTTCGCGTGGCATGCCGAAAACCCGCGATGGCTTCATGCGTCGCGGGTTTTTCTTTGCGTGGGCGCGTGACCCATGTCGTGATCAGGAAAGTACCGAGAGGGTGCCGCGTCGCCGTCAATCGAAGTATGCTGTAGCGCGGCCGTTTCACACGCGATACCGATTGCGGCCCAAGGCAAGCCAAACAGCCCCGCGATCCATCCGGCGGCGAGAACAAACAGACTTCGGCCGGGAGTGGGACGGCAATCATGACCATGCTGCGTTCGTGGGGTGCGCTTCTTTCGTTGCTGGCGCTCGTTGCATGCGCGAGCCTGCCGCCGCAGGCAGATCGCGCGCCGACGCACGCGTACACCGATACGGACAACACGCGGCTGGGCGTCGCGTTCCAGCAGCAGGCCAGTACGCATCCGGGGCAGGACGCGTTTCATCTGCTGACCGATCCGATCGACGCGCTGGATGCGCGCGTGTTGCTCGCCGATCGCGCGGACCGCTCGATCGATCTTCAGTACTACATCTGGCATGACGACTTGACCGGGCACGAACTGGCCGATGCGATCATTCGCGCGGCCGATCGCGGCGTGCGCGTGCGTGCGCTGCTCGACGATCTCGGCACGAACGCGGACGATCGCAAGCTGCTCGAGATCAGTTCGCATCCGAACATCGAGATCCGGCTGTTCAATCCGGTCGCCACGCGCCGGTTCAAGAAGATCGGCACGGTGTTCGAGTTCTCGCGCGTCAACCGGCGCATGCACAACAAGGCGATGATCGCGGACAACCAGGCGGCGATCGTCGGCGGCCGCAATATCGGCGACGAGTATTTCGGCGCATCGTCGATGGTGGAGTTCGGCGATCTCGACGTCGTCGTCCATGGCCCGGTCGTGAAGAACATCTCGACCGAATTCGACACGTTCTGGAATTCCCCGTACGCGTATCCGATCAGTGCGCTGGTCGGGCACGATGCGGCGCCGGGGGGGCTGGACCACGAGCGCGAACAGTTGCGCGACTACCTGAGGACCATGGAGGACAATCCGTACGTGCTCGAGGCGAGGCAACGGCTCGACCGGATCGTTCACGGGGAAGGCACGGAACTGTCGTGGGGTCACGCGACGGTGCTGTATGACGATCCGTCGAAGATCGCGCACGCGCCGAAGGACAGCGACGGGCACCTGATGCCGCAATTGCGGGCGCTCGCGTTACAGCCCGAGCATGACTTGCTGATCGTGTCGCCGTATTTCGTGCCGGGCAAGGAGGTCGTCGCGCGGCTGCGCGCGCTCACGGCGCGCGGCGTACGTGTGACGGTGCTGACCAATTCGCTCGCGTCGACTGACGTGGCGGCCGTGCACGCAGGCTACCGGCGATACCGCAGCGACCTCGTGGCGGCCGGCGTGCGGCTTTACGAACGGCGGCCGTCGGGCGACAAGAGCATTTCGAAGAAGGTGATCATCGGCTCGTCGCGTGCATCGCTGCATGCGAAGACCTACGTGTTCGACCGCAAGAGCATTTTCATCGGATCGATGAATCTCGATCCGCGCTCGCTGAACCTCAATACGGAGATCGGCGTCTACTGCGAGAGTCCGGCGATTGCGTCGCAAGTGGCAGACAATCTGGACGGACGGCTCGATCGAATTGCGTGGCGTGTCGAGCTGAGAACCGATCCGGCGGGCAACGGGCAGCTCAAGTGGATTCAGACCGATTCGGACGGGAAGGTCACGGAACTCGATCGCGAGCCGGAAGTTTCGGTCCCGCGGCGGATGGAAGTCTGGTTTCTCGGGCTGTTTCCGCTCGAGTCGCAACTGTGAGCGACGATGCCGCGCACGACATTCAGCAACCCGTGCGGCCGTGCTGCTCGATGACGGCCGCGAGCTGCCTCGTCGCGGTCTCGATCGTCGTGTCGCTCAGCCCCGAGTATCCGAGCACGAAGCCGTTGTACGGCCGGCCGTCGCCGACCCGATAGCTGCTCAGCGACTGAAGCAGCAGGCCATGCGCGGCTGCCGCGCGGGCGATATCGGTATCGTGCAGCGGCATCGCGAGATCGGCCGACAGATGCATGCCGCCCGGGCTTTCGCGAACGCTCAGCACGGTGCCGAGGTGGCGGGCGAGTGCGGCTTCGAGGCTGCTCCGACGCTCGGCGTAGAGCGTCCTCATCCTGCGCAGGTGTCGTGCAAAGAGGCCGGTGTCGATGAATTCGGCCATCGCCAGTTGGTCGGCCGAGTGGCCGCGATGGACGAGTTCGCGCAGCGTGCGGGTGAAGCGATCGACCAGAATCGACGGAACCACCATGAAGCCGAGCCGGAGGGCGGGAAACATCGTCTTGCTGAAGGTGCCGAGATAGCAGACCGGTGCGTCGGCATCGAGGCCCTGGATCGCGGGCAGCGGCTGGCCGCCGTGGCGGAACTCGCTATCGTAATCGTCCTCGATGATCCACGCGCCGCACGCACGTGCGTGCTCGACGAGCGCTGCGCGCCGACTGGGGCTCATCAGCGCGCCGAGCGGGTATTGGTGCGACGGTGTCGTATAGATCAGCCGGGGCGGCCGGGTGTGCCATTGTTCGTCGGTTGGTGCCATTCCTTCGTGGTCGACCTCGATCGGCACGAGATCCAGCCCGGTCGACCGGAATGCGGTTCGGGCGCCGTTGTAGCAGGGATTCTCTAGCCAGCCGTATTCACCGGGATTCGCCAGCATGCGCGCGCACAGTTCGAGGCTGCTTTGCGTGCCGTCGGTGATGAATACCTGGCCTGTTTCGCAGCGCACGCCGCGCGAGACCCGGATGTAGGCGGCCACGGCACGCCGCAATTCGGGCAGCCCTTCGACCGGGCCGTAGGCGAGCTGAGCGGGCTGGATGACTCTCCACGCGCGCTCGATGCAACGGCGCCATTGGGCGACGGGGAATTCATCGAGCGAAGGGAGGCCGGGAACGAACGGCAGCATGCGTTCGGGTTCGGGATCGGCGTTCTCCAGCCCATGCACGCGCTCGGACAATCGAACCGGGGCCGGGCCGCGTTCGGGCTCTGTGGTGGAACGGCCGCACCCGTCCCATAGCGTGATCGTCCCGTTGCGCGTGGCCGCCACGAAGCCTTCCTCGGCAAGGCGCTCGTACGCATAGACCGCCGAGTTGCGCGCGATGCCCAGCTCGGCCGCGAGCACGCGCGTCGATACGAGCCGCGTGCCGGGCGGGATGTGCCCGTCCAGCAGCATGTTGCGCAGGCTCCGGTAGAGGGCTTCCTGCTGGCTGTGGCGTGTCGTGCCGTCCTGTCTGGAAAGCGATGAGACGAGCAGCGCGAGATCCATGGGCTGGTTCCAGAATTTTTGGGTGAGCTGGTTCTTTTGAAGATGCGACGCGCGTCGTATCGTTCACGTTCCCGTGGCGCCGGCCGGTGCGCGGGCATGTCCAGCGATCGTCACGGATAGCCGCGCGCGTATTTTGATTGATTTGGCCAGAGACTGTCGATGGGCTGATCGACCGGTCATTCGCGCGTGCAAAGCTGTATCGTTCAATTCTATTAACTTCGTAGTGCAAATATATTTCGAGTGAGTGCCTGCGCCTGGCCGAAACGCGGGCCGCTCGATGCGCGCCAGGGCGTGCAAACAGGAAAACGAAACATGAAAGACCAGACTGTGATCTCCCCCACGTCCCGCACCACCATTCGCCGCCTGCCGGAACTGGCAAGCCACGGTCGCGAGACGCTTCATCGCATCGTGGACGAGGCCTACGTGTGCCACATCGCATTCAGTTCGGGCGAGGACACGCACTGCATCCCGACCGCGCACTGGAGACGGGGCGATCACCTCTATATTCACGGGTCGAACGGCAGCCGGATGATCAAGGCGCTGGCGGCGGGCATGCCGGCCTCCGTCGCGGTGACGTTGCTGGACGGTCTCGTGTTGGCCAGATCGGCTTTCAACCATTCGATGAATTATCGATCCGCGGTGATCTACGGGCGGTTCGAGATGGTGGGGGGCAGTGCGGACAAGCTGGCGGCGCTGGATGCATTGATGGACAAGATCGCGCCCGGTCGCAAGCATGACGCGCGGCCCGGCAACGACAAGGAAATCAACGCGACCAGCGTGCTGCGGATTGCGCTTGCGGAAGCAGCCGTGAAGGTCAGCGACTCAATGCCGTCCGACAAGGACGAAGATCTCGCGCTTGCTGTCTGGACGGGGATCCTGCCGCTGAAGATGACGCGCGGTGCGCCGGTCCATGCCGAGGGCAGCGTACCGGTGCCGGATTATGTCCGGAACTGGGAGGCGTAAGTTGCACGGCAGGGCCGTGCGGTTTCGCTGAAAACGGCGGCGCGTGGAATGTTGTGCCGAGCTGGGTTTGCACGCCAACGAGACGCGGTTTCGCCAGCCGGCAATGCGAAACCCGCGCTGCCGTCGAGGCGTGCATTTCACTCGGTGCGATGCTCATGGGCCTCGTGTGGCGGATGCGGCTCCGCAGGGTGCGGATGCGGTGCGGGTGCGTGCTCGGGGGCCGATTGCCGCGGCTGCGCTGCAGCGTGTTCCTGCGGTTGCGCTTCGTTGTGCGGTGGCGCCTCTTTACGCACTTGCTGCTGAGTCTCGGTGCGTTGCTGCATGGCTTCGCGCTGCCGTTGCTGCTCCGCATTGTGTTGCTGCAACGCCTCGCGCTGCTGTTGTTCTGCGGCGCTGTGTTGCTGCATTTCCTCGCGTTGCTGCTGTACTGCGTTGTGCTGTTGCATCGCTTCGCGTTGTTGCTGAGCCTCGTTGCGACGTTGCTGCTGCAATTGCTGCTGCTGGGCGGCCGCGCGATTTTCCTGCGCAGCGTGCGCCTGCTGCATGGCCTGCTGCTGCTCCTCGCGCATCACGCCGGGCGCATGTTGCGCCGGTGCTTCGGTATGCGGTTCGTTCGCACGGTTCTGTGCGAACGCGCCGGGCGACGGCCGCACGCCGGCGCGCGCGTCGTTCGCGCCGAAGTGCGGGATCGTCATCGGCACGGCGCCCGGGTGTTGCGCCATGGCCTGCCCGCGCATCGGTTCCGCGCCCGGCTGCATCGTGTTGCGTTCGATCGTCGTGTTCGTCGTATTGTTGGTGACGTTGCCGCCGTAGTTGTTCGTGATTCGCGTGTTGCGGATGTTGGTGATGTTGTTGATCACGGTGGTCGACTTCGACACGTACGTGGTGTGGTTGTACACCACGGCCGGGCGCTGCCAGCCGCCGTTCCAGCCGGGGCCTTCCGGACGCGGCGCGCCCCAGTTCATGCCCCATGCATGCCAGCCCCAGTCGTGGTGCCCGAAGATCGCGGCGCCGACGGCGATGCCGACGCCGAACGTGATCACGCCGGCGGCAACGACTTCCCCCGTGCTGTATGAAGGCGGTCGGTACACGTAGCCGGGGTAGGCCGAAACCGGCTCGCCGTAGACGACCGTCGGGTTGTACGACGGGACATAGACGACCTCGGGCTGTGCCGATTCGATCTCGATGGCCTGGGCGGGGGGCGGCACGATCGCCGGCCCGGAATAGACCACGGGCGCGTCGGCAGCCGGCGTATAACCGGTCGGCGCGGCCTGCGCGACTTGCGTGACCCGCATCTGGCCGCCCGAGCGCAGATGGCCGGACGTCTGCGCGCGCTGGCGCATCACCTGGATCGCGTTCATCACGTCGGTAGGGTCGTTGTAGTAGGCCTGGCCGAGCGACGTGGTCCAGGCCGGGTTCGACGCCATCTGCGACAGCACCGCGGGGAACGCGGTCAATGCCTTGACCGACGGATCCCACGGCTGCGTATCGGTGGCGGTGGCGAGTGCCTGTCCCTTCAACGACGGATTCTGCATGACCCAGTTATTGGCGGCCGTGACCTGGTCCGGGTAGGTTGCACCCGCAAGCACCAGCGCGACGAGCTTGTCAGGGAACAGTGCGATCGGCGCGACCATCTGGTAGAGCTGGTCGGCAGTCGGCGGCGTGTAGGCGACGGGCGTCGAGGCGGGCTGCGCCGCGGCGGCCGCGCTTGCGTCGCTGGCCGGAGTGGCGGCGCTGCTGTCGCCGTTCTTGTTGCAGGCCGAGAGGCCGAGCAGCGACACGATGAGGGACGATGCGATCAACGTTCTGACGGGGCGGTGTGCACGTGTGTTGTTCATGTTGTTCGTTCGGGGTTGTGTCGGCGTTGGCAGGCACGCGGGCCGCGCGATCGGCCTGAGCACTGTGCCGCGGCCGTCAGCGCATGCTCCGGGGCATCGGCCGGGGCCGGCGGCAGGGTCGTGCTCGCAGCGTGGTTGTCCCGCGACGAATCGATCTATCCAGTTAAACGCACGACACGCGCGGAAGTTGTCTTCGCGTTGTGTAACAGTGTGTACCTTGCAGTCCGTAAGCGGGCCGGCACTACTCGGGTAATGGACATGAAAGTTGCTTGCGCAACGATTGCAAGGTTGGCGCGGGCATCATCGCGCCGGAGGCTGCGCCTCGAGATCGCGCGGAATACAAAAAACCCGCGAAGGCCTTGCGGCCCTCGCGGGTTTTTCAAGCGATCACATCCCGTTCCATATATGCGCTGTGGTGCGCATGCGGAACCGGGGCGGTCATCTTTCCATCAGCGTGCGAAATCCGACGTGCTCTGGATGAACGTGTTCAGCTTCGAGATGTTCACGCTGCCGAAGCCCGTCGTCGCGTCCCAGCCCGCCTTCGCCTTGTAGCCGTAGGTGCCGCTGCCGTTGTTGCCGGACGTGACGTCGTGCAGCAGTGCCGCGTTGCTCGGGAAGTACTTGTAGATGCTCGACGCGGGGAACCCGAGCGCATTGTTGTTGGCGGACTGCAGGCGCGCCCAGATGCCCGTGAAGATCGGCGCGGCGAGGCTCGTGCCGCCTTCGTTGTTGAGGTAGCCGGAGCCCCACAGCGTGTCGGACGTCTGGCCGTTGACGACGAGAATCGCGCCGGTGCGCAGGTCTGCGTCGAAGCCGACGTCAGGCAGTGCGCGCTTGGTCGATCCCGTGAGGCTCGACGATTGCCACGACGGTGCGGCTTCGTACTTGCTGTACCCGCCGCCCGTCGACCATACGGTGCCCGGCTGCCAGCTCGGATCGTTCCAGACGATCTCGCTGTTGTACGCGTTGGTCGACGTATTGGTGAACAGCGTCGTGCCGCCCACGGCGATCACGTACGGCGACGTTGCCGGCTCGCTCACCGTGTAGGTCGAGCGCGACGGCGTGCCGCTCGCACATTCGTATGCGCCATGGTCGCCGGCGGATACCGAGAAGGTCTGCCCCTGCGCGACTGCCTGCTTGAAGATGGTGTCGTCGGTGGCCTGCGAGCCGGTGCTGTTCGCGGACGATTCGCACACGCCGAGCGACACGTTGATCACCTTCGCGACGTTGTCGGTCACGGCCTTGTTGTACGCGGCGGTGATCGCCGTGAGCGTCATCGACGGCGCGACGTAGAACACGACCTGCTTCACGCTGCCGCCGGCCGCGCCGACGATCGACTGGCTGTCGAGGTTCCATTCGACGGTGCCGTCGGTGTCGGTGTACGCGCTGCCGGACGGGCCCGTCTTCACGATGCTGCTGCTGATCGTGCCGAGGCTGTTGTTTGCGGCGAACGTATTGAGGTCGCTCACCGTCTGCGACAGGTCGCCTTCAGAGATGATGCCGACGGTGGTCTGCGACGCGGTCGGCGTGCCGTCGCCGCCGTAGATCGACGAGAATTCGGTCGGGTTGTGCGGCACCGCCGATGCGCCGGCCGGAATCGTCAGGTTGCTGGTGTTGCCTTGCGGCTGGCTGCCCGCGCCCGTGTGCATCAGCTCGACGTTCTGCAGGCCCAGCACCGAACCCACGACGCCGCCGATCGCGTTCGGCACTTGCGCGGCGTCGGTATTCGCGTAGACGCTGCGGCCGTTGCGCGTGAAGCGCTTGAGCGTCGTGCGGAACGCGGACTTGATGGTGGCCGCGGTGCCGGACGCGGAGACCAGCAGACGGTTCGGCGCGACGACGATGTTCACGAAGCCTGCCTTGCGCAGATGCGCGACGACCGAGGCGACCTGCTGGTCGGTCGGCGCATATTGCGACGCGAACTGCGCCGGCGTGAGGAACTGCCGGTAGTGCGGCGAACCAGGCGTATGCAGGTCGTGCAGAAACTGGTCGAGTTGCGCTTCGTTGCGCAGGTTCAGCCCGAGCACGATGTCCACCGACTCGCCCGGCGCCATCTCGACGGCGGCTGCTGCAGCCGCGGCCGTGCTCGCGGCGGGCGCGCCGGCCGTACCGGCTTCGCTCTGCTGCACGAGCGGCAGGAAACCCTTGGTGTGCGTTTCCGTCCAGCCGGCCGCAGGCGCGGCATGGGCGGTCGCCATGCCGAACGATGCGGCTGCCGCGGCGGCGAATGCGAGTTTGACGAAGCGATTGTGCTTTTGATTCTTGTCTGCAACCTGATTCATTTGAATTACCCCTCCGGTTGAACATCGAACAGCACGAACAACAACGGTCGACAGCGGTGCGGGTCATGCACCGCCGATTTCTGTCGCATGCGTGCGGATGGCACGGACGCGACAGGGCCTTTCGCCCGGTCCGGAACGGTGTCTTTTCTCCGGGGGCGAAATACGGAAAATGCGGTAACGGGAAGGCTGCGCCGCGATACGACGCAACTGCGCCGGACGTGACGCGGGCGGGGTTGCTAGAGCAACAGTTTCGTTGTCCTGCTCATTTGATTCGGTCCTTCGGCCCGCTGCCGGATGGCAGTTGTCCAATGAGATGCATCGGGATGTTGCATGCGTCGGCGCGTGAACGATGCGGCCGGCGGCGAGCACTGCGGTGCGGCGAAAGCGAAAAAACGTCGAGCGGAAGCGATTGCGTAGTGAGCAATTCGTCAGATTGCTTGCATCGGACGGTATCAAGAACGAAAGCGAGGTGTCAAACTTTTTTTGATTATATGAAACTAAATTAAAGCGAATAGGCGCAATGTTTTTGAAAATATTGGCAGTGTTTTGTAATATTCGAGGCCGCCACAGAAAGTAATGCGGAATGCGAATTGCCGATCATTTCCGGTTTGATGCGTAATGGGCGCAATTCGCCGATCGTGTTCGAGGCGTGACTCGAATCGCTGGGTCGCGGTGAAGCAAGGCGAGCACGCGGGCATCAGGAAGCAGGGCATGAAGCTACTGCCGCGCACCTGCATGCCGCAGCGCGTCCACGGCTTCCGTGTTGTCGTGCGACCGCGCGAGCTGCAGCAGCGACTGACCGCGCCGATCGACATGATTCGGATTCGCGCCACGCGCGACGAGGAGCGGAATCAGGTCGAATCGATTGAACAGCGTGGCGAATCCCAGCGCGGTTTCCCCGGCGCCGTTCGTCTGGTCGATCGGGCATGGCGTATCGATCAGGCGCCGCGCGATGTCGGGTTCGTTCTTGAAGAGGGCACCCATCAGCGCCGTGTTTCCGTGGCGGTCGCCGGCGCATGCGTTTGCGCCGGCCGACAGCAGGTAGTCGAGCGCGGCGGGCTGGCCGTCGTAGGACGCGAGTATCACGGCCGTAAAGCCATGGCTGTCGGTGGCATCGACGGGATAGCCGGCGTCGTGCAATGCGCGCAGGATGTCGACGCGGCCGACGCGGGCAGCGTCGAACCAGTCGCCGTCGTAGCGGCGCAGCGCGGCAGGGTCGGCCGGCGCATACGCCGGCTGGTCGGGAAGGTGCGCGCAACCGGTGAGCGCGGCCAGCGCCAGGACTGTTGCGGTGGAGCGGATCGCGCGCGTCAGGCGTTCGGATTGCATGAGAATGTCCTGATGGGTGGGTGAGGTCGACGTGCGCGGCGCAACCCCGCACGTCGACGGCGACCGGAGTCGCGGGATCAGTTCTCGTTCAGCTTCGCGGCGAGCGCCTGCACTTGCCCGACGTCGGCGTGCACGGCCTGCGCGAGACGCGTGCCGTAGTCGGCATCGGCCTTGTAGAAGTACGACAGCATCGCGTACTGGTTGTGCGCGTTCGTCACCTTGCCGAGATCGCCGGACAGCGCGGTGATCAGGTCGTCCCTGTCCTGCTGCGACAGGCTGCGGTAGTACTCGCCCGCCTGACGGAACCGCAGCTTCTTGTGGATCGCTTCCTGCTGCGTCGTTCCGTTGAGCGTCATGCGCACGGACTTGTATTGCGGATCCGGCGCGAGTTCATGCAGCGTCGACGGTTCGTAGTTCACCTCGCCCTTGCGGTCGCCGGCGTTCATCTTGCCGTCCTGGTTGTTGTTGACCACCGGCACGACGGGCCGGTTGATCGGCAGGTCCATGTAGTTCGCGCCGAGCCGGTACATCTGCGTGTCGGCGTACGCGAACAGCCGGTCCTGCAGCATGCGGTCTTCTGACGGCTCGATGCCGGGCACGAGTCGCGACGGCGCGAACGCCGATTCCTCGGTCGACTGGAAGTAGTTGTCGGGCACGCGGTTCAGCGTCATCGTGCCGATCTTGCGCTCGGGCACGCCCGTCCATACCTTCGTGTCGTCCAGCGCATCGAAGTCGAAACGGTTCAGGTCCTGCGGCGTGAGCACCTGCACGTACAGATCCCACTTCGGGAAGTCGCCTTGCTTCAGCGCGCCGTACAGGTCGTTCGTCATCATGTTCCAGTCGCGCCCGATCGATGCATTGATGTCTTGCGGACGCAGGCCGTGCACGCCTTGCTGGCTCTTCCAGTGGAACTTCACGTAGTGCACGTCGCCGTGCGCATTGACGAACTTGAACGCGTGCACCGCGAAGCCGTCCATGTGACGATACGAATCGGGCATGCCCGCATTCGTGTACAGCATCGTCAGCATGTTCGTCGCTTCAGGTGTGTGCGCGAAGAAGTCGAATGCGAGGTTCGGATCCTGCACGCCGGTCACGGCGCTCGGCTTGTTCGCGTGAACGAAGTCGGGGAACTTGATGCCGTCGCGAATGAAGAACACGGGCCAGTTGATGCCGACCATGTCCCAGTTGCCCTGTTGCGTATAGAACTTCACCGCGAAACCGCGCGGATCGCGCGCCTGTTCAGGCGAGCCGCGATAGCCCATCACGGTGGAGAAGCGCACGAACACGGGCGTGCGGGTGCCGGGTGTGAAGACCTTCGCTTTCGTCAGGTTCGAGATGTCGGCGGTCGGCACGAACTCGCCGAATGCGCCGGTGCCGCGTGCATGCACGACCCGTTCCGGAATGCGTTCGCGATCGAAGCGCTGCAGTTTCTCGATGAGTGCGGAGTCTTGCAGGAGCACGGGGCCGGCAGGGCCGGCCGTCTGCGAATTCTCGTTGTCGCCGACGGGGGCGCCCGTGTCTCGCGTGAGTTCGGCGGCATGGGGGGACGCGGAAAGTGCAACGCAGATCGCGGCGACTGCGTGTCTCAGCACGCGATGGGAGGATGAGGACATGACGATGGAACTCCTTGAATCCGATCGGTGGTGGGGAAGCCGACTGAATTAGAAGAGATCGTCAGACGATTGGCTAATTGATATTCGATATGTTTCCGATAGCGACGGCGTCGATGCGGCATGGGTGCGGTTCTCATCGGCGCAGGCGATGAATATTGTTGCGTGCGCAATGAGTTGTTGCGTCACGCGCCGTGAAGCGATCCACAAGCATCGAACGCGGCCGCGTTGGACTTGCGATCCACATCTAGAGCATCGGCGCCGCCGCAGTCTCGACAAACCTGGCTGTGCGGCACCGATCAACCCGGCATCAACCCGCGCCTGCCTGCCACCCGAGCCCGAGGTTCTTCTGCAACGACACGTAGTCCTTGATCAGCTCGGCCTGCCCGGCGATCACGTTCTGCTGCGCGGCCAACGCTTCGCGTTGCGTATCGAGCAGGTCGATCATCGATGCGACGCCCGCGCGATAGCGCTCGTCCATCAGCGACCGGGAATGCACGGCCGACGTCTGCACCTTGGTGAGCGCAACGACATGCTCGCGCTGGTGCCCGTAACGTTGCAATGCCGTGTTGGCGTCCTGCAAGGCCCCCAGCACCGCCTTCTGATAATTCGCTTCCGCCTCGTCTCGCGATGCCTCGGCCGCGCGCACCGCACCGCGCGTACGCCCGAAGTCGAGAATGTTCCATTGCAGATACGGCGCGCCGACCCAGGTGAAGTTCTGCTTGCGGAACAGGTGGCCCGGGTCCGTCGCGCTGAAGCCGAGATCGCCGAGCAGCGTCACCTTCGGGAAATAATCGGCGACGTGCTCGCCGATCTGCGCATTGCTCGATGCGAGCCGGCGCTCGGCCGCGCGAATGTCGGGGCGCTGTTTCAGTAGCGTGGCCGGATCGCCGATCGCGACGCTGCCGGGCAGCGTCGGCAGCGGCGCATCCGATGTCGACAGTGCGGCGTCGAGCGCACCGGGCGCGCGGCCCGTCAGGATCGCGAGCCGGTCGAGCGATTCCGTCACCTGCGCGTCGAGCGGGATCAGCGATGCACGCGTGTTTTCGACTTGCGTCGTCAGGCGTTCGATGTCGGCATCGGCGGCAACGCCACGCGCGCGACGCTGCTGCGTGAGTTCGAGCATCTTCTGCTGCAGTTCGGCAGTGCGCCGCGACAGCGCAAGCCGCTGCTGTTGATCGCGCAGGTCGATGTACGCGTTGGCGACTTCGGCAGCGATCGACACCTGCGTGTCGGCGAGATCGGCGTCGACCGCTTCCGCTTGCGCAGATGCCGCTTCGACCGCGCGGCGCGTGCCGCCGAACAGGTCGATTTCCCAGGTTGCGTCGAAGCCTGCCGAATAGAGCTGCAGCGGGCCCGAGCCACCCAGCGACGGCGAGGTGCCGCCCGATTGACTCGAACCGTTCGACGGCAGCAGCGAACCGAGCGCGCTCACGTCCGGCTCGCGCATGCGGATGGCGGCGACGGTGGCCGACGACTTCGGCAGTTGGGCCGCACGTTGTTGCGAGAGCTGCGCGCGTGATGCGCGCAAGCGGGCTTGTGCCGCGTGCAGATCGGGGTTGTACGCGAGCGCGGCGGTGATCAGGTCGTCGAGCTGGCGATCGTTGAGCGCATGCCACCATGCGCTCGGCGCGGGCGCCGCGGGGTCGACGCCGGTGGCCGGCGCGCGCACGAAGGTCGGCGCATCCGGTGCGGCGGGCGCGCCGCGATAGTCGGGGCCGACCGTGCAGCCGGCGAGCAGGCACGCGGCCGCGCACAGCGTGAGCGCGGGGCGGCGGGGCAGGGAGAAGGGTTTCATCGCGTAAGACGGTTCAGTGGCCGGACGACATCGGCTGCGGCCCGCGCGGCGTTCTCAGCAGCAGCGCGAGCGGCACGCAGGCAAGCAGCGCGAGGCCCAGCAGATAAAAGGTTTCGGAATAGGTCATCACGACGGCCTGGATCTGGATCTGCTGCGCCAACTGTCCGAGCGCGCGCATGTTCGAATACGCGAGGTCGCCGGTGTGCGAGAACCAGTTGGCCGCGTAGGCCGACAGCCGGTCCTGCCCGATCAGCGAGTTCGCCGTCACCGATTCGCGGAGCGCGGCCGTATGGAAGGTCGTGCGCCGGTCGATCACGGTGCCGATGATCGCGAGCCCGATCGAGCCGCCGAGATTGCGTGCCATGTTGTAGAGCCCGGCCGCATCGCCCGAGTCTTCGCGTGCGACGGCCGCCATCGAGGCCTGGTTCAGCGGCATCATCGCGAGCATCTGCGCGACGCCGCGAATCAGTTGCGACCAGACGAAGTCGTGGCCGACGCTCTGCGCGGTCAGGCTGATGTCGAGCATGCAGCTCAGGCAGAACAGCAGCAGCCCCGAGATCACGAGGATGCGGAAATCGACCTTGCCGAGCAGGCGCGGCAGGATCGGCATCACGAGGAAGGCGGGCAACCCCGACAGCAGCATGATCGCGCCTGCCTGTTCCGCGTTGTAGCCGGCGACGATCGCAAGGAACTGCGGCAGCAGGTAGGACACGCCGTACAGCCCGGCGCCCACCGCGGACACGATCACGATCACGCTCGCGTAGCGCGGGTTGCGCATCAGCGACAGCCGCATGATCGGCCGCTTTGCAAAGATCTGCGACAACGCGATCAGGATCATTCCGGCAAGCGACACGAGGCTCAACGAGACGATCATCTGCGATTCGAACCAGCGCTCGCGCTGGCCTTCCTCGAGCACGACGGTGAGCGAGCTCAGCCCGATCGCAAGACCAAAGATCCCGAGCCAGTCCGCGTTCAGGAATGCATGCCATTGCGGGCGGTCCGACGGCAGCCCGAATATCAACAACGCCATCAGCAACAGGCACACCGGCAGATTCAGGAAAAAGCACCAGCTCCAGCTGACGTTCTCCGCGAGCCAGCCGCCGAGCACGGGGCCGAACAGCGGCCCGAGCAGCACGATCAGGCCAAACAGCGTCATGCCGACCGGCAACTGCGACAGCGGCAGCCGCGTGCGGATGATGGTTTGCGCAGTCGGGATCAGCGCACCGCCGGTGAAGCCCTGGCCGATCCGGCCGGCGATCATCATCGGCAGCGAATGCGACCAGCCGCACATCATCGAGAAGGCAATGAACAGCGCGGAGTTCGTCAGCAGGAAATTGCGCAGCCCGAACACGCGCGTGAGCCACGCGGCGAGCGGGATCATCACGATCTCCGACATCAGGTAGCCGGTCGAGATCCACGTGCCTTCGGTGCCGGTCGCGCCGATTTCACCCTGGATCTGCGGCAGCGCGGAGTTCGTGATCGAGATGTCGAGGGTCGCCATCAGCGCGCCGAGCGCGCCCGCCGCGACCGCGATCCAGTCGGTCACGCTCGCACGGCCTTCGTGCGGCGGCATGGGCATCGTGGCGGACGGTTCAGCCATGATGCGTCTCGTCGCGGGCCGGGCGCGTATCGACGTCGACCGTCACCGACAGCCCCGGCAGCAGCATGCGCTGCGCGCGGGCGTCCGCGGCGAGGCGGATGCGCACCGGCACGCGCTGGACGATCTTCGTGAAGTTGCCGGTCGCATTCTCGGGCGGCAGCAGCGCGAATTGCGCGCCCGTGCCGGGGGCGAAGCTGTCGACCACGCCGGACAGCGCGTCGTCCGGCAGCGCGTCGACGTGCAATTCGACGGGCTGGCCGATGCGCATGTTGCCGATCTGCGTTTCCTTGAAGTTGGCGACGAGGTAGATCGAGTCGACGGGCACGACGGTCAGCAGGCGCGTGCCGGGCTGCACGTATTGACCGACGCGCACGGTGCGATCGCCGACGCGGCCGGCGAGGGTGCTGCGCACGATCGTGTTGTCGAGGTCGAGCTGCGCCTGTGCGGCGCTGGCCTGCGCGGCTTCGAGCTGCGCGCGCGCCTGCTGGAGCTGCGCGGTGTACGACGCGATCTGCGTGCGGGCGGCCGCGATCGACGCATTGTTCGCGGCGAGCGTCGCGGCCGCCTGATCGCGCGTGCTCTTCAGGTCGGCCACGCGTTCGCGCGTTTCCGCGCCGGTCGCGGCGAGCGGCGCATAGCGCGTGTATTCGTCGCTGGCGTGCTGCGCATTGATGCGCGACACCTTCGCCTGTGCGTCGGCCTGTTCGAGATTCGCGTGCTGCTGGCGGATGTCGGCCTCGGCGCGTGCGATGTCGGCGCGGCGCGCATCGACGGTCGCAAGCGACTGCGCGAGCGCGACCTGGTACTGGCGGACGTCGAGCCGCACGAGCGGATCGCCGGCCTTCACGGCCTGGTTGTCGCGCACGTACACGTCGGTCACGTAGCCGGCGACCTTCGGCGCGGCGGTCATGCTGTCCGCCTGCAGGTACGCGTCGTTGGTGCTTTCGATGAAGCGGCCGACCGTCCACCAGCGGCCGAGCCAGACGGCGCCGCCGATCGCCGCGAGCACGGCGACGACGAGCAGGATGCGCCGTTTCGATCCGTTGCCGTTGCGCGGGGTTGTTCCGTTTTCCTGACGATCTGCTTTCTGTGGCGGGTCTTGCGGCGTCGACATGCTGGCATCCAATTTATTCCAAGTGGAAGAATTATTCCAGTTGATAAAATTGTGTCAAGTAGAATGTCGGTCGATCGAATGACGAGGAAGGCATGAACGAAGCGAAGAAGCTGCGCCGGACGTCGGCGGGCGGCTACGCCCGCGGCGACGAAACGCGCCAGCGGATCATCGAGGCGGCGATCGAACTGTTCGGCGAGCGCGGGTTCGCAGGGGCGTCGACACGCGAGATCGCCGCGATGGCCGGCGTGAACGCGCCGGCGCTCCAGTACTACTTCGAGAACAAGGAAGGCGTGTACCGCGCGTGCGTGGAGACGATCGCGGAGCACGGCTGGGAAGTGTTCGCGCCGGCGGTCGGCCATGCGTGGGCGATGCTCGATGCGGACGCGGACGTCGACGTGCTGATCGATGCGTTCGTCGGGCTGCTGCGCGCGCTGTCGGACCGGATGTTCACGGCGCCGAAGACGATGAACCAGCGGATGTTCTTTGCACGCGAGCAAGGCGGCCAGGAGCCGGCGAGCGCGAGCGAAATCCTGATGAAGCGCATGCGCAAGCCGCTGAACGACGTGAGCGCCGAGCTGATCGGCCGCATCTCGGGGCGGCCGGCCAACGATCCCGTCACGCGCCTGCGTGCACTGAGCCTGTTCGGGCAGATCACGGTGTTCCACATCGCGCAGCGTTCGGCGCTGCAGTTGCTCGAATGGGAGGCATTCGAAGGCGCGCGCGCGGAATTGCTGATCGACACGATTGCCGAGCAGACGCGGGTGCTGCTCCAGCAATGGCACGTGCAGCGCGACGTATTGGCCGCCGAATCTGAAGCCGGCTCGAAGCGGGAGCCGGGTGCGACGGCGAAACGTACGGCGAAGGCCGGGGCGTCGACGCCCGCCGCGAAAGGCCCGCGGCGCGGGAGCAAGCCCGCCGCGCGTTGAACGCGGCGCGCCGTCGGCCCCGGCCGGTCAACCCGGCTTGCGCTCCGGTGCGGCCGGCGACGGCGGCCGGGCCGTCACTTCGGCAGCATGGCTGCTGCCGCCGTGGGTGCCGTTTTCGTCATCGACCACCGGCCGCGATCCGTCCGCGTACGCAACGACGCTGCGCTGCGGATTGGCGATCCGGATGCCGCGTTCGCGGAACGTCTCCGCGATCCGCCGGTTGAATTCACGCTGCACGCTCCAGCGCGTCGAGTCCGTGCATTGCATCTGTCCGGCCAGCGCGAGCGTCGCGCCGTCGACCTGGTCGATACCCCAGTAGCTGAAGTCCGACAGGATGCCGTCGCGGTACTTCGGATCGTCGCGCAAGGCCGCACCGATCTCCTTCAGCGTCGCGATCGCGCGATCGATATCCTCGCCGTAGGCAATGCTGATCTTGACGGCCGCGTTGCCGAGTCCGCGATTCGTATTGTTGACGGTCGTCACCGAGCTGAACGGAATCGTGTACAACGACCCGTCGCCGGCGCGCAGCCGCACGGTGCGGATCGACAGGTACTCGACCGTGCCCGACACGCCGGCGAGCGTGACCCAGTCGCCCACCTGCATCGCGTTTTCCATCAGCAGGAAGATCCCGGTGATGAAATCCTGCACGAGCTTCTGCGAGCCGAACCCGAGCGCGACACCGAAGATGCTGGCGCCGGCAAGCAGCGGTCCGACGTTCACGCCGAGCTGGCTGAGGCCCGTCAGCACGACGACGAGCGCGATCATCACGAACAGCAGTGTGCGCAGCATCGGCAGCAGCGTGCGCAGCCGCGCCGCGCGCATGAGATTGCCTTCGCGCGTCCAGCGCTGCAGGCGGCGCTCGATGGCGATGTTCGCGGCTTCCCACACGACGAGCGCGACGATGGCCGCGATGGCGATCGTCACCAGCGCCGACGCGAGCCGGTGGCCGATCGTGCCGGTCTCGAACGCGCGGAAGATCGGTACGCCCCAGATCTGCAGCAGCAGCACGATGGTCACGATGCCGATCGCGCCCGACACGATCTGGCGCAGCAGCGGGTAGTAGCGGTACGCGTGCGCATGGACGATCGTGCGATCTTCGTCGCGGCCCTGGAACAGCCGCGCGAGCGCGCCGAACACGACGATCGACACGATCCGCATGCCGATCATCACGGCGATCGAGCGGCCGCCGAGCGTGATCAGCACGCGGTAGCCGTTGTGGACGTCGAGCGCCCACACGAACCACAGGGCCATCACGATGAAGACCGATACGGGCGCCCATGCGTCCGCGAGCGCGTTGGCGATCATCGCGAAGGACGGGCGATCCTCGCCGGCCGCGCGGATCCGCGCGGCGACCGGCAGGCGGCACTGGAGGATCAGCGCCGAGACCATCAGGTGCCCGACGAGCGCGACGGCTTTCAGCAGCGCGACGTGACCGGCGTCGCTGAGGCCGAAGTTCGCGGCGATCTCGACCGCGGCCGTGCAGGCGCCGACCACGATCACGATCCGCGCGATCGAGCGTTGCGCGAAGTCGGCCCACGCGTCGCTGATGTGCAGCAACCGCAATTGCCGCGCATCGGGCTGGAAGAACAGCCGGCTGACGATCGTGACGAGCCGGCAGATCACGTAGATGTCGATCAGCGCTTCGAGCGCGGATTCGACCGGGGCGCCCGTATCGCCGATCACCGACATCGTCAGGCTCGCGACGCCGACGAACACGAGCAGCGGTACGGCCCGTAACGCAAGGCTGACCAGCGCGCGCGGCATCCGGTGCAGCAGCGTGGTGTGGCGGCGCGCGTGGCCGCGGCCTTGCGACGACGCGGGCGCGGCGTCGGGGACGTTGGAAGCGTCTGGCGGGGCGGCTGCGCCGGGTGGTGCGTTGTCTTCGTCGAGCGTCGCGGAGCCGGGTGTAACGGACTCGGGCGCGGACTCGGACTCGGGCGCGGTGCGGCGCGACGTGTCGGCGCGCCGAGCGGCCACTGCGGCCAGCGCACGTCGCAGCAGCCGCTTCGCGAACCATTCGACGACGAGCGCGGGGACGAGCACGGCGATGATGATCCAGAGCGTGTGTGCAAGATCCGCGCGCTCGTCGGCGCGCACCAGCTTGTCATGCCACCAGCTGCCGACCGAGCCGACATCGAGCAGCGAGTGCAGCGATTCCTTCAGCGCACCGCCGATTTCGATGGTCCAGCGCGATCCCTGCCGGACGAGCATCGATGCGAGCCCGTTCGACGTCAGTGCCGCCGGGGCCGCGGCGGCCGACGCGGCGCTGGCCGCAGCCGCATCGCTCGCCGCGAACGCGGGCGCGCTCAACGCGCCGACGGCCGCGATCGCACGCAGCGTCGTTTCGACCTGCGCGCGATCGCGCGGATTTTCGAGCACATTGAGTGCCTGCTGCGCCTGTTGCGGCGTCAGCGCGGGCGCGGTGGCGGAAGCGGCCGACGCGGCGGCCGGGGCGGGAGCGGCCGCATGGGCGGCCGAGACGACGGCGGCCAGCAGCCAGCCGAGGAGGAAATGTCGCATGGAGTAGGCATGCGGGCGCGCATCGGCGCGCGGCCCGCCAGGCTGAACGATGGACGGAAGTTAACATGATTGCGATGGGAACCGAATAGTTCCGTCGACGATCATTCGAATCGGGCATACCCGGCGCGGCGCGGGCGTTTGCGGCGCGTGTGCGCAATCATGGGTCCGACGCGGACCGCGGGTCGTCGGACAGGTTGGGGCGTTTCAATGATCAACGCGTAAGACATTTGTAATGCCGGCTCGTCGACAACGATGAGCCACGCACGCGCCGGGTCGAATTAATCTGGAATCCTGCCGAATCACGCGGGCTCGTCGTGAAAAACCGGCAGGACGTGTTCCGCGATTTCCTCGATGACTTCGCGCACGGGCCGGTCCGAGCCCGGATTCAGCGTGACGTGGTGCGTGCCCGCGGCGTGCATGTCCCGCAGGATGTCGATCAATGCGCGGCGTCCGGTTGCATAGCCGAGCGGCAATGCGGTAGCCGGCGCATCGGGATCCGCGACGAGGTCGAGCCGCATCGATACGCCGAACGCGCGAAAGGCGGGCGTCGCGAGCCGGTCGACCGCCGCGCGCCACATCGAATGGCGTGCGCGCTGCGTGTCCGGATCGCGGTGGTACGTCATCCAGCCGAGCGAGTGCCGCGCGATCCAGTCGACACTTTGTCCGCCCGAGCCGACCGCCAGCATCGGCACGGCGTCGGCGCCGCGCGGCAGCAGCGTGAATTCGGGCGCATCGGGCGGCGCTTCGTCGGGCACCACGCGCGATGGCACGCCGAGCGCGGCCGCTACGACGTCCCAGTGGGCGCGGTAGCGGTCGCGCCGCGTCTCTGCGTCGACGCCGAACGCCGCATATTCAGGCGGCCGGTCGCCGGAGCCGAGCCCGAGGATGAAGCGGCCGCCCGACAGCGTTGCGACCGACAGCGCGCCTTTCGCGATATGCAGCGGATGACGCAGCGGCAGCACGATCGCGCCGCTGGCGAGCGCGATCCGGCGCGTGCGTGCCGCCAGTGCGCCGAGCAGGACCCACGGGTCGAGGTGGCCGACCGGATCGGGGTAGTCGGCGCTGTTCAGCGGCACGTCGCGAATCCACAGTGCGCGAAAGCCGAGCGCGTCGGCCAGCGCCGCGAGTTCGAGCTGCTCGTCGAAGTCGGCGACGATATGGCCGGTGCGAAGCAGCGGAAGCGTGAGGCCGATCGACAACCGTCCGTCCGAAAAGACGCGATGCGCGACATCGGGGCGGGCAGGGGCGGGCGTGGTCATGTCGAGTCCTTGGAGGCAGCGCGAAGCGAACGCGCGACGTTGCGTGTTCGAATGCTAGCGTGTTTGCACGACGGTTGCCCGGTATGGCATGCGCAGTGACCGGTTGACGTCGAGGCAACGCAGGGCATGCGGGCAGCGGGCCGGGCATAATCGGGGCCTTCCGTCATTGAAGACAACAAATCCGCATGAATATGCTTCGACACATGGCGATCGGTCTGGCGGCAAGCGCGATGCTGTTCGCGGTCGCGTCGGACGCGCTCGCGGACGATGCGCAGCGCGCCGCTATTTGCAAGACCGCCGAGGAAACGGGCTACACGGCCGACATCCGCAATTGCCTCGGACTGAAATACGAAGCAGCCGACAAGCGCTTGAATGCGGTCTACAAGACGAAGATGGCGAGCCTGGATGCGCAGGGGCAGGCGAGACTGCGCAACGACGAGCGCCGCTGGCTCAAGGCGCGGGACGCGACGTGTGCCGAATCGCGGCAGCCCGATGCGGGCGGCACGCTCGGGCTCGTGGAGGTCGACAGTTGCTTTGTCAACGAAACCGAGCGTCGCATCAAGGTGATCGACGCCTTTCGTTGAGGGGGCGCGCCGGCTCCAGTGCTATGCCACTCGCAGCGTCGTGCCGCGCAGCGTGAGGCCGAGGCGCGACGCCACGCGTCGTGACGCGCGGTTGTCGCTGTCGGTGCTGTAGAACAGCGTGCGCGTTTGAAGCGACGGCAGCCGCGACCACGCCGCGGTCACCGCCGCCGCGAGCCCGCGCCCGCGAAATGCAGGGGCCGTCGCGAGACCGAGTTCGGCACCGGCTTCGGACAGCCGCGCGGCAAACGCGACCGACGCGACTTCTCCATCGACGACGGCCGCGCACCACGGCGCCCACAGATCGGCGGCGCTTCGAAATCCCATCGAGTACAGGCCTTCGGGCATCCCGTGCGTGGACAGCGCATGCAGCAGATGCCGGCCAGCGTCGCTGTCGCCGTCGATCAGCGCGACGCGCGCGTCGGTGTCGAAACCGAGTGCGTGCGGCAGCGGGTAGACGAGGCCGATATTCCAGTGCGGAACAGGGGCGAGCAGCGCGAGATAGCGATCGAGGTGCGCGGGCTGCATGCGGTCCGCCAACGGCGGTTCGCTGCTGGCCAGGTGCGCGAGTTCGTCTGCAACAGCAGTGGGCACGTCGGCGCGTATGCCCGCCAGGTTGCCGTCGGCGCTTCGGCCGAGCCAGAAGCGCGGCCCGGGCGAGCAGTCGGGATCGTTCTCGCGTTCGATCCGGCGATCCGGATGCAGGCGGAACAGCGTGCGGTAGTCGGTATCCAGCCAGTCGTGTGCGTCAGGCATGTGTCGGGTAGTGGGCTCCGGTCGGGTGGTGCGTGCCGCGCGAGGAAGGCCAGGACGGCGCCGCGCGCCGGTTCATGCGGCACTGTGGGCCGATTGTAAGCCGTTCGGCGGTCGCGCGCCGATGCAACGTCGCGCCGCCCGCTTGGGCCGGGCGGGTGCGGCGTGACGGCTCGCCCGGCCGATGCCCGCCGATCCGGCAGGCGTTTCAGTTTCGAAACGTTCGCGCTGCTTGCCGGTGCGCGATGCGCGTCGATGGCCCCGTTTTGACCCGCGCGGCCTTGCGGCGTGAAGCATGGTGCGCTCCTTGCATATCTGTGCAGGCCGTGAGCGCGGTCGCGGACGCAGTCGGTCCGGCGATCGCTTCAGTGGGTCGGACGTATCGGAGACGGGGACAAGAGAATGAAAACAGACCGAATCGCAACGTGTCGTGTTGCAAACATGAATCGCCGACCTGCCGGGCCATTCGCTTCGCCGTTTATCGAGGCGACGTGAGCGCGCGGCTTTCCGTTCCATCCGAGCAATCGGGTTTGTTCTGAACGACGACGTGCAGGCATGACGCACGAGGCCGACTGGTGCCAGTCGGCCGTCGGGGATGAACCGTGAATGCCTGCGGATGGCCCGGCCCGGATCCCGGATCGTCAATCTGCCGCGCGCAACGCAAGTCGTCGTGCGGCGTAGGCGTGTGCGTGCCGTGCATTGCGGCGGCGCGACGGGGCCGAACCGGAACGCACCGGAAAGCCAGCAGCGCATCGATGCATTCGGCATCGCGGAACACATGGAGTCCAGGGGAAGCGTTCACCCGCCGCAGCAGGGCGGACGCCGCGAAATTGTGCTGTCAGTTGATCCACTACCCCGATGGATCAATTGTTGAAGCGCCCATCGCCGAGTGGCGGATGGGCGTCTTTTTTTGTGCGCCGATGTGCGACGCGGGCCATCGGCCCGATCGCGCGGCGTTCTGTATCATGTGCTGGCGTGTCTGGCACGCCCGTGCGGGCGCACGGCTTGCCGACCCGCCCGATCACGCGTTGCCAACATGAACGACACAGCTCAGAACGATCCCTCAACCGCCGACGTCGATCCGGCCGCACTCGATGCGCTGCACACGTTCGTCGAGCGTCATCCGCGCCTGCTGGTGCTGACCGGCGCGGGCATCAGCACCGATTCCGGCATTCCCGGCTATCGCGACCGCAACGGCCAATGGATGCGCTCGCCGCCGATCCAGCTCCACGAATTCCTCGGCTCCGATGCCGCGCGGCGGCGCTATTGGGCGCGCAGCATGATCGGCTGGCCCGTCGTCGGCCGCGCGCAGCCGAACGGGTCGCACGTGGCACTGGCGCGGCTCGGCAGCGCGGGACGGGTCGAGCGGCTCGTCACGCAGAACGTCGACGGCCTGCACCAGCGCGCGGGCAGCGGCGACGTGATTGAACTGCATGGCGGAATCGACGGCGTCACGTGCCTCGGCTGCGGCGCGCATCATGCGCGCGCGACGATCCAGGTCATGCTCGAGGCCGACAATCCCGAACTGCTGGGCGCGCAGGCCGAGCCGGCCGCGGATGGCGACGCGCACCTCGAATGGGCCGCGCTCGACACGTTCCGCATTCCGGCGTGCCCCGCGTGCGGCGGGCTGCTGAAGCCGGCGGTCGTGTTCTTCGGCGAAAACGTGCCGCGCGAGCGCGTGGCGCTCGCGTCGCAGGCGCTCGAGGCGGCCGATGCGCTGCTGGTCGTCGGCTCGTCGCTGATGGTGTATTCCGGCTACCGCTTTTGCGTGTGGGCGCAGGCACAGAACAAGCCGGTCGCCGCGCTCAATCTCGGCCACACGCGCGCCGATCCGATGCTGACGCTGAAGGTCGAGGCGCGCTGCGCACCCGCGCTCGACGCGCTGACTGCGCGGCTGGGCCTCGCGAACCACGCACGGGAGCACGCATCGTGACCGATCCGACCGCTTCGCCCGATCCGTCCGCGCGGCTGTCGGCGCCGGCGGCCGAACGCAATCGCGGGCCGATCCTCGACGTCTTGCGCCGCGTGCTGCCGGCGAGCGGCCGCGTGCTCGAAATCGCGAGCGGCACGGGGCAGCACGCGGTCCACTTCGCGCAGGCGCTGCCGGGCCTGCACTGGCAGCCGAGCGATCCCGATGCGCAGGCGCGGCGCTCGATCGCCGCGTGGGTTGCCCATGCCGGCCTCGCCAACGTTGCCGGGCCGCTCGCGTTCGACGTGCGCGACGCGTCGTGGCCGGTCGACACGCTCGATGCCATCGTCTGCATCAACATGATTCACATCTCGCCGTGGGCCTGCACCGACGCGCTGTTCGCGGGTGCGTCGCGCCTGCTGCGGCCGGGCGGCGTGCTGTTCCTGTACGGGCCGTATCGCCGCGAGGGCCGGCATACGGCGCCGTCGAACGAAGCGTTCGACCTGCAGCTGCGCGGCCGCGACCCGTCGTGGGGCGTGCGCGATCTCGAGACCGTCGTCGCGCTCGGCCTCGATCGCGGGCTCGACTGCATCGAGGTGGTCGAGATGCCGGCGAACAACCTGAGCGTCGTGTTCCGGCGGCTGCCGCACGCGGAGCAATGACACGCAAGCGCGCATCGCCGCCGGGTTTCCACTATCCTTTCGCCTGTGCGCGCGACCCGGCTCGGGTCGCGCCCCGTTTTTTCCGGAGAATTGACTAATGGGCAAACAAGCAATCGGTGTGATCGGGCTCGCGGTGATGGGCCGCAATCTCGCACTCAATATCGAGAGCCGCGGTTACGCGGTGTCGGTGTACAACCGCAGCCGCGAGAAAACCGACGAACTGATCGCCGAATTCCCCGGCCGCAATCTGGTGCCGACCTATACGCTCGAGGAGTTCGTCGCGTCGCTCGAAACGCCGCGCCGGATCCTGATGATGGTGAAGGCCGGCGAAGCGACCGATGCGACGATCGCGTCGCTCAAGCCGCTGCTCGAGAAGGGCGACGTGCTGATCGACGGCGGCAATACGCACTTCACCGACACGATCCGCCGCAACCAGGAGCTCGCGCAATCGGGCCTGCACTTCATCGGCACGGGCGTGTCGGGGGGCGAAGAGGGCGCGCTGCGCGGCCCGTCGATCATGCCCGGCGGCCAGCGTGACGCATACGACCTCGTCGAGCCGATCCTCAAGCAGATCGCCGCCAAGGCGCCGTCGGACGGCGAGCCGTGCGTCGCGTACATGGGCCCGGACGGTGCGGGCCATTACGTGAAGATGGTCCACAACGGCATCGAATACGGCGACATGCAGCTGATCGCCGAAAGCTATGCGGTGCTGAAGGACGTCGCGGGCCTGACCAACGACGAACTCGGCGCGGTGTACACCGAGTGGAACCAGGGCGAGCTCGACAGCTACCTGATGGAGATCACGTCGAAGATCTTCAGCAAGAAGGACGAGGAAACCGGCAAGCACCTGGTCGACGTGATCCTCGATCGCGCCGCGCAGAAGGGCACCGGCAAGTGGACGAGCCAGAATGCGCTGGATCTCGGCGTGCCGCTGCCGCTGATCACCGAATCGGTGTTCGCGCGCGTGCTGTCGTCGCTGAAGACCGAGCGCGTCGCGGCCAGCAAGGTCCTCTCGGGCCCGGCCGCCGCGCCGTTCGAAGGCGATCGCGCCGCGTTCGTCGAAGCGGTGCGCCGCGCGCTGTACCTGAGCAAGGTGATCTCGTACGCGCAGGGCTTCGCGCAACTGCGCACGGCGTCGGAAGAGTACGGCTGGAACCTCGATCTCGGGACGATCGCGAAGATCTTCCGTGCAGGCTGCATCATCCGCGCGCGCTTCCTGCAGAAGATCACGGACGCGTACGCGAAGGATTCCGCGCTCGCGAACCTGCTGCTCGATCCGTACTTCAAGGACATCGCCGCGAATTACCAGGCATCGCTGCGCGACGTCGTGGTCGCCGCGGTGAAGGCCGGCGTGCCGGTACCGGCGTTCGCGTCGGCGGTCGCGTATTTCGACAGCTACCGCTCCGAGCGGCTGCCGGCGAACCTCGTGCAGGCGCAGCGAGATTTCTTCGGCGCGCACACGTTCGAGCGTACCGACAAGCCGGGCAGCTTCCACGCGAACTGGTCGTAACCGGCTGGCGAGGGCGGCATTGTTGCGAAAATCTATTCTATCGATAGGGTTTTTCGATACCGGATGCCGGGATTGTTGGTTCCTGGGAAATAGTGTTTTCGTCGTTTCATGGTTTTCCCTAGGTGTTGCCGGGACTAAACTCTGTTCCATCGCTGCAGACATGGTGTGTGCGGCGGAGCAAAAAAATCCCGGAGGTAATCATGAAATCGCTGATCGCAACGTTCGCCGCAGCTGCCGTCCTCGCCGTTCCCGCCGTCTCGTTCGCCCAACAGAACGCGCCCGTCACCCGTGCACAAGTGAAGGCCGACCTGGTCGCCGTGCAACAGGCCGGCTACAAGCTGGGCAGCGACCGTACGAACTACCCGGAAGGCATCCAGGCTGCTGAAGCCCGTCTGAACCCGCAACAGAACGTCGCCGCTGCCGACACGACCGGCTACGGCGCGCAACCGGCTGCCGCGCAGGAATCCGGCGCGCCGGCCAAGGCCAAGACCGGCTGGCAAGTCAAGCGTATCGCTGACGACGCCCCGATCTACAAGGGTCGTTAATGGTGCGGCCGCCTCGGCGGCCTGATCCGACCCTGGAAGCACAAACAGCCCGTCGTTCCGTCATGCGGAACGGCGGGCTGTTTTCATTGGCGGCGCGCCTATCGCGCCAGCCGCTAGTTCAGTTCAGTGCAGCGCGTGCCGGCGGTGCCCGATATCCCGGACCAGCGCTTCGGCCGGTTCCAGCACCTGCAGCCACGTTTCGTCGTAGCCGCTCAACGTGTCGAGCGCATCGCGCAGTCGCTCGATCGCGAGGATCGGCAGCTCGACGCTGTGGCGCGGGGCGCCGGTCATATGCGCGACGCTCGCCAGCTGGACGAGCGCATCGGCCGCCTCGGCGACGTCGGTCGCGAACAGCAGGTGCCGGTTGAGCAATTCGACCAGGCCGCTGGAACCGGAGAAGTCGTCGGCGTTGAGCTGCACGGAAAGAAACGTCGCGTTGTTCATTGTCATGCTCCTCGTTGTCGTTGGATCGCGCAGTGCATCACCGAGTATAGGTGGCGAACGACGGGGAGAATGTGACGGGATCGAGACTGCCCGCAAGGGCGGCGCGGCGAGCGGAAGCGCCGCCACAGCCCGCCCGACGGCCCGCGCGGCGCGGCTTGCAGGCCACCGGCACGCCGGTGCGACGCCGCAAGATTGTTGCCGGATCAGGTACCTGACGCGGCCTTGACCGCCACAAATGGTATCTTTGCCGGTCGGGACGACGCGAAAAAGGGGCCGGTGAGCCCATTCGCACCCACGTCCCGCTGTGGAAACTGACGGCCGCGAGGCGGTCGGATACTGGTTGATCCGGCCGTTCGGCCGGACATCGTGCGTCGCGCGCCGGGGGGCGGTGGGCGGCGCAACGACGCAAATCCGGGAGGACCCTTGAGAGAAACTATTCCCATCCACGATGCGCTGACGCGCTGGCTGCCGCAGGCGGCGCTCGTTGCCGCAGCCATCGCGCTGACGGGCTGCACGATGACGCCGTGGACCGACAGCTGGCAGCCGGCGCGCCAGCCGGCACCCACGTCGGCCGCGACGCCGGGCGTGATCGCCGGCTATTACCGCGTGAATCCGGGCGATACGCTCGCGGGCGTCGCGAACGCCTATGGGCAGCGCGTCCAGGACGTGGCCAGCTGGAACCACATGGCGCCGACCGATGCCGTGTATCCCGGCCAGGTGCTGCGCGTCGCGCCGCCGCCTGCCGCGACGTCGCTCGGGCAGCCGCCCGCGGCGGCCGCGCAGCCGGGCTCGCTCGCCTGGCCGGCCACCGGTGTCGTGGCGACGCCGTTCTCGGCCGGCAAGACGCGCGGCCTCGTGATCGCTGCGTCCGGGCCCGACCATTCGGTGCGGGCCGCGGCGGCCGGGCGCGTGGTGTACGCCGGATCCGGCGTCAAGGCCTACGGGCCGCTCGTGATCCTGAAGCATGAGAACGGGCTCATCACGGCCTACGGACACAACGGCAAGCTGCTCGTCAACGAAGGCGACGCGGTGCGCCAGGGCCAGCCGGTCGCCGAAATGGGCACCGACGCGAGCGGCCGTTCGACGTTCGAGTTCGAAGTCCGCCAGAACGGCAAGGTCGTCGACCCGATGAACTTCCTGCCGCGCAACGGCGGCTGATCGCCCGCTTCATCCCGTGTGCGCCGGGCGGCGCACACGCTCCCGCCTTCATCCTTTCCTGAGCGTCACCGCACCGGACGGTCTCGCGTGATTGCCGAGCCAGCGAATACCCATTGCGAGCGCCACCGCGCCCAGCGCGATCAGCGAACACTGGATCGCGACCGGCAGGTAGCCGTGCGGCCGCGGATCGACGAACGGATAGGGATACCAGTTCTCGAATGAGCCGCGCACGAGCGTATAGCTGAGATAGGCGATCGGGAAGCCGAGCCACGCGAATGCGCTGCGCCGCGGGATCGGCAGGCGCGGCTCCACATACAGCCAGTCGCACAGCACGACGAGCGGCACGATCCGGTGCAGCACCCAGTTGTTGAACGCCGGCGTGACGTGGTGCAGCGCATCGAGCCGCGCGAGCAGGAGTTCGTAGACGATTGCGGTGATCAATACATACAGCACTGCGGCGCCGCGCATCGATTCGTAGCGGGCCGAGCTGGGGCGCGCGATGCGCCAGAGCCCGACGGCGAGCATCGCGGCCGCGTAGAGGCTGCTCAGTTGCGTGAAGTAGCTGAGATAGTTGCCGAGATGAAAGCCCGGCAGGTGCCAGTAGTCGGCGACGCTGTGCAGCGTGGTGGATACCGCGAGCAACGCGGCGGTCAGCCGATAGGCCGCAACGAAGAACGCCTTGCTCATGATGCCCGCGCGCCGTCGCACCAAAGCTTCATCGTGCCACAGCCGTCCGGGCGCGCGATGCGGACTTTCCATATGGTGCGCTGCGCGGCGTGCGTGGACGATTCGTCGGATATTTGCGCACGTCGTGCAAAACCGGTTGCCCGTGCGGCTACAATCGGGGCAGTTTTGCCGGGCGCCGGCCGGTGGCTGCATGCGCCCATCCCCGCATACAACACGAGACGAAGCATGAGAAACATCCTCGCGAAACAGACGCGCTACAGCTCGCCCGCGATCTTCTTCCACTGGGCCGTCTTCCTGCTGGTGGCGCTGGCCTACCTGGCCATCGAGATCCGCGGACCGAAAGGCAGCGACAGCCGGGTGTTCTGGATGAACGTGCATCTCACCGCGGGCACGCTCGTGCTCGTGCTGTCGGTGCTGCGCGTGCTGTGGCGAGCCGTCAGCCGGGTGCCGCAGGCCATTCCGCAAGCGGCGCTGCTGCGCTGGCTGTCGAAGCTCGCGCATGTCGCGCTCTACGTGTTCATCATTGCGCAGCCGCTGCTCGGCATCATGATGATCAACCTGGGCGGCAAGCCGGTGTCGCTCGACTGGCTCGGCATCTCGTTCACGCTGTTCGGCCCCGACAAGGCGCTGCGGCCGACGATCAAGGAAGCGCACGAGCTGATCGGCAACGCGTTCTACTTCGTGATCGGCCTGCACGCGCTGGCCGCGCTTTACCATCATTTCATCCGGCGCGACGACGTGCTGCGGCGCATGGCGCCCTGAGCGGCACGTTCCGCAAGCATGCAGCAGGCGGGGGCGCTTGGTTGTGTTGACAACCATGCGCCCCCGGTTCGTTTACCGCCATCCGCGCTGGCCATCGCGTTGAACATTCTGTAACATCTCGGCTGTTTTTACATTCCGCTTACTCGTTGCCGAGCATGCTGCACCGACATCGTCACCTGACCGCCTGGCTTGGCGTGCTCGCGATCTGGTTCGCGATCGCGGCGCCGCTGGTGTCGCAGTGGCGCGTCGCGCAGGCGGCCACGCCCGACGCAATCGTCTGCAGTACGGAGCATGGCGCGCACCCATCGCCCGATGCCGACCGCATGCACGATCATGCGCTGCATCTCGATGCGTGCGGCTATTGCGGTTTCTTCGCGCACAGCCCCGCGATCGGCGCGCCAGCCGCCGCGGCTCTCGCTTCCGTTCCCGTCGTTTCCGTTTCCGCCGTCGCGTCGCCTGCCGTCGCGGCGCGCGCCGACCGCTATCCGCGCGCGTACCCGCGCGCCCCGCCCGAGCGCGCCTGACGCGCTGTTTCCGTTCCATTCATCGCCGATATCCGTGCGGCCCGTCGAGGCCGCGTGGAGGGCGTCACTCGGGCTTTCGATCATGACCATTTTCCAGTTGCGTGCGCCGCGGGCGTCACGCAATGCCGGTGCGCGGCGCATGCCGCGCGTGCTGAAACTCACCGTTCCCGCGCTCGCCGTCGGCGCATTGGCCGCGAGCGCCGCGGCCGCCGAACCGGCGCGCGCATCCGGCACGCCGACCGGCGATACGGCCGCGCCGCTGCCGGCCATTGAAGTCGTTGCATCGCCGCTGTCGACGCCGCTCGTCGTCGTCACCAATCCGAAGACCCCGCGCCAGCCGCTGCCCGCCAGCGACGGCGCGGATTACCTGAAAACGATCCCCGGTTTCACGTCGATCCGCAGCGGCGGCACCAACGGCGACCTCGTGCTGCGCGGGATGTTCGGCTCGCGGCTGAACATCCTGGCGAACGGGATGTCGACGCTCGGCGCATGTCCGGGCCGGATGGACGCGCCGACGTCGTATATCGCGCCGGAAAGCTATGACAAGGTCACCGTCGTGAAGGGGCCGCAGACCGTGCTGTACGGCCCCGGCGCATCGGCCGGCACCGTGATGTTCGAGCGCGTGACGCCGCGCTTCGACAAGCCCGGCATGCGCTTCGACGGCAGCCTGGTCGGCGGGTCGTTCGGCCGCAACGACCAGAACATCGACGTGACGGCCGGCACGCCGGACGTCTATGGCCGCGTGACCGCGAACCACGCGCATTCGCAGGACTACGAGGACGGTAACGGCAACACCGTGCCGTCGCAGTGGGACAAGTGGAACGCCGATGCGGCGCTCGGCTGGACGCCGGACGACCATACACGCGTCGAGCTGACCGCCGGCACCGGCGACGGCTATGCGCGCTACGCGGGGCGCGGAATGGACGGCGCGCATTTCCGCCGCGAGACGTTCGGCCTGTCGTTCGACAAGCAGCATCTCGGCGACGTGCTCGACCGGATCGAAGCGCGCGTGTACTACAACGAAGCCGATCACGTGATGGACAACTATTCGTTGCGGCAACCGGACCCGACCAGCAGCATGCCGATGCGGATGGCGTCGGAAGTGCGGCGGCGCACGTTCGGTGCGCGCGCGGCCGCGACGTTCCGTCTTGCCGACGACTTCAAGCTCGTGACGGGCGTCGATGCGCAATCGAACCGGCTCGACTCGCGCTCGGCGATGGGGCGGCAGAACTACGGCGACAAGCCGTGGGATGCGCAGGCGACGATGTGGAACGCAGGCTTGTTCGGCGAGCTGACGTGGTATGCGAGCGACGTGTCGCGCGTGATCGGCGGCGCGCGCGTCGACTATGCGAGCGCACGCGACAAGCGCGCGACGACGAGCGGCATGATGAAGCGCATGCCGAACCCGACCTTCGACGACGATCGCACGCGCGTGCTGCCGAGCGGTTTCGTCCGCTATGAGCGCGATCTCGCGTCGCTGCCCGTCACGTGGTACGCGGGCGTCGGCCATACGGAGCGCTATCCCGACTACTGGGAGCTGTTTTCCGCGAAGCGCGGGCCGGCCGGGTCGATCAACGCGTTCTCGGCGGTGCAGCCGGAGAAGACCACGCAGCTCGACATCGGCGCGCAATACAAGAGCGACCGGCTCGATGCATGGGTGTCGGCGTATGCGGGTTATGTTCAGGACTTCATCCTGTTCAACTACGCAGCCGGCACGATGGGCCCGACCACGCAGGCAACCAACGTCAACGCGCAGATCATGGGTGGCGAAGCGGGCGTGTCGTGGAAACCGGTTTCGCCGCTGCGCGTCGAGACGTCGCTCGCGTATGCGTGGGGGCGCAACGTCGCAACCGGAGATCCGTTGCCGCAGATGCCGCCGCTCGAGGCGCGCATCGGGCTCGAATACACGCGGGGTGCGTGGTCGGCAGGGGGGATGTGGCGCATCGTTGCGCCGCAGCATCGCTATGCCCTGAACGAGGGCAACGTGGTCGGCAAGGACTTCGGCCCGAGCGCCGGATTCGGTGTGCTCTCGCTGCATACGCAATACAACGTCAGCAAGACCGTGCAGATCTCGGTCGGCGTCGACAACGTGCTGAACAAGGCCTACACCGAGCACCTGAACCTCGCCGGCAACGCGGGCTTCGGCTATCCGGCGAACTCGCCGGTGATGGAGCCGGGCCGGACCGCGTGGGTGCGCGTGAGTGCGAAGCTGTAACGCATCGCGCGTGTGCATTGCAGCATGCGCACGCATGAACGCGGCCCCGCCCGAACGGGCGGGGCGCGTCAACCGATTAGAGAACCGTGTCTAGTCAGGGCGCAAACGTTCGCGACTCGTGATTCACTCCCGCATTCGACGCACACGGTGGTCGCGATGTTGGCGACGCATAGTGCGTGTCGATCCGGCTTCATTCGCACCGGCAGCACAATAATCAGGAGAACATGCATGGCCAATACGATGCGTTCCAGGGTGGTGGCAGGGGCAGTGGCATGCGCGATGAGCATCGCGCCGTTCGCGGGGACGACTGTGGCAATGACGCTCGCGACGACGCACGCGGCGATGGCGGCGATCGCGCCCGCCGATAGCTACGCGGCGACGCGTTATCCGATCATCCTCGTGCATGGGTTGACGGGTACCGACAAGTACGCCGGCGTGCTCGATTATTGGTACGGCATCCAGGCAGACCTGCAGCAGAACGGTGCGACCGTCTACGTCGCGAACCTGTCGGGTTTCCAGAGCGATGACGGCCCGAACGGGCGCGGCGAACAGTTGCTCGCTTACGTGAAGACGGTGCTCGCGGCGACAGGTGCGACCAAGGTCAATCTCGTCGGCCACAGCCAGGGCGGCCTCTCGTCGCGCTATGTCGCGGCCGTCGCGCCCGATCTCGTCGCGTCGGTGACGACGATCGGCACGCCGCATCGCGGCTCCGAGTTCGCCGACTTCGTGCAGAACGTGCTTGCATACGATCCGACCGGACTTTCGTCATCGGTGATCGCCGCGTTCGTCAATGTGTTCGGCATCCTGACGAGCAGCACCCACAACACGAACCAGGACGCGCTCGCCGCACTGCAGACGCTGACGACCGCACGCGCTGCCACGTACAACCAGAACTACCCGAGTGCGGGCCTGGGTGCGCCGGGCAGTTGCCAGACCGGTGCGCCGACCGAAACCGTCGGCGGCAACACGCACCTGCTGTACTCGTGGGCCGGCACGGCGATCCAGCCGACGCTCTCCGTGTTGGGTGTCACGGGCGCCACGGACACGAGCACCCTTCCGGTCGTCGATCCGGCGAACGCACTCGATCTGTCGACGCTCGCGCTGCTCGGCACGGGCACGGTGATGATCAACCGCGGCTCCGGGCAGAACGACGGGGTCGTGTCGAAGTGCAGCGCGCTGTACGGCAAGGTGCTGAGCACGAGCTACAAGTGGAACCATCTCGACGAGATCAACCAGCTGCTCGGCGTGCGCGGCGCGTATGCGGAAGATCCGGTCGCGGTGATCCGCACGCATGCGAACCGTCTGAAGCTGGCGGGCGTGTAATCGATGACGGCACGTGAAGGACGCGCGCCGCTGGCGCGGCGCGCCGTGGTCTACGGTGTCGTGGGGCTGGCGGCGATTGCCGGTGTGGCGATGTGGAGCGGCGCGGGCTGGCATCGAGGGACTGGCGCCGGCGGCGAGTCGCCGGATGCGGGGGCGGCGGTGGGTAGCGTGGCAGCTTCGCCGCCGCAGGCCGCCGTGCCGGCAAGCGCGGGCCTGCCGCCGTCGCTCGCCGGCTCCAGCGCGCCCCGGTTGCCGCTCGATGCCGGCGGCCATCTCGCGAAGTCGCGTGCAGTGCGCGATTTCTTCGACTATTGCCTGACCGCGCAGAGCGACCTGAGTGCGACCGCGCTCGATGCGTTCGTCGTGCGGGAGATTGCCGCGCAACTCGACGGCACCGTGGCGCAGGCCGAGGCGCTCGACGTATGGCACCGCTATCGCGCGTATCTCGACGCACTCGCGAAGCTGCGCGATGCCGGCGCGGTCGACAAGTCCGACCTCGGCGCGCTGCAGCTCGCGCTCGACCAGCGTGCATCGATTGCATATCGCACGCTCGGTGACTGGAGCCAGCCGTTTTTCGGTGCGGAGCAGTGGCGGCAGCGCTACGACCTCGCGCGGCTGAAGATCACGCAGGATCGGACGCTGACGGATGCGCAGAAGGCCGAACGACTCGCGGCGCTCGAACAGCAGATGCCGGCCGACGAGCGCGCCGCGCAGCAGCGCATCGATAAGCAGCGCGCCGCGATCGACCAGATCGCGCAATTGCAGAAGAGCGGGGCGACGCCGGATGCGATGCGCGCGCAACTGACGCAGACGCTCGGCGCCGAAGCCGCCGCGCGCGTCGCGCAGCTGCAGCAGGACGACGCATCGTGGCAAAGCCGCTATACGGACTATGCGGCGCAGCGTGCGCAGATCGAGTCGGCGGGCCTGTCGCCGCAGGATCGCGACGCGCAGATCGCCGCGCTGCGGCAGCGCGTGTTCACGAAGCCCGGCGAAGCCGTGCGCGCGGCATCGCTCGATCGCGGGGCGGGCGGCGCGCGGTAAGGTGAGAAGCGCGGGCGGCGCGGCGCATGAGCGCCGCTATGCCGCGCGCGTGAGGTCCCGCGGCAGGTGTCGCTCGATGGTATTCGCGAGCGTGTCGAACGCGGGGCCGATGCCTTCGTGCGGGACGCACGCATAGCCGAGCAGCAGGCCGCGCCGCGCGGTGTCGAGGCTGCTGTAGTAGCTGGTGAGCGGGCGCACGATCACGCCCGCATCGAACGCGCTCTGCGTGACCGCGCGATCGTCGCAGGCGTCGGGCAGGCCGAGCACGAGATGCAGGCCTGCCTCGTCGCCCATCACGGGCAGCGCGTCGCCGAAGCGCGCGCGGATCGCATCGATCATCAGTTGCCGGCGCTCGCCGTACAGCGTGCGCATTCGTCTGACGTGCGAAGTCAGGTGGCCGTCCATGATGAATTCGGCGAGCACGGCCTGCTGCATCAGCTGGCCCTCGCGGTACAGCTCCGACAGCCCGGTGCGGAACGTGTCGACCAGATGCTCGGGCACGACCATGTAGCCCATCCGCAGCCCCGGGAACAGCATCTTGCCGAGGCTGCCGACGTAGATCACGCGGCCGCCGTCGTCGAGCCCCTGCAGCGATGCGAGCGGGCGGCTGCCATAGCGGAACTCGCTGTCGTAGTCGTCCTCGATGATCCAGCAGCGGTGCTGGCGCGCGTATTCGAGCAGCATCCGGCGTCGCGCGAGGCTCATCACCATCCCGAGCGGGTACTGATGCGACGGCGTGACGAGCACGAGCCGCGGCGGGTGCTGCATGTCGCTGGCACGCGGGTCGAGCCCTTCCTGGTCGACCGGCACCGGCGTCAGCGTGAGGCCGGCCGCCTGCAATACGCTGCGCACGCCCCAGTAGCACGGCTCCTCGACCCATGCGCGATCGCCGATGTCGGACAGCAGCCGCACCGCGAGATCGATCGACTGGTGGATGCCTGTCGTGATGATCACCTGGTCCGGCGAGCATTTGACCGAGCGCGCGACGCGCAGGTAATCGGCGAGCGCCCGCCGCAATGGCCGGTAGCCGCCGCCCGGCGCATAGGTCAGCAACTCGGGATTCGCCTCCTTCCACAGCCGCGCCTGCAGGCGGCTCCACGTCCGGCTCGGGAATTCCGACACGTCCGGCACGCCCGGCATGAACGCGCCCCACTGGCGCCGCGACACGCCCGCGTGCTCGATCAGTTGCCGGCCGCGCATCGACAGGCCGCCCTGCGCGTCCGGCAGCGGCGGTTCATCGGCGCTCGACGGGGGCGGTGCGGCGCCCGGCACGTGGATCGCGGCGGCGTCCGGCCGCGTGTCGGCCACATAGGTGCCGCTGCCGGTGGTCGTCAGCACGTAGCCTTCGGCCGTCAGCTGGTCGTACACGTGCAGCACGGTATTGCGCGCGATCGACAGGTCGGCCGCGAGCGTGCGCGAACTCGGCAGCTTCGTACCTGGCCCCAATTCCCCGGTCAGGATGGCCTGCTGCATCTGCTGCAGCAACTGCCGGTACATCGGCTCGGGCGAGCTGCGGTCGAGGCGGGCAGAGAGCCAGTCGGCGAGGATCACGGTATCCAAAGTGGTCCTACTAGTAATATTGAAATGGTTCCCTATTGTAGAACCGTGGGCGCCGTATAGTGGCTCGCATCTCAAAATCAATTGTCGCGAAGCAAGGGGACAGCCACGATGAAGTCCGATGATGTGATCGTCAGCTTTCGCGGCGTGCGGAAGACCTACGACGGCGAAACGCTGGTCGTCAAATCGCTCGACCTCGATATCCACCGCGGGGAATTCCTGACGCTGCTCGGGCCGTCGGGCTCGGGCAAGACCACCTGCCTGATGATGCTGGCCGGCTTCGAATTCCCGACCGGCGGCGAGATCCGCCTCGACGGCGAGCTGCTGAACAACGTGCCGCCGCACAAGCGCAACATCGGCATGGTGTTCCAGAACTACGCGCTGTTTCCGCACCTGACGGTCGAGCAGAACGTCGCGTATCCGCTGACCGTGCGCAAGCTGCCGGCGGCCGAGCGCGCGGAACGCGTCGCGCACGCGCTGAAGATGGTGCAGATGGAGCGCTTCGCGAAGCGCTACCCGGCGCAGTTGTCGGGCGGCCAGCAGCAGCGCATCGCGCTGGCGCGGGCGCTCGTGTTCGAGCCGAAGCTGGTGCTGATGGACGAGCCGCTCGGCGCGCTCGACAAGCAGCTGCGCGAACACATGCAGTACGAACTGAAGGCGCTGCACGAAAAACTCGGCGTGACCTTCGTGTACGTGACGCACGACCAGGGCGAGGCGCTGACGATGTCCGATCGCGTCGCCGTGTTCGACAAGGGCATCGTGCAGCAGCTCGACACCGTGGACCGCCTGTACGAATCGCCGTGCAACGAATTCGTCGCGAACTTCATCGGCGACAGCAACCGGCTGCGCGGCACCATCGCGCGCGTAGACGGCGAATTCTGCGAATTCCGGCTCGACGACGGCACGAAGCTCGTCGGCCGCCGCATCGGCGACGCGGCCGAGGGAGCGCCGGCCGTCGCGTGCATCCGCCCCGAACGCATGAGCCTCGCCGCGCACGGCGCGAACGGGCACGCGAACGGCGCGGCCGCCAACCAGTTGAGCGGCGAGGCGCGCAGCCTCATCTATTTCGGCGACCACGTGCGCATGCGCTGCGCGCTGCCCGGCCAGGATGAATGCTTCGTGAAGGTGCCGCTCGGCACCGGCGCGCTCGATGCGTTCTCGCCCGGCGCACCGGTCGCGCTCGCGTTCTCGCCCGAACACCTGCGCGTGTTCGCTTGAGCAGGGTTTCCCCCGATTTTCCGTAGCACGTCGTCAACAACAACTGCCCACTTCCACCACGAGAGGAGAGGAACCACCATGAACCGAGCACGCATTACCGCACGGCGCACCGCGCTGGCATTGGCGCTCGCCGTCGTCGGCGCATCGGCATCGGCTGCCGAACTCACGGTCGTCAACTTCGGCGGCGCGAACGGCGACGCACAGAAGGCCGCGTTCAACCAGCCGTTCGAGAAGGCGACCGGCAACAAGGTCACGGCCGTCGAATACAACGGCGAGCAGGCGAAAGTGAAGGCGATGGTCGAGGCGAAGCACGTCAACTGGGACGTGGTCGAAGTCGAATCGGGCGACCTGAACCGCGGCTGCGACGAAGGCCTGTACGAGAAGCTCGACTGGTCGAAGATCGCGAAGAAATCCGACCTGATTCCGGAAGCGCCGCAGGTGTGCGGCGTCGGCTTCTTCGTGTGGTCGACGGCGCTGTCGTACAACGCGGACAAGCTGAAATCGGCGCCGACCGGCTGGGCCGATTTCTGGAACGTGAAGAAATTCCCCGGCAAGCGCGGCATGCGCAAGGGTGCGCGCTACAACCTCGAATTCGCGCTGATGGCCGACGGCGTCGCGCCGAAGGACGTGTACAAGGTGCTCGGCACGAAGGCCGGCCAGGACCGCGCGTTCAAGAAGCTCGACGAGCTGAAGCCGAACATCCAGTGGTGGGAAGCGGGCGCGCAGCCGCCGCAGTTCCTCGTCGCCGGCGACGTCGTGATGTCGACCGCGTACAACGGCCGCATCGACGCCGCGCAGAAGGAAGGCAAGAACCTGAAGGTCGTGTGGAACGGCAGCATCTACGACCTCGACTACTGGGCGATTCCGAAGGGCTCGCCGAACAAGGCGCTCGCCGAGCAGTACATCGCGTACACGCTGACGCCGAAGCCGCAGCAGGGCTACGCGCAGCACATCGCGTACGGCCCGACGAACATCGCGGCGATCAAGTCGCTCGACGCGAAGACGCTCGCGAACCTGCCGAACTCGCCGGCCAACGGCAAGAACGCGGTGCTGGAAGACATCGGCTTCTGGACCGACCACAGCGACGAGCTCGAGCAGCGTTTCGCCGCGTGGGCGACGAAGTAACCGTCGTTCAGGCATCCTGATGCAACCGGCCGCGCGACGCGTCGATCGTGTCGCGCGGCCTTCCGCCGGATCGTGCCCGGCCGGAGAGAACCGTTGAATACGATGACGATCGCGCCTTCCTCGCCGTCGAACGCCGCGCTCAAGCGCGAGCTGAAGGCCGCCGAGGCCCGCAAGCGCACGATGGCACTGCTGCTGGTCGCGCCGCTCGCGATTTTTCTGCTGCTGATTTTCGTCGTGCCGATCGGCACGCTGCTCACGCGCGCGGTGCAGAACCCCGAGATCGCCGCAGCGCTGCCGAACACGGTCAGGGCGCTGTCGGGCTGGGACCGCAAGGCGCCGCCGGCCGACGCCGCGTATGTCGCGCTCGCGGCCGACATGACGAAGGTGGCCGACAGCGAGGCGATGGGTGCGCTCGCGCGGCGGCTGAACACCGAGATTCCGGGCTATCGCTCGCTCGTCGCGAAGACGGCGCGCGCGATGCCGCTGAAGGGCGACAACGACGCGGCACTGACACCCGCGCAGACGCGTGACAAGCTGGTCGAGCTCGATGCGCGCTGGGGCGATGCCGCCTACTGGCAGGCGATCGCGAAGAACGGCAGCGCGTATTCGCCGTTCTACCTGCTCGCCGCGCTCGACCACAAGCAGGACGGCTTCGGCCACATCGTGCCGGCCGATCCCGACCAGTCGATCTATCTCGCGATCTTCGGCCGCACGTTCGTGATCGGCGTCGCCGTCACGCTGTTCGCGCTGCTGCTCGGCTATCCGCTCGCGTACTGGATCTCGACGCTGTCGGAGCGGCGTGCCAACCTCGTGATGATCCTCGTGCTGATTCCGTTCTGGACGTCGGTGCTCGTGCGCGTCGCCGCATGGATCGTGCTGCTGCAGAGCGAAGGGCTCATCAATACGGCGCTGATCGGCAGCGGGCTGATCTCGCATCCGCTGACGCTGCTGTTCAACCGCATCGGCGTGTACATCTCGATGACGCACATCCTGCTGCCGTTCATGATCCTGCCGCTGTACAGCGTGATGAAGTCGATCCCGCCGACCTACCAGCGTGCGGCCGTGTCGCTCGGCAGCCATCCGTTCGCCGCGTTCTGGCGCGTGTACGTGCCGCAGACCTACCCGGGCGTCGGCGCGGGCGCCTTGCTCGTGTTCATTCTCGCGATCGGCTACTACATCACGCCCGCGCTGCTCGGCGGGCCGAACGACCAGATGGTCAGCTACTACGTCGCGTACTTCACGAACGTGACGATCAACTGGGGCATGGCGTGCGCGCTCGGCGGGCTGCTGCTCGCGGCGACGCTCGTGCTGTACGCGGTGTACGGGCGCTTCACGCGCACCAACGTGAGCCTCGGCTGAGCGCCGCGTGCAACGAAACGGGAAGGGGAATCCGACCATGAAACTCGCCAGGCCGCTGTTCGCGCCGCACATGTCGTTCGTCGAGCGCGCGTGGTACGTCGCATTGCGCGTGCTCGTCGTGCTGACGCTGCTGTACCTGATCCTGCCGGTGCTCGCGATCGTGCCGCTGTCGTTTTCGTCGAGCACGTTCCTCGTCTATCCGATCCCGGGCTTCTCGATGCGCTGGTACGAGAACCTGATCGCATCGGACGAGTGGCGGATGGCCGCGAAGAACAGCTTCATCGTCGCACCGTCGGCAACCGTCGTCGCGACCGTGCTCGGCACGCTTGCCGCGATCGGTCTCACGAAGGCCGACTTCCGCGGCAAGGGGCTGCTGATGGCTGTGCTGCTGTCGCCGATGATCGTGCCGGTCGTCGTGGTCGGTGTCGGCATGTACCTGTTCTTCGCGCCGCTCGGGCTCGCGAACACCTACACGGGGCTGATCGCTGCCCACGCGGCGCTCGGCGTGCCGTTTGTCGTGACGACGGTGGCGGCAACCCTGCAGGGCTTCAACCAGAACCTCGTGCGCGCGAGCCTGTCGCTCGGCGCGAATCCGGTGTCGACGTTCTTCCGCGTGACGCTGCCGGTGATCGCACCGGGTGTGATGTCCGGCGCGCTGTTCGCGTTCGCGACGTCGTTCGACGAAGTTGTCGTCACGCTGTTCCTCGCGGGCGCGGACCAGACGACGCTGCCGCGCCAGATGTTCACCGGTATCCGCGAGAACATCAGCCCGACGATCGCTGCGCTCGCAACGATCCTGATCATCTTCTCGACGAGCCTGCTGCTGGCGCTCGAATGGCTGCGCGGTCGCAATGCGCGGCGCGCGGTGACCTGACGCGGCGCGCCTGCGTTGCCGTGCATCCTGCGCGGCCACGCATTTGCTTTCATTTCGCTGACTGACGAGGCGGCCGCCTGCACGTTCGATACGGCTCTGCAACAATACGGGGCGCGGCGGCGCGCGTTCCGTGCGGTGCGACCGGAACGCCGCCGCGAGTCCAATCCGCGACGCGGCGCAACGCGTCGCTCGTCAGCCGAGCCTCATCTTGTCCGAATTCGCTTCCCCCGCCGGCGCGCATGAGCCGGCCGTCAACTGGCGTGCGATGTCCGCCGTGCTGCTGGCCGTCGCGCTCGCGACGCTCGACACCGCGATCGCGAACACCGCGCTGCCCGCGATCGCCGCCGACCTGCATGCATCGCCGGCCGCGTCCGTCTGGATCATCAACGCGTACCAGCTCGCGATGGTCGCGACGCTGCTGCCGTTCGCGTCGCTCGGCGACATCGTCGGCCACAAGCGCGTGTATGTCGCCGGGCTCGCGGTGTTCACGGTTGCGTCGCTCGGCTGCTCGCTCGCGTCGACGCTGCCGATGCTGACGGCCGCGCGGATCGTGCAGGGCTTCGGCGCGAGCGCGATCATGAGCGTCAACGTCGCGCTGATCCGCGGCCTGTTTCCCGCGCACCGGCTCGGGCGCGGCGTCGGCTTCAACGCGCTCGTGGTCGGCGTGTCGTTCGCGGTGGGGCCGACCATCGCGTCGTTGATCCTGTCGGTCGCCGCATGGCCGTGGCTGTTCGCGGTGAACGTGCCGCTCGGCGTGTTCGCGCTTGCCGTGGCGATTCCGTCGCTGCCGCAGACGGCGCGCGGCAAGCATGCGTTCGATCCGGTCGCCGCGTTGTTCAACGTGATCACGTTCGCGTCGTTGATCTTCGCGCTCGGCGAATTCGCGCAGCGCGGGCCGCTTTCCATCGTGTTCGCGGCGGCGGCGGTCGCGCTCACCTTCGGCTGGTTGCTGATCCGCCGTCAGGCCGGGCACCCGGCGCCGATGCTGCCGGTCGACCTGTTTCGGCGGCCGGTGTTCACGCTGTCCGCGCTGACCGCGGTGTGCGCGTTTGCCGCGCAGGGGCTCGCGTTCGTGTCGCTGCCGTTCTATTTCGAAACCGTCCTGCATCGCAACGCGGTCGAGACGGGGTTCCTGATGACGCCGTGGTCGGTCATCGTCGCGCTCGCCGCGCCCATCGCGGGGCGCTTGTCGGATCGCTATCCGCCGGGCCTGCTCGGCGCGATCGGTCTGGCGTTGCTGAGCGCGGGCATGGTGTCGCTCGCCGCGTTGCCGGCGGCGCCCGGTGTCATCGACATCGGCTGGCGGATGATGCTGTGCGGCGCCGGCTTCGGTTTCTTCCAGTCGCCGAACCTGAAGGCGCTGATGTCGAGCGCACCGCCCGAGCGCAGCGGCGGCGCGAGCGGGATCATCGCGACCGCGCGGCTGATCGGGCAGGCGACGGGCGCGGCGCTCGTCGCGCTGTCGTTCGGGATCGCGGGACGCCACGGGCCGACGCTCGCGCTGATGCTCGGCGCGGGCTTCGCCGGGGCCGCGAGTGTCGCGAGCGGATTGCGGCTCTTTGCGCCGTCGCATCGGGCCGGTGTGCCGGCCGCGTCGGAGCGCGTGGGCGAGCAGGCGACGGAGTAGGGTGGCGCGCGGTTGCGGCGCAAGCCGATGGCCGAACGACCATCGCGGGAAATTTTCGAGCCGGCGCGCAACGAACCACCGCCACGCGCCGGCCTTCACGCTTCGCTTAGAACCCGCCCGACTTGATCAGCTGGTTGAGGTTCGCGATGTTCAGGCTGCCGAAGCCGGTCGTGTAATCCCAGCCGGTGCCTGCGTTGTAGCCATACCCCTGATAGCCGTTGTTCCCAGACACCACGTCGTAGCGCACGAGCGACGGGTTCGACGGAATGTCGGCGTAGAACTTGCCGGCCGGGAAGCCGAGGCCCGTGCCGTTCGCTGCGAGCAGGCGCGCCCAGAGACCGGTGAAGATCGGCGCGGCGAGGCTCGTGCCGCCGATCTGCTGCAACTGGCCGTAGTTGTAGATGTACGCACCCGTGCTTTGCGCGGCGTCGAACGAGACGTCCGGCAACTGGCGGTTGCTGCCCGATTGCCACGACGGCGCGGGCAGGATCGTGCTGACGCCGCCGCCCGTCGCCCACAGCTTGCCGTTGCCGTCGAGCCCTTCGTTCCACACCGTCTCGCTCGAGAACGCCCCCGACGACGTCGTGTAGAGCGTCGTGCCGCCGATCGCGAGCACGTGCGGCGACGATGCGGGCCAAGACACCGTGTAGTTCGAGCCGTCCGGATAGCCGCGGTTGTTGCACTCGTACACACCTTCGTCGCCCGACGAAACGGAGAACGTCTGGCCTTGCGCCGCGGCGGTCGTGAAGATCTGTTCCTCGGCGTCGAGCGTGCCGTCCGCGTTCGCGTCGGTCTCGCACCAGCCGAGCGATACGTTGATCACCTTCGCGGTGTTGTCCGACACGGCGCGGTTGAATGCCTGCGTGAGGCCCGTGTTGCCGCTCGCATTGAGGTCGGCCATGTAGAACACGAGCTTGCCGACCTGGCCGCCGGCTGAGCCGACGATCGACTGGCTGTCGAGATCCCACTCGCCCTGGCCGTCCTGGTCGTCGGTGTAGCTGCCGCCCGAGCCGTTGGTCTTGATGGTCTGCGTCGACACCGTGCCGTAACCGTTGCTCGACGTGAACTGCTTCAGGTCCTGCAGCGTCTGCGACACGCCGCCGATCGTGATGATGCCGACGGTGACGCCGGCTGCGGTCGGCACGCCGGTTGCGTTGTAGAGGCCCGGGAATTCCTTCGGATAGTGGCCGGTCGCCGTGCCGGCTGCAAGCGCCAGCGGCTTCGACACGTTGCCGATGCGCAGCAGCGGCCGCGCATGTGCGACGCTCTGCAGCCCGAGCACCGAGCCGACGACGTCGCCGAGCGCGCGCGGCACCTGCGCAGTCGACGTGTTCGCGAAGCCCGAGTGACCCGCGTAGTCGAAGTGCACGAGCGACGTGTTGAATGCGGTCTTCACGGTGGCGGCCGTTCCGCTGGCGTAGACCAGCAGGCGGTTCGGCGCAACCTCGACGTTCACGAAGCCGCTCTTGTGCAGATAGTCGACGACCGACTTGACCTGCGCATCGGTCGGCGCGTAGTTGGCGAGGAACTGCTCGTGCGTGAGGTACTGGCGGTAATGCGCGCTGCCGGGCCGGTTCACGTCGCGCGCCAGTTGCTTGAGCTGCGCGGCGTTGCGCAGTTTCAGGCTGACGACGACGTTGGTCGTTTCACCGCCTGCCAGTTCGAGCGACGGCGCCGCGCTGCGCGCCATCAACTGCGGGCCGGTCAGAAAGGCCTTCGTATGCGTATCGACCCAATCCGTCGTCGCATGCGCCGCGGCGGCGGCGAACACGAACGGTGCCACGCACGCGAGGCGGCGGGGCGACGGAAGGGGAAGGGCAAACCAGGTGTTCCTTTTCATCGGGAGTCCTTTTTTAGGAGAGGCGACGTTACTGGAACCCCCGGCCCTTGTGGGGCCGCGAGCGGTGACGAGCGTAGGGCGTCGCTGTCGTTCGGGTAGCTGCCATTTTCCATAGCTGTCAGTTCTGACATCGGCGCGGGTGCACGCATGTGCTGCGTCATGCGCGTAAGCGAATTGCGGCAGCGGCGAGCGGAACCGGTTCGCGATACGGCCGCGCAGCAAGGCGCGACGCTCGCACGCACGAGTCGCTCGTCGCGACGCCGGAACGTGCGCGATCGCAGAGCGGATCGCCGCGTGCACGCATCGCGCGCGACCAGTCGGTGTCGCGTGCCGCGTCGCACTATGTGGTCAAACGCAGCGACACGGCAGGAACGGATTCGCGCGTGCACAAAAATGGGGTCGCTCGACCGCAAACGTTTCCCGAACTGTGGAACGGTGCTTCCGGCAGTCTTGCAGGCGACTTTCGGATCGCATGCGGCAATTGCGGATTAGAGGAAAGGCTCGAATTCGGGGCGTGGACACCCCGGCGCGGCGGACAGCCGGCCCGCGCAAGATCGCGCGGGCGTCGTTCGCGAAATTCCGCCTTGACGTGCGTCGATCAGCGGATATGCTTCAATTCATAACCATCGGGTTATGGATTTGGACATGCAGAACGCACACGACATGCTTTTCAGGACACTTGCCGATCCCACGCGCCGCGCGCTCTTCGAGCGGCTGTGCGCGGACGGCGAGCTGACGGTTGCCGCGCTGACGGCCCATGCGGGCGTCTCGCAGCCGGCCGTCTCGAAGCATCTGGGCGTCCTGAAGCTGGCCGGGCTCGTGAGCGACCGCCACGAAGGCCGGCAGACGCACTACAGCGCGCAGCCTCAAGCGCTGGCCCCGTTGATCGACTGGACGAGCCAGATGGCCGGCTTCTGGCAGACCCGGTTCGATGCCCTCGAAGATCTTCTGAAAAGGATGGATCAGTAATGAACCAGGCCACCACCGAAACGCGCTCCGTCGTCGTCGACCGGGAGCTGCCTCATCCGCCGGAGAAGATCTGGCGCGCGCTCACGCAACCGCACCTGATCGAGGCGTGGCTGATGAAGAGCGACTTCGAGCCCGTCGCGGGCCGTGCCTTCAGCTTCCGTGCGGACTGGGGCTCGGTCGACTGCACGGTCCTGACGATCGAGCCGCCGCATGCGTTGTCCTATACGTGGGCGGCATACGGCCTCGAAAGCGTCGTCACGTGGACGCTCACGCCGACGCCGCGCGGCACGCACCTGCGGATGGAGCAGGTCGGCTTCCGTCCCGACCAGGAGCAGGCGTACCGCGGCGCGCAGCACGGCTGGGTCCGCTTCTTCGACTCGCTCGAACAGGTGCTGGCACGCCCCGACGAAGGCACGGAGGCCCGCGCATGAGCCCAACCGACCTCACGCCGTCGGAGCGTATCGACGCGCTGATCGCCGGCATCGCCGACTGGCGCGGCAAGACCTTCGCCGACCTGCGCCAGACGATCCTCGACGCTCAAGCGGGCATCGTCGAGGAATGGAAATGGATGGGCAGCCCCGTATGGTCGTGCGACGGGATGATTGCGGTGGCGAACGCGCACAAGGGTAAGGTGAAGCTGACCTTCATGCACGGCGCGCAGTTGCCCGATCCCGACAAGCTGTTCAACGATGGCCTCGACGGCAATGCGCGGCGCGCGATCGATTTCTTCGAAGGCGACAAGCTCGACAAGCGGGCGCTGAAGAACCTGGTGCGAGCGGCGATCGACTACAACCGCACGCATCTGAAGAAGAACACCCGGCGAGTGGGCGCAGGCACGAAGGCGCGGGCCGCCAAGGCGGCATGACGCGCCGCACGACCGGTCACGCAGCGTAGCGCAGGCAAAAAAAAGCCCGACACGAGGTCGGGCATCCAAATCGGCCGCAACCGCCCGCGAGGCGGCTGCGGCACCTGCAAGCTGCAGGGCGCTTACGCTGCGAGCAGCGAGCGCAGCACGAACGGCAGGATCCCGCCGTGCTTGTAGTAGTCGACTTCGATCGGCGTATCGATGCGCAGCAGCACCGGCACGCGCTGCGATTCGCCGTTCTTGCGGTGGATCACGAGCGTGACGTCCTGCTGCGGCTTGAAGTCGTCGCCGAGGCCTTCGATGTCGTACGTTTCTTCACCGGTGATGCCGAGCGACTGGACGCTGTCCGCGCCCTTGAACTGCAGCGGCAGCACGCCCATGCCGACCAGGTTCGAGCGGTGGATGCGCTCGAAGCTGCGTGCGATCACGGCCTTCACGCCGAGCAGTTGCGTGCCCTTCGCGGCCCAGTCGCGCGACGAGCCCGTGCCGTACTCTTCGCCGGCGAACACGACCGTCGGCGTATCGGCGGCAACGTACTGCATCGCTGCATCGTAGATCGACTGCTGTTCGCCGCTCGGCTGGTGGATCGTCAGGCCACCTTCGACGCGCGTGCCGTCTGCCTTCGGCGGGATCATCAGGTTCTTGATCCGGACGTTCGCGAACGTGCCGCGCATCATCACGTCGTGGTTGCCGCGGCGCGAGCCGTAGCTGTTGAAGTCGGCCTTCTGCACGCCGTTCTCCTTCAGCCACTTGCCTGCCGGCGAGTCTTCCTTGATCGAGCCTGCCGGGCTGATGTGGTCGGTCGTGACCGAGTCACCGAAGATGCCCAGTGCGCGCGCGCCCTTGACCGTCGGGATCGATGCAGCCGGTTCCATCGAGAAGTCGTTGCCGAAGAACGGCGGCTCGGCGATGTACGTCGACTTCGGCCAGTCGTAGACCTGGCCCGATTCGCCCTCGATCTTGCTCCAGAGGTCGCCCTTCTTGGTCAGCTTCGAGTAGTTGTCCTCGAACTTCTTCGGGTCGAGCGCGAACTTGAGCAGCGCGTGGATTTCTTCGCTCGTCGGCCAGATGTCGCCGAGGTAGATGTCGCGGCCGCCCTTGCCCTTGCCGACCGGTTCGGTCATCAGGTCGCGCGTGATGTTGCCGGCGATCGCGTAGGCGACGACCAGCGGCGGCGACGCGAGGAAGTTCGCGCGGATGTTCGGGTGGATCCGCGCTTCGAAGTTACGGTTGCCCGACAGCACGGCTGCCGCGACGATGTCGTTCTTCGTGATCGCTTCGTTCAGTTCCGGCGTCAGGTCGCCCGCGTTGCCGATACAGGTCGTGCAGCCGTAGGCCGCGACTTCGAAACCGAGCTTCGACAGGTAGGGCAGCAGGCCCGTCTTCGTCAGGTACTCGGTGACGATGCGCGATCCCGGCGCGAGCGAGGTCTTGATCTTCGGATCGACCGTGAGGCCGGCCTCGACCGCCTTCTTCGCGAGCAGGCCGGCGGCCAGCAGCACGCTCGGGTTCGACGTGTTCGTGCACGACGTGATCGCGGCGATCAGGATGTCGCCGTTCTTCACGTCGACGCCGTTGCTCGTCGTGTATTGCGCGCCGAGGTCTTCCGCCTTCTTCGCGAAGCCGTTTTCCGCGACCGGCTTCGAGAACAGGTCGGTGAACGTCGACTTGACGTGGCCGATCTCGATGCGGTCTTGCGGGCGCTTCGGGCCGGCCAGCGACGGCGCGACCGTCGTCAGATCGAGCGTCACGACCTTCGTGTAGTCGATGTCGCCGGCCTTCGGGATGCCGAACAGCTTCTGCGCCTTGAAGTAGTTTTCGAACGCGGCGATTTCGGCCTTCGTGCGGCCCGTGCCTTCGAAGTACTCGATCGTCTTCTCGTCGACCGGGAAGAAGCCCATCGTCGCGCCGTATTCGGGCGCCATGTTGCCGATCGTCGCGCGGTCCGGCAGCGACAGCGACTTCGTGCCTTCGCCGAAGAACTCGACGAACTTGCCGACGACCTTCTCCTTGCGCAGCATTTCGGTGATCGTCAGCACCAGGTCGGTGGCCGTCACGCCTTCGCGCAGCTTGCCCTTCAGCTCGACGCCGACGACGTCCGGCGTCAGGAAGTACACCGGCTGGCCGAGCATGCCGGCTTCAGCCTCGATGCCGCCCACGCCCCAGCCGACCACGCCGATGCCGTTGATCATCGTCGTGTGGCTGTCGGTGCCGACGAGGGTGTCCGGGTAGTACACGGTGTCGCCGCCATCCGCCTTCTTGTGGACGCCGCGCGCGAGGTATTCCAGGTTCACCTGGTGGACGATGCCGACGCCCGGCGGCACGACCTTGAACGTGTCGAATGCCTGCATGCCCCACTTCATGAACTGGTAGCGCTCGTTGTTGCGCTGGAATTCCAGTTTCATGTTCAGGTCGAGCGCGTCCTTCTGGCGGAAGTAGTCGATCTGCACCGAGTGATCGACGACGAGATCGACCGGGACCAGCGGCTCGATCTTCTTCGGGTTCTTGCCGGTACGCTCCGCGACGCCGCGCATGGCCGCGATGTCGGCGAGCAGCGGCACGCCCGTGAAGTCCTGCAGCACGACGCGCGACACCACGAACGGAATCTCGTCGACGCGCTTGTCGTTCGGCTTCCAGTTCGCCAGCTGCTCGATGTGCTCTTCGGTGATCTTCTTGCCGTCGTAGTTGCGCAGCACGGACTCGAGCACGATACGGATCGACACCGGCAGGCGTTCGATCTTCGTCTTCAGTTCCTTGCCGAGCTGCGGCAGCGAGTAGAACTTGCCTTTGCCGGAACCGCTGTCGAATTCCTTGAGGGTCTTGTGGAGATTGTGGGCCATGGTGATTTTCCTGGGTTTAAGGCTAGGAAACTACGTGTCCTGTAAATGACGGCTATATCACGTACAGATCGACGTACTGATCGACCGGCATCGCTTCGAGCTTTGCCTGGTCCAGCGACACGTCGAGAATCGCTTGTTGCTGCTTTGCCGGGAAGCGGCGGGCGAGGTTGGTTCTGAATTTCTCGACCAGGAGCGGGATGCCTTCGGTGCGGCGTCGCTGATGACCGAGCGGGTATTCGACCGCCACTTCGGCAAGCTTCGATCCGTCCGCGAACTCGATCGTCAGTGCATTCGCGATCGAGCGCTTGTCCGGGTCGTGGTAATCCTTCGTGAACTGCGGATCCTCGACGCACACGGTCTTCGCGCGCAGCGCGTCGATGCGGGGATCGGCGGCGGCCGAATCTTCGTAGTCGGCCGCGGTCAGCCGGCCGAACAGCAGCGGCACGGCGACCATGTACTGGATGCAGTGGTCGCGGTCGGCCGGGTTGGCGAGCGGGCCCTGCTTGTCGATGATGCGGATCGCGGCCGCGTGCGTGCGGATCGTGATCCGGCTGATCTCGTCGGTCGTGCGGCCCGCGGCTGCGAGCTGCGCGTGCAGCTGCAGCGCGGCCTCGGCGGCCGTTTGCGCGTGGAATTCGGCGGGGAATGCGATCTTGAACAGCACGTTTTCCATCACGTACGTGCCGTACGGGCGCTGGAAGCGGAACGGCTTGCCGTCGAACAGCACGTCGTAGAAGCCCCAGGTCTTGGCGGTGAGCGCCGACGGGTAGCCCATTTCACCCGTTTTCGCGATCAGCGCGAGGCGCACCGCGCGGGAGGTCGCGTCGCCGGCCGCCCATGACTTGCGCGAACCGGTGTTCGGCGCGTGGCGGTAGGTACGCAGCGCCTGGCCGTCGACGAACGCGTTGGACACCGCGTTGATCAGTTCGTCGCGCGTGAGCCCGAGCAGCCGGCCGACGACGGCCGTCGACGCGACCTTCACGAGCAGCACGTGGTCGAGCCCGACCGCGTTGAACGAATTCTCGAGGGCGAGGCAGCCCTGGATTTCGTGGGCCTGGATCATCGCGACGAGGACGTCGCGCATCAGGAGCGGCTTCCGGCCGGCCGCGACGGCCGCGCGGGAAAGCCAGTCGGCCGTCGCCAGGATCCCGCCGAGGTTGTCGGACGGATGACCCCATTCGGCGGCGAGCCAGGTGTCGTTGAAGTCCAGCCAGCGGATCATCGCGCCGATGCCGAACGCGGCCTGGACGGGATCGAGCTGGAAGGACGTGCCGGGCACCTTCGCGCCGTTCGGCACGATCGTGCCGGGCACGACGGGGCCGAGCAGCTTGGTGCAGGCAGGGTAGGACAGTGCCTCGAGTCCGCATCCGAGCGTGTCGATCAGGCAATGACGCGCCGTCTCCAGCGCGAGCGCGCTGTCGATGCCGGTGTTCAGCACATAGTCGACGATATCGACGAGTACCGTATCCGGAGCAGGGCGGACGTTGGAGACCGGGGCGGACATCGAGGGGCCGATGGGAACGCGCTTAGTTCGTTGCCGGCTTCAGCTCGTTCGATTGCGTCGGCGCAGCCGTGCCTTGCGCCATTTCCGGCGTCACGCATTCGTCCGCGAGGCGCTCGCCGCCGTTTGCGTCCGAGAACAGCATTGCCTTGGTCGGGATCACGACCAGCTTGAAGCCTGCTGCCGGATCGTAGAACGTGTCGGCGCCCGTCGTCGTGGTCTGACGCGGCAGCTTGTAGTTCTTCTTCGCCCAGTGAACCGTGACGACCTGGTCGCGCTTCATGTCGCCGGCGAGGTCGAACGACAGGCCTTCCTTACAGGACCACTTGACCGCGCCGTCCGGTACCGGATCGACCTTGGCGGCTGCGCGTGCCTGCGCCTTCTTGCTGCGCGGGATGATGCGCTTGGCCGGCGCTGGGCGCTTGGCCGTTGCCTTCTTCGCGGTCGTCGTGGCCGTACCCTGGGCAAACGCGCTCGGAGCCGACACCAGCATCGTGGCGGACAAGGCGCCGATAGCGGTAGCGATCAGGAGTTTCTTCATGGAGTCAGAACCTTTCGATAATCAGTTGACAAGGGCCGGCAATCGAAACCGCCGGCCGGTTTGAAACTGCACGCGCCCCGAAAGCGCGCAGCGGCCGCTATTTTCACCTATTTGGCCGCGTACATATCAGGTTTTCGGGCTCCGTTACGTTTTTTGTCGTTTCGCAAACCTCTATCCGGTTTACGCGTCGGCGAATGCATGAAACTCGTGTATCGGCCGGCGGCGCGCTTACGGCGCGCTGCCCGCGGCGGCCGGCCCGAACAGCGGCGCGGCCTCGGCGGGTACGGGCTGGCCGGTGGCCCGCGCACGGCGCAGCACCGACCAGTAATACCGGTAACTCGCGCGATCGTGCAGCGTATCACCGTGGCGGGTCGGGCCCCAGTCGGCCGCCTGCGCGGCCAGCAGGATCTCGGCGGCCAGCGCGACCTCGTCGGTGCGCGGCGCGAATGCGTCGACGATCGGGCGGATCTGCGCAGGATGGATGCTCCACATCCGCGTGAACGCGAATTCGTCGCGCGCGCGGCGTGCATCGCCGGCGACGATGCCCATGTCGCGCACCTCGGTCGTCACGTTGTGCGACGGCGTCTTGCCGTGTGCGTGGCAGGCCGCGGCGATTTCCAGCTTCGCGCGGCGCACGAGCGGGTGCTCGAACTGGCCGGGCGAGCGCATCGCGGAATCGGGAATCGCACCGTGGTGCGCGGAGACGAAATCCATCAGCCCGAAGCTCAGCGTGCCGACCGTCGGCAGCGCGGCGAGGGCGGCCGCCTGCGCGAGCGCGCCGTGCGTCTCGACCAGCACGTCGACGGGAATCGGCTGCGCGATGCCGAGCTCGCGGCGCGTGCCTTCGATGAATGCGGTCATTTCGGCGGCATCGGCGGCGCTGGCGATCTTCGGGAGCGTGATGTAGGCGGGGGCACGCGTCGCACGCAGCACGATGCGTACGTCGTCGCGCCAGTGCGGGTGGGAAAAGTCGTGGATGCGGACGCCGACGCGGCCGAAGCGGTTCTCGTCGCTGCCGAGGATGTCGGTGACGAGTGCCGCATGCGCGGCTTCCTGGCCGACGGCGGCGCCGTCTTCGCAGTCGAGCGTGATGTCGAACACGGGGCCCAGCTCGGCCTGCAGCGCGAGCGACTTGCGCATCAGCTTTTCGCTGCCCGCGTAATGATCGCAGCAGGGCAGGATCGCGGGCGGGGACGCCCCGTCGTACAGCACTTGTGCGGGAGTGAGCGCGGCCATCTCGTCTACGTCAGGGAAGCGGGTCAACGTGGAGAAAATCGGATTCGGGCGCGTTCTGGGCCGGTGCGCGGCAAGCGCGGGGCGGCAAAACGTGCGCGGATCGGATCGGTCGGCCGGGCCGGCGGCATGCCGGCCCGGGCCGAGACCGGGCTGCCCGAGGGCCGCCCGGCGAGTGCTTGATGCTTAGTTCTTCAGCAGGTGGGCGACGCCATCGCGCTCTTCGAGCAGCTCGGCCAGCGTGCCGTCCATCTTCTCGCGCGAGAACGCGTCGATTTCCAGGCCTTCGACGCGCTTGTACTCGCCGTTTTCGCAGGTGACCGGCACGCCGTAGATGATGTCTTCGGGGATGCCGTACGAGCCGTCCGACGGGATGCCCATCGTGACCCACTTGCCGTTCGTGCCGAGGACCCAGTCACGCACGTGGTCGATCGCCGCGTTCGCTGCCGACGCTGCCGACGACAGGCCGCGCGCTTCGATGATCGCCGCGCCGCGCTTGCCGACGGTCGGGATGAACGTGTCGCGGTTCCACACGTCGTCGTTGATCAGCTTCAGCAGCGATTCGCCTTCGGCGGTCGCGAAGCGGAAGTCGGGGTACATCGTCGGCGAGTGGTTGCCCCACACGGCGAGCTTCTCGATCGATGCGACCGGCTTGCCCGACTTCGCTGCGAGCTGCGACAGCGCGCGGTTGTGGTCGAGGCGCAGCATGGCCGTGAAGTTCTTCTTCGGCAGATCCGGTGCCGACTTCATCGCGATGTAGGCGTTCGTGTTCGCCGGGTTGCCGACGACCAGCACCTTCACGTCGCGGCTCGCGACTTCGTTCAGCGCGGCGCCCTGAACCGTGAAGATCTCCGCGTTGGCCGACAGCAGGTCCTTGCGCTCCATGCCCTTCGAGCGCGGACGTGCGCCGACCAGCAGTGCGACGTCGGCATCCTTGAATGCGACCTTCGGATCGTCGGTGATCACGACGCCCGACAGCAGCGGGAACGCGCAATCGTCGAGTTCCATCACGACGCCCTTGACGGCGCCTTGGGCTTGCGGGAGGTCGAGCAGTTGCAGGATGACCGGCTGGTCCTTGCCGAGCAGGTCGCCGTTCGCGATGCGGAACAGCAGGGAGTAAGCGATTTGACCTGCGGCGCCGGTGACGGCAACGCGCTTTGCGGGCTTAGCCATTGAAAATCTCCAGGACGGGTGAAGCGTTGGACACTCGCGAAAACGCCATTCTATGCGCGTTGTGCTGAGTGTTGCATTGAAGCAGGGCGGAGGACTCGCGATGGCAGACGCGGTGAACCTGGAGACGGCCGTGGCACGTAGCCGGGGACGCGCTTTTGCACCCGCGAACCCTTGCTCGACCCGGAGTGTAGGAGCCGTCCGGCTCAAAGTCAAACGGTATCATATGTCTTATATAAGACAGATGTTTTGCGGAAATTGAGTGGACTTAAAAGTGCGGTTTGTGATGAAATGCGCGCCATGACATCGAACCAGGCGAATACCGCGAATCAGACCGGCGCAGGCGGCCCAGGGCAGCCGGGCGCGAGCGATCCCGCACCTTCGCCCGCGGCGGCTCCGTCGCCGACGTTCAGCCCGTTATACCAGCAGATTAAGTCATTGATCACGCAAAGTCTCGAAACCGGCGAGTGGAAGCCGGGCGAGATCATCCCGAGCGAGGTGGAGCTCGCGGCCCGCTACAAGGTCAGCCAGGGCACCGTCCGCAAGGCGATCGACGAGCTGGCCGCCGAAAACCTCGTGGTCCGGCGGCAGGGCAAGGGCACTTTTGTTGCAACGCACAACGAAGATCGCGCGCAGTTCCGCTTCCTGCGGCTGCTGGCCGACGACGGTGCCGAGCATCCGCACGTGAGCCGCCTGCTCGAATGCCGGCGCCTGCGCGCGCCGGCCGAGATCGCGCGGCAACTCGACCTGAAGCCGGCCGATCCGGTCGTCCAGGTGCGCCGCCTGCTGGAGTTCGAGAACGAAGCGACGGTGCTCGACGAGATCTGGCTGCCGGGCGCGATGTTCCGCGGGCTCACGTTCGAGCGGCTGAGCGAGTACAAGGGGCCGCTCTACGCGATGTTCGAGGCGGAGTTCGGCACGCGGATGATCCGCGCGACGGAAAAGATCCGCGCGGTCGCGGCGGAGCCGGCGGTGGCCGACCTGCTGCACGTGCCGGCGGGTTTCCCTTTGCTGTCGGTCGAGCGTGTGTCCTATACATACGGAGACCGGCCGGTGGAAGTGCGTCGCGGCTGGTATGTCACAACCGGGTACTACTATCAGAATGACTTGAGTTGACGGTGTATCGGCTCAAGCCGAGTGCGTTCGCGTTCCCCACGTTCGCGAAGCACGTTTCGGGCCGCCTTTGTTCTTGTTCGCGCAATTATCCAGAGCAGACTTTCGCTGCAGCGCGATATAAAAAGGCGCTAAAATCGCGGATTAGTGTGACAACATAGTAGGGGTCTAGCATGACTGATGCAGTAAGAAAGCCGAGGCCGGAATACCGGAACATCGGATTCGGCGATATCACGATGAAATATCGCATGCCGCTGGCAGCGATATTGTCGATTCTCCATCGAGTCAGCGGCGCGCTGCTGTTCTTGTTCCTGCCGTTCCTGCTGTTCCTCTTCGACCAGAGCCTCACGTCCGAGCTCAGCTTCGAAGTCTTCAAGGCTTTCCTCTCCAACATCATCGTCAAGCTGATCGTCCTCGCACTGTCGTGGGCCTTCTTCCACCATTTCTGCGCCGGCATTCGCCACCTGCTGATGGACGTCAACCACGACGCCGTCACGAAGGAAGGCGGCAAGCGGACGGCAGTCGTCGTCTTTGTCGTCTCGATCGCGCTGACGATCGCCATGGCACTCAAACTGTTCGGAGCATTCTAAGAAAATGGCAGCCAATAACCGAATCGGCTCGAAGCGCCTCGTCGTCGGCGCTCATTACGGCCTGCGCGACTGGCTTGCGCAGCGCATCACCGCCACGATCATGGCGGTCTACACGGTCATTCTGCTCGTCCTGTTCTTCGGCGCGCACGATTTCTCGTACGAAGGCTGGGCATCGATCTTCGCCGCGCAATGGATGAAGCTCGCGACCTTCGTGATGCTGCTTTCCCTCTTCTACCACGCATGGGTCGGCGTGCGCGACATCTGGATGGACTACGTGAAGCCCGTCGGTGTGCGCCTGCTGCTGCAATCGCTGACCATCGTCTGGCTGCTCGCATGTGCGGGCTACGCCGCGCAGATTCTCTGGAGAGTGTAAAGAATGGCTGCAATCAAAACTAATCTCCCGCGCCGCAAGTTTGACGTAGTGATCGTCGGCGCGGGCGGCTCCGGCTTGCGCGCGGCGCTGCAACTGTCGCGCGCGGGCCTGTCGGTCGGCGTGCTGTCGAAGGTGTTCCCGACCCGTTCGCACACGGTGGCCGCGCAGGGCGGTATCGGTGCGTCGCTCGGCAACATGAGCGAAGACAACTGGCACTTCCACTTCTACGACACGATCAAGGGCTCCGACTGGCTCGGCGACCAGGACGCGATCGAATTCATGTGCCGTGAAGCGCCGAACGTCGTGTACGAACTCGAGCACTTCGGCATGCCGTTCGACCGTAACGCGGACGGCACGATCTACCAGCGCCCGTTCGGCGGCCACACCGCGAACTACGGCGAGAAGCCGGTTCAGCGCGCCTGCGCGGCCGCCGACCGTACCGGTCACGCGCTGCTGCACACGCTGTACCAGCAGAACGTCGAAGCGAAGACGCAGTTCTTCGTCGAATGGATGGCGCTCGACCTGATCCGCGACGCGGAAGGCGACGTGCTCGGCGTGACGGCTCTCGAGATGGAGACGGGTGACGTCTACATCATGGAAGGCAAGACGACGCTGTTCGCGACGGGCGGCGCAGGCCGGATCTTCGCGGCATCGACCAACGCGTTCATCAACACTGGCGACGGCCTCGGCATGGCTGCGCGTTCGGGCATCGCGCTGCAGGACATGGAGTTCTGGCAGTTCCACCCGACCGGCGTGGCCGGCGCGGGCGTGCTGATCACCGAAGGCGTGCGCGGCGAAGGCGGTATCCTGCGCAACGCGAACGGCGAGCGTTTCATGGAGCGCTACGCGCCGACGCTGAAGGATCTGGCGCCGCGTGACTTCGTGTCGCGTTCGATGGACCAGGAAATCAAGGAAGGTCGCGGCGTGGGTCCGAACAAGGATCACGTGCTGCTCGACCTGTCGCACATCGGCGCCGAGACGATCATGAAGCGTCTGCCGTCGATCCGCGAAATCGCGCTGAAGTTCGCGAACGTCGACGCGATCAAGGAACCGATCCCGGTCGTCCCGACGATCCACTACCAGATGGGCGGCATCCCGACCAACATCCACGGTCAGGTCGTCGGCACGTCGCGCGGTCACAAGGATCCGGTCAACGGCTTCTACGCAGTGGGCGAATGCTCGTGCGTGTCCGTGCACGGCGCGAACCGCCTCGGCACGAACTCGCTGCTGGACCTCGTGGTGTTCGGCCGTGCGGCCGGCAACCACATCGTCGAGCACGTGAAGAACCAGAAGGAACACAAGCCGCTGCCGGCCGATGCAGGCGAATTCTCGCTGGCACGCCTGGCGAAGCTCGACAAGTCGACCTCGGGTGAATATACGCAGGACGTCGCGAACGACATCCGCTCGACGATGCAGAAGCACGCAGGCGTGTTCCGCACGTCGGAACTGCTGAAGGAAGGCGTCGAGCAGATGGCCGGCCTGGCGGCGCGCGTGGAAAACATCCACCTGAAGGACAAGTCGAAGGTGTTCAACACCGCGCGCGTCGAAGCGCTCGAGCTGGAGAACCTGATCGAAGTTGCTCGCGCAACGATGGTGTCGGCGGAAGCACGCAAGGAAAGCCGTGGCGCACACGCCCACAGCGACTACGAACACCGCGACGACGAGAACTGGCTGCGCCACACGCTGTGGTACAGCGAAGGCGATCGCCTCGACTACAAGCCGGTTCAAATGAAGCCGCTGACGGTCGAATCCGTGCCGCCGAAGCCGCGCACGTTCTAAGCCGAGTCAAAGGAATCCGAAATGGCAAAACGCATTTTTGAAGTCTACCGCTACGATCCGGACAAGGACGCAGCGCCGCGCATGCAGACGTACGAGCTGGAGCTCGAGCACGAGCGCATGCTGCTCGACGCACTGGTCAAGCTGAAGGCCGTGGACGAGACGCTGTCGTTCCGCCGTTCGTGCCGTGAAGGCGTGTGCGGTTCGGACGCGATGAACATCAACGGCAAGAACGGTCTCGCGTGCCTGACGAACCTGAACGACCTGCCGCAGAAGATCGTGCTGCGTCCGCTGCCGGGCCTGCCCGTCGTGCGTGACCTGATCGTCGACATGACGCACTTCTTCAACCAGTACCACTCGATCAAGCCGTACCTGATCAACGACGCGCCGCCGCCGGAGAAGGAACGCCTCCAGTCGCCGGAAGAGCGCGACGAGCTCGACGGCGTGTACGAGTGCATTCTGTGCGCGAGCTGCTCGACGTCGTGCCCGAGCTTCTGGTGGAACCCGGACAAGTTCGTCGGCCCGGCCGGCCTGCTGCAGGCTTACCGCTTCATCGCGGACAGCCGCGACACGGCCACCGGCGAGCGTCTCGACAACCTGGAAGACCCGTACCGCCTGTTCCGTTGCCACACGATCATGAACTGCGTCGACGTTTGCCCGAAGGGCCTGAACCCGACGAAGGCGATCGGCAAGATCAAGGAACTGATGGTTCGCCGCGCTGTTTAAGGTTGAGATGAGCGATTCGCATCAATCCGACCCGCACCGTCGCGCACGCCTTCGCTGGCGTGCGCGGCGGGGTCTGCTGGAAAACGACATCATTTTCGAGCGTTTCTTCAGCAGATACGAGCATGACCTCACCGATGCAGACGTAGGCGCGTTGTCGCGCCTGCTCGATCTGAGCGACAACGACCTGATGGACTTGCTCCTCGCGCGCAAGGAACCAGAAGGCGACCTAGACAGCCCGGATATTCACCGGCTGTTGGAGATGCTGCGCAACGTGTAACGCCAAGGTGTAACGCGTTGTGCCCGTTATCGAATCCCGTTTCTTTATTTCGATTGAGGATGTGCCATGACTCCGTCTGATGTTAAAGCCACGCTATCGTTCAGCGACAACTCGCCGAGCGTCGAACTGCCGATCTACAAGGGCACGATGGGCCCGGACGTGATCGACATCCGCAAGCTGTACGGCCAGACCGGCAAGTTCACGTACGACCCGGGCTTCATGTCGACGGCAGCTTGTAATTCGGCGATCACGTACATCGACGGCGACAAGGGCGAGCTGCTGTACCGCGGCTACCCGATCGACAACCTCGCGCAAAACGCCGACTTCCTCGAAAGCTGCTACCTGCTGCTGAAGGGCGAACTGCCGAACGCAGCGCAGAAGAAGGAATTCGTCGACACCGTCACGAAGCACACGATGGTGCACGAGCAGATGCACTTCTTCTTCCGTGGCTTCCGTCGCGACGCGCACCCGATGGCGATCCTGGTCGCTGCGGTCGGCGCGCTGTCGGCGTTCTACCACGACTCGCTCGACATCAACGATCCGCGTCACCGTGAAGTGTCGGCGATCCGCATGATCGCGAAGCTGCCGACGCTCGTCGCGATGGCGTACAAGTACAGCATCGGCCAGCCGTTCGTGTATCCGAAGAACTCGCTGTCGTACAGCGCGAACTTCATGCACATGATGTTCTCGAACCCGTGCGAAGAGTACAAGGTCAACGACGTGCTCGTCCGCGCACTCGACCGCATCCTGATCCTGCACGCCGACCACGAGCAGAACGCATCGACGTCGACCGTCCGCCTGGCCGGCTCGTCGGGCGCGAACCCGTTCGCCTGTATCGCTGCCGGTATCGCCTGTCTGTGGGGCCCGGCGCACGGTGGTGCGAACGAAGCCGCGCTGAACATGCTCGAGCAGATCGGTTCGCCGGACAACATCCCCGAATTCATCAAGCAGGTGAAGGACAAGAATTCGGGCGTGAAGCTGATGGGCTTCGGTCACCGCGTGTACAAGAACTACGACCCGCGTGCGAAGCTGATGCGCGAAACGTGCTACGAAGTGCTGAACGAACTGGGCCTGCACGACGACCCGCTGTTCAAGCTCGCGATGCAGCTCGAGAAGATCGCGCTGGAAGACGAATACTTCGTGTCGCGCAAGCTGTACCCGAACGTCGACTTCTACTCGGGCATCGTCCAGCGCGCGCTGGGCATCCCGACGTCGATGTTCACGTGTATCTTCGCAATGGCACGTACGGTCGGCTGGATCGCACAGTGGAACGAAATGATCGGCGATCCGGAGCAGAAGATCGGCCGTCCGCGTCAGCTGTTCATCGGCGATACGCCGCGCGAAGCGAAGCCGCTCAACGCACGTTAAGTCGTGTGCGGCGCGAACGGCCGGCAGGCCGCTCGCGTCGGGCGATCGCAACGCCACGACACCCCGACGGGTCATTCCGTCGGGGTGTTTTCATTTGTGCGGCCGCGGTTCGCCCGATCCGGCGCGGTGCTCCAGCGACGGCGGGCGCGTGTCGAGTGCGGGCGCGTCGTCATCGGGTGCGTGGCCGTGCTGCACGAAGAACTGCCGGTATGCGCCGGGCGTCATCCCGCGTGCGGCGAGGAACTGGCGGTTGAAGTTCGCGACATTCGGAATGCCGCAGCGCGCGGCCACGGTCGCGATCGGCCAGTCGGTGCCGACGAGATGACGGCACGCGTGCGCGAGCCGCAGCCGCTGCACATAGCGGCCGACACTTTCGCCGAGATGCCGGACGAACAGGCGCTGCAGCGTGCGTTCGGACATGTGCGCAGCGGCGGCGAGCGTGTCGACGCGCAGCGGTTCGTGGAAGTGCCGGTCGATCGCGTCGAGCACGCGATCGAGGCGTTCGGCTTCGGGGGCGGCCGCATCGGCGTGCGATGCCGTGCCGTCGGCGCGGTCGTACGCGTGCGCGGTGGCGAGCGGTTCGCCACCGGCGTCCGCGAGATGGGCGAGCGTGTCGAGCGCGGCCGCGAGCCGGGTGCGCGGCGACGGATCGAGCAACTGCGGCAGCCGTGCGCGCATCGCGCGGGCCGCGTCCGTGCCGAAGCGCAAGCCCGGTGCGGCACGCCGCAACAGCGAGCGCAGCGGTGCGTATTCGGGGCAACAGTCGGCCAGACGCCGCGCCCAGTCGCCGTCGAACCAGATGACGAGCGCGACTTCAGGCGCATCGCGATCGATGCGTGCATTCGACGACCACGTATGCGGCAGGTTGGGCGGCACGAGCACCAGATCGTCGTCCGCGTAGTGCGCGACGTGATCGCCGATGAAGCGCCGGCCGCGGCTGTTGAGCGTCAGCGTCAGTTCGTATTCGGGATGGCGATGCCATTCGAACGGGATGCGCGCGAGCTGACGGTGATACACGCGGATCGAACAGCCGGGGGCGAACGTCACGTGCTCGTACTGCGGTTTCATTGCGGCCTCCGGGGGAGAGCCGGCATCGCACCGTGGCATGATCGTGAGCGATCGTCACGACGGAGCGATGCCATGTTTTCACATGTTTGCGTCGGGGTGGCCGACACCGCGCGCGCCTACGATTTCTACGCGCCGCTGTTCGCGGAACTCGGGCTGCGCCTGAAATTCCGCGAGCCGGACGGCTGGTCGGGCTGGATGCCGGCCGACACCGACCGGCCGCTGTTCTTCTTCGGCCACCCGCTCGACGGCCGCGCGCCCGAGCCGGGCAATGGCCACACGATCGCATTCGTTGCGCCGACCCGCGCGCACGTCGATCGCTGCCACGCGCTCGCGCTGCGCCACGGCGGCACCTGCGAAGGGCCGCCGGGCCTGCGGCCGGACTATCACCGCGACTACTACGGCGCCTATTTCCGCGATCCGGACGGCAACAAGCTGTGCGTGGTCTGCCATCGTCCCGAGTAAAGCGCGGTTGTCCGGATTGTATCGATTGTTGGCTGGATAGTGTCGATGGCTGCCGTGCGGAGGCCGTACGCTGAGTGCTCATCAAAACGCGATTCAGCGAGGAGACAGCGATGCACCTGACGATTGACGATCTGCCAGCCGCGATCCGCACGGCAAAACGGGCGCTGCGCGCCGACCTGCCCGGTTATGCGGCCACGTTCCGCGAACTGGAGGGCGACATCGCGCGGCAGGTCGACGCGATTCGCCGCGCGCATGCGAATGGCCATGACGTGATTCCGGTGGTGCCGTTCGCGGACATCGCGCAGGGAACCGTCGATCCGCACGCGGTTGCCGCGATCCGCACCCACGGCGCGGTCGTGATCCGTGGCGTATTCGACGCGCAGCAGGCGCGCGACTGGAACGACGAGATCGGCGCGTATCTCGACGCGAACCGTTTCACCGATCGGCTGCACGCGCGCGCCGAAGACCGCTATTTCGGCAATCTCGCGTCGGGTAAGCCGCAGATCTACGGCGTCTACTGGTCGAAGCCGCAGGTGGCTGCGCGCCAGTCGCCTGCGCTCACGCAGGCGCGCGTGTTCCTGAACCGTCTGTGGCGGCATGCAGACGGCGGGCGTACGCATTTCGATCCCGACCAGGTGCCGGCCTATGCGGACCGGATTCGCCGCCGCCCGCCCGGCTCGACGTCGCTCGGGCTGTCGCCGCACGTCGACGGCGGTTCGGTCGAACGCTGGCTCGGCGCGAATTTCCGCCGGGTCTACCGTCACGTGCTGGCCGGCCGCTGGCGCGATTACGACCCGTTCGACGCGGCGTTCCGTCCCGACGTCGAGGAGATTCCGTCGCCGGCCGTGTGCTCGATGTTCCGCACCTTCCAGGGCTGGACCGCGCTGACGCCGCAGGGGCCCGGCGACGGCACGCTGCAGTTGATCCCGGTGGCGAACGCGATGGCCTACGTCGTGCTGCGTGCGCTGCAGGACGACGTGGCCGACGACGACCTGTGCGGCGCGCGTCCGGGCCGCGCGCTGTCGATCCGGCCCGAATGGCACGCGCTGCTGCTCGACGCGCTGGTGCCGATCCCGCACATGGAGCCGGGCGATGCGGTGTTCTGGCACGGCGACGTCGTGCACGCGGTCGAGGATGCGCACCGCGGCAGCGGCGACAGCAACGTGATGTACATCGCGGCCGCGCCCGGTTGCGCGAAGAACGACGCGTACCTGCAGCGCCAGCGCGCTGCGTTCCTGCGCGGCGAGAGCCCGCCCGATTTCCCGGCCGATCATTTCGAGGTCGAATTCGACGGACGGGGCGGGGAGGGCGATCTCACGGCGCTCGGCCGTTCGCAGATGGGGTTCGGGGCGGGCGAGTAGCCAGCGTGCCGCCCGTGAAAGCGACGGCTCGCCGGGCGGCGAACGGCGGGCTGCCGAATCCGCTGCGCGCCGCGCGCAATTCGACGCAATCGGCTGTCGGCTCAGCCGAAATCGACGCGAATTGCGCAATTTGGCTTCCGATAATGGTCCGGACACAACGCAGCCGCCCCGTGTGACGCACGGGTGCGGCGCTGACCATGGAGGAGTCGATGCAATTCACGCAAGCGATCGTTCGCCGCCCCGCGCCGTCCTGTGGCGCGGGCCTGACCACCGCCGAACTCGGCGCGCCCGATTATGACAAGACGCTCACCCAGTTCCACGCGTATTGCGACGCGCTGCGCACGCTCGGCGTCGCGCTGACCGAACTGCTGCCGCTGGAGGCATTCCCCGATTCGCACTTCGTCGAGGACACCGCGGTCGTGACACCCGAATTCGCGGTGATCACGCGCCCCGGTGCGCCGGCGCGGCGTGGCGAGACGGTGCACATCGAAGCGGCGCTGGCCGCGCATCGCGACCTGCTGCCGATGCAGGCGGGCCGGCTCGACGGCGGTGACGTGATGCAGGTCGGCAAGCGTTTCTACATCGGCCTGACGGGCCGTACCGACGCCGACGGCATCGCCGCATTCGACGCGCTCGTGTCGCGCTACGGCTATTCCGTCGTCGCGGTGCCGGTGGGCGCCGGCCTGCATCTCAAGTCGGTCGTCAACGCGCTCGGCGACGACACGCTGCTCGTCACCGAAGCGCTGGCCGCGCATCCGGCCTTCGCTGACTATCGCCGGATCACGATCTCGGCCGCCGACGAATACGCGGGCAACACGCTGCGCGTGAACGGCACGCTGATCACGCCGGCCGGCTACCCGCGCGTGCACGATGCGATCGCGTCGCTCGGGCTGCCGCTGCACGTGATCGATACGAGCGAGTTCCGCAAGATGGACGGCGGCCTGACCTGCCTGTCGCTGCGGTTCTAGCCGATTGGCGCGCGGCCGCTTCGGCCGGATAATGTGGCCCCCGCGCGGAACCGGAGACGTTCCGCGCACTAGCCACGACCCGACCGGAGCGAACGCGGATGACCGACAAGAAGATGCAGCTCGACAAGATCGATCTCCGGATCCTCGACATCCTGCGCACCGACGGGCGGATTTCCTACCGGAAGCTGTCCGAGCTCGTGAACCTCACGCCGCGGCCGTGCCAGGCGCGCGTGGAGCGGCTCGAGGCGCTTGGGGTGATCGAAGGGTACCGCGCGGTGATCAAGGCGCCGCGCGCGACCAAGCCGATCGTCGTGATCGCGCAGATCACGCTGGCCGACCACGGGCGTTCGCAGGCGCCGTTCGAGGATGAAATGCGGGCGAATCCGGCGGTGCTCGATTGCTGGCTCGTCAGCGGCACGTTCGATTTTCTCGTGCGGCTCGCGTGCGAGGATCTCGACGAGTACCGGCGGATCGCGAACCTGTGGCTGGAAAGCCCGCGGTTCCGGATCGAGAAGATCGTGACGACGGCCGAACTGCAGGCGATCAAGCGCAGCGTCGTGTGATGCGGCCGGCCGGGAAGGACCGGCTTCGACGCGAATGACCCGGCCTGAAGATTTGCATTCCGAATCAAATCGTCAGGCCTGAATCCAATCAGGGTGAACACTATGGATGCTTTGCAAGCGGCAGCGGAGACGCCCGCACCGTCCGGAACGACGCTGAAGCGCCGTCTGCAGGGCCGCCACATCGCGATGATCGCGATCGGCGGCTCGATCGGCACGGGGTTGTTCGTCGCGTCGGGGGCGTCGGTCGCCCAGGCGGGGCCGGGCGGGGCGATCGCCGCGTATATCGCGATCGGGCTGATGGTGTACTTCGTCGTCACGGGCCTCGGCGAGATGGCCGCGCTGATGCCGGTATCGGGCTCGTTCGCGATCTACGGCGAGAAGTACGTCGACGAAGGCTTCGGCGTCGCGCTCGGCTGGACCTACTGGTACAGCTGGGCCGTGACGATCGCGATCGAGCTGGTCGCCGCGCAGATCGTGATGCGCTACTGGTTTCCAACCGTACCCGGCATCTGGTGGGGCGCCGGATTCCTCGTGCTGATCTTCCTGCTGAATACGCTGTCGGTGCGCGGTTTCGGCGAATCGGAATACTGGTTCTCGCTGATCAAGGTGGTCACCGTGGTCGCGTTCATCGCGGCCGGGTTGCTGATCGCGGCCGGCCTGATCGGGAACGGGCATCCGGTCGGCTTGCGCAACTTCACGACGGGCGACGCGCCGTTCGTCGGTGGTGTGCACGCGATGATGAGCGTCGCGCTGATCGCGGGCTTCTCGTTTCTCGGCACCGAGCTGGTCGGGATCACGGCCGGCGAATCGGAAAACCCGCGCAAGACGATCCCGCGTGCGGTGAAGCAGATCTTCTGGCGGATCATGCTGTTCTACGTGTTCGCGATCTTCGTGATCGGGCTGCTGGTGCCGTATACGGACCCGAACCTGCTGAAGAGCGACGTGACCGACATCGGCGTGAGCCCGTTCACGCTGGTGTTCAGCCATGCGGGCTTCCGGCTCGCGGCCGGCGCGATGAATCTCGTGATCCTGACGGCCGTGCTGTCGGCCGGCAACTCCGGGACTTACGCGGCGACGCGGATGCTGTACAACCTCGCGGCGGAAGGGCGCGCGCCGGCGATGTTCGCGACGCTGTCGCCGGGCGGCGTGCCGCGCAACGCGCTGTACGCGACGATGGCTGTCGGCGGGCTGTGCTTCCTCACGTCGCTGACCAACAACCAGAGCATCTATCTGTGGCTGCTGAATACGGTCGGCATCACCGGCTTCATCGCGTGGCTCGGCATCGCGGTCTGCCATTACCGGTTCCGCAAGGGGTTCCTGAAGCAGGGCTACCGGCTCGATCAGCTGCCGTACCGCGCGAAATGGTTCCCGTTCGGGCCGCTGTTCGCGATCGCGATCTGCATCGTGATCTCGCTCGGGCAGGATTACCAGGCGTTCTTCGCGGCCCGCATCGACTGGATGGAAGTGCTGTCGATCTACGTGTGGATTCCGCTGTTCGTCGCGATCTGGTGGGCGTATCGCCGTGCGCGCAAGAGCCGGCTCGTGCGCTACGAGGAGATGGACATCGGGCCGTGGCTGACGCGTTCGGTCGAAGCCGTCGATGCAGCGGCCACGCAGCACGGGCAGTCGCACTGACTGCCTGGTCCTGAAAGCGCGGTAACGGGCGCCGGATGTGCTTTACGGCCGGCTCCGATACGGCGCCCTGCGCGCGGCGGGTGACGCGCGCAAGCCGCGCTCAGTGAACGTGCTGCAACTGCGCTTTCATGAAATCCACCCACGCGCGCACTTTCTGCGGCACGTGCCGCGTCGCGACGTACAGCGCGTAGACGTTCTGCTGCGGAAACCGGTACGCGGGCAGTGCATCGACCAGTGCGCCGCTTTCGAGATCGTCGCGCACGAGCCATTCCGGCAGCAGCGCGACGCCGCTGCCCTGGCGCGCCAGTTCGCTCAACACCGATGCGTTGTCGACGACGACGTGAGGCTTCGTCGCCGGTCGAAACGCATGTTCGTTGCCCGCGCGATCGGTGAGCATCCATTCGGCGATCCGCTCGAGCCGGCTGTGGCCGAGCTGCGGCAGGCGGGCCAGATCGCCGGGTGACGCCGGCGGCGGGAGCCCGGCCTTCGCGGGCAGGTCGGGCGCCATCACGGCGAGCACGTCGCAGGTGGCGAGGCAGACACCGCGATAGGGCAGGTCGAGAAAGTGCTCGTGGCGCCCGAGCCGGATCGCGACGTCGAAGCGGTCGCGCACGAGATCGGCCTGCGACGTGTGCGTTTCGAGCCGCACCCGCAACGCGGGATGCCGTGCGGTGAACGCATGCAGCATCGGTGCGAGGACGCGCGCCGCATACTCGACCGTCGACGTCACGCGCAGGATGCCCTGCATGCCGCCATGCTCGCCGCGCACCTCGTCGATCGCGCCTTCGGCTTCTTCGAGCACGCGCAGGCAGCGCTGGTAGAAGCGCTCGCCGGCGTCGGTCAGCTCGACGCGCCGGGTCGTCCGCGTGAGCAGCGTGACGCCGAGCTCGGCTTCGAGCTGCTTCACGTTGAAGCTGACGGCTGCCCGCGCCTGGTTCAGTGCGGTGGCGGCGGCCGTGAACGAACCGGCCTCGACCACGGCACGGAAGACGGCAAAACGATCGAGGCTCACCATGGTCGGGGCGGGGGTCCTGTCTATGCATGGGATTGCTCGAAGGGTACCCGAATGTGCGGCACCCGTGCGGCGTGCGGCGCGTTGCAACGGACGCGCGACACTGTCGCGGCCCGAGCCGATTGTCAAAAAATTTCGACGGGACCCGTCGAATCCGGCCGCTTACCGATGCGCGTGCCGGCTTCTACACTGCGGCGCTTCATGATGTTTCCGCCGCCATGCCAGACCGCTCCAGAATTGCCATCGTCTACCTGCTCGGCTTCGCGATCGATCTCGCGAACATGTTCATGCTGAACGCCGCGTATCCGGCGCTGCAGCGCGAACTGCACGCATCGGTCGCGCAGCTTGCGTGGGTCGGCAACACGTACGTGCTCGGCCTGACCGTCGTGATTCCGTTCGGCACGTGGCTCGCGCGCCGCTGCGGCGAGCGGCGCGTGTTCGCCGCATCGTTGCTGCTGTTCGGGCTCGGCAGTGCGGGCGTCGGCGCGTCGCCTTCGATCGGGGCGCTGCTCGCATGGCGGCTGGTCCAGGGGCTCGGCGGCGGGCTGCTGATCCCGGTCGGGCAGACGATGGCCTATCGCGCGTATCCGCCGCAGGCGCGGGCGCGGCTCACGTCGATCGTGATGATGGTCGCGCTGCTGGTGCCCGCGTTGTCGCCTGCGATCGGCGGGGCCATCGTCGATCGCGGGTCGTGGCGCGCGATCTTCTTCGCGATGTTGCCGATCGCGGCCGCGACCTGCGCGCTCGCGTTCGCGTGGCTGCCGCGCGACGGTGCGCGTGACCGGCCGCCGCGGCTCGACTGGCCGGGGCTCGGGCTGAGTGCGGCGGCGCTCGTCGCGTTGCTGCTCGGGCTGACCGCCGCGGGGCAGCCCGGCGGCGCGGCATTCCCGCTGGCGATGCTGGTGGTGGCCGTCGCGGCAGGCGCCGGCTATGCGGTGCATGCGCGTCGGGCCGTGGCACCGGTGGTCGACCTGCGCCTGCTTGCGCAGCCGCTGCTGAGGGCCGGCGTGGTGGTCTATCTGTGCGTGCCGGGCATCTTTACCGGGGTCAACCTCGTCGCGTCGCTCTATCTGCAGAATGCGCTCGGATTGAGCGCCGCGCATGCCGGCGCGCTGATGCTGCCGTGGGCGATCGCGGCGTTCTTCGCGATCGCGACCACGCGCCGCTGTTTTCCGCGCCACGGCGCGAAGCCGCTGTTCACGTGCGGCATCGCGATCGATTGCGTCGGCGTCGCGTTGCTCGCGACGCCGTGGGCCAGCGTCGAAGCCGTGCGCATCGCGGCGTTCGCGGCGATGGGGTTCGGGGCGAGCCTATGCACGAGCACGTCGCAGAGCGCGGCGTTCGTCGAGGTGCCGGCCGACCGGATGGGCGACGCGAGCGCGCTGTGGAACATCAACCGGCAGTTGAGTTTTTGTGTCGGCGTGGCCGCGCTCGGCAGCGCGCTCAATGCGTTGCTGGCGCTCGATGCGGGCGGCCCGTCGCTTGCACCGTACCGCTGGTGCTTCGGGCTGGCGGTCGTGTTGACGTTGCTGCCGCTCGGCCTGATCGCGCGGCTTCCCGCGCACCATGCGCCGGTCGCGCAACCCGTTTCATCCCATTCCTGAGAACCTGAGAGCGTTATGAATCTGCCGAATCCGTATTTCAAGGAAGTCGTCGACACCATCGTCGACATCGAGTGCTGGTTGTCCGGCCGTGCCGGCCCCGAGCGGCTCGCGATGCTGATGGCGCGCTTCTCGCCGGGTTTTTCGATGATCACGATGTCGGGTACGGTGCTCGATTACGCGGGCGTCGATGCGCTGTTTTCACACGGGCACGGCGCGCGACCGGGGCTGATGATCGACATCGACGAGTTGCGCGGGCTCGCCGTATGGTCCGATGGCGCGACGATCGGTTATCGCGAGACGCAGACCGACGCGCAAGGCCGGCGCACGGTGCGGCGCTCGACGGCCGTGTTCCGGCGCGAGGCGGATGGGCTGATCGTGTGGCGTCATCTGCACGAGACGCCGGTCGCCGCGTGAGCAGGGGGTAGGGGGCATCCGCCAGTTTGCAAGAAGCGGTGCGGATGCCGTGCCGGCGTTACTTGTCCAGCTCCGGATAGTGCCGGAAGATGCCCATGTTGTTGAACGGGATGCGGCGTTCCGACTCGAGATAGAGCGCGACAGGCGGATGCAGTGCAACGCGGTCGTGCAGTGCGACCAGCGCCGCGATCTTCCGCTCCTCACGCTTCATCGCTTTCGGAAACGCGTAGCGCAGGCCCTCGATCAACTGGAACAACGACAGGTCCGCATAGCTGAGTGCGTTGCCGGCGAGGTAGCCGCTCTTGTGCGGATTCTGTTCGAGTACACGCTCGAAGTAGCCGAGGAATTTCGGCAGCCGGTTTTCGAGGAAATCGGCAGCACGCTCGGCGGCTTCCGCCTGCTGATCCTCGTAGTAGAGGCCGCTTGCGATCGGATGGTGCGTGTCGTGGATCTCGGTGACGAAATCGGCGACGGTCAACTGAAGCTGGTGCACCCACAGCCGACCGGCTTCGTCGGCGGGCGCGAGCCCCAGCCGCGCGCCGAGAAACAGCAGGATGTTCGCGGTCTGCCCGATGACGACGTCGCCGGCCTTCAGGAACGGCGGCGCGAACGGCACGCATTCCGCCTTCGAGTTGTCCATCATCCGCATCATTGCCGGCACGCCCATGCCGCGCCCCGATTCACGCGCGACGTCGACATAGTCGGCTTCGGCCGCTTCGAGCGCGAGCCGCACGTACTCGCCCCGGCCCTGGATCTCGGGCCAGTAATACAGTTCGTATCGCATGCTGTCTTCCCGTTCGTTGAACCGGCTGCCGCCGGCATCGTGACGACCGGGCGGCCACGCGTCGCGCGCCACCCGCTGCGAATAGACAGTCTAGGCGATCGCAGGAAAAGTGCCGCGTGCGTCGTGCGTGCGTCGTGCGTGCGTTACGCGCCGCGCTCGCCGCCTTCGGGGCCGTAGAAGAACACCCACGTCGAGAAGTCGTCGGAGAAGCCGATGAAGCGGTGTTCGGCGTGTGCCGGGACGAATAGCACGTCACCGGCCGCGACTTCGCATTCGCGCCCGTCGACGACGAAGCGTGACGTGCCCGTGGCGATCGCGTAGACCTCGTCGCGCGCGTGCGGCTTCTGCTTGTCCTCGATGCGCGGCCGGTACAGCTCGACGTCGAGCGTGCCGTGGCGAAACAACGTCGTGAACAGCGTGCCTTCTTCGTCGAGGCGGGCGAGCGATTCGTTCAGGCCGAGCTTCATGGCGGGGGCTCCGGGTCTGGATCATGGGGATCGGGCCATACGGGTCGTGCCATCGTAGCGCGAAATGCCGGGGCGTCACACGGCGCGCACGGGACGCGCGATCGCCATCCGTGGAACGAGTCACGCGGCGCTCGCCATACATGAAACACCGGTGTCCATCCGTGAAACGACGATGCGATTGCGCGGATTCCATCGCGAGCTTCACCGCAATTTAATAAACGACGACTACGATCCGGCCTCGTCAATCGACAGCGACGCAGTGATTCGATCCGCGCTGCGGCACTGCCGTCCGTCGCCCACCTGCGCGACTCGCCCGATTGCCCTTTCCCGTGACCGTGAACGCGACACCGAGGTAACCCGTCGACGCCATTCACATCATTTCGTATTTCTTATGAAACTGAATCCGCTGGCTGCTTCACGCAGAAAATTCCTGGCCGCCGCGCCGGCCGTCGCGGCGGCGCCGCTGCTGAGCGCGTGCGGTGGCGACGACGTCACGTCGGCACACGTTACCGACGCGGCGCTGGCCGCGCAAATGTCCGCGAAGCTGAATGCGCAGCTCGGCGATGCCGCGACGGTCGGCGCGATCCAGCCGGCGCTGACCGACGTCGGCTTTACCTGGGACTTGCCGTCGATGCCGGCGGCCCAGGCCGGCGCGATCGTCGCATACAGCTTCGGCAATCGCCCGAACGCGGCAAGCGGCAATACGTCGAGCACGGGCGGCAACCAGTCCGCGCTGCCCGATCCGGGGCCCGTCAATGAAGCGCTCGCGGACGCCGTCTACCGCATTCGGCAACTGAAACCGGTCAAGGTCTACGCGCAGTGGGAGATTGCGCGCTTTCTCGTGTCGAAATACGGGATGGGCACCGACGTGCTGTCGTCGATCGAGCCCGTGATCGCGAGCGACGGCACGATCGTGTACCTCAGCACGGCCGGCGTGGCCGCCGAGGCCGTGTCGCGCGCGGGCGGCGCGGCCGCGATGGGCAGCGTCGCGGTGGTCGGTCATCGGGATCACGCGAAGCGCTGCATCCAGACCTCGCAACAGGCGGGCATGAAGGCGGCCGCGGTTGCCGAGGTGTCGTTGCCGACGCTTTACGACCCGCAGTCGGGCCAGCCGTGGACGCGTAACCGCAGCCTGTACCTCGTGCACGACATGTATGCGCAGATGCTCGGCCGCGCGATCGGCGCGACGATGCAGGCGTTCCCGAAGGGCTGACGCACTTTCTCTTTCCCGATTCCGATGACCATGCAGACCCGCCGCCATTTTCTCGCTTCCGTTTCCGCTTCCGCTTCCGCGCTGGCCGCGACCGGTGCCGCCAGTGCGCCGGCCTTCGCGAGCGACGCGCCTGTTTCAGACGCCGAACTGCAACGCCAGATGCTCGGCAAGCTGACGAATGAACTGACCGACCGCGCCGCCGCCGACGAGACCGGCTACCTGTTCGAACCGTTTTTCTCGTGGCTGCCGCCGACCGTCCAGACCACGGCCATCAACACGATTGCCGCCTTCAGCTTCGGCAGTCGCGCCGCGGCGGCGACCGGTGCCGCGCCGGTGCCGGGCCCGGTGAACGAGGCGATTGCCGACGCCGTGTTCCTGCTGCACCAGAAGGTTGCCGTGCGGATCTTCGCGCAGCAGGAAGTCGCGAGCGTGCTCGCGTCGAAATACGGGCTGACGGCCGGCGTGACGTCGATCGCGACCCCGGCCCTGGCCGCCGGCAGCCCGATACCGACGCCGGACGGCGTCGCTGCCGCGATCGTCAAGCAGGCCGGCTCGGCTGCGGCACTCGGCAACGTCGGTGTCGTCACCCATGCGGATCAGGCGTCGCTTGCCGTGCGCGTGTCGAATGCCGCGGGGATGCAGGCCGCGGTGCCGGCGGGCCTGGCGCTGCCGTCGCTTTACGACGCGTCCGCGCAGATGCCGGCATTGCGGCGCCGCGATCTCTACCTGCTGAGCAACGTCGGCGTGCAACTGGGCATGCTGCGGCTCGACCTGATCAACCGCGAATACCCGAACGGCTGACGCTGCCGGACGTTCGCGGAAACTCCCGTTCATCAACCTCTTCCATTCCGGAATCGTCATGTCCTTTCGCGTGTCGCCGTGACATGCGCAGCGCGGTGGCGGCCGTGGCCACCGCGCCGTGGTGTCCGCATTGCCGGGTAATGCTTATCCGGGTATCGCGTGTACCACCCAACTCACTGTTTTTATTCACTTTTTCCGTTATCGTGGTACTCCATGGGCCGATTTTGCGTGGCATAATCGATCACATCCGCAAGGCTTGTAGTCACAACGACCCCGCATACCCATGGCACAGACTCTCTACGACAAACTGTGGAACACCCACGTGGTCCACACCGAGGAAGACGGCACGACCCTGCTCTACATCGACCGTCAGCTGCTGCATGAAGTCACGAGCCCGCAGGCGTTCGAAGGGCTGAAGATGGCGCAGCGTCCGGTGTGGCGCATCAGCGCGAACCTGGCCGTGTCGGACCACAACGTGCCGACCACCGATCGCAGCCACGGCATCGCCGATCCCGTCTCGAAGCTCCAGGTCGACACGCTCGACGCGAACTGCGATGCGTTCGGCATCACGCAGTTCAAGATGAACGACGTGCGCCAGGGCATCGTCCACATCATCGGGCCGGAACAGGGCGCGACGCTGCCGGGCATGACGATCGTGTGCGGCGATTCGCATACGTCGACGCACGGCGCGTTCGGTGCGCTCGCGCACGGCATCGGCACGTCGGAAGTCGAGCACGTGCTCGCCACGCAAACCCTGCTGCAGAAGAAGAGCAAGAACATGCTCGTGAAGGTCGAGGGCACGCTGCCGCGCGGTTGTACCGCGAAGGACATCGTGCTCGCGATCATCGGCAAGATCGGCACGGCCGGCGGCACGGGCTACGCGATCGAATTCGGCGGCTCGACGATCCGCGCGCTGACGATGGAAGGCCGCATGACCGTCTGCAACATGGCGATCGAGGCCGGTGCGCGCGCCGGCATGGTTGCCGTCGACGACACGACGATCGATTACCTGTTGGGCCGCCCGTTCGTGCCGACCGGCGCGGAATGGGACCAGGCCGTCGAATACTGGCGCCAGTTCAAGTCGGACGACGGCGCGCAGTTCGATCGCGTGGTCGAGCTGAACGCCGCCGAAATCGTCCCGCAGGTCACGTGGGGCACGTCGCCGGAAATGGTCACGTCGATCGACGGCCGCGTGCCCGATCCCGAGCGCGAGAAGGATCCGGTCAAGCGCGATGCGATGGAGCGTGCGCTGGCGTACATGGCGCTCGAGCCGAACACGCCGATCGAATCGATCAAGGTCGACAAGATCTTCATCGGCTCGTGCACGAACGCGCGAATCGAAGACATCCGCGCAGCCGCGTATGTCGTGAAGAAGCTGAACCGTCGCGTCGCGTCGAACGTGCGGCTTGCGATGGTCGTGCCGGGCTCGGGCCTCGTGAAGGCACAGGCCGAGCGCGAAGGGCTCGACAAGGTGTTCACGGACGCCGGCTTCGAATGGCGCGAGCCGGGCTGCTCGATGTGCCTCGCGATGAATGCCGACCGGCTCGAGCCGGGCGAGCGCTGCGCGTCGACGTCGAACCGCAACTTCGAAGGCCGGCAGGGCGCGGGCGGTCGCACGCACCTCGTGAGCCCCGCGATGGCGGCAGCCGCGGCCATCGAAGGTCACTTCGTCGACATTCGCCAGCTGGGGTGACGCGTGACGGCATCGAAAATCATTGCGCGGCTGGTTGCCGCGCTGGCGCTCGCAGGGTTGGGCTTCAGCCTCGCGGGCTGCAATACCGTCCAGGGCTTCGGGCAGGACGTCAACGCCGCCGGCAGCGCGCTGAAGCGCGCCGCGGAGTGACGTCCCCCACCGAGAATTTGTCGATGTGCGCCGGCTGAACGCCGGCCCTTCAACCGGATAGACGGATCATGGAAAAATTCACTGTGCATACCGGCGTCGTGGCGCCGCTCGATCGCGAAAACGTCGACACCGACGCGATCATCCCGAAGCAGTTCCTGAAGTCGATCAAGCGCACCGGCTTCGGTCCGAACGCGTTCGACGAATGGCGTTATCTCGATCACGGCGAGCCGGGCCAGGACAACTCGAAGCGCCCGCTGAATCCCGACTTCGTGCTGAACCAGCCGCGCTACCAGGGCGCATCCGTGCTGCTCGCGCGCAAGAACTTCGGCTGCGGCAGCTCGCGCGAGCATGCGCCGTGGGCGCTGCAACAGTACGGCTTCCGCGCGATCATCGCGCCGAGCTTCGCCGATATTTTCTTCAACAACTGCTACAAGAACGGCCTGCTGCCGATCGTGCTGACCGAGCAGCAGGTCGATCACCTGTTCAACGAGACGGTCGCGTTCAACGGTTTCGAAGTCACGGTCGACCTCGACGCGCAAGTCGTGCGCACGGGCGACGGCCGCGAGTATCCGTTCGAGATCGCGGCGTTCCGCAAGTACTGCCTGCTGAACGGCTTCGACGACATCGGCCTCACGCTGCGCCACGCGGACAAGATCCGCCAGTTCGAGGCCGAGCGTCTCGTGAAGCAGCCGTGGCTCAACACCAAGCTGGTCGGCTGAGATCGCCTTTCGGGCGGGCGCGCCGGCGGCGCGTTCGCCGGCCCGCCTCCATAAAAACCTACCCAGTCAGGAATTTCGCATGAAGATTGCAGTGCTGCCCGGCGACGGCATCGGTCCGGAAATCGTCAATGAAGCGGTGAAGGTGCTGAACGCACTCGACGAGAAGTTCGAACTCGAACAGGCGCCGGTCGGCGGCGCGGGCTACGAGGCAAGCGGCCATCCGCTGCCCGACGCGACGCTGACGCTCGCGAAGGAAGCCGACGCGATCCTGTTCGGCGCCGTGGGCGACTGGAAGTACGACTCGCTCGAGCGCGCGCTGCGCCCCGAGCAGGCGATCCTCGGGCTGCGCAAGCACCTCGAGCTGTTCGCGAACTTCCGCCCGGCGATCTGCTATCCGCAGCTCGTCGATGCCTCGCCGCTGAAGCCCGAGCTGGTCGCGGGCCTCGACATCCTGATCGTGCGCGAACTGAACGGCGACATCTACTTCGGCCAGCCGCGCGGCGTGCGCGCCGCACCGGACGGCCTGTTCGCGGGCGAGCGCGAAGGCTTCGACACGATGCGCTATTCGGAACCGGAAGTGCGCCGCATCGCGCACGTCGCGTTCCAGGCGGCCCGCAAGCGCGCGAAGAAGCTGCTGTCGGTCGACAAGGCGAACGTGCTCGAGACGTCGCAGTTCTGGCGCGACATCATGATCGACGTGTCGAAGGAATACGCGGACGTCGAGCTGTCGCACATGTACGTCGACAACGCGGCGATGCAGCTCGCGAAGGCGCCGAAGCAGTTCGACGTGATCGTCACCGGCAACATGTTCGGCGACATCCTGTCGGATGAAGCGTCGATGCTGACGGGCTCGATCGGCATGCTGCCGTCGGCGTCGCTCGACAAGAACAACAAGGGCCTGTACGAGCCGTCGCACGGTTCGGCGCCGGACATCGCGGGCAAGGGCATCGCGAATCCGCTCGCGACGATCCTGTCGGCCGCGATGATGCTGCGCTACTCGCTGAATCGCGCGGAGCAGGCCGATCGCATCGAGCGTGCGGTGAAAACGGTGCTCGAACAGGGCTACCGCACGGGCGATATCGCGACGCCGGGTTGCCTGCAGGTCGGCACGACGGCGATGGGCGACGCGGTGGTCGCGGCGCTGTAACGCGATCATGTAGAAAGGGCGCGAACAGGCCGCGAAATCGGCCGGTTCGCATGCGGTTGGCCGTTGTGCGGGCCACCGGCTTTGTGTAGACTCGAACGATGGCGCATCTTTCCCTGATCTCCCCGGTCTTGAAACTCCACGGCAACACAGCCCGTGCGGGTGCGCGCGCCATCGTCATCACGAAAACCATTACCACGAAAACGATCATTAAACGCTGATCGTCCGTCGTGCCCGCCTATTTCCCCGCGCGGTCACACCGGGGACGGAATGGCGGGGAAGCTCCATCAAAGGGTTAGTCATGAACGTAGGTCTCGTAGGTTGGCGCGGCATGGTCGGCAGCGTCCTGATGCAGCGCATGCAGGAAGAGGGCGATTTCGACCTGATCGAACCGGTGTTTTTCAGCACCAGCAACACGGGCGGCAAAGCGCCGTCGTTCGCGAAAAACGAGACTACGCTCAAGGACGCGACCAACGTCGACGAGCTGAAGAAGTGCGACGTGATCATCACGTGCCAGGGCGGCGACTACACGAACGACGTGTTCCCGAAGCTGCGCGCGGCCGGCTGGAACGGCTACTGGATCGATGCGGCATCGTCGCTGCGGATGAAGGACGACGCGGTCATCATCCTCGATCCGGTCAACCTCGACGTGATCAAGGACGCGCTGGTCAAGGGCCAGAAGAATTTCATCGGCGGCAACTGCACGGTCAGCCTGATGCTGATGGCGCTCGGCGGCCTGTTCCGCGAGAACCTCGTCGACTGGATGACGGCGATGACCTACCAGGCCGCATCGGGCGCGGGCGCGCAGAACATGCGCGAGCTGCTGGCGCAGATGGGCACGCTGAACGGCGCGGTTCAGGCGCAGCTCGCCGATCCGGCTTCCGCGATCCTCGACATCGACCGCCGCGTGCTGGCCGCGATGAACAGCGACGCGATGCCGACGAGCAACTTCGGCGTGCCGCTCGCCGGCTCGCTGATTCCGTGGATCGACAAGGATCTCGGTAACGGGATGTCGAAGGAAGAGTGGAAGGGCGGCGCGGAAACCAACAAGATCCTCGGCAAGCCGGCGATGGGCGAGCCGGGTTCGATCCCGGTCGACGGCCTGTGCGTGCGAATCGGCGCAATGCGCTGCCACTCGCAGGCACTGACGATCAAGCTGAACAAGGACGTGCCGCTCGACGAGATCAACGGCATCCTCGCATCGGCGAACGACTGGGTGAAGGTCGTGCCGAACGAGCGTGAAGCGTCGATGCGCGACCTGTCGCCGGCGAACGTCACGGGCACGCTGACGGTGCCGGTCGGCCGCCTGCGCAAGCTCGCGATGGGCGGTGAATACCTGTCGGCGTTCACGGTCGGCGACCAGCTGCTGTGGGGCGCGGCCGAGCCGCTGCGCCGCATGCTGCGCATCCTGCTCGACAAGTAAGTGGCGTGTCCGGCCCGCGAGATGCGGGCCGCGGTGCACAAGATTGCGCGCCGCGTCGGCCTTGACGATATCAAGGCTGGCGCGGCGCGTTTTTCATGTGCGGGTCAGCGCATGTTCAGGAGCGTCTGGTCGACGGCCTGCTGGGTCTTGATCGTCTGCGCGTTGGCCTGGTAATCGCGCTGCGCCTTGATCAGGTTCACGAGCTCGGTCGTCAGGTTGACGTTCGAGTTTTCCAGCGCGCTCCCCTGCAGCGTGCCGTGGTTCGTGCTGCCCGGCGCGGAGATCTGCGGCACGCCCGACGCGGTGGTTTCCACATACTGGTTGCCGCCGATGTTCTCGAGCCCGTTCGGGTTGTTGAAGTTCGCGAGCGCGATCAGGCCGAGCACCGCGCTCTGGCCGTTCGAGTAATTGCCGGTGAGCTTGCCGTCGCTGCCGATCGAGAACGTCGTCAGCGTGCCGCTCGCGAAGCCATCCTGTGCGAGGTTGTTCACGCCGCTTTTCCCGCCGAACTGCGTCGTGCCGGTCAGGTCGAGCGTCAGGTTTTGCGGATTGGCGCCGCCCGACGCGTTGGGGATCGAGAACGCGAACTGGCCGAGGCTCGGCGTCGGCTGGCCGGTTGCGGCCGACGTCGTCGAGCTGATCCGGCCCGATGCGTCGAACGTGACGGTGCCGAGATTCGTCGGCGTCTGGCCCTGCACGCCCGCGTAGGCCTGCCAGGTACCTGCCGCGTTCTTCGCGAAATACATCGACACCTGTTGCGAGCCACCGAGCGTGTCGTACACCTGGATCGACGAATTGTAGTTGTACGTGGTGTTGTCGCCCGCGTTGAACGGCGTCTTGGCCGGCACCTTGTCCTGCGAGTTCAGGTTGAACTGGCCGGTGACCTTCGTCGTCGCCTGCGGCGCGATGTTGGTGGTCGGCGCTTGCAGCGGCACGGTCGCCGCGGTGTTGATCGCGCCGCCCGGCCCTGCCGCATAGCCCATCAGGTTGCGGTTCTGCGCGTCGACGATGGCGCCGCTCTTGTCGCGGTGGAATACGCCGTCACGCGAGTACGTCGTCACGCCGTTGTTCGACATCTGGAAGAAGCCGTTGCCGTTGATCGCGATGTCGAGCGACGACTTCGTCGTGTTGATCGTCCCCTGGCCGAATTGTTGCTGCACCGACGTGAGCCGCGTGCCGATGCCGATCTGCGTGTTGGTCGACGTCGCGACCGAGTTCGCGTACATGTCGGCGAAGTTCGCTCGACCCTGCTTGTAGCCAACCGTGTTCGCGTTCGCGATGTTGTTGCCGATCACGTCGAGATGGTTCGCCGCGCCGGCCAACCCGCTCAAGCCCTGTTGATAGCCCATGTTCGATCCCCGTAACGAGCTGGTGAGTAAATGCAGTCGTGCGACTGCGCGATGCCTCCCTGGCACCTCACGGCGTCAGCCAGGCCGACCGCGTTCCCGCTGTTCCGGCGGGTGCGGGCGCGATGGTCGAACTGCGCCGATTCTTGTTTGAGGACGATCGTAGCGACGGCAATTATTTGATCTGTGTAATTTTGTGTAATGAAATTGAATTGATGTCGAAATGATTGATTTCGTATGAGAAATGAAGCTGCGGCGAGGCTGGAAAGCCTTGTGGGATGGGGGGTTGGCGGCAGGGATGTTCAATTCGATGATCAGAGAGGGGAATTGGCCTCTTATCGATCAATTGAAATTCATTTGAATGGGGTGGTGGCCGACTGGATTTATTTTGATTGGCGCTTGTTAATCCATTAACGGCAAGTAGCGCAAATTATTGAGCAAACGTACCTGATTCTCCGGTCGTGGTTCCGTGTTGTCCCTTGGGTTGTGCGGATCGCATCGTTGAGTGAGCAAAGGCATGTGATATGCGTTCGGCGGGCGATGCGGCCGGATGGCTTTGCCTCTGAGCGAGGCGCACTTCCGGTCGATCGTGGGCGCGGGTCGCAGCGTGCGCAACCGGACATCCACGCGGCGCGATCGCGGGATGTCCCGACGCGCGCACGCAATCGGTTGCGCCCGTCGGCGATGAATTCGGCCCGAACCTGATCACGTGAAGTAAACTACGCGGTTACGACGCACAGACCCGCCGAAAGCGTCGCGTTCCACGCGACGCTTTTGCATTTCTGCGGCAACCTTATTGACGCTTTCAACCGCGAATCCGAGCCGCGCCCGCGCGCGGCGATAGAGCCAACGATGTCCCGAATTTCCTTGTTTCCGCGTCAGTCCCGTCTGTCGCGCGCCGTGCGTGGCGCGCTGGCGATCCTGGCGCTCGGCGCAACCGCATCGGCCTGGGCGGCCGGCACCGGCGAACTGCCGGCATCCGCTGCCGACGGCGCAGCGCCGCTTACCGTGACGGTCCAGCCGGGCCAGTCGCTGAACGACATCGCGAAGGCGGCTACGCAGTCGCGCGATCCCGGGGTGCTCGCGCGCGCCGGCCGCGCGCTATTCGACGCCAATCCGCAGGCGTTCATGAAGCGCGACGCGAGCCGCCTGAAAGTCGGCGCGACGCTGACCGTGCCGGCGCTCGATGCGACAGGCGCGGCAGTCGTGCCGGCCGCTGCATCCGCTGCATCCGGTGCGTCCGGTGCGTCCGGTGCGGCGGCAGCGTCCGCACCCGCCGCCGCATCGGGCGGCACGGCAGTCGCGCAGCATGGTGCGTCCGCACCGCATCCGGGGTCGACCGTGCAATCCGCGCCGGTGGCGCCGGCCGTGCATGCGGCGCCTGTCAGCGGTGCGAGCGTCGCGACGGCCGCCGGTGCGTCGGCATCCGTCGGTGCTTCGGCATCGGTCGGTACTTCGGCTGCCCACGGCGCATCGGCTGTCGAAAGCATGCAGCCGGCGGCACCCGTGACCGGTGCAAGCGGTCCGCATGTGTGGAGCGGCACGATCCAGTCAGTGCCGTCGTCCGCGAGCGGGGCCGTGACCCCGCCTGTGTCGGGCAGCCAGGTTCCGGGCATGAACGAACCGGCTGGCGCGGCACCGGTCACGGGCGCGTCGCAGCCGCGGCCGTCGAGCCTGCAGCAACTGCTGGCGCTGAAGAACCGCGTGCTGATGGAATTGCAGAAGCACGGTATCGGCAAGCCGGCCACGACGAACGAGCTCAAGCCGGCACCGGCACCTGTCGCGCCGCGTCCGGCCGCGAGCGATGCGGGCGCGTCCGCGGCTGCGGCTGCGTCGACGACCGGCGAAGCGGCATCCGGCGTTGCTGCCAGCGCAGTGCAGCCGGCATCGGTATCGGTGCCCGCGCAGCCGGCCGCGCCGGTGGTGACACCTGCGCGCAGTAACGAGCAGATGGACTGGCGTCCGGCCGCGGTGGCCGGTGCGGCCGTGATCGTCCTCGCGGCAGGTTTCGCGTGGCGCAAGCGCAGGAAGAGCCGACGCACGGACGATGCGGGGACGGACACGTTGGCTGCCGCCACGGCAGCGGGCGGAGTCACGGTGGCGGCTGCCGCTGCGCAAGCCGAAGCCGCGCCGTCCGTCGAACCGGAACTGCCGATCCGGCCCGAGATGCCGGTCGCGCGTGATGCCGCTTCCGACCTGAACCTTGCCGCGGCGACTGCCGCAGCGGCGGAGCCGGTCGAGACACCGGATACGGATCTGTCGCCGTCGTCGGATGTGGCGAAGCCGCATGTCGAGCAGCCTGAATTGCCGACCGCACACGCGGCAGTGCCGCCCGCGAGCGAGACGGCTCCGGTTTCGCACGATGCCGAGCCGATCGAAAAGGACGCGGCCGAAACGCCGGTCGAAACGTCGTTAGAGACGCCGATCGAGACGTCGGTGGAGACACGGGTAGCGACGCAGGTGGAAACGCCGACCGCACCCGCGGCCACAGATGCGCAGCACGCGGCGCTGATGCAGAACGCGATCAGCGCGCTCAGCAGCCTCGACATGCCGCTGCCGCCGCGCACGCCGGACGAGCCGTCGCTGGCGGCGGATGAGCCGGCTGCGCAAGCAGGGCAGTCCGACACCGATAAAATCGCAACTAACGGTCAAGCCGCACAGCGTCTCCCGATTGGCTCGACCGATCCCGCCCCGGAACATCCGGCCGATCAGGACGACGAGTTCGATTGGGATCCGGACGCAGCGACGCCGGCAACCCAGGCGGGCAGCCCGTTCGCGACGTCGTCGCTGCCGCCGCTCGGCGGCGCGCAGTTCGGCGCGCTGAAGCTTGATTTCGATCTCGACCTGCCGTCCGCGCCGGGCGCTGCGTTGCCGGCGCTGACGCCGGACGAACTCGCCCGCATCGCGCGCAACAAGCTCGACCTCGCGTCCGAATATGTCGAGCTGGGCGACCTGTCCGGCGCGCGGACGCTGCTGCAGGAAGTGGTCGACGCGAATGACGCCGCGACGCGCGACGATGCGCGCGCGCTGCTCGCGAAACTGGCGGACGAGGCGTGATGCGGATCGCGCTCGGCATCCAGTACGACGGCGCGGCGTTCTGCGGCTGGCAGGCGCAGCCGCACGGCAAGACCGTGCAGGATCGGCTCGAGCACGCACTGGCCGAGTTCGCGCGCGTGCCGCTGCATACGACGGTGGCCGGGCGCACCGACACGGGCGTGCACGGGCTCGGGCAGGTCGTGCACTTCGATACCGACCTCGATCGGGAGGTTTTCTCGTGGGTGCGCGGCACCAACGCGTTCCTGCCGCCGACCGTGGCGGTGCAATGGGCGAAGCCGATGCCGGACACGTTCCACGCGCGTTTCTCGGCGTTCGAGCGCACCTATTACTACACGCTGTACGTGCATCCCGTGCGCTCGCCGATGCTGGCGGGGCGCGCGGGCTGGATCCATACGCCGCTCGACGACGACGCGATGCGCGCAGCCGCCGCGCATCTGATCGGCGAGCATGACTTCTCGTCGTTCCGGTCGTCGGAATGCCAGTCGAAGACGCCGGTCAAACACCTGTATCAGATCGACGTGCGGCGCGTGGGCCATTTCATCCATTTCCGGTTCCGCGCCAACGCGTTCCTGCACCACATGGTGCGCAACCTGATGGGCTGCCTCGTTGCGGTCGGTCGCGGCCGCTATCCGGCCGACTGGCTCGCCGACGTGCTGGCCGGGCGCGATCGCAAGCTTGCGGCGCCCACGTTCATGGCCGACGGGCTGTATCTCGCCCACGTCGGCTACCCGGCGGAATTCGCCGTCCCGCCCGCGCAGCTCGGCAGTGTGCCGTGGAGCAGCGTCTGGGCCGATCTGGACCCGCAATCATGACGGATCACGCCGTGTCTTCCTCGATTCCCGCCGCGGCCGGCCTGCCGCCGCGCACGCGCATCAAGCTGTGCGGGCTGTCGAAGCCCGACGACGTGCTGCACGCGGCGGCGCTCGGCGCCGATGCGATCGGCCTCGTGTTCTATCCGAAGAGCCCGCGCGCGGTGTCGATCGCGCAGGCGGCGGAGCTGGCACGCCTCGCGCCGCCGTTCGTGTCGGTGGTCGGGCTGTTCGTGAACGCGACCGAGGCCGAGATCGAGGCCGTCGTGCGCGACGTGCCGCTCACGCTGCTGCAGTTCCATGGCGACGAGACGCCCGATCAGTGCGACGCACTTGGCCGCGCGGCACGCCTGCCGTGGCTGCGCGCGGTGCGCGTGGGCCCCTCGACGCAATCGGCCGATTTGGTAGAATCGGGGCTTCATTATTCGAAAGCGCGCGGCCTCCTGTTCGACACCCTGGTGCCGGATTACGGTGGTAGCGGCAAGGTCTTCGATTGGTCTCTTATTCCCGCAGAGCTCGCGCATCGGGCCGTTTTGAGTGGTGGCTTGAGCGCGCAAAACGTCGGTGATGCGATTCGCCAGTTGCGCCCGTTTGCTGTCGATGTCTCGAGTGGCATCGAAGTGGAGGGCGCGAAGGGCGTGAAGGATCACGCCCGGATGGCGGCGTTCGTACGCGCGGTGCGCGAAGCGGACGCCGGGTGATGCAAGCCGGTGCGGCCTCGAAAGCGGGGCGCGCCGACCGATCGAGAGAGACACCATGTACAACCTTCCTAATGATCGCGGCCATTTCGGCCCGTATGGCGGCACGTTCGTCGCCGAGACGCTGATTCACGCGCTGGACGAACTGCGTGCAGCGTATGAAAAATTCCAGAACGATCCCGATTTCGTCGCCGAATTCGAGCGCGAGCTGAAGCATTTCGTCGGTCGCCCGTCGCCGATCTATCACGCGCAGCGCTGGAGCGAGACGCTCGGCGGCGCGCAGATCTACCTGAAGCGCGAAGACCTGAACCACACCGGCGCGCACAAGATCAACAACGTGATCGGCCAGGCGCTGCTCGCGAAGCGCATGGGCAAGAAGCGCGTGATCGCCGAGACGGGCGCCGGCCAGCACGGCGTCGCGACCGCGACGATCTGCGCGCGCTTCGGGATGGAGTGCGTCGTCTACATGGGTTCGGAAGACGTGCGCCGCCAGGCCGCGAACGTCTACCGGATGAAGCTGCTCGGCGCGACGGTCGTGCCGGTCGAATCGGGTTCGCGCACGCTGAAGGACGCGCTGAACGAAGCGATGCGCGACTGGGTCACGAACATCGAGAACACGTTCTACATCATCGGCACGGTCGCGGGCCCGCACCCGTACCCGATGATGGTGCGCGACTTCCAGCGCGTGATCGGCGACGAGTGCAAGGTGCAGATGCCCGAACTCGCCGGCCGGCAGCCTGACGCCGTGATCGCCTGCGTGGGCGGCGGTTCGAACGCAATGGGCATCTTCTATCCGTACATCGACGACACCTCGGTGCAGCTGATCGGCGTCGAAGCAGCCGGCGACGGCCTCGACACGGGCCATCACGCGGCGTCGCTGATCGCCGGCAGCCCGGGCGTGCTGCACGGCAACCGGACCTACCTGCTGCAGGACGACAACGGCCAGATCATCGAGACGCATTCGGTGTCGGCGGGCCTCGACTATCCGGGCGTCGGCCCCGAGCACGCGTGGCTGAAGGACAGCGGCCGGGCGCAGTACGTCGGCATCACCGACGAGGAAGCGCTGAAGGCGTTCCACGACTGCTGCAGGATCGAGGGGATCATTCCCGCGCTCGAGTCGAGCCATGCGATCGCGTATGGCGTGAAGCTCGCGCCGACGTTGCCGAAGGACAAGATCCTGCTCGTCAACCTGTCGGGCCGCGGCGACAAGGACATGCACACGGTCGCCGAGCGATCGGGCATCGAGCTCTGACCCCGACCGATGCGTGACCTGATCGAAGAACCGGGCGGCGGTGCCGCGAGCGAGGCGGGGGCGGTTCCGCCCGCCGCTGCCGTGCCGCGCGCGCTGCCGTCCGGTATCGAACTGCATAACCGCGATTTCCTGACCCATGCCGCGCACCTGCCGGACGCGTCGATCGACCTGATCGTCGCCGATCCGCCGTACGGGCTCGGCAAGGACTACGGCAACGACTCGGACAAGCGTTCGGGCGACGACTTTCTCGCGTGGACGCGCGAGTGGCTCGAGCTCGCGATTCCGAAGCTGAAGCCGAGCGGGTCGATGTACATCTTCTGCACGTGGCAGTACGCGCCGGAAATCTTCAGCTTCCTGAAGACGCAACTCACGATGGTCAACGAGATCATCTGGGACCGGCGCGTGCCGAGCATGGGCGGCACGACGCGCCGTTTCACGTCGGTGCACGACAACATCGGCTTTTTCGCGGTTTCCAAGGCGTATTACTTCGATCTCGATCCGGTCCGCATCCCGTACGACGCCGATACGAAGAAGGCCCGCTCGCGCAAGCTGTTCGAAGGCAGCAAGTGGCTGGAGATGGGCTACAACCCGAAGGACGTCTGGTCGGTCTCGCGCCTGCATCGGCAGCACGCGGAGCGCGTCGATCATCCGACCCAGAAGCCGCTGGAAATCATCGAGCGGATGGTGCTCGCAAGCTGCCCGCCGGGCGGCCGCGTGCTCGATCCGTTCATGGGCAGCGGCACGACCGCGGTGGCCTGCGCACGGCAGGGGCGCGACTTCGTCGGCTACGAGATCAACGAAAGCTATTGTGCGATCGCGCACGAGCGCGTGAACGCGCTTGCCGCGCCGGCGTGCGCGTGAATCGCGCCGCCGCATCGCCGAACGCAACGCATACTTTGTATGGGACCGGAGTAAGCGCTAAAGCGCAAACTCCGGATCGACACAGGAAAATTGCCATGTCCCGTATTCAGCAGACCTTCGCCGCGCTCGCCGAACAAGGCCGTAAGGGCCTGATCCCGTTCATCACGGCCGGCGACCCCGATCCGGCCAAAACCGTCGAATTCATGCACGCGCTCGCCGAAGGCGGCGCGGACGTGATCGAACTCGGCGTGCCGTTCTCGGACCCGATGGCCGACGGCCCCGTGATCCAGCGCTCGTCGGAACGCGCGCTCGCGCGCGGCGTCACGCTGACGAGCGTGCTCGCCGACGTGAAGCGCTTTCGCGAAACCGACCCCAAAACCCCCGTCGTGCTGATGGGCTATGCGAACCCGATCGAGCGGATGGGCGTCGACACGTTCGCGGCCGAAGCACAGGCGGCCGGGGTCGACGGCGTGCTCGTCGTCGACTATCCGCCGGAAGAGGCGGGCGTATTCGCCGAGAAAATGCGCGCCGCGCAGATCGATCCGATCTTCCTGCTCGCGCCCACGTCGACCGACGAACGCATCGCCGACGTCGGCAAGATCGCGAGCGGCTACGTGTATTACGTGTCGCTCAAGGGCGTGACCGGTGCAGGAAATCTGGATGTTTCGAGCATTGCGGGTAAAATCCCGGCCATCAAGTCGCGCGTGCCGGTTCCGGTCGGCGTCGGCTTCGGTATCCGCGACGCCGAAACGGCGCGCGCGGTGGCCGAGGTGTCGGACGCCGTCGTGATCGGCAGCCGCCTCGTGCAGCTGCTCGAAAGCGCTGCGCCGGAGGGTGCCGCCGCCGCGCTGAAGACGTTCATTGCCGAGCTGCGTGCCGCCCTGGACGGCGCGGGCAAGACGGCGCGATAAACACAACACAGGAAGCGGGAGCGGGCCGGTTGGCCCGCCCCGCCACGGAACAGGAAACCATACGATGAGCTGGCTCGACAAACTGTTGCCGCCGAAGATCAAGCAGACCGACCCGAAAAGCCGCAAGGGCATTCCGGAAGGCCTGTGGGTCAAATGCCCGTCCTGCGAGGCCGTGCTGTACCGCAACGACGTGGACGCGAACCTGCACGTGTGCCCGAAGTGCGATCACCACATGCGCATCGGTGCACGTGAGCGCCTCGACGGGCTGCTCGATCCGGAAGGCCGTTACGAGATCGGCCAGGAAATCGTGCCGGTCGACACGCTGAAGTTCAAGGACAGCCGCAAGTACCCCGATCGTCTGAAGGAAGCGATGGACGATACGGGCGAAACCGACGCGATGGTCGTGATGGGCGGTGCGATCCACACGCTGCCGGTGGTCGCGGCCTGCTTCGAGTTCTCGTTCATGGGCGGCTCGATGGGCTCGGTGGTCGGCGAGCGCTTCGTACGCGGCGCGCAGAACGCGCTGGAACAGCAAGTGCCGTTCATCTGCTTCACCGCTTCGGGCGGTGCGCGGATGCAGGAAAGCCTGCTGTCGCTGATGCAGATGGCGAAAACCACCGCGATGCTGACCAAGCTGTCGGAAGCCAAGCTGCCGTTCATTTCGGTGCTGACCGACCCGACGATGGGCGGCGTGTCGGCGAGCTTCGCCTTCCTCGGCGACGTCGTGATCGCCGAACCGAAGGCGCTGATCGGCTTCGCCGGCCCGCGCGTGATCGAGCAGACAGTTCGCGAGAAGCTGCCGGAAGGCTTCCAGCGCGCCGAATTCCTGCTGAAGACGGGCGCGATCGACATGATCGTCGACCGTCGCAAGATGCGCGACGAGATCGCCCAGCTGCTCGCGCTGCTGCAGCGGCAACCGGCCGACGCGCTGGCCTGACCGGCGCGAGGTTGTGAACACTGCGCGTCGCCTGGCTTCAGCGTCAGGCGACGCGCTTCGTTTTTTGGCGTAGTGGCGATCCCGATCCAGATTTGAACCGATGAGCACTTTTCCCACTCTCGACGCGTGGCTTTCGCATCTCGAACGCGCGCACCCGGTCGGCATCGACATGGGCCTGACCCGCATCGGGCAGGTCAAGGCGGCGCTGCAGCTCGAATTCGCGTGCCCCGTCATCACCGTCGGCGGCACGAACGGCAAGGGCTCGACCTGCGCGTTCCTCGAGACGATCCTCGTGCGCGCCGGCTACAAGGTCGGCTGCCACACGTCGCCGCACCTGCTCGAATTCAACGAGCGCGCGCGCGTGAACGGGCAGAACGTCACCGATGACGAACTGCTGCCGCACTTCGAGGCCGTCGAAGCCGCGCGCACGTCGCTGCCCGAGCCGGTGTCGCTCACGTACTTCGAATTCACGACGCTCGCGATCCTGCACCTGTTCGCCTCGCGCGGGCTCGACGCGGTGATCCTCGAAGTCGGCCTCGGCGGCCGGCTCGACGCGGTCAACATCATCGATACCGATTGCGCGATCGTCACGAGCATCGACATCGACCACACCGAATACCTCGGCGATACGCGCGAGAAGATCGCGTTCGAGAAGGCCGGGATCTTCCGCGCCGGCAAGCCGGCGATCTGCGGCGATCCGGCCGCGCCGCAAACGCTGATCGACCACGCCGAAGCGATCGGCGCCGACCTGTGGCTGGTCGGCCGCGATTTCCGCTACGAGGCGCAGGCAGGCGCGGAGCGCCAGCAGTGGAGCTACCTCGGCCGCGAGAAGCGCTATCCGGCGCTTGCGTACCCGGCGCTGCGCGGGGCGAATCAGCTGATCAATGCGTCGGCCGCGCTCGCCGCGCTCGAAGCGCTGCGTCCGGTGCTGCCGGTGTCCGCGCAGGACATCCGGCTCGGCCTCGCTAACGTCGAGCTGCCGGGGCGCTTCCAGGTGCTGCCCGGCAAGCCGGCGATCGTGCTCGACGTCGCGCACAACCCGCATGCGTCGGCCGTGCTCGAGCAGAACCTCGGCAACATGGGCTTCTTCCCGTACACGTACGCGGTGTTCGGCGCGATGCACGACAAGGACATCGACGGCGTGCTGCAGCACCTGAAGGGCGAGATCGACCACTGGTGCGTGACCGACTTGCCGCTGCCGCGCGCGGCCTCCGCGGAGCAGCTCGAAGCCGCGCTGCGCAAGGCCGGCGTGGAGGAGGGGCCCGATTCGAGCGTCACGCGTTACACGTCGCCTGCCGAAGCGTTTCGTGATGCACTAAAAAGAGCATCCGAGAATGATAGAATCGTGGTTTTCGGCAGTTTCCATACGGTTGCCGGCGTGCTGGCCTACCGTAAATCGCAGCAACACTGACTGACGGGCAGTTTCGGACTCAGCCATTCATGGGAATTTTCTCGTTCGGCAAGAAAGACGACGACGCGCCCCCGCGGCGCGGCGGTCGCACCGGGACCTCCCGGAACGTGCGCACGGAGCGCACCACTGAACGCGTCGAGCGACGCTCGCGCCGCACCGAGCGTCCGGAATCGGACGCGCTGCTCCTCGATCCGACCCTTCCAGAAAAGCAACGCGCGCGCCGTCGCCTCGTCGGCGCGATCGCGCTCGTCGTCGCCGCCGTGATCGTGTTGCCGATGGTGCTCGACTCGCACCCGAAGCCGGTCACGGACGACATCGCCATCGACATTCCGAACCGGCCCGCGCACCAGGCGGTCGCACCGCGCGACGATGACGCGTCCGACGTACAGGCAGGCGTCGCGCACGACGAACCGCCGGCATCCGATGTCGCCGTTGCGGCTGCACCGGCGCCCGCGCCGAAGGATGCCGACAAGCCGGCCGCGAAACCCGATACCACGACCACGGCGAGCGTGACGCCGCCGAAGCCCGCGCCGAAACCGGCCGCCCCCGTGGCGAAGCCGGCCGCGCCGAAGCCTGCGCCCGCGCCCGCGGCCGTCGCGCATGCCGACGCCGCCAGCCCGGACAGCAGCGACGCTTCGTCGCCGTCGTCGCCGGCCGGTGCGCGTTTCGCGGTGCAGCTCGGTTCGTTCAAGGACGACGCGACGGCCCGGTCGTGGGCCACCAAATTGAAATCGGCGGGTGTGCCCGCATATGTCGAGCATCGCAAGCAGGCAGACGGCAGCACGGCTACACTGTTGCGTGCGGGCCCGTTCGCGGATCGTGCGGCGGCTTCCGCCGCGATCGCGAAGGTGCGCGAAGCCGGTCTGACGCAGTAACGCACGATGCTGACGGCTTTCGACTACGCTGTATTGGCGGTGATCGCGTTGTCTGCGCTGCGTGGCGCGTGGCGCGGTTTCGTGTCCGAGATTTTCGGGCTGATCGGCTGGATCGCGGCGATCGTGATCGCGGGCCGCTACGTCGGACTGGTCGTGCCGTATATCCCGGCGAACTGGCCGGGTGGTGCGCTGACGCAGTGGGTGATCGCCTTCGCGTTGGTCGTGATCGGCGTGGTGCTGGTCGCCGGCGTGGCGAACGCGCTGCTGTCGCGGATCGCGCAGGCGAGTGGCCTGGGCGGCGTCGACCGCTCGCTGGGCATGATGTTCGGGCTCGTCCGCGGCTGCGTGCTGGTGGTGCTGCTGGTCGCGGCGGCGGGGCTGACCGAACTGCCCAAACAGGAATTCTGGCGCAATGCGCTATTGCGTCCTTTCGCCGAACAGGGCGTGCACGAGCTGAAGCAGCTCCTGCCCGACGGCATGGCCCAGTACGTACGCGTGTGACGACGCGGCCGGGCAGGACGGAACCGATTTTGTCATTCTGAAGGACATGCCATGTGCGGCATCGTAGGCGTTATCTCCCAATCCCCGGTCAACCAGCTGATCTATGACAGCCTGCTGCTGCTGCAGCATCGCGGTCAGGACGCGGCGGGCATCGCGACGGCGGACGGCAGCAATTTCCACATGTACAAGGCGAACGGCATGGTGCGCGACGTGTTCCGCACGCGCAACATGCGCAGCCTGCCCGGCACCTACGGCATCGGCCAGGTGCGCTACCCGACCGCCGGCTCGGCGTCGAGCGAAGCCGAGGCGCAACCGTTCTACGTGAACGCGCCGTTCGGGATCATCCTCGCGCACAACGGCAACCTGACGAACTGGCAGCAACTGAAGGACGAGATGTTCCGGATCGACCGCCGGCACATCAACACCAATTCCGACAGCGAAGTGCTGCTCAACGTGTTCGCACACGAGCTGCAACTGTCGACCACGGGCCTCGAGCTCGATCCGGCCTCGGTGTTCAAGGCCGTGTCGGGCGTGCATCGCCGCCTGCAGGGTTCGTACGCGATCGTGTCGCTGATCGCCGGCTACGGCCTGCTCGCGTTCCGCGATCCGTTCGGCATCCGCCCGCTGTGCATCGGCAAGCTCGAGACCGAAAACGGCACCGAATGGATGGTCGCATCGGAGTCGGTGGCCGTCGAAGGCATCGGTTTCGAATTCGTCCGCGACGTGCAGCCGGGCGAAGCGATCTTCATCGATCCGGCCGGCAACTTCCACAGCCAGCAGTGCGCGGAGCAGCCGACGCTGAATCCGTGCATGTTCGAATACGTGTACCTCGCGCGCCCGGATTCGTGTCTCGATGGCGTGCCGGTCTACAACGTGCGCCTGCGCATGGGCGACTATCTCGCCGAGAAGATCAAGCGCGAGCTGCCGAACGTGCCGATCGACGTCGTGATGCCGATTCCCGATTCGTCGCGCCCGGCTGCGATGCAGGTCGCCGCGAAGCTCGGCGTCGAGTATCGCGAAGGCTTCTTCAAGAACCGTTACGTCGGCCGTACCTTCATCATGCCGGGCCAGGCCGTGCGCAAGAAGTCGGTGCGCCAGAAGCTCAATGCGATGAGCATCGAGTTCAAGGACAAGAACGTGCTGATCGTCGACGATTCGATCGTGCGCGGCACGACCTCGCATGAAATCGTGCAGATGGCGCGCGATGCGGGCGCGAAGTCGGTGATCTTCGCGTCGGCCGCGCCGCCCGTGAAGTTCCCGAACGTGTACGGCATCGACATGCCGACGCGCGGCGAACTGGTCGCGCATGGCCGCACCGACGAAGAAGTCGCGAAGATCATCGGCGCCGACCACCTGATCTATCAGGACGTCGACGATCTGCGCCGCGCGGTGCGCGACATCAACCCGAAGCTCGAACGCTTCGAGGCGTCGTGCTTCGACGGCAACTACATCACCGGCGACGTGACGCCCGAGTATCTCGATGCGATCGAGCGCGCGCGCCTCACGCCGGCATCGCAGGCCGATCGCGACACGGCCGGCGACACCGAACGCTCGCAGATGAACCTGCAGTTGTCGGTCGAGTGACACCGGCGCACGCTTTTGACGAAGCGTGATAGGATGTCGCCATGCGTCGATTTGATATCAGCTTGCGGACGCGGGGCGACTTCCCAAAACAGCTAAAGCGAAGGCCGGTGGCAACCGGCCCGAGTCGATCGCTGTCGTACCGCACCGAAGCCCGCTGATGCCGACGCATAGCGGGCTTTTTGTTTTGGCCTGGTTTTGACTGGGTTCGCGCCACCCGCGCGACCATCGAATACGGAAAACGGAACATGGACGACTCCCTCAACTTCGACACGCTTGCCGTGCGCGCGGGCACGCTGCGCAGCGACTTCAACGAGCACTCGGAAGCGCTGTTCCTCACGTCGAGCTTCTGCTTCCAGAGCGCGGCCGACGCGGCCGAGCGCTTCGCGAATTCGGAAGACTACTTCACCTATTCGCGCTTCACGAACCCGACCGTCACGATGTTCCAGGAGCGTCTCGCGGCGCTCGAGGGCGGCGAGGCGTGCATCGCGACGGCGTCGGGGATGGCCGCGATCATGTCGGTCGTGATGGCCGCGCTGCAGGCCGGCGACCACCTCGTCAGCTCGCGCAGCCTGTTCGGCTCGACGCTCGGGATGTTCTCGCAGATCTTCAGCAAGTTCGGGATCACGACGACCTTCGTCGACCCGACCGACCTGAACGCATGGCAGGAAGCGGTGCGCCCGGAAACGAAGATGTTCTTCCTCGAGACGCCGTCGAACCCGCTGACCGAACTGGCCGACATCGAGGCGATCGGCAAGATCGCGAAGGCGTCGAACGCGCTGTTCGTCGTCGACAACTGTTTCTGCAGCCCGGTGCTGCAGCAGCCGCTGAAGCTCGGCGCGGATGTCGTGATGCACTCGGCGACGAAATTCCTCGACGGGCAGGGCCGCGTGCTCGGCGGCGCGCTGGTCGGCTCGAAGGAATTCATCATGGGCAAGGTGTTCCCGTTCGTGCGCAGCGCGGGCCCGACGCTGTCGGCGTTCAACGCGTGGGTGCTGCTGAAGGGGATGGAGACGCTGTCGCTGCGCGTCGAGAAGCAGTCGGCGAATGCGCTGGAAATCGCACGCTGGCTCGATTCGCATCCGGCGGTTGCGCGCGTGTTTCACCCGGGCCTCGAATCGCACCCGCAGCACGAACTCGCGAAGCGTCAGCAGAAGGCGGGCGGCGCGATCCTGTCGTTCGAGCTGAAGGGGGACACGCCCGAGCAGCAGCGCGCGAATGCGTGGCGCGTGATCGACAACACGAAGCTGATCTCGATCACCGGCAACCTCGGCGATACGCGCACGACGATCACCCATCCGGCGACGACCACGCACGGCCGCATCACGCCGGAAGCGCGTGCGGCAGCAGGGATCAGCGAAGGGTTGATCCGCTTGTCGGTCGGCCTCGAAGACGCAGGCGACCTGCGCAAGGATCTCGCGCGCGGGCTGGAAGGCTGAACGCGGCACGTCACGCATGTCGTGACGTGATTTGACGTGACGCATGGACGAAGGGCCGGTCGCTTGCGTGACCGGCCCTTCGTTTTGGTGTCGATGCAAATCGCCCGGCTTACCCGGCGGGATGCCCGTCCGCATGCGCGTCGTTGCGCATCGCCTCCACCATCCATCGCAGCGTTTCGTCGAGCGGCGTGACGGGCAGCTCGCCCACCGCGCGCCGCAGCTTGTCGCGCGACCCGCTCAGGCGCTTCACCTCGTTGTGCCGCACGAAACGCGGATCGATCGTCACGTCGATCACGTAACCGGCGATGCGCGACAGCATCGCCAGCACTTCCTTCAGCGAATACGCGCGCTCGGAGCAGACGTTGAACGTCTCGCCGGCCGGTGCGGCCTCGACCAGCTTCAGGTACGCGGCCGTCACGTCGCGCACGTCGGAGAAATCGCGGCTCACGTCGAGATTGCCGAGCGAGATGCGCGGTGCGTTGCGCGCGTAGTGCGCGACGAGCTTCGGCAGCAGGTAGGCATCGCTCTGGCCGACGCCCGTGTAGTTGAACGGCCGCGCGATCACGATCGGCAGCCGGTCGGCCCACAGCTTCGCCGCGTATTCCATCGCGAGCTTGCTGACCGCGTAGTCGTTCGCCGGGGCCGGGGCGACGGTTTCGTCGAGCACGCCGGCCGTCGAGTTGCCGTAGATATTCGCGCTGCTGGCGAGCAGCACGGCCGACGGGCGTCGGTCGAGGCCCGCGAGCGCGGCCAGCAGGTTGCGCGTGCCGACGATATTGACCGCGTAAGTCTGCGACGGCTCGTCCTGCGCGACGTGCGCGCGCGCGGCGAGATGCACGACCGCATCGGGCCGCGCGTCGGCGGCCGCCGCGCGCATCGCATCCGCATCGAGCAGGTCGACGGGCAGCAGCGTGCAGTGCGCGAAAGCCGGATCGTCGGGCCGTGCCGTGCCGGGCGCGACCGTGCCCCAGACCTCATAGCCGGCCGCCTGCAGGCGTTCGGCCATGTAGCGGCCGGTGAAGCCCGTCAGGCCGGTGACGAATGCACGGCGCGACGGGCGTCCGGCTTCAGAACGTGTCATGGTGTTGATTCCGCGTCAAATCCGCTTCGACCATCATCTGGCAAAGTTGTTCGAGCGTCGTCTTCGGTTCCCAGCCGAGTTTGGCTTTAGCCTTGTCCGCGCAGCCGATCAGCAGATCGACCTCGGCAGGGCGGTAGAACTTCGGATTCACTTCCACGAGCACGTTGCCGGTCGCCGCGTCGAGGCCGCGTTCCTGCTCGCCCTTGCCGGTCCATTCGATCTGGTAGCCGGCCGCCGCGAACGCCATCCGCACGAAATCGCGTACGGTCTCGGTGCGGTTGGTTGCCAGCACATAGGTATCGGGTTCGTCGGCCTGCAGCATGCGCCACATGCCTTCGACGTACTCGAGCGCGAAGCCCCAGTCGCGCTTCGCGTCGAGGTTGCCGAGCTCGAGGCGGGTCGCCTTGCCGAGCTTGATCTTCGCGATGGTGTCGGTGATCTTGCGCGTGACGAACTCGCGGCCGCGCAGCGGCGACTCGTGGTTGAACAGGATGCCGCTGCTGCCGAACAGGCCGTACGACTCGCGGTAGTTCACCGTCATCCAGTGCGCGTACAGCTTCGCGACGCCGTACGGGCTGCGCGGATAGAACGAGGTCGCTTCCGTCTGCGGAATCGACTGCACCTTGCCGAACATCTCGGAGGTCGACGCCTGGTAGAAGCGCGTCTTCGGGCTCACGACGCGGATCGCCTCGAGCAGGTTCAGCGGACCCAGGCCCGTCACTTCGGCGGTCGTCGCCGGCTGGTCGAACGACACGCCGACGAAGCTCTGCGCGGCGAGGTTGTACAGCTCGTCGGGCTGCGTGCGTTCGAGCAGGCGCAGGCTCGAGCCGGCGTCGGTCAGGTCGTGCTCGACGAGCGTGAGGTTCGGGTGCGTGTCGACGCCGAGCTCGGCGATGCGCCAGAAATTCACCGAGCTGGTGCGGCGGTAGGTACCGGTGACTTCATAGCCCTTGTCGAGCAGCAGCTTGGTCAGGTAGGCGCCGTCTTGCCCCGAGATCCCGGTGATGATGGCCTTCTTGCGAGTTTGGCTCATGACGTTGTCCTGGTAGAAACGATGGATGATGAAATTCAGGCGGTCGTGCCGGCGGCGGCCGGCAGCGCGCGGCGTGCGGGGCCGCGCGTCAGGCGCCGTTCGAAGCCGTACCAGCTCACGGTCGCGTACGCGAGCGTGATCGCGAGCGCCAGCGCGGCCGTGACGAAGCGGTTAAGGTGCAGCGGCCACAGCGCGTACAGCACGCTGAGGTGGATCAGGTACACGGTGTAGCTGACGGTGCCGACGTAGACGAGCATCGGGTTCGTCAGCACGCGCTGCACGAGGCCGCGGCCGCGCAGCGCGATCACGACGATCGACGTGCACAGCAGCAGCGAGATGCTGTAGAGCGCGGCATTCGACAGCGGCGTGTTCGCGGCGCGAAAGCGCGGGAACGACAGGTGCAGCCAGCCGAGGATCGCGAGCGACACGAGCGCGCCGACGATCGCGAGCGGATAGAACGGCTCGAGCGCGCGCCGGTCGCGGCGCAGCACGATCGCGAGCAGCGCGCCCGCGGCGAGCAGGTCCATGCGGAACGGCGTCAGGTAGTAGATCGGCCAGAACGAGTCGAACCACGGCGTCGCGATCGCGCGCAGCACGGGGGCCGCGACGATCAGCGCGGCGGCGACCCACAGCAGCGCGCGCTCCGAGCACCACAGCACCACGAACGGCCAGAAGATATAGAACTGCTCCTCGACCGCGAGCGACCACAGCACGTTCAGGCTGTCATGGCCGATGCTGCCGAGCGACAGCCCGATGTTGGTCGAGAAGAACGCGAACCACGGCCAGTGCGGCAGCCAGCCTGCGCCGAACAGGATCGTCGACACCACCAGCAGCAGCACGTACGGCGGCAGGATGCGACGCACGCGGCGTGCGTAGAAGTGGCTGAAGTACGACTGCCCGCGCGCCTTGCGATCGAGCAGGATGCCGGTGATCAGCAGCCCGCTCAGCACGAAGAACAGGTCGACGCCCATCCAGAGCGGCGCCTTCAGCGCGTGCTGCAGGAACACGGCGCCCACCGCGATCGCGCGCAGCCCGTCGAGCTGAACGATGCGGCCGTGTTGCGGCGGGGTGAGGTCTGAGGGTCGCGAGATGCCCGTCATCGCGCCGCTCCTTCGCGACGCGCGACGTGAGCCGGGGCGTGTCGCACATCCGATGCGTAAACGTGAACGTAATGCATGCCATTAAATGAAATATCGAATCGAAATCGATTCTAGGGAAAAGAAATCGGCAAAAAAACGCGCGTCATTTATCTGACGGCAAATATCCAAATGCCGATTATTCCTGTCGCGGGATGAAAGGTCGGCGCCCGGGCGGCCCCGTCAGGCGGTGGAAGGCGGCATTTTCTACGGGGCGGAAACCGAAGGGCGGTCGTTATTGCCGCTTTCGGGCGCCTTTTCGGCTCTGTTCCGGTTCGATATTTCACGCGGAAACATCCCCAAATATTTCCAAATTTCTTGTGATTATTTTTGCTTGTAACCTGCATCGCGACGTTTGAAACCCATTTAGCGACAGGGTGCGCCGGCGGCAGTCCTTGCGGCGGCCCGGCCGCTGTTGCATCAAGTATGGAGAAGCGCATTGCGACGTCTGATTCTGGTAGGCATGACGGTATGCGTGACGCTGCTGACGAGCGCCGCACCGGCCGAAACGGTGTTGCCCGCGACGACGTCGTGGATCGGCAATACGTTCGGCTATGGCGACGGCAGCTGGACGCAGATCGACATCCGCGCGATCGCGGTGACGCCTGAAGGCAAGGTGTATACGAATGCGCCGTGGGACGAGAGCGGGGCCGAGGCGAGCGTCTACCAGGACGGGAAGATGCTCGGCTTCGCCGGCGGCACGCACGGCTGGGGCAACCTCGGCGGCAGCGCGATCGCGGTGAACAGCAAGTACGCGTATGTCGCGATCGGTGTCGGCAACGAGCGCGGCCACCTGCAGTCGCCCGGCATCTGGCCGGACAAGGGCAAGCAGTGGTTCGGCATCTCGCGTCGCACGATCGGCGACCTGAAGCAGCCCGCGCCGTTCCGTGCGGCGCCGCAGGTCGCGCCGGGCGGCCGCGCGGACACCGGCCGCGCGCGGATGGCCGCGAGCTTCATGATGATGAACGAGGTCGCGGCGCCCGCGCGCTCGGAAGTGGGCGAGCAGAAGGCGGAAGTCGGCGGCCTCGCAGCCGACGACAAGACGCTGTTCGCGACGAATCCGTCGCGCGACGCGGTGAACGTGTACGACGCGGAGACCATGCAGCAGAAGGGCACGTGGAGCGCGCACGAGCCGGGCCGCCTCGCACTCGCGGGCGACGGCACGCTGTGGCTGCTCACGGATACGCTCAACGGGCCCGCGCACCTCGTGCACGTGCGCGCGGACGGCCGCAAGCTCGACGACGCGCCCGCGCTGCCGGAAGGCACCGACGCGGTGGACGTGGCCGTCGACGCGAAAGGGCGCGTGCTGGTGGCGGACAACGGGCCGCGCCAGCAGATCCTGATCTTCTCGAAAGGCGGCAAGGGTTATGCGCCGTCGGGCACGCTCGGCGAGCGCGGCGGCATCTTCGCGGGCCCGGTGCCGGGCCGGCCGGGGCCGCAGCGCTTCAACGGGCTGACGGGCGTCGGGGTCGACCGCGCGGGCAACATCTACGTGTCGATGAACGGCATCGGGCCGCGCCACGACACGATCGGCGCAGGGCTCGGCGCGGTGCTCGAAAGCTACACGCCGGACGGCAAGCAGCGCTGGCAGGTGCAGGGGCTGCTGTTCGTCGACGGCGCGTGGCTCGACCCGGCGCGGCCGAACAGCGTGTACACGGGCAACAAGCGCTTCGAGCTCGACCTGTCGAAGCCGCCGGGCCAGGACTGGAAATACGTCGGCTTCCTGTCGAACCGCTTCAAGTATCCGGACGATCCCGTGTTCCACACGGACCAGTATCCCGGCATGCCGTTCGCACGGCGCCTCGACGGCCGCACGTTCCTGTACCTGACCGACATGTACGCCGATCACCTGAAGATCTACCGCTTCGACGCGAAGCGCGACGGCGAGGTCGCGATTCCGTCGGGCCTGATCGCGGGGCGTGCGCGACCGGTCGACAAGGTGCCGAACAAGCCGCCGGGCGGCGACTGGCTGTGGCGCGACGCGAACGGCAACGGCCGGATCGATGCCGACGAGGCCGAGATCAACACGACGGGCAAGGCGAAGGCGGGCGGCTGGGGCTGGTGGGTCGACACGAAGGGCGACATCTGGCGCACCAGCGACGTGCGCGGCATCCACCGCTTCCAGTACGGCGGCGTCGACAAGGCCGGCAACCCGATCTACTCGTACGACAAGGTCACGACCTATCCGATGCCGCAGCCGTTCACGCAGTTGCGCCGCGCGATCTACGAGCCGCAGACCGACACGCTGTACGTGACCGGCTACACGGCCGACGCGCCGCCGCAGCCGGGCATCAACAAGGAAGTGGGGCGCGTGCTGATCCGCTTCGACAAGTGGTCGACGGGCTCGCCGGTCGTGCGTTACCAGGTCGCGCTGCCGTGGCAGCTCGACGCGAAGCCGATCTTCGACCTGATCGGGCTCACGGTCGAGGGCCGCTACCTGTTCGGGGTGGAGCCGGTCGGCAAGATCCACGTGTACGACAAGGAAACCGGCAAGGAAGTGGGCGTGATGAGCCCGGGCGCCGAGGTCGGCAAGGCGTCCGGCTGGGTCGACGTGCCGTTCGGCATCAGCGCGTTCCGGCGCGAGAACGGCGAGTACCTCGTGTTCGTCGAGGAAGACGCACGCGGCAAGGTGCTGATGTATCGCTGGAAACCGTGACGGGCGACGTCACACAAGGCAGAAGCATGGACAAAGGCATACTCAAGAACGTTTCGATCAACTTCATCGGGCTGATCCTGCCGACCTTCGTGTCGCTGGTGACGGTGCCCGCCTATATCCACGCGCTCGGCGTCGAACGCTACGGCGTCGTCAGCCTCGTGTGGACGCTGATCGGCTATTTCGGGATCCTCGATCTCGGGATGAGCATGGCCGCGCAGAACCACATCTCGAAGGCGCTCGCGAGCGGCAACGCCGACGAAAGCGCGCGCGTGTTCTGGAGCGCGTTCTGGCTGAACCTCGGCACCGGCATCGTCGGCGGGCTGCTGATCTATTTCGGTGCGTTCGTCTACACCGCGTACTTCACGAAGGTGTCGGCGGCGATGCAGCACGAGGTGTATCTCGCGCTGCCGTGGCTCGCGCTCGCGATTCCGCTGGCGAACGTGTCGTGGGTGTTCGCCGGCGCGATCAACGGCGCCGAACGCTTCGGCGTGTTCAACACGAACCAGACGATCGGCACGTTCCTGTTCCAGCTGCTGCCGCTCGGCGCCGCGTGGTGGATCGCGCCGAACCTGCAGACGGTGCTCGCCGCGGCGGTCGTCGCGCGGCTGATCGCGGCGGTGATGCTCGGCCAGGCCAGCATCAAGGTGCTCGGGATCCGGCGCATCGATCCGCCGCAGTGGGGCACCGCGAAAGGGCTGTTCAACTTCGGCGGCTGGATGCTGATCGCGAGTACGACGAGCATGATCGCCGACACGCTCGACCGCGTGATGCTCGGCGCCGGCATGGGCGCGAAGTTCGTCACCTACTACACGGTGCCGCAGAACCTCGTCACGCGCCTGAACATGCTGCCGAACGCGCTCGTGCGCACGCTGTTCCCGCGCCTGTCGGCGGTGGGCCGCGACCATGCGGACACGCTCGCGCGCCAGTCGCTCGAATTCCTGAACGGCGTGTTCACGCCGGTCGGCATCGTCGCGATCTTCGCGCTCGCGCCGTTCCTCACGCTGTGGGTGGGCGCGGATCTCGCCGCGCATTCGGCGCCGGTCGGCCGCGTGCTGGTGATCAGCGTGTGGCTCGTCGGCCAGGCGAGCGTCACGCGAATCCTGATCCAGTCGCAGGTCAACCCGGCCCGCGCGGCGTTCGCCGGGCTCGTCGAGATGCCGTTCTTCGTCGGCGGCCTGTGGTTCGGCATTCATCACTTCGGGCTGATCGGCGCGGCGGTGGTCGTCGCGGCGCGCGCGCTCGTCGACTACGGCGTGCTGCTGTACCTGTCGGCGATCCGGATGCGCGCGATCGTGCTCGACATGCTCGCGCACCTGGCCTTCCTGCTCGCAAGCCTGTTCCTGGCGCAGGCGTGGCCGGGGCTCGTCGAGTCGATCGGCATGTGCGCGGTCGTGCTGCTGTTGAATGTTGCGTGGTCGCTCACGATGACACCGGGGTTGCGTGCGCTAGTGCGCGACTTGTTCGTCCGTCTCAATGCGAGGAGAACAGTATGAATCGCGATCTGGCGGAACACGCCGTATTGAATCTCGCCACCGCCGATGCGGCCGTGGCCGAAGCGGGCGACGCCGCCGCGCTGCGCCGGGCGCTGCCGGCCGAACGGGCCAGCGCGCGCCATCCGACGCGCGCGCTGCGCGTGGCGATCGTCCACGACTGGCTCGTCACCTATGCCGGAGCCGAACGCGTGCTCGAGCAGATCGTCGCGTGCTTTCCCGACGCGGACCTGTTCAGTCTCGTCGACTTCCTCGACGATCGCGCGTTCGTGCGCGGCAAGCCGGTGACGACGTCGTTCATCCAGAAGCTGCCGTTCGCGCGCACCAAGTACCGCAGCTACCTGCCGCTGATGCCGCTCGCGATCGAGCAGCTCGACGTGTCCGAGTACGACCTGGTGATCTCGAGCAGCCACGCGGTCGCGAAGGGCGTGCTGACGGGGCCCGACCAGGTGCATATCAGCTACGTGCATTCGCCGATCCGCTATGCGTGGGATCTGCAGCACCAGTATCTGGAACAGTCGAACCTCACGCACGGGCCGAAGTCGCTGCTCGCGCGGATGATCCTGCATTACATCCGCAACTGGGACACGCGCACCGCGAACGCGGTGGACGGTTTCGTCGCGAACTCCGCGTTCATCGCCCGGCGCATCAAGAAGGTCTACCACCGCGACGCGGCGGTGATCTTCCCGCCGGTCGACGTCGACGCGTTTTCGCTGAACGCGGAGAAGGAGGATTTCTACCTGACCGCGTCGCGGATGGTGCCGTACAAGAAGATCGACCTGATCGTCGAAGCCTTTTCGCGCACGCCCGAGCGCAAGCTCGTCGTGATCGGCGACGGCCCCGAGATGCAGAAGATCCGCGCGAAGGCGGGCCCGAACGTCGAGATCATGGGCTACCAGCCGTTCGCGGTGCTGCACGACCGGATGCGGCGCGCGAAGGCGTTCGTGTTCGCGGCCGAGGAGGATTTCGGGATCTCGGTGGTCGAGGCGCAGGCGTGCGGCACGCCGGTGATCGCGTACGGCAAGGGCGGCGCGCTCGAAACCGTGCTCGACCCGCAATCGGACCTGAACCCGACCGGGCTCTTTTTCGACGAACAGACGCCGCACGCGATCGTCGCGGCCGTCGACGATTTCGAGCGTGCGCCGCAGCGCTTCACGCCGACCGCCTGCCGCACGAACGCGGAGCGGTTTTCCGCCGATACGTTCCGGCGGCGCTTCCTCGACTACGTGGAGGCGGCGCTGCCCGGCTCGACCGCGCAGCGCGGTACGGCCATCGCGCCGATGCCGGCCGCGCGCGGCCCGGCGACGCTTGTGCTCGACCAGAGCGGCGTGCTCGGCGGCGCCGAGCTGTCGCTGCTCGAGATCATGAAGCACATGCGCGCGAACGCCGATGTCCTGCTGTTCGACGACGGCCCGTTCCGCGCGGCGCTCGACGAGATCGGCGCGCGCGTCGACGTGGTCGACCAGGGCGCGCTCGCGGGCGTGCGCAAGCAGGGCGGCGTATCGGCCGGCGCGTTGAAGCAGCTCGTGCGGCTGGTGCGCGACGTCGCGCGCCGCGCACGCCGCGCCGAGGTGATCTACGCGAACACGCAGCGCGCGATGGTGGTCGCCGCGCTGGCCGGGCGGCTCGCGCGCAAGCCGGTGGTGTGGCACCTGCGCGACATCGTCAGCACCGACCATTTCGGCAGCAAGCAGTTGATGGCGATCAAGTACTGCGCGCGGCTCGGCGTCACGCGCGTGATCGCGAACTCCGATGCGTCCGCGCAGGCGTTCCGGACGTTGACGGGCTTCACGCCGCAGCACGTCGACGTCGTGTTCAACGGCATTTCGGCCGAGCCGTTCGACGCGCTGGAAGGCGTCAGCCAGGCCGCGCTGCGCACGCGCCTCGGGTTGCCCGAAAACGCGTGGCTCGTCGGTTCGTTCAGCCGCCTCGCGCACTGGAAAGGGCAGCACGTGCTGCTGGAAGCCTCCGCGCGGCATCCCGACATGCACGTGGTGCTGGTCGGCGCGCCGCTGTTCGGCGAGGACGAATACGCGGCGCAGCTGCACGAATACGTCGCGCGGCACGGGATGGACGAGCGCGTGCATTTCCTCGGGTTCCAGCGCGACGTGGCCGCCTGCATGACGGCGGTCGACGTCGTCGCGCACACGTCGATCACGCCCGAGCCGTTCGGGCGCGTGATTGTCGAGGGGATGCTCGCGCGCCGGCCGGTCGTCGCGGCCCGTGCGGGCGGCGTCGTCGAGATCATCGAGGACGGCGACAACGGGCTGCTCTGCGCGCCGGGCGACGCGGCCGCGCTGGCCGACGCGCTGGCTACGCTGAAGCGCGACGGCGCGCTGCGCGAGCGGCTCGTCGCGAGCGGGCGAGCGACGGCGGTGCGCCGGTTCGGCACCGAAACCTACGTGGAGCGGGTCGAGAAGATCCTCGCGGATACGGCGAAGGCCGCGAAGGCGAAGAAGCGGTAAGCGGCGCGAGCCGGCGGGAAACGGGCCCTCATGCGGCGGTGTGCTGCGTGGGGGCTTTGTGTTTCAGCGTAGGGGGCCTTTGTCGGGCGGGTGATGGGCGGGTTGTTGTGCGCCGCGTGGGGCGTGCTTGGCCGGTCGTTGATTGGGACGGCGTGGTTGGCGACGCGAGAAGGCGGCGCCAGAACGTGACGCCAGAACGTGACGCCAGAACGTGACGCCAGAACGTGACGCCAGAACGTGACGCCAGAACGTGACGCCAGAACGTGACGCCAGAACGTGACGCCAGAACGTGACGCCAGAAGGCCGCGCCCAGGCAGTCCCGATGGTGAAAGGCGGTCGAGGGCGGCTCATGCGGGCCGTAGCGCGGCCCGACGCCCGAAGGCTACCCACCCCCCGCCAACCCGGTATGCCGGCGCGCTCAGGCCATGAAAAAGCCCCCGCGCAGCGCACCGCCGCGCGAGGGCTCGGGAAAGCGTTCCGGCCGGATCAAACAGCCCGTTCGGGCGCCGGCGTCACGACCCGAGCGGGGCGAGCCGGCTTGAAGCTGGCCGACCACGTCATCGCGGGCCGTTCGAACATCCGGTAGAACACATACGCGACCGGGATCGCGGCGGCCATGAACGCGAACGACGGCCAGATCGACAGCTGCAGCTCGGAATGGAACAGCACCGAGCCGAGGCAGACGAACAGCGGCAGGTGGATCAGGTACAGCGAGTAGCTGAAGTCGCCGAACCAGCTCAGCACGCGCAGCGGCGGCGTCGGGCGCGGCGGACGGGCAAGCGCGCGGTACAGGAAGCACGCGAAGCCGGCCGACCACAGCTGGAACGCGCCGTACTGGCCGAAATGGAACGCGCCGCAGCCGGCGGCCAGCAGCACGGCGGCCGCGCCGTACCACGCGCGCGACGGCACGGCGGCCGCGCCGCGGGCCGGCTGCGCGCGCACGTCGGCGATCCACGCGCCGATCGTCCAGGACAGCCAGTACGACGTGAAGAACTGCAGGTCGTGCCGTTCGAGCAGCCACGCCGACGCGACGTTGACGAGCGCGACCGCGGCCACGACCGCCGGCATGCCGATGCGCCGGCGGATCGCGAACAGCAGCGGGTAGATCGCGTAGAACTGCACTTCGAGCGACAGCGTCCACAGCGCGCCGTTCGACCCGTATGTGTAGCCGGCAACGCCCTGCAGCGAGAACAGGTTCACGAGGAACGCGACGAGGCCGACGTCGCGGATCTTGTGGCTGACGGGCTCGATCTGCAGGCTGACCGAGTCGAGGGCGAGCGTAAACAGCAGCGCGGCGAGCAGCACCGGGTAGATGCGCGCGAACCGGCGCACCCAGAAGTTCGGCGCGTCGAGCCGGTACGCGGGATCGGCCGCGAGCTTGAGCGCCGCGTTGCGATGGATGCAGTAGCCGCTGATCACGAAGAAGATCGGCACGCCGGCGGAGCCCCACGCGAACGGGAAGGTCAGGTAGCCGGCGATCGCGCTCGGGGTGAGCGCATGGCCGTAAGCGTGATGGAAGCTTTGCATGCCGACCCAGACGACCTGGCGGCAGTGGAAATAGGCGACGAGCAGCGCCGCGAAGCCGCGCATCGCGTCGATCACGTGTTCCTTGTGATCGGCGACGGGCGGCGCGGTCAGAGACGATCCGCTGAAAGCTTGCATGCGATTCGATTCCTTGCGACGGATGGACGGGGAGTTTCATCCAATCGTAATGCGCAAGAATTCGATCAATGAATAAAAAAATCTCGCCGGGAAATATCGCAATTCCACATCATGGGTTTATCGCGATCAGAAAGCGGTTCCGCGAGGCGGGTCAATTATTTACCGATTTTTTTCTGATAGTTTGAAGCTCCAGTTGATTGATGCAAGGAGCGGCAAGATGGACATGCATTGGATCGCGAGCGCTGCAGTACTGCTGGTCATGGCCGTGCTGTCGGCGTACCGTGAGGCGCTGAAGAACGAACCGATTCGCCCGGGTCTCGAACGGGGCGGCGTGCCCTATATCGAGGAATTCGAATCGTAAGAATTTGTATCTGGAAAATCGGTAATTTGTTTCTGCCTCGGCACTCGGTTCGGCAATATCGACCGGGTTGAAAGGATTATATTTTTTCCGGAATCATTGGGCAATCAGTCCATATCGAAAATGAGCGGAGTCGAATTGGCAGTACCGTCGATTCTCGATATGCCGTTCGGAACACAATCGCGCCGGGTCGCTGGTCGACGCGGCGCAGTCAACGCAATCAGGATGCGAACATGTTGAAAGTCACCAAGGCCGTGTTCCCCGTCGCCGGTCTCGGCACGCGGTTCCTCCCGGCAACGAAGGCGAGCCCGAAGGAAATGTTGCCCGTCGTCGACAAGCCGCTGATCCAGTACGCGGTCGAGGAAGCGATCAACGCAGGTATCACCGAGATGATCTTCGTCACCGGCCGCAGCAAGCGCGCGATCGAGGATCACTTCGACAAGTCCTACGAGATCGAGGCCGAGCTCGAGGCGCGCGGCAAGGAAAAGCTGCTCGAACTGGTGCGCGGCATCAAGCCGAGCCACGTGAACTGCTTCTACGTGCGCCAGCCGGAAGCGCTCGGCCTCGGCCACGCGGTGCTGTGCGCGGAGAAGCTGGTGCACGGCGAGCCGTTCGCGGTGATTCTCGCCGACGACCTGCTGCACGGCGAACAGCCGGTGCTCAAGCAGCTCGTCGACGTGTTCGACCACTATCACAGCTCGGTGATCGGGGTCGAGACGATCCCGCGCGAGGACAGCCGTTCGTACGGTGTCGTCGAAGGCCGCGAATGGGAAGAGGACATCATCAAGCTGTCGGGCATCATCGAGAAGCCGGCGCCGGAAGATGCGCCGTCGAATCTCGGCGTGGTCGGCCGCTACGTGTTCATGCCGACGATCTTCGATCACCTGCGCAAGCTCAAGCCGGGCGCCGGCGGCGAGCTGCAGCTGACCGACGCGGTTCAGTCGCTGCTCGCGAACGAGCAGGTGCTCGCGTATCGCTACTACGGCACGCGCTTCGACTGCGGCAGCAAGATCGGCTATCTCAAGGCCACCGTCGAGCTCGCGCTCCAGCATCCGGAAGTGAGCCGCGAATTCGAGGCCTACCTGCGTACCTGCTTGCCCGCGCTGGCTGCTGTCGCCTAAGCAGCCGCGCGCTCCGTTGTTTCAGGTGGTGGTTGTTCCGTTGGCCCCGGCCGCTCGCGCGCCGGGGCTTTTTTGCGTGTGCGGGTGCACCAGTGCACGATCGCCGTGCGTGCGGTCGGGGTGCGTGTCGTGGCGGACCGGCTTCAGGATCGGGGTGGCGTGCGGAGCGGGGCGCGCCGACGAGAGCGGACGTCACGGCTGAAACCGGTGCCGCGACGGGCGCCCGGATCACAGGATCGGCGGTTCGATTGCGCGATGCGCATCGACGTTCGTGACCGCATCGTTTTTGCCGGCGCCGGTCGATGACGCGACGGCTCGAGTGTTGAGCGTCAGCGCCGGGGTGTGGCGTGAAGCACCGCTTCCCCGCTCAACCGTTGCCGCGATCGTGCCGTGTTCAACGCGCCGACGTGCTCGGCCGTGCGACGAAATACCGGGCCAGCATCGCGGCGACCGGCTTCTTGAAATCGAGCAGCCGCTTTTCCAGATAGCGCCAGGACAGGTGCGCGAGCAGCACGGCGAGCGCGAACTGCAGCATTTCGGGTAGCGTGTCGCGGACGATTTCAGGGATGGCCACGTGCCCGACGTGCGCCGGCAGCACGCCGAAACGCGCCGGAATCAGGTTGTGGAACAGGTAGAAGCCGTAGCTGATCGTGCCGAGATAGGCGAGCGGCGCCCAGTCGAGCAGCGCCACGACCGGATGCTCGGGTTCGCTGACGATCCACAGCAGCAGCGCGCCGAGCGATGCGGACAGGCCGAGATCCGCGAGCCCCGCGATCGCGTCGGGCAGGGGCGTGCAGGCAGGCAGCACGAGGAAGAACACGACGCCGGCCGCGCCGAGCCAGCCGGGCGGAACGCGGCGCACGGCGGCCGCTCCGCGATCGGCGAGCGCCATCGCGCCGACGCCGCCGAGCGCGATCAGCGCGAAGTTCCACGGGGAAAACGCATAGATCAGCACCGGCGACGCGTCGCACAGGTAGAGCGCGAGATGCGCGAGCGCGCACAGTGCGATGGCTCCGATGCCGAGCGCGACGTGTCGCGCGGCGGGCACCGCGAGCAGCGCGAGCGGCGCGATCAGATAGAACTGCTGTTCAACCGCGAGGCTCCAGAAGTGCGACGTGGAGCCCGGCCAGCCATCCTTGACGGCGCCGATCCAGTAATTCGACAGGAACGCCGCGTGCCACGCGAGCCCGAGATTGACGCCGCGCTGGTAGAACAGCGCGTGCGCGATCGCGAGCGCGGCGAGCAGCAGGTAATAGACGGGAAAGATCCGCAGCGCGCGTTTCGCGAGGAACAGCGCGAGCGCGTGGCGGCGCGTCATGGTGTCGCGCTCGACCGCCTGGCGGTTGCGATGCAGCTCGCCGACGATCAGGAATCCGCTGATGAGGAAAAACGTCCACACGCCAAGCTTGCCGACGTCGACGGCAAGGACGTGGCCCTTGTGGGACAGGAAAACGAGGATGACGGCGAGGGCTCGCAGGCCGTCGAGTCCTTTGACGTATCTGGCTTCGCGCATGGAGGCATCCGGGCATTGAGCGAGCCCAGTATAGGTGCGCAAATATCGAACGTAATTCGCATTCGGGTGCCTACGTGAAGGCGTTTTTTGATGCTGGAGCGTCGATGAAATCGGTCGCATGCAAAAAAACCTGCGGGAAACCCCGCGAAAACGCATAAAAGTACTGCACGAAGCGTCAAGGCGCTTGTAGAATCCGGCGTTGAAGCGCGCGCGTTGCACGCTTCGTGTATCCAACGACCACACCTGGTAGGAGAAACATGGCGACTTCCGCAAAAAAGGTGGCCAAGAAGGCTGCCGCACCGGCCACCAAGAAAGTGGCTGCCAAAAAGGCTGCGCCCGCGAAGAAAGTAGTGGCCAAGAAGGTCGTCGCGAAGGCGGCACCGGCCGCTCCGACGCCGCTGAAGGACAAGTTCACGAAGGCATCGCTCGCAACGCACATCGCTGAGCGCGCAGCTGTCGAAGTGAAGGCTGTCAAGGCAGTGCTCGTCGCACTCGAGAACGTCGTGCTGGGCTCGGTCCACAAGAAGGGCGCGGGCGAGTTCACGCTGCCGGGTCTGCTGAAGATCACGGCGCAAGTCGTGCCGGCGAAGAAGAAGCGCTTCGGCAAGGATCCGTTCACGGGCGAAGAGCGTTGGTTCCCGGCGAAGCCGGCCAGCGTGCGCGTGAAGGCACGTGCGCTGAAGAAGCTGAAGGACGCGGCAGCGTAATGCTGCGCAGTGGCTGCCGAATGCATATCGGCAGCCGCTGCGATGTCCGACGATCCCCGCACGCGAAAGCGTGCGGGGATTTTTATTGCGCTGCGCAAATCGCGCGGCAGCGAAGCAGCGAAATGGCGGAAGGCCCGGTTCGACGCGTGACGCACGACGGAAGACGCGCCGCGCACGCGCGATGACGAACGGCAATCCTCCGCGCGCTTGCAGCAGATCCGCCGCTGCCCGTCGCGTGCGCTGTGCCGGTTGCGTGTGCATCGCGAGGCACGTGCATCGTGACTGAATGCATTCCCGACGAAATCGCCGCCCAGGTCGGCGCCGCGTGCGACACGATCGAGCGGCATCTCGGCGCGACGCTCACGGCAATCCACCTGTTCGGATCGGCGCTCGACGGCGGACTGAAGCCGCGCAGTGACGTCGACCTGCTGGTGACAGTGTCGACCCGGCCGGACGAATCGACACGGCACGCACTGATGCTCGACTTGCTGGCCGTGTCGGTGCCGCCTGGTCGCGCCGGCGGCATGCGCGCACTGGAAGTGACCGTCGTCGCGCACGATGCGGTCGTGCCGTGGCGTCATCCGGCGCGTCGCGAACTGCAGTTCGGCGAGTGGCTGCGTCACGACCTCGAGGCCGGCATCGTCGAACCGGCGCGTGTCGATCACGATCTGGCGATCCTGTTGACGAAGGTGCGGCAGCACAGTGTCGTGCTGGTTGGCCTGCCGGCGGCGGCGCTTTTCGAGCAAGTGCCCGCACGGGATTTTGTCGCCGCGCTGCTGGCGACGGTCGCGCAATGGAATGCCGAACCCGACTGGCGCGGCGACGCGTGCAACGTGGTGCTCGCGCTCGCGCGCATCTGGTACAGCGCCGCGACCGGCAGGATCGCGCCGAAGGACGTCGCGGCGACATGGGTTCTGGAACGCTTGCCGCAAGCCTACCGGCCGGTTGTCGCGGCGGCGCGTGCCGCCTATCTCGGCGGCGAGGAGGACGCGGCGATCCTGTCGGGCGAACCCCTTGCCGCATTCATCGGCTACGCGCGGCGAACGGTCGAGTCGATGCTGTCGACGTAGCGGCGGATGCCGCGCGCGTGGCCGGCTTGGGGGCGACGCCGATGAAGATCATCGGCAATGGCGCGGCAGTCGCACGCGCATGCGGTCGAGCCGGATGCCTGTCGGCGACCCGGCGCGTCATCGCGCATGCGCCGTGCGACATGCTGCTTCGTCAGCCCGCCGTGCCGGCGTAGGCGGCCTTCAATGCGGCGTCGTCGAGCTTGATCATCTGCATCATCGCGGCGGCCACGCGCGTGGCCTTGACCGTGTCCCGGTCGGACACCATCGGGATCAGCGTTTCCGGAACGATCTGCCACGACACGCCGTAGCGGTCTCTCAGCCAGCCGCAGGCGTCGGCCGTGCCGCCGTTGTCGAGCAGGGCATGCCAGTAGCGGTCGAGTTCCGCCTGGTCGGCGCAGCTGACCAGCAGCGAGATCGCGTGATTGAACGTGTCGGTGCGCGGGTGGCTCATCGCGAAGAACGGTTGCCCGAACAGCTCGAACTCGACCATCCGCGTGCCGTCGGTGCCGGGCACCGTCGTGACGCGCACGACGCGCGAATCCGGAAAGATGCCCGCATAGAAGGCGGCGGCTTCTTCCGCTTCCGCCGCGTACCAGAGGAAAGGCGTGATCTTCTGAATCGTCATGGCGTATCTCCTGTATGAATGGGGCGATGCGCGAACCGCGTGCCGCCATCGAGACGACGGATGACGATTGCCGAAATCGACACGCTTCGGCACATTGCGGTCGCACCGGACGAGCGGTGCCGGCAGTGCGGATGGTAGTCGCTCGGCGGACGGATGGCGACCGGCGCTTCGCAAACGGTGTTCCCGGTGCTTGGCAGCCGCCAGGCGCCGCTGCTGGCCGGCGGGCGTGGGTCGGGGCCCGGGTTCCCGTTCCCGGCCCGTGCGGGCGCTGCCGGCACGCGGGAGACGGACGAAAAAAAGCCAGCCGCGGCCGAAACCGGGGCTGGCTTTCCAGGTCGGCGGCAAGGCGTCGGAGACGCCATGCACGCCGGAAACGTACTTCTTAGAACTTGTGACGCAGGCCGAGTGCGACGATTTCCTGCGAGCTCTTGCCGGCGATGCCGTACGAGCCGACCGACGCTTGCGCATCGCTGCCGTCGGCGTTCTTGCCGCTTGCGTGCTGATATGCGCCAACCAGGTAGACGTCGGTACGCTTCGACAGCGAGTAGTCGGCGCCGAGCGAAACCTGATGGTACTTGGCGTCGGTCTGGCCGCTACCCTTCGTGTAGATGTAGCCGAGGCCGAGCAGCAGCGGTGCCGATGCCTGGTACGTGACGAATGCGCGACCCGTGTTGTACTTCTGGTTCGTGCCGAATGCCGAGTTCGCGTCCGCCTTGTACTGCGCGTTGCTGTAGCCGAGGCCGAACGTCACCGGGCCGAATGCATACTGGCCAGCCACTTGAGCGATACCGATCGACGACGACGACGTGTAGGCGTTGTTGATGAACGCGCCCGAACCGTCGAAGATCGCGTCCGACGTGCCGGCCCAGCCGGTGCGCACGCCTGCGGTGCTCAGCGGAGCCGAGTTGTTGGCGTGGAAGTAACCGGCAGCCAGGCCGAGGGGGCCGTTGTTGTAGGCTGCAGCTGCGGCCCACGTCTGACCCTTGCCCGTTGCGCCGGCGACACCGCCGAGTGCGTACATGCCTTCGAACTGGAGGCCGCCCCAGACCGGCGACGTGTACTTGATCGCGTTGCTGACGCGCAGGCTGTTGTCGTTGTTGTCGACGTCGCCCGGCGTGGCGAACACGCTGCCGAAGTAGTTGTCAGCCGTGACTGCCTGGACCAGGTCGACCAGCGGGTCGTACTGGCGGCCCAGCGTCAGCGTACCGTACTGGTCGCTTTGCAGGCCGACGAAAGCCTGGCGACCGAACATGCGGCCACCCTGGCCCAGTGCACCCGATGCCGAGTTGAAGCCGTTTTCCAACTGGAAGATCGCCTTCAGGCCGCCACCGAGGTCTTCCGAACCCTTCAGGCCGAAGCGGCTACCTTGCAGGTTGCCGCTACCCATCGACCACGAATTGTTACCTTGACCGTCGTTACCGTGAACATAGGTGATCGACGTATCGATCACGCCGTACAGCGTCACGCTCGATTGAGCGTGAGCAGCGCCAGCGGCGCCCAGCAGGGCGAGCGAGAGGGTCGAGAGAGCGAGTTTCTTCATCGTTGAGTATCTCCACGCAAGTGATTCATCGTTTTTTGTTGCGGATTGGAGAATAGCTCAGTGCCATCGACGCAAGAAAGCTTAAAAAATAAAGTGTCTCGAAAAGGTAACAGCGAGAAAAAGTCCATATATATCAAGTACATCAACGACTGTTTCTGTTTTTGAAAAAGTTGACAATTGCTGCGATGCGATTGTTTCACTAGTTGATGCGCATCGCGGCAGGAAGCCTGTTTCGGCCCGTCCGCGCACCGAAACGGAAGCATGCAAACGTTTGCGGTGGCGGCAACGAATGCGCACGCATGCAAAGAACGTGTCAACGCCGCGCGAATGCGCGCGGGCAGCGTGGTTGCAAAGGGCAGACGCGTGTGCGGGGGCGTGCCGCGATGTTGCGCAAGAGGCGCCTCAGTCGTCGTGCGCGCGATCGCCGGGGCGATCGGTTTGCGCGGAAGCGCTCGGCGCGGCGGTACTTGGGAGCCGATGCGCGTTGCCGCGGGCGGCCGCGAATTCCGCGCCGAGCAGCAGCACGATCGCGGAGAAGTACAGCCACATCAGCAGGACCGCGAACGATCCGGCTGCGCCGAATGCACTTGCGGTGCCCGCACGCGCAAGGTACAGCGCGAACAGCTTCTTGCCGCCGGAGAACAGGATCGCGGACACGATGCCGCCGATCGCGGCGTCACGCCAGGCGACGCGCGCATCGGGCAGGAACTTCATCAGCGACGCGAACGCGCCCGCGAGCACCGCGATGCCGACGAAGAACTGCACGAGATTCGTGACGATCACGTACGGCGAATTGCCCAGCAGCCAGGTGCCGACGAACGTGATCGCGGTGTCGAGCACGAGCGACACGATCAGCAGGAACGCGACGCCGAGCACGAGCCCGAACGAGATCAGCCGCACGCGCACGAGCCCGAGCATGCTCGACCAGCGGTTCTCGGTGGCCGGCCAGATCACGCTGAGCGCGGCGCTGAGCGACGCGAAGGTGGCCGACGCGCCGATCGCGAGCGCGGCGAACGAGATCAGGGTGGCCAGGCCGCCGCGCTCGCCCGCGCGGTGCGCGTTCTGCACGATCGTCTGGATGCTGGCCGCCGCGTCGTCGCCGATCAGCTGGTGCGCCTGTTCGAACACCTGGCCGCGCGCGGCATCGTCGCCGTAGAACCAGCCGGCCACGGCAATCACCATCACGAGCATCGGCGCGAGCGAGAACGCGGAGAAAAAGGCGATGCCCGCGGCCATCGCGGAGCAGCGGTCGGACGAGAAGCGCTTGAACGCGGTGAGGGCCCAGTTGGCCTGTTCTTGCGCGAGACGGGTGGCTTCGGAGGTGATCTGTCGTTTCATGACGGTTCGGTGGCGCGGGGAACGCGGATCATCGTTGGTAATCAGACAATTCAGTATTGATCCGAAGATTCGAACATAGTTGCGCGAACTGTCTATAATTCCTTTCAGTTTCCTCACCCCCACAATAACGCCGAGACCAGCCATGCTACAAATGTCCCGGCGCCAGTTCCTGAAGGTGACGGCTACGTCGCTTGCCGGATCGAGTCTAGCCCTGATGGGCTTCTCTCCGTCCGAAGCGCTTGCCGAAGTCCGACAGTACAAGCTGGCGCGCACCGTCGAAACGCGCAACACCTGTCCTTACTGTTCAGTGGGTTGCGGCATCCTGATGTACAGCCTCGGAGACGGCGCGAAAAACGCCCAGCCGAGCATCATCCACATCGAAGGCGATCCCGACCATCCCGTCAATCGCGGCACGCTGTGCCCGAAGGGCGCGAGCCTGATCGACTTCATCCATAGCCCGAACCGCCTGACGCATCCCGAGTATCGTGCGCCCGGCTCGGACAAGTGGGAACCGATTTCGTGGAATGACGCGCTCGACCGCATCGCGAAGCTGATGAAGGCCGACCGCGACGCGAACTTCGTCGAGACGGCGGAAGACGGTGCGAAGGTCAACCGATGGCTGACCACCGGCATGCTGGCCGCGTCGGCGGGCAGCAACGAGGTCGGCTACCTGACGCACAAGACCATCCGCAGTCTCGGGATGCTCGCATTCGACAATCAGGCGCGTGTCTGACATGGCCCGACGGTGGCAGGTCTTGCCCCGACGTTTGGCCGTGGAGCGATGACGAACCATTGGGTCGACATCAAGAACGCGGACGTGATTCTCGTGATGGGCGGCAATGCAGCCGAGGCCCATCCGTGCGGTTTCAAGTGGGTAACGGAGGCGAAGGCGCACCGCAAGGCGCGACTGATCGTCGTCGACCCGCGCTTCACGCGTACGGCCTCGGTGGCCGACTACTACGCGCCGATCCGCACCGGCACCGACATCGTCTTCCTGGGCGGCGTCATCAACTATCTGCTGACGAACGACAAGATCCAGCATGAGTACGTGAAGAACTACACGGACTTCTCGTTCATCGTGCGCGAGGATTTCGCGTTCAACGACGGCATCTATTCCGGCTACGACGCGGAGAAGCACGCGTACCCGGACAAATCGAGCTGGGACTACGAGCGCGGCGACGACGGCTTCGTGAAGGTCGACCCGACGCTGCAGCATCCGCGTTGCGTGTACAACCTGCTGAAGCAGCACTACGCGCGCTATACGCCGGACATGGTCCAGCAGACGTGCGGCACGCCGAAGGAGAAATTCCTGAAGGTGTGCGAGATGCTCGCGACCACCGCCGTTCCCGGCCGCGCCGGCACGGTGCTGTACGCGCTCGGCTGGACGCACCACTCGATCGGCGCGCAGATCATCCGCACCGGTGCGATGGTGCAGCTGCTGCTCGGCAACATCGGCATCGCCGGCGGCGGGATGAACGCGCTGCGCGGCCACTCGAACATCCAGGGGTTGACCGACCTCGGGCTGATGTCGAACCTGCTGCCGGGCTACATGACGCTGCCGATGCAGGCCGAGCAGGATTTCGACGGCTACATCAAGAAGCGCGTGCAGCTGCCGCTGCGGCCGAACCAGTTGAGCTACTGGAAGAACTACAAGGCCTTCCACGTGAGCTTCATGAAGTCGTGGTGGGGCGATGCGGCGACCGCCGAGAACAACTGGGGCTACGACTACCTGCCGAAGCTGGACAAGCAGTACGACCTGCTGCAGGTGATCGAGCTGATGAATGCCGGCAAGATGAACGGCTACATCTGCCAGGGCTTCAACCCGCTTGCGGCGTCACCGTCGAAGGTGAAGACGGCGGCCGGGCTCGCGAAGCTGAAGTGGCTCGTGATCATGGACCCGCTCGCCACCGAAACCTCCGAGTTCTGGAAGCATCACGGCGACTACAACGACGTCGATTCGTCGAAGATCCAGACCGAGGTGTTCCGTCTGCCGACCACGTGCTTCGCGGAGGAAAACGGTTCGCTCGTGAGTTCGAGCCGCGTGCTGCAATGGCACTGGAAGGGCGCGGAGCCGCCGGGCGAGGCGCGCAGCGACCTCGAGATCATGTCGGGGCTGTTCCTGCGCATGCGCAAGATGTACCAGACGGACGGCGGCAAGTATCCGGATCCGATCGTCAACCTGACCTGGCCGTACGCGAACCCGGAAAGCCCGACGCCCGAAGAGCTCGCGATGGAGTTCAACGGCAAGGCGCTCGCCGATCTGCCCGATCCGAAGGATCCGACCAAGACGCTCGTGAAGAAGGGCGAGCAGCTGGCCGCGTTCGCGCAGTTGAAGGACGACGGCACGACCGCGAGCGGCTGCTGGATCTTCTGCGGTGCCTGGACGCAGGCCGGCAACCAGATGGGGCGGCGCGACAACTCTGACCCGACCGGCATCGGCCAGACGCTGAACTGGGCGTGGGCCTGGCCGGCGAACCGGCGGATCCTGTACAACCGCGCGTCGTGCGACGTTGCCGGCAAGCCGTTCGACCCGACCCGCAAGCTGATCGGCTGGAACGGCAGCGCGTGGAAGGGGGCCGACATTCCCGACTTCAAGGCGGACGAATCGCCCGAAAACGGGATGGGGCCGTTCATCATGAACCCGGAAGGTGTCGCACGCTTCTTCGCCCGGGCGGGGATGAACGAAGGTCCGTTCCCCGAGCACTACGAGCCGTTCGAGACGCCGCTCGACGCGAACCCGCTGCACCCGAACAACCCGCAGGCGCTGAACAACCCGGCTGCCCGCGTGTTCCCGGACGACCGCGCGTCGTTCGGCAAGGTGGCGGAGTTCCCGCACGTGGCGACGACGTACCGGCTCACCGAGCACTTCCACTACTGGACCAAGCATGCACGGCTGAACTCGATCATCCAGCCCGAGCAATTCGTCGAGATCGGCGAAGACCTCGCGAAGGAAGTCGGCGTCGCGCATGGCGAGCGCGTGAAGGTGTCGTCCAAGCGCGGCTACATCATCGCGGTCGCCCTCGTCACGAAGCGGATCAAGCCGCTGACGGTCGACGGCAAGAAGGTCCAGACGGTCGGCGTCCCGTTGCACTGGGGCTTCAAGGGTCTGACGAAGCCCGGCTATCTCGCCAATACCCTGACTCCGTCCGTGGGTGACGGCAACTCCTATACACCGGAATTCAAGTCGTTCCTGGTGAAGGTCGAAAAGGCGTAAGGGGAAAGAGATGGCATTGCAATCGCTGGATATCAAGCGCGTCTCGGCCACCACGACGCCACCGCCCACGGTGCGCGAACCGGTGACCGGGAGTGTCGCGAAGCTGATCGACGTATCGAAGTGCATCGGCTGCAAGGCATGCCAGACGGCATGCATGGAGTGGAACGACCTGCGTGACGAGGTCGGCACCAACGTCGGCGTGTACGACAACCCGGCCGACCTGACCGAGCATTCGTGGACGGTGATGCGGTTCTCCGAATACGAGAACCCGGCCGGTGACCTCGAGTGGCTGATCCGCAAGGACGGCTGCATGCACTGCGAGGATCCGGGCTGCCTGAAGGCGTGTCCGTCGCCGGGCGCGATCGTGCAGTACAACAACGGGATCGTCGATTTCCACGAGGAGAACTGCATCGGTTGCGGCTATTGCGTGACCGGCTGCCCGTTCAACGTCCCGCGGATCTCGAAGAAGGATCATCGCGCATACAAGTGCACGCTCTGTTCCGACCGCGTCGCGGTCGGCCAGGAACCGGCCTGCGTGAAGACCTGCCCGACGGGCGCGATCGTGTTCGGCACCAAGGAGGACATGAAGCAGCACGCGGCCGAGCGGATCGAGGACCTGAAGGAGCGCGGCTTCGAGCATGCGGGGCTGTATGACCCGCAGGGCGTCGGCGGCACGCACGTGATGTACGTGCTGCACCACGCGGACAAGCCGTCGCTGTACCACGGGCTGCCCGACAACCCGTCGATCAGCCCGATGGTGAAGCTGTGGAAGGGCATCGCGAAACCGCTCGCGGTGGCCGGCATCGCGCTGACCGCGCTTGCCGGGTTCTTCCACTATGTCCGGGTCGGTCCGAACGAGGTGAGCGACGAAGAGGAACAGGCCGCGCGCGACGAGGCGCGACGCATCAAGGAGGACGCGAAATGAACCACGACGACCCCAACCTGATCGTCCGCTACTCGGCGAACGAGCGCACGAACCACTGGATCACCGCGATCACGTTCGTGCTGCTCGCGCTGTCCGGGCTCGCGCTGTTTCATCCGTCGATGTTCTGGCTGACCGCGCTGTTCGGCGGCGGCCAGTGGACGCGGATCCTGCATCCGTTCGTCGGCCTCGTGATGTTCGTGTCGTTCGCGATCCTGGTGGTGCGCTTCTGGCACCACAACGCGCTCGACGCGGACGATCGCCAGTGGCTCAAGCAGATCGGCGACGTGCTGACCAACCAGGAAGACAAGCTGCCGCCGGTCGGGCGCTATAACGCCGGGCAGAAGCTGCTATTCTTTACGTTGGTCGCGTGCCTGCTGCTGCTCCTGCTGTCGGGAGTCGTGATCTGGCGGCGCTACTTCTCGTTCTACTTCCCGATCGGGGTGATCCGCGCGGCCGCTGTCGTGCATGCCGTGGCGGCCTTCGTGCTGATCGCGAGCATCATCGTGCACATTTACGCGGCGTTGTGGGTGAAGGGCTCGATCGGCGCGATGGTGCGCGGCACCGTCACGCTGGGCTGGGCTCGCAAGCATCACCCGAAGTGGTTCCGTGAAAGCGTGAAATAACGCACCGGAGCGGGGCGGCTCGCCGAATCGCGGCGGGCTGCTCCGCTCCTTCGCCGGAACCGCCCGAAAGCGCCGATGCGTCGGCGCTTGTTTTTTTGGAAGATATTTTTGTGACACAACGCATCCTCGAACCGACCGAGATCTCGACCCTCGATCATTCGGCCATCCCGCGCTTTCGCCTGCCCGAGCGCGCCACCGCGTTCTCGGCGCGCGCCGCGCGGCTGCGCAAGCTGGCCGACCTGAACCCGATCAGCGGCTACCTGCGGCTGATGGCCACCGTCGCCGATGCGCAGCACGCGACGCTGCAAACGCTCGAACTGCCGCTGCCGTCGAAGGAAGCGATCGCGCGTGCGCAGGAGCATTCGATGCCGCTCGTGCCGGCGCTCGACGGCGAGCGCGATCCGCGCTGGCGCGCCGTGCTGTACGAACTGCTCGACCGCGTCGAAGGCGCCGGGCTCGTCAACCCGCAGCTCGCGAAGCTGCTCGACCGGCTGCGCCTGATGGCGCCCGCCGAACTCGACGCGCAAGCCGACGCGATCCTCGCGCTGCGTTTCGCCGAAGTCGACCCGGCTACCGCGCCGTTCCTGATGGCCGCGCTGCAGGTGGTCTGGACGGACCTCGCCAGCCGCGTTCCGCCGGCCGACGTCCCGTATCTCGACCAGCCGGGGCTGTGCCCCGTGTGCGGCACGCATCCGGTCGCGAGCGTCGTGCGGGTCGGCGGCCAGTACCAGGGCTACCGTTTCCTGCAATGCGGGCTATGCACGACCGAGTGGCACATGGTGCGCACGAAGTGCTCGCACTGCGATTCGACGAAAGGCATCGCCTATCACGGGATCGAGGGCGGCAGCGAAGCCGTCAAGGCCGAATCGTGCGACGAGTGCAAGACCTATCGCAAGATCGGCTATCAGGACAAGGACTACGAGTTCGAGCCGCTGGCGGACGATCTCGCGAGTCTCACGCTCGACCTGCTGATGAACGAAGCCGGCTACCAGCGCAGTTCACCGAACCCGCTGCTGTGGCCGGATGTCTCGCGGGACGCGAATTGACGGCACGGGCCGGCGGGGACGGTGCGCGAGCACCGGCGCCGGCCCGCTGCGAAGCATGAGACTGGAGCCACAACGACGTGACCGAACCCGGTGTGAATGAACTGAATGCGGTACTGGCGCGCGTGCCGTCCGTGGAGCGCGTGCTGTCGTCGGCGCCGCTGCAACCGCTCATCGCGGACTACGGCCGCACGCGCGTGCTGAACGCCGTGCGTGCCGAGCTCGAACGCTGGCGTACCGCCGCGCAACACGATCCGGCGGCGGCCGAGCCGCTCGACGAGCCGCGCATCGCCGCGGCCGTCGCGCGCACGCTGGCCGCGCAGAGCGCGGGCGCGGTGCGCGCCGTGTTCAACCTGACCGGCACCGTGCTGCACACGAACCTCGGGCGCGCTCTGTTGCCCGACGACGCGGTGCGCGCGGTGGTCGACGTGCTGACGCGGCCGGTCAACCTCGAATTCGATCTCGCCACGGGCCGCCGCGGCGATCGCGACGACCTGATCGACGATCTGCTGTGCGAACTGACGGGCGCGGAAGCCGCGACCGTCGTCAACAATAACGCGGCGGCCGTGCTGCTGGCGCTGTCGGCGCTGGCGACGAAACGGGAAGTCGTCGTGTCGCGTGGCGAGCTGGTGGAAATCGGCGGCGCATTCCGCATTCCCGACATCATGAGCCGCGCGGGCGCCAGGCTGCGCGAGGTCGGCACCACCAACCGCACCCATCTGCGCGACTACGCGGAAGCCATCGGCCCGCGCACCGCGCTGCTGATGAAGGTGCATTGCAGCAACTACGCGATCAGCGGCTTCACGAAGGAGGCGACGCTCGCCGAACTCGCGCCGCTCGCGCGCGAGCATGGGCTGCCGGTGGCCGTCGATCTCGGCAGCGGCACGCTCGCCGACCTGTCGCAATGGGGCCTGCCGCACGAGACGACCGTGCAGGAAACCGTCGCCGCCGGCGCAAACGTTGTCACGTTCAGCGGCGACAAGCTGCTCGGCGGGCCGCAGGCCGGCCTGATCGTCGGCGATCGCGCGCTGATCGCGAAGATCAAGAAACATCCGCTCAAGCGCGCGCTGCGCGTCGGCAAGCTGACGCTCGCGGCGCTCGAGCCGGTGCTGCGCCTCTACCAGTCGCCCGAGTTCCTGCGCGACCGGCTCACGACGCTGCGGCTGCTGACGCGCCCGCAACGCGAGATCGCCGAGGCCGCCGAACGCGTGCGTCCGGCGCTGCAGGCCGCGCTCGGCAGCGGTTTCGACGTGACGGTCGAGCCGATGTTCAGCCAGATCGGCAGCGGCGCGCTGCCGGTCGACCAGTTGCCGAGCGCCGGGCTCGTCGTACGCACGGCGGACGGCAAGCGCGGCGGCCGTGCACTGGCGCAGCTCGAGAAACGGCTGCGCGAATGGCCGCGCCCGGTGATCGGCCGCGTCGCCGACAATGCGCTGCGGCTCGACCTGCGCTGCCTCGAAGCCGCCGACGAGGCGGTGTTCGTCGCGCAATGCGTGCCGCTCGCGGGGCCGGCTGCATGATCGTCGGTACCGCGGGGCACATCGACCACGGCAAGACGACGCTGGTGCGCGCGCTGACGGGCGTCGATACCGATCGCCTGAAGGAAGAGAAGGCGCGCGGCATCTCGATCGAGCTCGGTTACGCGTATACGCCGCTCGACAACGGCGACGTGCTCGGCCTGATCGACGTGCCGGGCCACGAGAAGCTGATTCATACGATGGCGGCCGGCGCATGCGGGATCGACTTCGCGCTGCTCGTGATTGCCGCCGACGACGGCGTGATGCCGCAGACGCGCGAGCATCGCGCGATCCTGCAACTGCTTGGCGTCACGCATGGCGCCGTCGCGCTGACGAAGTGCGATCGCGTCGATGCCGCACGCGTGGCCGAAGTGCGTGACGAGATCGCCACGTGGCTGAACGACTCCACGCTGGCCGGCGTGCCGATTTTCGAAACGCGTGCGACGGCTGCGGACGATCCGGGCGTCGCCGCGTTGAAGCGTTACCTGGCCGACGCGGCGATCGCGTGGCGCGCCCGCCGCGACGACGGGCTGTTCCGGCTCGCGGTCGATCGCGTGTTCACGCTCGCGGGGCAGGGTACCGTCGTGACGGGCACCGCGTTCGCGGGCCGCGTCGCGACCGGCGACACGCTCGCGATCGTGCGCACGGGCGGCGCGGCGCGTGTACGCAGCATCCACGCGCAGAACCGGCCGGTCGAGGCCGGCCGCGCGGGCGAGCGTTGCGCGCTGAATCTGGCCGGGGTCGACAAGGCCGATGTCGAGCGAGGCGACACCGTCGCCGATGCGCGGCTCGTCGCGACCTCGCCGCGTCTCGATGTCGAGCTGACGCTGCTCGTGGATGCGGGGCTCACGCTGACGCACTGGGCGCCGCTGCACGTGCATCTCGGCACGCTGCATCGCGTCGCGCATGTCGCGCTGCTCGACGGCGATACGCTCGCGGCCGGCCAGCGCATGCGCGTGCAACTCGTATTCGACGAGCCGGTGTTTGCGCTGCCGGGCGACCGGTTCATCGTCCGCAATCCGCAGGCGACGCGCACGGTCGGCGGCGGCCGCGTGCTCGATCCGTTCGGGCCGGCGCGCAAGCGTCGTACGCCTGCGCGCCGCGCGTGGCTCGACGCGCTGGCCGAATGGCTCGACGCGGGCCGCCTCGATGCGCTGCTCGCGCAGGCGCCGCTCGGCATCCCGCGCGCGATGCTCACGCATCTGACGGGTTTCGCGCCGAATGCGCTGGCCTTGCCGGAAGACGCGCTGGCGATCGGGCCGCGCGACGCCGCGTCGAACGACGGCGCGGTGATTGCCCGGGCGCACTGGCGCGCACTGCAGACGCGGGCGATCGATACGCTGCGCGCGTATCACGAGCGCATGCCCGACGAGCAGGGGCTCGACGCCGCGCGGTTGCGGCGGATGTCAGCGCCGCTCGCCGGCGATGCGCTGTGGCGCGCGCTCGTCGATGCGCTGGTGGCCGGCGGCGAAGTCGCGCGAAGCGGGCCGTGGCTGCACCTGCCGTCGCATTCGGTAAGCCTCGAGCCGCGCGAGGAGGCGCTGGCGCAGCAACTGCTGCCGCTGATTCACGCGGGGCGCTTCGATCCGCCGTGGGTGCGAGACCTGGCCCGTGACACGGGCGCGGCCGAGGACGCGGTGCGCGCGTTGCTGCGCAAGCTCGCGCGGCGCGGTGACGTGCACCAGGTCGTGCGCGACCTGTTCTATCACGCGGACGTGGTGCGCGAGCTGGCGGAACTGGTTGCGCATCTCGCGCCGTTGCGCGCCGGCGGGCTCGATGCCGCGACGTTCCGCGATGCGACGGGGCTCGGCCGCAAGCGCGCGATCCAGATTCTCGAGTTCTTCGACCGGGTTGGGTATACTCGCTTCCACCGCGATCTTCACCTCCTGCGGCCTGACAGCGGTTGGGCGGGTATTCAGGCGTAGGCACTCGTTGTTCTTTGGGTTCTTTTCCCCACGGAAGGCATTCGTATCCGGTGGTACGGCTGGACTTCAAATCCAGTTGGGGGTGTCAGACACTCCCGGGTAGGTTCGACTCCTGCTGCCTTCCGCCATTCGCCATTCCCGACGCGGAGTAAAATGGCGCGCATTGGTCGATTTTGGTGATTTCATGGATTCGTCCGTATCGCTTCTGCTGGAAGCCGTCGATGCCGACAAGGCAAAGCTGGACGCGGCGCGTCCGCTTCCGCCGCACACGCTGGCGTCTTTGCGCGAAAAGCTGATGCTGGAGTGGACTTATCATTCGAATGCGATCGAAGGCAACACGCTGACGTTGCGGGAAACGAAGGTCGTACTCGAAGGCATTACGGTCGGCGGAAAGTCGCTGCGCGAGCATTTCGAGGCCACCAATCATCGCGACGCGATTCTCTATGTCGAAGAAATCGTCGGCAAGCAGGAGACGCTGTCCGAATGGCAGATCCGGAATATCCACGGGCTGGTATTGAAGGGGATCGACGACGGCGAGGCCGGCAGATATCGCCGGGAGAACGTCGTGATCGCAGGCGCAAGCACGACGCCCCCGGATTTCCTGCATTTGCCGGCTGAAATGGCCGCGCTCATCGATTGGGATACGCAGGCGGGAGCAATGCATCCGGTGGCGCGGGCTGCCGAACTGCATACGCGGTTTGTGAAAATCCATCCGTTTGTCGACGGCAATGGAAGAACGGGGCGGCTGCTACTCAATTTCGAACTGATGAAGTCTGGCTATCCGCCAGCGGTCATTCGCAAGGAAGACCGGCTGGCTTACTACGATACGCTGGACGAGGCGTGCACGACCGGCGACTACAGCGGCATCACGCGCCTGGTGGCCGAGTCAGTGCAGCGCTCGCTCGACGCCTACCTCGGCGTGCTTGGATTGCGCACGTAACGGGCCATTCCGAACACCTCTCAGGCTGGTTCGATCACTGAGGCGTCGTGTCCGGGCCGGTTACTTCAACTCCTGCTGCCTTCCGCCACCCCGTTTCATCTTGTCGACCCGACACGCTTCAATCAACGTGCAATTGCACGACAGCACCGGCGATTGCATTCGCCAAAACTTGATCGGGAAAAGCACTAAAAGTTTGCGATTTTTTTTCGGGCTATAGTCGAATCACTGAAGGTAGACGCGGCGTCCCTTGCCGATACCGTTCAGGTAATGACTGTAGACGGGTGCTGTATGAAAAATAAAATCGACAAGACCGCCGGACCGATCTGGGGCGTGGCTGCAGGACTGCTTCTTGCTGGTGCAGGATTGAGTCTCGGCATTTTCCCGACGTCCCTGCAAAGCTCGGGAAGCGCGAACGACTTCATGGCGTCCGGTATTGCGATGCTGGGCATCTTCCTGGTCGTCTATGCCACACACGAGTTGCGAAGAAGGCGTCCGCACTGAGCGCTCATGTGCTGCTGATCCACCCAGGATGATCCGGGCCGGTTTGCCGGCTCGCGAATACGCACGTCCGTCGCGGGCTACGTCTTGCTGATTTCGTGTTGATAAACGAGTTCGACGATGCGCTTCGTCGGAATGCTGGCGCGCAACCCGTCGACGCTGTCGATCGGAAACCACTTGCATTTCTCGATCTCGTTGTTCGCTTGCGGCGTCTGGTCCGGGCCGACTTCGGCGAAGAACACGTGATGGATCTTCGCGAGGCCGGTGAACTGCATCGAGTAGACGAGATGCTGGCCGGTCATGCCGGTTTCTTCGGATAACTCGCGATGTGCGGCTTCGAGCGGCGTTTCCCCGCGCTTGATCGTGCCGCCGGGAAGGGCCCAGCGCGACGCCGCACGGGCAACGAGCAAGACTTTCTCACCGCGGTAGCAGACGATGGTCGCACGTTCCTTGACCGGGACGGTGCTCGCTTCGGGGGCGTTGGTGGGGGCGGGGGTTTGAGGCATGAAGCAATTCTAACCATCGCGGATCGATCGGCAAAGCGGGTCTGACGTGGTTTGACGATCGATCGTCACCGTCGCGTCTCCGGCCAGGCCGCCGCTGCGTTTCGCAGATTCGAATCCGTGCCCGGCCGGCGCCCGGTCGTCCGCGCCCAGGGGGCGGGACGTCGGCATGAAGTGTGCGATGGCTCGCCCTTCGCTTCGAATCGGGCGACGTTATCCCTCGATGCGGGACATGTCGACGAACATCACTTCCCAGATATGTCCGTCGGGGTCTTCGAAGCTTCGACCGTACATGAAGCCGAGATCCTGCCGGGCGTTGACGTCTGCCTTGCCGCCATGCGCGCCCGCAATGTCGGTCAGCCTGTCCACGCTCTCGCGATCGTCGGCGCTGAGCGCGAGCATGACCTCGCTTTCGCGCCGGGAATCGACGATCGGCTTCTTCGTGAAGCGCGCCCATTTTTCATGCGTCATGAGCATGACGAAGAGCGTGTCCGACAGCACCATGCAGGAACTCGTGTCGTCACTGAACTGCGGATTCATGCTGGCGCCGATGGCGGTGTAGAACGCCGTCGCCTTTGACAGGTCCCGCACCGGCAGGTTGATGAACAGTTGCCTGGACATAGGCGGTTTTCTCCTTCGGGTTGTGGTCGAAACAACGAGTCACGTGCCCGGGTTGCGGTCGCGCGGGAGGTTGCAATCCGGATGTCGTTCAATCAGTTCGTACGGCAGGGTGCCTTTCATGACGTCGCGGCGCCGGCGGCTGAACCCGCTTCTCCCGATCACAGGAGATGCAGGCCGCCGTCGCACTCGATGACGCTGCCCGTGGTGTAGCCATTTCCGATCAGGAAGGCGATGGCCTGCGCGACGTCGTCGGGCTCGCCGATGCGTCCCACGGGCAATGCGCTTGCGTGTTGCTCGAAGAAGGCTCGCCGGGCGCCGTCGGGTAGGCCGTTCCACCACGGCGTCTTCACCACGCCGGGCGAGACCGCGTTGACCCGGGTTGGCGCCAGTTCGCGGGCCAGTACCGGCACCATTGCCTCGATGGCGGCATTGATCGCGGCCAGGCCGCTGGTACCCGGGTTGGCGACGCGCGCGGAAATGGCGGTGACGAAGGTGATGCTGCCCCCGCTGCGCAAGGTCGGCAGGGCCGCCTGCGCCGCCTGGACATGTGGCCAGAACTTCGCGTCGAAGCCGCGCCGCAGGCTGCCCAGATCGAGTTCCCTGAAAGGGCCGGCTCCGTCGCCGCCACTCAATGCGATCACCAGGTGGTCGATGCTCCCGGCGCTCGCGAAGAAGCGCTCCAATTGCTCGCGCTGTGCCCCGTCAAACGCGTCGATACGCACCGATCCGTCGATCGATGCCGTCGCGGCCTGCAACTTGTCCGCATCGCGTCCCGTGGCGATCACGTCGTAGCCGGCGCCGGCCAGTCGCCGGACGGTCGCGAGGCCGATGCCGGACGAGCCGCCCAGTACCACCACCCTGCCAGTGTCGTTGTGCATTGCCTTCCCCGGTGTTTGCGCTACGGTTGTTGCAGCGCCTGGAGATAGCATGCATGCTTGACCGACTATCACTCCAATTGTTTGCGATGATGACTTCCATCATTGAGAATGATCTTCGTCGATTCGATCTCAATCTGCTGCTCGTCTTCCATGCACTCATGCAGGAGCGCCACGTCACGCGTGCGGCGGAGCGGTTGTTTCTTGGTCAGCCCGCGGTGAGCGGGGCGCTGAAACGACTCCGGGCGGCGTTTGGCGACGAGTTGTTCGTGCGCGGCCGGTCGGGCATGGAGCCGACCCCACGCGCGCTGGAGCTTTCCCGGCAGATCGACGCGCTGCTGATCGGTCTTCACGAGACCATGCGGGCGGGGCAACCGTTCGATGCCCGAAACGCCAGCCGGACCTTCCGCATCGGTGTGTCAGAAGCGATAGCGGTCACGTTGTTTCCCGCGTTGTTGAAGATGCTTTCCGCCGAGGCGCCGGGCGTGAAGCTCATCTCCCTGGATACCGACTGCCACCGCGTCTCCAGCATGTTTGAACGAAACGAGATCGAGATTGCGTTGGGGGTGTTCAACGAGTGCGCGCCATGGCAACAGCAGCGCATTCTGCTCGACTGGCGCTTTGTCTGCCTCTACAACCCGAAGCTGATCCGGCCGCGAGGCGAATCGCTGAGCTTGCGCGAGTTTCTGGCGTATCCGCATGCGCTGACTTCGTTCAAGGGCGAGCTGCATGGATTCATCGACGAGCGGCTGGCGTCGCTGGGCAAGCAACGGCGCGTGATATTTTCCAATCCTCACTTTGCGACCCAGCCTTTCATCGCGCGCGACAATCCGGTGCTGGTGACGGTGCCCGACTATATCGCCCGGATCTGGAGCCGTAGCCTGGGCTTGCGCATCAGCCCGTTGCCGTTCGATACGCCGATGCATCAGGTCAGTGCGTTGTGGAAGACCGCGCATCAGGGGGATAGCGGCCTGCGCTGGCTCATCGGATTGACGGAGCAGGCGGCCCGCATGAACTGAGTGATTGGCGCGTGCGTGGCGCGCCGATCCCGGGCAACGCGGACGGGACATACTCGTCCGCCATGAAAAAAGCCGCGCGCCCGATGCACCGGGAGCGCGGCTTGCGGGGGCGCCGGTCAGGCGTCGCGCCGTTACTTCTTTTCCGGCAGGAACCAGTTCATCACGAGCGCGCAGATGCCGCCCGTTGCCACGCCCGATTCCAGCACGTTCTTCAGCGCGTGCGGCAGGCTGTTGAGGATGTCCGGCACTTGCGACACGCCGAGGCCGAGCGCGAGCGACACCGCGATGATCAGCAGTGCGCGACGATCGAGATGGACGCCGGCGAGGATGTTGATGCCCGATGCGGCCACCGCGCCGAACATCACCATCGCCGCGCCGCCGAGCACGGGCTCCGGCACGGCCTGCAGCACGCCGGCGACGACCGGGAACAGGCCGAGCACCACGAGCATCCCCGCGATCCAGATGCCGACGTAGCGGCTGGCGACGCCGGTGATCTGGATCACGCCGTTGTTCTGCGCGAACACCGAGCTCGGGAACGTGTTGAACACGCCGGCCAGCAGCGAGTTCGCGCCGTTCACGAGCACGCCGCCCTTGATCCGTTGCATCCACACCGGGCCTTCGACCGGCTCGTTCGAGATCTTGCTGGTGGCCGTGACGTCGCCGATCGCCTCGAGCGACGTGACGAGGTAGATGATCAGCATCGGCACGAACAGCGCCCACGAGAAGCCGATGCCGAAGTGCAGCGGCGTCGGGACCTGGAACAGCGCGGCCTGGTGCATGCCGGTGAAATCGAGGCGGCCGAGGAACGCGGCCGCGAGATAGCCGATCACGAGTGCGATGACGAGCGCGGTGCTGCGCACCCACACGATCGGCACGCGGTTCAGCAGGATGATCGTGCCGAGCACGAGGCCGGACAGCGTCAGGTTCTCCGCGCTCGCGAAGGTGCCCTTGGCCATCGCGCCGTAGCCGCCGCCCATGCTGATCAGGCCGACCTTGATCAGCGTGAGGCCGATCAGCAGCACGACGATGCCGGTGACGAGCGGCGTGATCAGGCGCTTCACGAACGGCAGGATGCGCGACACGCCCATCTCGACGAACGACCCGGCAATCACGACGCCGAAGATCGCGGCCATCACGGTCTCGACCGGCGTGCCTTGCTTGACCATCAGGCTGCCGCCGGCGATCAGCGGGCCGACGAAGTTGAAGCTCGTGCCCTGGACGATCAGCAGGCCGGCGCCCAGCGGGCCGAAGCGCTTGCACTGGACGAAGGTGGCGATGCCGGAAATCACCAGCGACATCGACACGATCAGGGTCGTATCGCGGCTGGACACGCCGAGCGCCTGGCAGATCAGCAGGCCGGGCGTGACGATCGGCACGATGATCGCCAGCAGGTGCTGCAGTGCGGCGACGAAGGCGACCATCGGCGCCGGCCGGTCGTTCGGGCCGTAGACGAGGTCGCGGGCCGAATCTGCGGCGTCGGCGCCGTGGGCGGCGGGTTGGGCGGGGGAGGCGGGTTGCATGGCGAGCGGGCCGGACAAGGTGGAAAGTGCGGCATTTTAGCCGAACGGCCCGCCGGCACCGCTGCAATAGCGGGGATTCGGCGGATCGGGAAAACGGTGGCGGATCGGTGCCCGGGCCGGCCGTGGCCGCGGCGAGCGTCGACTAGCGGGCCCGCCGCGGTGCGGGCGCGGTCGGGGTGCGGGTCGGGGCGGTGATCGCATGGAACCCGGGCAGCTCGGGAATCCGCTGCTCCATGAACTGCAGGAACGTGCGGGTTCGCAGCGGCAGATACCGGCGCGACGCATAGACGAGGTGCAGCGCATGCGGCGGCACCATGTCCCACTTCGGCAGCAACCGGACGAGCTGGCCGCTGTCGATCAGGTCCTGAACGAGCCACGCCGGCCCGCTGCCCACCGCGTTCCCGGCCAGGAAGCATTCCCGCAGCGCCATCGAACTGTTCACGCGATACCGGCCGCGCACCGGAACGACGACTTGCTCGTCGCCGCGCGCGAAGGCCAGTTCGTTGCCGATGTCCGCGCGCGCGTAGCCGACATACTCGTGCTTCGCGAGGTCGTCCGGCCGGCGGAGCTTCGGCGCCCGCGCCACGTACGCCGGCGTGGCGACCAGCAGGCGCGGCGACGACGCGATGTGGCGCGCCACGGCATCCGGCGGCAGCAGCTGGCCGAGGCGAATGGCGACATCGACGCCTTCTTCGACGAGGTCGATCACGCGGTCGGTCAATTGGAGCTCGACCTCGATCTCCGGCCACGCGGCGAGGAATTCGAGCACGAGCGCGTTCAGTCTCAGCTCGCCCAGCCCCAGCGGCGCATTGACGACCAGCTTGCCGACCGGCCGCACCGTTTGCCCGCGCACCTCGGCCACCGCGCTCGCGTATTCGTCGATCACGCGCTTGCAGCGATCGTAGAACCGGCGGCCTTCGTCGGTGGGCGCGAGGCTCGTGGTCGAGCGTTCGAGCAGGCGAACGCCCAGTTCCTTCTCGAATGCGGCGACGATCTTGCTGATCGTCGGCTGGCCGGTACCTTCCTCCCGCGCGACCGCCGAGAAATTGCCGAGCTCGATCGCGCGGACGAACACGCGCATGGATCGCAGCGAATCCATCTCATTCCTTTATGGCATGACCTTTATTCAAGTCTCCCATATTCCTGCGCAATGGAGAATGACCTAACGTTCGCGAACCTTCAATCCCTGATGAGGAGTCGACATGAACGAGGCAACGCAATCTTCGGCACTGGACGGTGCGCACGTCGTGGTATTCGGCGGGAGTTCCGGAATCGGCCTCGAGGCCGCGGCCGCCGCGAAGGCAAAAGGCGCCAGTGTCACGCTGGTCGGCCGGGCCCGCGCGAAACTCGAATCCGCCGCACAGGCGATCGGCGGCGCGCGCGTCGCGGTGGCCGACATCGCGGACCGCCATGCCGTGCAGGCCGTATTCGACACGATCACGCGCGTCGATCACCTGGTCGTCACGGCCGGCCGGTTCATTGCCGGCAAGCTGAACGAGACCGATCCCGATCTCCTGCTCGCCGCGTGGCAGGAGCGTATCGCCGGGCCGGTCTACGCGATCCGCGCTGCGTTGCCGCTGATGTCCGCGACCGGCTCGATCGTGCTGACCGGCGGGCAACTGTCGGATCGTCCGGCCGCGCAGGGCACGTCGGTCATTGCCGCCGCCGTGCGCGGGGTCGAGGCGCTGGCGCAGTCGCTCGCGCTGGAACTGAAGCCGATTCGTGTGAACGTCGTCGCGCCCGGCTTCGTCGAGACGCCGCTTTACGACGCGTTCGGTCCGGAAGCGCGCGATGCGATCCTCGCGGGCGCGGCGGCGGCATTGCCCGGCGGCCGCGTCGGGCGCGCCGATGAAGTGGGGGAAGCGATCGCGTTCCTGCTGGGCAACGGCTTCATGAATGGCGAGATCCTGCACATCGATGGTGGCGGGCGGCTGGTCTGAGCCGTGCCTCAGCCTGCCGCGCGCGTGCCGGTGCGACGTGCCGGTGGGCGCGGCGCGCGGCCGTCCGGATACGCGCGCTGGCAGACGGCGATGACCGCATCGCGCAGGCGACGGTGCACGGGGTCGCCGTGCATGCGCGGATGCCACAGCGCGGACACGAGGATCTCGGGCAGGCGCACCGGGATCTCGAAGCTGCGCAGCCCGAGGGCTTCCGTGAGCCCCGGCGAGAACGCGTTGCCGAGGCTCGAGCGCGGCAGGAGCGCGATCAGGTCGGTGCTGGCCGCGACCCGCATCGCATCGGGGTAGCCCGGTACGACGACCTGTACGGAGTGGTTCGAGCCGGCCTTGTTGGTCGAGTCGTCAGCCGGACCGCCGAAATCGCCCAGCTGCGACGCGATCACGTGACGGCAGGCCGCATAGCGCGCGGGCGTGATCCGGCCCGATGCGAACAGCGGGTGCCCGGCGCGCGCCACGGCGACGTGCCAGTCGTGAAACAGCATGCGGGTGTGCAACTCGGGGGCATCGTCGCCGCGTTTGCCGATTTCCAGGTCGACGGTGCCGTCGCGCAACGCTTGCGGATCGCGGTCGGGCTTCGGGACGAAGCGGATGCGCACCTGCGGCGCGATTTCGCCGAGTGCGGCGACCACCGGGCCGGACAGCATTTCCATGAACGAGGCGGCCGCGCGGACGGTGAACGTGGAGGCGTGCGTCGCCATGTCCACGTCGGCCGTCGCCGGCCGCAGCACCGCGCGCGCATCGCTGGCGATCGCATGCACGCGGTCGCGCAACGCGGCGGCGTGCGGTGTCGGCACGAGCTTGCGCCCGGCGCGCACGAGCAACGGATCGGCGGTGGCCATCCGCAGCCGCGTGAGCGTGCGGCTCATTGCCGATGTGCTCAGGCCAAGCCGGCGCGCGGCGCCGGTCACGCTGCCTTCCGACAGCAGCACGTCGAGCGCGGTGACGAGGTTCAGGTCGATGTCTTCCATGGCGACAGGATACGCTTCCGTGCGATTTGACATGGCGTTGGATGCAACTACAAGTTGAATCGGGTGCGTCTGGCGCCTGTCGTGGTGCACACCTATAGTGGCTGCATGACGAAACCCGGCAAAGGCGGCAACCATGCAATCCACTGAATCGAACCGAAACGTCCCTGCGCTCCTGCTCGTCGCGGCCTCGCGCGGCCTCGGGCTCGCGATGGCGGAGGCGTTCCTGGACAAAGGCTGGCGCGTAACGGGCACCGTGCGCGCAGGATCGGGACGCACGAAGCTGCACGAACTCGCCGACAGGTTCGACGGCCGGCTCGACATCGAGACGCTCGACATTTGCGAACCGGTGCAACTGGCCGCGCTGCGCGAGCGGCTGGCGGGCCGGCGCTTCGACATGCTGTTCGTGAACGCGGGCACGACGAACGAGCCCACCGAAACGATCGGCGAAGTGACGACCGACGAGTTCGTGCGCGTGATGATCACGAATGCGCTGGCGCCGATGCGTGTGATCGAGACGCTGCAGGATCTCGTGACCGACGATGGCCTGATCGGTGCGATGTCGTCGGGGCAGGGCAGCGTCGCGAACAACGTCAGCGGGATGCGCGAGGTCTATCGCGGCAGCAAGGCCGCACTGAACCAGTTCATGCGCAGCTTCGCGGTGCGCCAGGCCGATACGCGGCGTGCGATGGTGCTGATGGCGCCCGGCTGGGTCCGCACGGAACTCGGTGGGCCGGATGCGCGCCTGACGATCGAGGAAAGCGTGCCGAGTCTCGTCGACGTGCTGATCGCAAAGCGCGTGCGCCCGGGGCTCGAGTATCTCGACTATCTGGGGCGGACGGTGCCGTGGTGACCGCGAACTGACACCGGAAGGCGCGGCCGCCACGAGCGGATTCACCGTCCCCGGGAAACTACCGATATGGTTGCGAGCGCAACTAGAATCGCTGCGCCGCACAACCGGATGCGCTTGACATGCCCGCGTCCGGCGCCGTAAATTGCCCCGGCAGATCTAGATAAGAGACTATCTGTAAGATGGTCTCTCCATGCGTCGATCGCATCTGCAATGTCGAGCCTCTTACAGAACAAATATACGGAGGCCGATTGTGCAAACGATCGCGGTCAAGCTTCATGGCATTGAAGACGTCATCTCCTTTCTCGACACGCGCCCCGGTATCGCGGGCAGGGCGGGACTCGTCTGGTGGCTGTCGCTCGGCGGGCTGTTTCTCGACGCATTTTCCAACTCGGCATTGAGCGCCGGCCTCGGGCCGATGACGCACGAATTGCATCTGTCGGCCGCGCAGGTCGCGTGGATGACGTCGTTTGCGTCGTGGGTCGCGATCGCGTTCAACCCGATCGGCGGCTGGATGGCCGACCGGTGGGGGCGCGTGCGGCCACTGATCGCCGCGAAGCTGCTGTCGGTGATCGGTGCGCTGCTGGTGGTATTCGCACCGGATTTCAACACGATTCTCGCTGGCCGCTTCTTCGTCGGGATGGCGTACGGGATCGATTTCGCGATCGCGATGGCGATGCTCGCGGAATTCACGCCGGGCCGCCTGAAGAGCCGGCTCAATACGTGGCAGGGCATGTGGTACACGGCCGTCTGCCTGAACCTGCTGCTCGCGCTGCTGTTTCACGCATGGCAGGTCGGCGATTCGATCTGGCGTTACTCGGTGGCGGCCACCGCGGTGTTCGGCGCCGCGATCCTCGCGCTGCAATGCGCATTCCTCGTCGAAAGCCCGATCTGGCTCGCGCGCAAGGAGCGTCTCGACGACGCGGCCCGCGCGATGACGCGCATCTACGGGCAGGCATTCGTTGCCGCGCCCGCGCATGAACGCACGCCGATCGTCAATCCGGCGACGCGCGGCTTCGCGAACGTGCTGCTGATCTTTCGCGGTGTCTACCTGCCACGCACGATCCTGGCCGCGACCGTCCAGATCGGTCAATCGATCGAGTATTTCGCGATCGGCTGGTATTTGCCGCTGATCAGTGCCGCGCTGTTCGGCAAGGACTTCGTCTACGCGACGCTCGGCGCGCTCGTGTTCAACCTGTTCGGGATCGTCGGCGGCTTTTCGTCGTCGACGGTCGGCCGCCGGGTCGGCCTGCGCCGCGCGTCCGCGATCGGCTTCGCGGCGGTGTGCGCGATGCTGGTCGTGCTCGGGCTGTTCCATGCGCGCATGCCGCTGTGGCTGTCGGTGGTCGTGCCGTCGCTGTTCATCCTGTTCCACTCGGCCGGCCCCGGCGCGAACGGCAAGAGCCTGTCGTCGCTGTCGTTTCGCGGCGAGCTGCGCGCGGGTGCGAACGGCATCGTCGGCGCGCTCGGCTCGATCGGCGCGGCGCTCGGCCTGCTGGTCTTCCCGCTGTTTCGTGCGCGCTACGGCCTCGAACACACGTTCCTGATTCTGGCGATCGTGCCGTGCGTCGCGAGTGCGATCTGCTTTGCGATCCGCTGGGATCCGACGCGCACGACGATCAATCCCGACAACGAACCCGACGCGCCGCACTTCGGCGACGATGCACGCGTCACGTCGGCCTACCTGAACCCCGCCATCGAGAAAACGCCGCGATGACCGATTCCCGAAACGTCATTCTCGCCATCGACGAAGGCACGTCCGGCACACGTGCCGCGCTTGTCGACGCGAGTGGGCACGTGTCGTGCCTTGAATACCTGCCGCTGTCGGTCGACAGCCCGCGGCCGGGCGTCGTCGAACAGGATGCGAATGCCATCCTCGACAAGACGCTCACGGTCTGCCGCGCCACGCTCGCGCAAGCGCAGCGACTGGGCGTACGCGTCGTCGCGCTGGCGCTCGCGACGCAGCGCGCGACGGCCGTGCTGTGGGATACGCGGACCGGCCGCGCGCTCGTGCCCGCGATGGTCTGGCAGGACACGCGTCATGCCGCCGAGCTCGACCGTCTCGCGGCCGACTGGGATCGCGTGCTCGTGCCGCAGGTCGGCCGGCCGGCAGGCGTGCGTTCGCCGTATCTGTGGGCCGTGCACCAGATGCGTACGTCGCAGGCCGTTGCCGATGCGCATCGCGCCGGCTGTCTCGCGTTCGGCACGATCGATACGTGGCTGCTGTGGCACCTGTCGGATGCGCGCGAGTGCGTGACGACACCGACCAACGCCACCTCCGCCAGCGCGTACCTGCTCGGCGAGCATCGCTATTTCGAATCGTGGCTCGACGCGCTGGGCTTTCCGTACGCGTTGTTGCCCGCGCTGCGCGAGGATGCCGACGCGTTCGGCCGTACGCGCGAAGACCTGCTCGGTATCGACGTGCCGATCCTCGCGTGTGCGGGCGACCAGTTCGCGGGCGCCGTCGGTCTCGGCTGCGTCGAGCGCGGCCAGGCGATGTGCGTGCACGGCACCGGCAGCTTCGTCGACTTGCTGACCGGCACGGCGCGCCCGGACGCCGGATCGCACGCGCAACCCGGTCACGCGCACGACGGCACGCTGGCGATGACGGCGCGGCGGCATGGCGGCGTGTCGCATTACTCGCTCGAAACCTTCGTCGCGACGACCGGCTCGGCGTTGCGCTGGGTCTGCGAAAAACTGCGCTGGTTCGACGATCCCGCGCAGATCAGCGCGCTGGCCGGCACGGTGCAATCGGCGCGCGGCGTGACGTTCGTGCCGGCGCTCACCGGCCTGCGCGTGCCGCGGATGGAGCCGAACGCGCGTGCACTGCTGTCGGGCATCTCGATCGCGACGACGCAGGCCGAGGTGGCGTACGCAGTGCTCGAAGGCATCGCGCATTCGGTCGCGTCGTGCATGGAGGCCAACCAGGCCGTCGCGCGGGCCGACGTCTCGGAGCTGATCGTCGGCGGCGGCCTCGCGGGCAGCGACACGCTGCTGCAGATCCAGGCCGACGTGAGCGGTGTACCCGTGCGGCGGATGCGCGAAGGCGATCGCGCGAGCCTGCGCGGCGCGGCGTTTCTCGCGGGTGCGTCGGGGCTGCTGTGGGATTCGCTCGACGCGGCCCGCGCGACGCTCGTCACCGACGCCGTTTTCGAACCCTCGATCGACGCGGACAGCCGGCAGCGCCGGCGCGCGGCCTGGCATGCGCGGATCGCATCCGAGCTCGCGCATGCGGCCGATTTCGCTCATGCGTGAGCACGGAGAACGACCAGCATGATGTTTTTGCCATCCAGAAAACCCCAGACGGACCGGGCCGGCATGACGGGCACCGAGCCGCTGCGCGTGAACCGCGACGACCACCTGGCGCGACTCGAGACGGACACGTTCGACGTGCTGATCGTCGGGGGCGGCGTGACGGGCGCGTATGCGGCGTTCGACGCGAGCCTGCGCGGGCTGCGCGTCGCGCTCGTCGAGAAGAGCGATTTCGCATCGGGCACGTCGTCGAAATCGTCGAAGATGGTGCACGGCGGGCTGCGCTACATCGAACAGGGCAATCTCGGGCTCGTGCGTCATTCGCTGCTCGAGCGGCAGCGGCTGCGGCGCAACGCCCGCCATCTCGTGCAGCGGCTGCCGTTCCTGTTCCCGGTGATGGAGCGCGAAGGCGTGTTCGACGCGCGTCTCGCGAAAGCCTTCGAAAGCCTGCTGTGGACCTACGACATCGCCGGCGGCTGGCGCGAGGGCATCCTGCACCAGAAGCTGACGAAGGCCGAGGTCCTGTCGCATTGCCCGACCTTCAACGAAACGTACCTGACCGGCGGCTTCCTGTACTTCGATGCGCGCGTCGACGATGCGCGCCTGACGCTGAACCTCGTGCGCACGGCCGCGTTTCACGGTGCGGCCGTGGCGAACCATGCACGCGTGGTCGAGCTGACGCGCGATGGCCACGGCAAGGTCGACGGCGCGATCGTGCATGCCGACGGCCGCGAGCGGCGCGTGCGTGCGCGCGTGGTCGTGATGGCGACGGGCGTCTGGCTGCGCGACTGGACCGGCGCGCGCAAGGGCGACACGGCCGCGTTGCAGGTGCGGCCCGCGAAGGGCGTGCACGTCGCGATCCCGTGGCTGAAGATCCGCAACGACTGCACGGTGACGATCCCCGTGCCGGGCCGCAACCGCCGCGCGACGATCACGCGCTGGGGCAACGTGTCGTATCTCGGCACGACCGACGAAGACTACGACGGCGATCTCGACGACGTGCATTGCACGCGGCAGGAACTCGATTTCCTGCTCGAAGGCGCGCGTTCCGCGTTGAAAGTCGACCTGAATGCGGACGACGTGGTGGGCAGCATCGCCGGCTGCCGGCCGCTCGTCGGGCCGCCCGGCGGCAAGACGATCGAGATGAAGCGCAATCACGAGATCCACGTCGCGCCCGACGGGCTCGTGACGATCGTCGGCGGCAAGCTGACGACGTCGCGGCACATGGCCGAGCAGACGATCGATACGGTCGGCAAGCTGCTCGGCCGCCGCACGCGCTGCCGCACGAAATCGGCATACCTGCTCGGCGCGGCCGGCTATGACCCGCAGGCGATCGTCGCCTCGGGCGGGCTCGCCGCGCATCTCGGCGAACGCTACGGCACCGAGGCGCGCTTCGTCGGCGACCTCGCCGATGCGGCGCCGTCGCTGCTCGCGCCGATCGTCGAAGGGTTGCCTTACAGCGAAGCGGAAGTGCTCTACGCGGTGCGTCACGAATTCGCGCGCAGCGTCGATGACGTGCTGTCGCGGCGCACCCGCGCGCGGCTGATGGCGCGCGATGCGTCAGCGCGCGCCGCACCGCGCGTCGGAGCAATCCTCAAGGCGGAGCTCGGCCTGTCCGATGCGGCCGTCGCCAGCCAGGTGCGCGACTACGTCGCCGCCGTCGCCCTCGAAAAATCCATCCTCATGGGAGATAACGGATGATCAGCAAGGAAGCCATCAAGCGCGGCTACAACCGCGGCAACTACGTCGTCGGCGCGCACACGCCGCCGCCATACTCGCTGAACCTGCCGGCGGCAGGCAGCGCGCCGGTCGAGGCCGGCATGCAGCGCGCCCCGGTCACGGTGTCGCCGCAGCAGGTCGATGCGCTGCGGGCGGTGGCCGACGAGGTGCTGGCGCAGCCGGCCGACGTCATCGCGTGGACGCGCGACTGGTGGGCCGCGTCGATGGTCGCCGAGACGGGTGGCCGGCCGGCGACGCCGCACGCGGTCGTCGTGCGCGTGTCGACGGTCGAGCAGGTGCAGGCCGTGATGCGCATTGCGCACGCGGCGACGATTCCGGTGACGGCGTCGGCCGGCCGCAGCAACGTGACGGGCGCGGCGCTGCCGGTGCGCGGCGGCATCGTGCTCGATGTGTGCGGGCTGAACCGGCTGATCGGCGTCGACACCGAGAGCCAGATCGTCGACGTCGAGGCGGGGATGTTCGGCGACGTGTTCGAGGAAACGCTTCAGCGCGAACACGGGCTGACGATGGGGCACTGGCCGTCGTCGTTCGGGATCAGCACGGTGGGCGGCTGGATCGCGTGCCGCGGTGCGGGGCAGCTGTCGACGCGCTACGGCAAGATCGAGGACATGGTGTTCGGGATGGACGTGGTACTCGCGGACGGCAGCCTGGTCACGCTCGGCGGCCATTCACGCGCGGCGGTCGGCCCGGATCTGCAGCAACTGTTCATCGGCAGCGAAGGCACGCTCGGCATCATCGTGCGCGCGCGCCTGAAGCTGCATCGGCTGCCCGACTACGGCCGCGCGATCGCGTACGGCTTCGACACGTTCGCGGCCGGCCTCGACGCGTGCCGCGAGATCCTGCAGCGCGGCGCGAACCCGGCCGCACTGCGGCTCTACGACGAACTGGAAAGCGGCGTGCAGTTCGGCCTGCCCGATACGAACGCGCTGTTGATCGCCGACGAAGGCACGCAGGAGATCGTCGACGCGGTGATGGCGGTCAGCGCGCGCACCTGCGAGGAAAGCGGACGCAGGCTCGACGGCGACGCGATCTTCGAGAAGTGGCTCGACACGCGCTACCTGACCGGCAAGAGCGCGGAAGGCTTCAAGCGCAGCCCGGGCTTCGTCGCCGACACGCTGGAGATGTGCGGCCGCTGGCGCGACCTCGCGGCGATCTATCGCGACGTGGTGGCCGCGCTGCAGGCCGTGCCCGGAACGCTGGCCGGATCCGCGCATCAGTCGCATGCCTACGCGGACGGCGCGTGCCTGTATTTCTCGTTGCGCGGCGATGTCGCGGTGGCCGAGCGGGCCGCGTGGTACCGCGCGGCGTGGGACGCGGCGAACGCGGTGCTGATCCAATACAATGCGACGTTGAGTCATCACCACGGCGTCGGGCTGCTGCGTTCGCCGTACCTGCGCGATTCGCTGGGCTCGGCATTCCCGGTGCTGCAGACGGTGAAGCGCGCGCTCGATCCGAAACATATTCTCAACCCCGGCAAGCTCGGCCTCGGCGACGAGACCGGCCCGCGAGTCGACCGGTAAACGCCATGGACAAGTCGCTGGGCGCGCGCCTCGCCCGTCATCCCGTCATCGCCACGCTGTACGGCGTCGAGCAGGCGGACAGCTTCATCGACAGTGCGGCCGAGGTCGGCATCGTCGCGAACGTCGATCTGCGCCGGCTGCAGGCGGTGGTCGTGGCGCTCGCCCGGGCCGGCAAGTTCGTGATCGTCAACATCGACAGTTGCGACGGGCTGTCGCAAGACAAGGGCGGCGTCGAATATCTGGCCGATATCGGCGTCGCGAGCCTCGTCTCCACGCGCGTCGCGACGATCCAGCGTGCGAACCGCGCAGGGCTGATCACGATGCAGAAGGTATTCGTGACCGACCGCTCGACCTGGCCGCGCAGTGTAAAGGCGATCGAGCAGAGCGATCCGAACCTCGTGCAGCTGATGCCGGCGCCGATGCTCGCGCACCTGAGCGAGGCCGACCGGCAGGCGTTGCCGCCGATCGTCGCGTCGGGCTTCGTCGGCAACGCGGAAGACGTGCGCAGCGCAAGGCGGCACGGTGCAGTCGCGGTGTCGACGAGCGACAGCGCATGGTGGAATTTTGACCCGTCGTCGTGACGGCCCCCCTCGAACCCGGAGCGCAACATGAACGAACCTTACCTGCAGGTCATCGCGCATTTCCACGCCAAGCCCGGCAACGGCGACCGCGTGGTCGCATTGCTCGCGGAGCTCGCGCCCCTGACGCGCGCCGAGCCGAAGAATCTCGACTACGCGTATTTCCGGTCGCCGGAGGACCCCGACCACATCGTGATCCTCGAACGCTACCGCGACGCGGACGGCCTCGACGTGCATCGGGAAACGCCGCATTTCCAGCGGATCGGGTTCGGCGCGATCATTCCGTTGCTCGATCGCCGCGAAGTGTCCAGCTACATGGTGCAGCCGGGCACCGGCACGGCGACGCCACCGGGAGGCGCCCGATGAACCCGTTTCAATTCCGTACCGTTCCGACGCAGGTCGTCGAATTCGGCGCCGCGCGCCAGCTCGGTGCATGGTTGCGCGAACGCTTTCCGGCGCTCGTGCGGCTCTGTGTCGTCACCGACGCGTTCCTGCATCGCAGCGGCGTACTCGCGCCCGCGCTGGAGAGCCTCGCCGCGCACGGCTGGCAGGTCACCGTGATCGACGACGTGATCGCCGATCCGCCCGAACACGTGGTGCTGGAGGCGACCGAGAGGGCCGTCGCGGCCGATGCCGAGATCGTGCTCGGCCTGGGCGGCGGATCGTCGATGGACGTCGCGAAGCTGATCGCGGTGCTCGCGCCGGGGCAGCAGGCGCTGGCCGACATGTACGGCGTCGACAAGGTCACGAGCGCGCGGCTGCCGCTCGTGCAGATGCCGACGACGGCCGGCACTGGCTCCGAAGTGACAGCCGTGTCGATCGTCACGGTCGGCGAGGCGCGCAAGATGGGCGTCGTGTCGCCGCACCTGTTCGCGGACGTCGCGATCCTCGACGCCGAACTGACGCTCGGCCTGCCGCGTGCGGCCACGGCCGCGACGGGCATCGACGCGATGGTGCATGCGATCGAGGCCTACACGTCCGCGCGGCTGAAGAACCCCATATCCGACATGCTGGCCGTGCACGCGCTGACGCTGCTGTCGCGCAACCTGCTCACGGCATGCGACGACGGCCGGAACCGTCACGCGCGCGAGGCGATGCTGGTCGGCGCGATGTTCGCGGGGCAGGCGTTCGCGAATGCACCGGTCGCGGCCGTGCACGCGCTGGCCTATCCGGTCGGCGGGATCTTCCATGTGCCGCACGGGCTGTCGAATGCGCTCGTGCTGCCGCACGTGCTGCGTTTCAACGCGCCGGCCGCCGCGCCGCTGTATGCGGAACTCGCGGCGATCGTCGCGCCGTCGGCGACGGGCAGCGACGAAGCGCGCACGCACGCGCTGATCGCCGAGATCGACCGGCTGATCGTCGCGACGGGCATTCCGCGCACGCTGCGCGAGGTCGGCATCGGGGAAGGCGACCTGCCGAGGATGGCATCGGATGCGATGCTGCAGACGCGCCTGCTCGTGAACAATCCGCGCGAGGTGACGGAGGCCGACGCGCTGGAGATCTACCGGCAGGCGTGGTGAGGCGGCAGGCGCGTCGCGCCGCCCGTCATGCATTCACGGTGCGCTCGCGGCCTGCCGCGCGGGCCATGCCGCGATGCATGCGCATGCGAGCGCCACGGCCACGAGCCCGCATCCGGCCCACGGCGTGACGCGCAGCGCGTCGCGTTCGACGAGCACGCCGCCGAGCGCCGAGCCGAGTGCGACACCCGCATGCATGGCCGACACGTTGATGCCGACGCTTGCATCGGCCAGTGACGGCACGGTGTGGATCAGGAAGTTCTGCACGATCGGCGAGATCGACCAGCTGATGCCGCCCCACAGCATCATCGCGGGTACGAACGCGAGCGGCGATATACCGGCCGCCGGCAGCACGGCCATCGCGACGAGAAACACGGCCGGGCATGCCCACAGCGCGCGCGACGCGCCGAGCCGGTCCGAGAAGAGTCCGCCCAGCCATGCGCCGGTCACGCCGGCGATCCCGAACGCGACGTACAACCCTTCGAGCGCGGCCGCGCCGGGTGACAGCACGGCCTGCAGATACGGCGTGAGATACGCGAACAGCGTGAAATGTCCGCCGATCATCGCGATGGAGACGAGCTGCGCGGCCATCAGCCGCGGGCGCGCGAGCACCGCGCGATATGACGGCGTGCCTGCTGCATCCGCGGCAGCGATGACAGCGGGCGGCGCCATGCGCGGCAATCGCCGGCCAAGCCAGATCGCGAGCGGCAGCGCAGGCACGGCGATCGACACGAACACCGCGCGCCAGCCGGCCCAGTCGGCGATCCGCATCCCGATCGGCACGCCGAGCACGAGCGATGCGCTGATGCCCATGAACACGATGCCGATCGCGCGGCCGCGTTGCGACGCCGGCGCGAGCTCGGCTGCGAATCGCGTCGCGACGAGAATCAGCGTCGCGCAGCTCGCGGCCATCAGCACGCGTGCGGCAAACAGGCTCGCATAGCCGGGGCTGGTCGCGGCGCCCAGGTTCGCGGCCGCGAACACGCCGAGCGACGCGAGCAGTGCGGTGCGCCGCTCGATACGCGCGACGCAGGCCGCCGCGACGAGCGCGGCCAGCGCGAAGACGGCGGAGAAGATCGTGGTGAGCTGGCCGGCGGCGGCGATCGACACGTGCAGGCCGGCGGCGATCGCCGGCAGGATGCCGACGCAGATGTTTTCGGCGACACCGGCCAGGAACACGGCGGCGGCCAGCAGATAGATGCGAACGTCCAACGGAACCCCTCCTGTACGCGCGACGCGGCAGCGCCGGGCAGGGGGCGGGCCGCATCGGAACGAATCGACGGATGGGTTTCGAGGCGAGGCTTCGGTTATCCCGGAAAGCAGGACGGTACCGCACGGTCAGGCGGTGCGCAAGTGTGGACGCTTGCGCCCGCGCCGATGCCGTGCTGCAGCCCGGTAGAAACGCCGAGAATGCCCGCCAGGCCGCCGTTACGCGGTAGACGCGTCGGCACCGGCCGCCACCACGTACGCCGAAGCCTGCTTCGTGCCGTCCGGCCGCGTTTGCAGATAGACGCCCTGGATTTCCGGCTCGAAACCCGGCAGCGCGTTGATCCCGGCTTCGAGCGCACGGAAGTAGTCGAGCGCCGGGCCGCCCCACCGTTCGCCGGGCACCACGCAGAAGATGCCGGGCGGATAGGGCAGCGCGCCTTCCGTCGCGATCCGGCCTTCGATGCGATCGAGCGTGACGAGCTCGACGTTGTTGCGGATCAGCTCGGCGTTCGCGGCCTGCGGCAGCATCGCCTGCGTCGGGAACTGCGCACGCCGGAACATCAGCTTCTGCAGATGCTTCATGTCGTGGCTGCGATAGAAGTCGTGCATCCGCTGGCACAGCTGCCGCAGGCGCATGTTGCCGTACAGCTCAGGATACGCTTCGCACAGCGATGGAATCGCTTCGCGCAGCGGCGTGTCCTGGTCGAGATGGCGTTCGAACTGCGCGAGATGCGCGACCAGATGCTGCAGCTTGCCGAAACTTTCGGAAGGCGTGAGCAGGAACAGGATCGTGTACAGGTCGGCCTTCTCGGGCACGACGCCGTGCTCGCGCAGGTAGCGCGCCAGGATCGGCGCCGGCGCACCGAAAGCCGCGTATTCATGCGTGTCGCGATCGATGCCGGGCGTCGTCAGCAGCAGCTTGCACGGGTCGACGAAATACTGGTCGTCCGCATAGCCTTCGAAGCCGTGCCACGTGTCGGCCGGATGAAAGCGGAAGAAGCGCAGGTTGTCGACGATCTGCTCGGTCGGGTAGTCGGCCCACGGGCGGCCGTCGATAGTCTGGGGAACGAACGGCCGGATCTGGCGGCAGGTCTTCAGCAGCAGCTTGCGCGCGTCGACGCCATGCGCGACGCAGTCGCGCCACAGGCGCTTGCCGGCCGGGCCCGCATGCATCTGCGCGTTGACGTCGAGCGCGGCGAACATCGGGTAGAACGGGCTCGTCGACGCATGGATCATGTACGCGTTGTTGAAGCGCCGGTGATCGCAGAAGCGCTTCTGGCCTTCGATGTGGCTGTCCTTCTTGTGGATCTGCGACGTCTGCGAGAAACCGGCCTGCTGCTTGTGCACCGACTGCGTGACGAAGATGCCGGGATCGTCGGGGCCGAGCGTGAGCATCAGCGGCGAGCAGTCCTGCATCATCGGGATGAACTGCTCGTAGCCGACCCACGCCGAATCGAACAGGATGTAGTCGCACAGATGCCCGATCCGGTCGACGATTTCGCGCGCGTTGTAGATCGTGCCGTCGTAGGTGCCGAGCTGGATCACCGCGAGCCGGAACGGGCGCGGCAGGCCGGCGCGCTCCGGTGCGACGTCGCGGATCGCGTCGCGAATGCGCGTTTCGTCGAGCGCCGCGCTGTCGACGCCGCCGATGAGGCCCCACGCGTTGCGCGCGGTTTCGAGGTAGACCGGCCGCGCGCCCGACAGCACGAGCGCGCCGAGGTGCACCGACTTGTGATTGTTGCGGTCGAACAGCACGAGATCGTCGGGCGCGAGCAGCGCGCTCGTGACGACCTTGTTCGACGTCGACGTGCCGTTCAGCACGAAGTACGTCTTGTCCGCGTTGTAGATCCGCGCGGCATTGCGCTGCGCTTCCAGCGCGGGGCCTTCGTGGATCAGCAGGTCGCCGAGCCGGACATCGGCGTTGCAGAGGTCGGCGCGAAAGATCGTCTCGCCGAAGAAGTCGAAGAACATCCGGCCGAGCGGGTGGTTCGAGAAAAACTGCCCGCCCTGGTGGCCGGGGCAGTCGAATTCGACATAGCCGCGCTGCACGTATTCGCGCATCACCTTGAAGAACGGCGGCAGCAGGTTCTCGCTGTAGATGTCGGCGGCGGCGGAGATCTGCCGGCCGTAGTAGTGGCGTCCGCCGTGGCGGAGCTGGATCACGCCGCTCGCGCTCGGCAGGATCGACGGCGGCACTTCCTGGTCAGGCTCGACCGCGACGAAAAACGGAATCGCGAATCCGGTTCTTTCGACGGTTTCAAGCACCTGTTGCGCCGAATCGATTCCGACGACGATGGCCGCGATATTCGTGAAATCGGTCTGGAATACGTCGACCTGTTCGTGCGTGGTGAGGAAGGCGCCAATCAGCGCCGGCTCGACTGCGATTTTCAACAGGCTCACGCGAACTCTCCCGTCAATGTGCGGAAAACGAGATCCGCATTCGCACGGGCGCACAATCCGCGTCATCCGACACGCGCTGCAGCCGATTGAAACGCTCCCGCGAATGCTGAATGCCGAATGGCGCGCCGCACGAAGAAGCCTTGCGCGGCGCGGCGCAGCCGCCGCCGGTCAATGCACGGCGCAGCCGATCGTAGCAACAAAACCCGGCGAATTCAATCGACCGGAATCGCCAATCCGATTGGTGGGCGAAACCGCTCCAATAATCGGGAATCGGCGTGCTGCAATGCACATCAAAATGAACCGATTGTGAAAGGCGATTTGAAAACGTTCGACCGTTTCGCCGATTCGTCTGCTTTTCATCAAAAGGCATCTATGGCATAGTCGGCCCCGAATTGGATGGCGAATCAAACCGGATTTGCGAGCGTCTCATGCCGCTGCCCGTGGCCTGCTGTCCGCGTGCTCGTGAGACGAATTGAACCCAACGAAGCATCGGAACAACGAGGGCAGCAACATGAATACGTCCGTCGGTGGCATTCGTCGTCTCGGCATGCGCGCGTTATTGGTCGATGACGAAATCACGCAGGAAACCGCGACCGGGCGTGCGGTCCGCACGCTGAGCGCGGAGCTCGTGCAGCGCGATATCGACGTGCTCACGGCCACCTCGGCCGACGACGCGATCATGCTGATCCGTTCCGATCCGTCGATCCAGTGCGTGCTGCTCGACTGGGATCTCGGCGTGGACGGCCACGGGCCGTCCGAGGCCGTGGTCGATGCGATCCGGCATCGCAACGCCAACGTGCCGATCTTCCTGCTGGCCGACCGCAGCGTCGCATCGTCGGTGCCGTCCAGGGTGATGGGGCAGGTCGACGATTTCGTGTGGCTGCTCGAGGACACGGCCGACTTCATCGGCGGGCGCATCCATGCGGCGATCGAACGCTATCGCGCCACCGTGTTGCCGCCGATGTTCGGCGCGCTCGCGAAATTCTCGCGCGTCTATGAATACTCATGGCATACGCCCGGCCACACGGGCGGCACGGGCTTCCTCAAATCGCCGGTCGGCCGCGCGTTCTTCGAATACTTCGGTGAAGCGCTGTTCCGTTCCGACCTGTCGATCTCGGTCGGCGAGCTCGGCTCGCTGCTCGACCACTCGGGCCCGATCGGCGAAAGCGAGCGCTACGCGGCGCGCGTGTTCGGCGCGCATCGCACGTATCACGTGACGAACGGCTCGTCGACGTCGAACCGCATCATCCTGATGGCGAGCGTGAGCCGCGACCAGATCGCGCTGTGCGACCGCAACTGCCACAAGTCGGCCGAGCACGCGATGACGATGTCGGGCGCGATCCCGACCTACCTCGTGCCGACCCGTAACCGCTACGGGATCATCGGGCCGATCGCGTCGGAGCGCCTCACGCAGGCGGCGATCCGCGAGGCGATCACGTCGAACCCGCTGACGGCCGGACTCGCCGACCGCCAGCCGAAGCACGCGATCGTCACGAACTCGACGTACGACGGCCTGTGCTACAACGTCGCGCGCGTCGAGGAGCTGCTCGGCGCGAGCGTCGATCGGCTGCATTTCGACGAAGCGTGGTACGGCTACGCGCGTTTCAACCCGATCTACCGCGATCGCCATGCGATGCACGGCGACCCGCGCGACCATCGTGCGGACCGCCCCACGGTGTTCGCGACGCAGTCGACGCACAAGCTGCTGACCGCGCTGTCGCAGGCGTCGTACATCCACGTGCGCGACGGCCGCAACCCGATTCCGCATGGCCAGTTTAACGAAACATTCATGATGCACGCGTCGACGTCGCCGAACTACGCGATCATCGCGTCGAACGACGTCGCGGCCGCGATGATGGACGGCCCCGGCGGTGCGGCGCTCACGCACGAGTCGATCGAGGAGGCCGTCGCGTTCCGGCAGATGATCGCGCGGATGAACAGCGAGTTCGGCGCGAAGGGCGACTGGTTCTTCGAGTGCTGGCAGCCCGACACCGTGCTCGAGACGCGCACCGGCCGCACGCTGCCGTTCCACGACGCGTCGCCCGAGCTGCTCGCGAGCGACCCGTCGTGCTGGGTGCTGCGCCCCGGCGCGCAATGGCACGGCTTCGGCAATATCGAGGACGGCTACTGCATGCTCGATCCGATCAAGGTGTCGATCGTCACGCCGGGCGTCGCGCCGGCAGGCGGCCTGATGCCGGTCGGCATTCCGGCGAGCGTCGTGACCGCGTATCTCGATGCGCGCGGGATCGTCGTCGAGAAAACCACCGACTTCACGATCCTGTTCCTGTTCTCGATCGGCATCACGAAGGGCAAGTGGGGCTCGCTCGTCAGCGCGCTGTGCGACTTCAAGCGCGACTACGACGCGAACCTGCCGCTCGACATGGCGATTCCGTCGCTCGCGAAGGCGCATGGCTCGCGCTATGCGGGCATGGGGCTGAAGGACCTGGCCGACACGATGTTCGCGGCGATGGAGCAGCTCGGCACGACGCGGTTGATGTCGGAGGCGTTCTCGATCCTGCCGAAGCCGGAGATGAGCCCGGTGCGCGCGTACGAGCATCTGGTGCAGGGCCGCGTCGAGCAGGTCACGCTCGAGGAACTGGCCGGACGCACGGTCGCCACCGGCGTCGTGCCGTATCCGCCGGGCATTCCGCTGTTGATGCCGGGCGAGAACGCGGGGCCGGCGGACGGCCCGGTGCTCGGTTACCTGAAGGCGCTCGAAGCGTACGACCGGCGCTTCCCGGGCTTCGCGCACGATACGCACGGCGTGGAAGTCGAGGACGGCACGTACCGCGTGTATTGCCTGACGGCCTGAACGCGCGACCGGCTGCGCAACGGCCTGACATCGAGGGATCGACATCATGGAAAACACAGCGCGCATGTCCGACGCGGCCGCCGCGGCCGCGCCGAAGAACCGGATGAACGTCTGGCAGCTGACCATCCTCACGGCGGTCAACATGATGGGTTCCGGCATCATCCTGCTGCCGTCGAAGCTCGCGCAGGTCGGCACGATCTCGCTGCTGTCGTGGATCGTCACGGCCGGCGGCTCGCTCGCGCTGGCCTATGCGTTCGCGCGCTGCGGGATGCTGAGCCGCAAGCCGGGCGGGATGGGCGGCTACGCGGAATACGCGTTCGGCAAGGCCGGCAACTACATGGCGAACTACACGTACGGGCTGTCGCTCGTGATCGCCAACGTCGCGATCGGCGTCACGGCGGTCGGCTACGGCACCGTGCTGTTCGACGCGACGCTGTCGCCGCTGCAGACCGGCCTGTGGACGATCTTCCTGCTCGTGCTGACGACGGTCGCGAACTTCGGCGGCTCGCGCATCACCGGCCGGATCGGCGCGGTGACGGTGTGGGGCGTGATCATTCCGGTCGTCGTCGTGTCGCTGATCGGCTGGTTCTGGTTCAGCGGCGCGACCTGGGGCGCCGCATGGAATCCTAACAACCTGCCGTTCGGGCCGGCCGTCGGCAGCTCGATCGCGGTGACGCTGTGGGCGTTCCTCGGGCTCGAATCGGCGTGCGCGAACTCGGACGCCGTGGAGAACCCGGAGCGCAACGTGCCGATCGCCGTGCTCGGCGGCACGATCGCGTCGGCGATCTTCTACATCGTGTCGACCAACGTGATCGCGGGGATCGTGCCCAACGCGCTGCTCGCGAAGTCGAATGCGCCGTTCGGCATCGCGTTCGCGACGATGTTCACGCCGACGGTCGGCACGATCGTCACCGCGCTGATGGTGATCGCGTGCATCGGCTCGCTGCTCGGCTGGCAGTTCACGGTCGCGCAGGTGTTCAAGAGCTCGGCGGACGTCGGCTACTTCCTGCCGGTGTTCGCGCGTGCGACGCGCACCGGCACGCCGATCGTCGGGATGGTGATCCTGCTGGTCGCGCAGGTCGCGCTGGCGCTGATGACGATCAGCCCGGAGCTGAGCAGCCAGTTCCAGAAGATCGTCGATCTAGCGGTCGTCACGAATCTCGTGCCTTACGTGATGTCGATGGCTGCGCTGATCACGATCCAGAAGGTCGCGAAGGTGCCGCCGGCGAAGGCGCTGCTGACCAACGTGATCGCGATGGTGGCGACCGCGTACAGCTTCTATGCGCTGTTCAGCTCGGGCGAGCAGGCGCTGATGCTCGGCGGCCTGTGCGTGTTCCTGGGCTGGACGCTGTTCGGCTTCGTCAGCGCGCGCTTCTACCAGATGGAAGTCGATGCCCACGTGAAGGAGCCGGGGAAGTCGCTGCAGGCGTGACGGGGGCGGCGCGCGCCGCCGTTATCGGGCAGGGCGGGCCAGCAGCGGCGGGAGGTCCTGCTTCAGCAGGTCGACGACGGCCCGCACGCGCGGCGGCAGCGGCCGCTGCGCATGCACGAGCACGTTGAGCGCGAAATCGGGAATCACGTAGTGCGGCAGGAGCTCGACGAGCGTGCCGGCCGCGAGCGCGTCGGCGCAGGCCGGCTGCTGGACCACGCCGATGCCGCCGCCGGCCACGATCGTGTCGAACATCGGGCGCCAGTGGCTCGTCGTCATGATCGTGCGGATGCGCGCGTAGTCGAGCGCGTCGCCGTCGCGCCGCAGCGGCAGTCGTTCACTCGCGAAGACACCTTTCACACGGACGAACGGATGGTTCGCGAGATCGGCCGCCGTGTCGATCGGGCCGTGCCGCTCGAGATACGACGGCGCGGCAACGAGCCGGCGGCCGACCGCGCCGACCGGATGCGCGACGAACCCGCCGTCGCCGAGCTGGCCGACGCGGATCGAGATGTCGACGCCTTCCGTGACCGGATCGACGATGTCGTCGTTCAGGACCAGGTCGATGTGCAGGTTCGGATACGCGCTGCGGACATGCATCAGCACACCCGGCAGCACGACCTCGCCGATGCATTGCGGCGCCGCGAGCCGGATCGTGCCGTCGAGTGCGTTCTCCGTCTTCGACACCGATGCGACCGCGTCGTCGGCCGCTTCGAGCAGTTCCTTGCTGCGTTCGTAGAAGATCCGGCCTTCTTCGGTGCACGTGAGGGTGCGGGCACTGCGCAACAGCAGCCGTGTGCCGAGATGCTTCTCGAGCCGCTCGATGCGCTCGCTGACGGCCGGCTGGCCCATGTCGAGATCGCGCGCCGCGCCGGACATCGTGCCGCGCTCGACGACCCTCACGTAGATGCGCATCGTCGCCAGCAAATCCATGAAGTCGCGCCCCTTGTCCGGTTCCGGTTGATGCCGATCGACGGATGGTATCAAAGCAGGGCCGCCCGATGGTGCGCGACGAACCGATACTGACCATCGGTTGGCGAAGCCGCGTGTGTTCGCCGGTGCGATGGGGGACAATCGGCATCCGTGCGATCGACGGGAGACGACGACATGACGCAACAGGATGACGCGGTGCGCACGCGCTGCGTCGCATGGCAGATCGTGCAGACGTGGCAGGCAGCCGAATGGTGCCGGCTCGTCGAGTCGCGCACGGGAATCGATCTGTCGGGATCGGTGTCGGGTGCGGTCGACGGCTCGCCGTTTCGCATCGATTACGCGATCGCATGCGACGCCGACTGGCTCACGCGCTCGGCAAGCATCACGCAGTGGGGCGGCACGCAGCCGCCGCGGCAGTGGGATATCCGCCGTGACGCAGGGCGATGGACGATCGACGGCGTCGACGTCCCGGCGCTCGCGGGCGCGACCGACCTCGATCTCGGCTTCAGCCCGTCGACGAATACGCTGCCGATCCGGCGGCTCAGGCTGGCCGACGGCGAAGCGGCGGTGATCCACACCGCGTGGCTGCGCTTTCCGGATGTCGCGTTCGTGCGGGGCGAGCAACGCTATACGCGTACGGCGGAGCGCGTGTACCGCTACGAAAGCGGCACGTATGCGGCCGATATCGCGGTCGACGAAGCAGGTCTGGTCACCGACTACGACGAATGGCGGCGCATCGGCGCGGCACCCGCACGCTGAATCACGCGTACCGCGCCGCGCGTCAGCGTGCGCTCGCGACCGACAGCTTGCCCGGAATCAGCTTCAGCGCGCTGAATGAATCCGCGATGTTCTGCTGATACGCGAGCGTCGCGTCGCTGATCGGCTGCACGCCGTAGCCGGCGCGCTTGAGCGCGACTTCGAGCGTCGGCGCATCGAGGCCGACGAGCGGCGACAGTTGCGTGGCGACTTCGGGCACATGGTCGCGCGCCCAGCGGTCGACCGCGTCGACTTCGTCGAGCAGCGCGCGTATGACCTGCGGGTGGGCCGCCGCGTATTTGCGTGCGGCGAGGTAGTACTGCGTATTGCGCACGAGCCCTTCGCCGTTCGCGATCACGCGCGCGCCGATCTGCCGTTCGGCGGCGGCCAGGTACGGATCCCAGATCACCCATGCATCGACGTTGCGCTGCACGAACGCGGCGCGTGCGTCGGCGGGCGTCAGGTAGATCGGCTGGATGTCGGCATACGTGAGCCCCGCATGTTCGAGCGCCTTCACGAGCAGGTAATGGACGTTCGAACCCTTGTTGAACGCGACCTTCTTGCCGCGCAGCTGCGCGACGTTGCGGATCGGCGAATCGGGCAGCACGACGATCGCCTCGCCCTGCGGCGCGGGCGGCTCGTTGCCGATGTAGACGAAATCGACGCCGCCCGCCTGCGCGAAGATCGGCGGCGTCTCGCCGACCGTGCCGACGTCGATCGCGCCGGCGTTCAGGCCCTCGAGCAATTGCGGGCCGGCCGGAAATTCGAGCCACTGCACGGTGACGCCCTGGCTCGCGAGCCGTTTCTCCAGCGTGCCGCGCGCCTTGAGCACGACGAAGTTGCCGTATTTCTGGAAACCGACGCGCAGCCGCGTGCCGCTGTCTTGCGCATGAGCCGGCAGGCCGGCGAGCGGGCCGAGCGCGAGCCCGGCCAGCCCGGCGGCCGCGCCTTGCAGCCACTGGCGGCGATGCGGGTTCGCCGGTGTCGGTTCAACGTCTGCGTGCGGTGTGTCGTTCATCGAGGCGTCCTGCGTGCGGGTTCACGGGCCGCGCGCGAAAGACGGCGCGGCCGGCGCAGGGCGGGCCCGATGCGGGCGCTGCGCGCAACGGGCCGGCCCGCGCCGGATTCAGGACGATACGGCCGCGCAGGCCGGCGGCCAACCAACGAATCCGCATATGCAAATCAGCGGCGAACCAGGTGGACGGGTTCGGGCCGGTGATCGGCACGCGAACCCGCCGGCACGGCCCGCCGTGCCGGCGAGTTCGCACGCATGCACACGCAGCCGCCGGGCGTTCGATGAACGGCTGTCACGACCCTCAATCGGAGCCGGCCGGGCTTTCCTCGATCGAATCGACGCGATCCGGATAGAACGCGAGGTGCCCGCGGATCGCGTCGACGGCCGGATAGGGCGCCTCGTAGGTCCAGACGGCATTCACGGCGCGCTCGCCGCCGACCGGGATCGAGTAATAGGCGGCGTCGCCCTTGTACGGACAGTACGTCGCGTGGTTGGTGCGTTGCAGCAGCGTCAGGTCGGCGTCCTCGCGCGGGATATAGAACACCGCCGGGTAGGCGGCTTCACGCAGCGCCAGCGCGCGGCGCGTATCCGCGACGACCCTGCCGGCCGCCTTGACCACGACGCGCCGCGGGTGCAGTTCGACCATGATCGGGTGATCGGGGCCCGGCGTCTTCACCGGGCGAGCAGACGTTTCGGAGCTGACAGGCATCGTGTGTCCTCCTGGAATCGGCGGCGCGGCGGCGCCGGGCGAATCCCGGCGCGCCCGTGCCGGCGTTGGCCAGCCGATACGATGCGCCATTTCGGGCGAGTCTGCAGGGGGCCGGAAGACGGCGGCGCGAGACGGCCGCCCGGCGCTCGCGTGGACGTTTTCATGCACGGGCAGCGGGATGCAGCCACGACGATAAGCAACGCGAAATTAATTGGTAAGCGATCGGCGGGAGGCGCGCGAAGATCGGCCGTCGTCATTTTCATGACAGCTCTTTCCTGAATCCGTCACCATGAAGAAAGCTTTCGTTTCGTCAGCCGCGCGTCGTGCGCGTGGCGTCCCCCATGCCGCGATCGCCCTGCGTTGTCTCGCGGCGTCGCTGCTGCTCGCCGGCGCGGCCACGCACGCGCTTGCCGCGCCGTCCGGCAAGACGCTCGTGTATTGCACCGAAGGCAGCCCGGCGGGCTTCGATCCGGGCCAGCATACGACGAGCACCGATTTCGATGCGAGCACGTACCCGGTCTACAACGGGCTCGTGCAGTTCAAGCGCGGCACGCTCGATCTCGAGCCGGCGCTCGCGACGCGCTGGGACGTGTCGCCCGACCAGCGCACGATCACGTTCCATCTGCGGCGCGACGTGAAATTCCAGACCACCGCGTGGTTCAAGCCGACGCGGCCGTTCCAGGCCGACGACGTCGTCTTCACGTTCCACCGGATGCTCGATCCCGACGATCCGTTCCGCAAGGCCTATCCGGTCAGCTTCCCGTATTTCAGCGACCTCGGCTTCGACCGCAACGTCGAGCGCATCGACAAGGTCGACGACTACACGGTGCGCTTCGTGCTGAAGACACCCGACGTCGTGTTCGTGCGCAATCTCGCGATGGCGTTCGCGTCGATCCTGTCGGCCGAGTATGCGTCGCAGCTCGCGGCGCGCCATCGCGAGGCCGACATCAACCAGTTCCCGGTGGGCACGGGGCCGTTCCTGCTGCGCACGTACCAGAAGGACGCGCTGATCCGCTACGACGCGAATCCCGACTACTGGAAACCGGACGACGTGAAGCTCGCGCGCCTCGTGTTCGCGATCACGCCCGATCCGGCCGCGCGCCTGCAGAAGCTGGTGGCCGGCGAATGCCAGGTATCGGCGTTTCCGCGGCCGGCCGATCTCGACACGGTGCGGCGCGACCCGAAGCTGACGTTGTTCTCGGGGGTGGGTTTCAACGTCGGCTTCGTCGCGTACAACACGCAGCATGCGCCGCTCGATCGCGTCGACGTGCGGCGCGCGCTCGACATCGCGATCGACAAGGCGGCGATCGTGAAGACCGTGTTCAACGGCGACGCGACGATCGCGACGAACCCGATGCCGCCCGCGCAATGGTCGTACAACCCGCGGCTGAAGGATGCGCCGCGCGACCCGGCGGCCGCGAAGGCGCTGCTCGCGCAGGCCGGCTTCCCGAACGGCTTCGACCTGACGCTGTGGGCGATGCCCGTGCAGCGCCCGTACAACCCGAATGCGCAGTTGATGGCGCAGCTGATCCAGCAGGACTGGGCGAAGATCGGCGTGCGCGCGAAGATCGTCAGCTACGAATGGGGCGAATACAACCGCCGCGCGAAGCACGACGGGCAGCACGACGCGATCCTGTACGGCTGGTCGGGCGACAACGGCGACCCCGACAACTGGCTCGGCACGCTGCTCGGCTGCGACGCGGTGCACGGCAGCAATCTCGCGAAGTGGTGCAACCAGGATTTCGAGAAGCTGGTGGACGCGGCGCGTTCCAATGGGGATGTCGCAAAGCGCACGGCGCTGTACGAGCAGGCGCAGGTCGTGTTCAAGGACCAGGTGCCGTTCACGCCGATCGCGACGTCGATCGTGTCGCTGCCGGTGTCCAAGCGCGTGCACGGGCTGACGTTCTCGCCGCTCGGCGGGCATCGCTTCGACGGGGTCTGGCTGGATTGACGGGCGGGCCGCGCGGACGGTGCTGTCGTCCGCGCGGTGGGGCACGAACCGGGAAAGGCCGGCGCGATGCAGTGCGCGCCGGCTGCCGGCAGAGCGGTTCAGTTCAGTTGAGCGCGACCGCCGCCGCGGCTTCGACCGGCGAGCCTTCGAGCGCGACCGACGGCCGGCCGTCGGGGCCGACCGGCACGTCGCCGGTGAGCGTCGTGCGATACAGCTGGCGATCGAAGTCGAGATCGAAGATGTCGACCGGCGCGAGGTGGGCGGTCGCGCGGTTGTCCCAGAACGCGATGCTGCGCGGTTCCCACTTGAAGCGGATCGTGAATTCCGGCCGTGTCACGTGCTCCCACAGCAGTTCGAGCAGCGCCTGGCTCTCGCGCGGCGTCAGCCCGACGATCGATTTCAGGAAGCTCGGGCTCACGTACAGCGCGCGTTCACCGGTCTCCGGATGCACGCGCACGAGCGGATGCTCGGTGACGAGCGGGCGGCGCTCGACCGCGTCGTCGAACGCACCGGTGGCGCGCGCGCCGGCCGGCGGCGTGAAGCGGTGAATGCCGCGCAGGCCGTCGACGAAGCCGCGCAGCGGCGCGGACAGTGTTTCGTACGCCCGCACGAGGTTCGTCCAGTGCGTGTCGCCGCCGTACGGCGGGATCGTCACGCCGCGCAGGATCGACGCCCACGGCGGGTTCGCGGCGGCCGTCACATCGGTGTGCCAGCCGGTCCACGGGCGGCGCACCGGTTCGCCTTCGAAGCGCGTCGCCTTGCGATGCTTCGCGATCGAGTAGACGGCCGGATGCCCGTCGACGTGCCCGAACACCGGGTGGCCGACCGTCGGTTCGCCGAACTGCGCGGAGAACGCGACATGCTGCTCGTGCGTGAGGAATTGCTCGCGAAAGAAGATGACGCGCCATTTCAGCAGCGCGGCGCGGATCGCCGAGATTTGCGGCGTGGTCAACGGTTGCGTGAGGTCGACGCCGCGGATTTCCGCGCCGATATGGGCGGACAGCGGAATCACGTCGACCGGCTGGGCGGCGGGTTCGAGTAGGGCGCTCATGCGACGCTCCTGGCGGAAGTGGAGGGGGCGGAGGGCCGACATCGTTGCGCGTGCAAGCGTCGGTCCGGAGGCGGGAAGGGCATGGTCGGTGTCCGGTAGCAGAAAGCGGGGGCAGGCGCGGCGGCGCACGGAGCGCCGCCGCCGCGCGACGCGGGCGTTACTGCAGCGTCGCGCCCGGCCCCTTCAGCACGACGCTCTGGCGGCCGTCGATGCCGACCGGCACGTCGCCGTGCACGGTCGCGCGGCGCACGACGCGGCGCGCATCGCCGTAGTCGTTGATCGCGTAGTGCTGCGTCGCGCGGTTGTCCCAGATCGCGACGTCGCCTTCCTGCCAGTTCCAGCGCACGGTGTTCTCGAGACGCGTCACGTGTTCATGGAACACCTGCAGCAGGTGCGCGGAATCCTGCGCCGACAGCCCCTTGAGCCGCTGCACGAAATGCCCGAGCACGAGCGTGCGTTCGCCGGTTTCCGGATGGACGCGCACGACCGGGTGCTCGGTTTCGTAGACGGTCGACGTGAACACTTCGCGGTAGCGCTTCAGTTGCGTATCGTCGGCATGCACGTGCGTCGACGCGTAGTCGTACGCGTTGGTATGCAGCGCCCACAGCGTGTCGGCGAGCGCGCGCAGCGGGTCGGGCAGGTTCGTGTACGCGGCGGCCGTGTTGGCCCACACGGTGTCGCCGCCGAACGGCGGAATCACGACAGCACGCAGGATCGAGATCTTCGGGTACGCATCGACGAAGGTCACGTCGGTGTGCCACGAATTGGCGCGCGCGCCGTGCGCGGAATCGAGTTCGAGCAGGGCTGCGCTGCCGTCGACGGACGGCACGGTCGGGTGCGCGACGGTTTTGCCGAAGCGGCGTGCGAACGCTTCCTGCGCGGTGTCGTCGAGATGCTGCTGGCCACGGAAGAACAGCACCTTGTGGCGCAGCAGCGCGGCCTGGATCGCATCGAACGTCGCGTCGTCGAGCGTGCCCGACAGGCGCACGCCGGCGATCTCGGCGCCGATCCGGCCGGCGACCTGGCGAAGCTGGAGCGGCGTGGCGGCCGTGCGCGGCGCGGCGTGCGAAGCATGCGAAGACGGGTGAGCGGCGTGCTGGACTTCGGACATCGGGAGTCTCCTGGAGTCGGGTCGGTCGAGTCTCCATTCAAGCAGGGACCGCGCGCAATCGGAACCGATGAATCGTCACAACCTTAGCGTGTGCGCAGCGATGATCGATATGCGTCGTCATGCTGAGCAATGCGGTGCGGCATGCGTGCTACCACGCAAGCCGCCATTCGCCGATCCGGTGCGGGCGCGGCGTGTCGATGCGCTTACCGCCCGGGCGATCGTCGCCCGGCGGTTCGTGGTCGTCGAAATCGGCGAGCACGGTGTCGCGCAATCGCGCGAATTCCGGCGAATCACGCCGGCGCGGGCGCGGCAACGCGACATCGACGATGCGTTCGATGCGGCCCGGGCGCGGCGCCATCGTCACGACGCGGTCGCCGAGATACACGGCTTCGTCGACGTCGTGCGTGACGAGGATCATCGTGATGCGCTCCTGTTCCCAGATGCGCAGCAGCTCGTTCTGCATCCGCGCGCGTGTCTGCGCGTCGAGCGCGCCGAACGGTTCGTCGAGCAGCAGCACGCGCGGGCGGTTCACGAGGCCGCGCGCGATCGCGACGCGCTGCGCCATCCCGCCCGACAGCTGGTTCGGATACGCGTGCTCGAAGCCGTTCAGCCCGACGAGCGCGACGTGATCGGCAACCGCGCGCCGCTTCGCGGCCGCGTCGAGCGGCGCGTTGCGCAGCGCGGCTTCGATGTTCTGCGCGACGGTCAGCCACGGGAACAGCCGGTGATCCTGGAACACGATCCCGCGCTGCAGCGACGTGTCGCGCACGCGTTCGGCGCCGGCCCGGATCTCGCCCGCGTAATCGGTATCGAGCCCGGCGATCAGGCGCAGCAGCGTCGACTTGCCGCAACCGCTCGAGCCGACGATCGTGACGAATTCACCGGCGCGCACGTGCAGCGACACGTCGTCGAGTACGGCGAGCGCGGCGCCGCGTTGCGCGTAGTGCTTGCTCACGTGGAGGATGTCGAGCGAATCGGAGGCGAGGGTCGTCATGGCGGTGCGAGGAAGAGGGTGACGAGAAAGGAAACGGCGATCAGCGCGTCAGGTCGCCGCGCCGGGCCAGCACCTTGCGTTCGATCGCACGCGCGATCGCGTTCAGCGCCCAGCCGGTCACGCCGACGACGATGATCCCGAACAGCACGAGATCCATCCGGAACTGTTCGCTGCCGTCGATCAGCGTATTGCCGATCCCGCTGCCGGCGACCAGCAGGTATTCGGCGCCGAGCGTCGCGAGCCACGAATAGATCAGGCCGAGATACAGCCCGGTGAAGATCGATGGCAGCGCGGCCGGCAGGATCACGTAGCGCACGAGCTGGAGCCGCGAGTAGCGCAGCGCACGGGCGACGTCGACATACGCGCGCGGCACCGCGTGAATGCCGTCGCAGGTGTGCGCGGCGACGGGCAGCAGCGCGGCGAGCGACAGGAACACGACCTTGGCGACGTCGCCGAGGCCGAACCACACGGAAATCAGCGGAATCCACGCGAACAGCGAGACCTGCTTGAACGTGTCGAAGCTCGGGCCGACCATGCGTGCGGCGACGCGCGACAGCCCGAGCACGGCGCCGAGCAGCAGCCCGCCCGTCGCGCCGAGCACGAAGCCGCATGCTTCACGCGCGAGCGACGCGGACAGCGCGCGGCCGAGTGCGCCGCTCGTGGCTTGCGCCGATGCGGTGCGCAGCACGTCGGCGGGGCCGACGTGCAGCCCGCTGCTCACGAGGTGCGCGGAAGCGATTGCCCACCACAGCGCGAACGCGACGAGCGGCAGCACGAATCCGCGCCAGTCGGGGGCGCGCAGGCGACGGGCGGTCGCGGTGGCGGGCGGGTTGGTGTCAGGCGCGGCAGCAGGATACGTCAACGGTGGGACTCCTTCGATTGCGCGGGCAGGGGCGGCGCTTCAGCCGCGGAACGCGGACGGCACGCCGCGGCGCAAGCGCGCTTCGAGTGCATCGAGCAGCCGGTTGATCAGCAGGCCGACCGCGCCGACGACGATCACGGCCGCCATCACGAGGTCGAGCTGGAACAGCTGGCGGCCGTACACGATCAGGTAGCCGAGCCCTTCGGACGACGCGACGAGCTCGACGACGACGAGCGCGAGCCACGACTTCGTGAACGCGAGCCGCACGCCGGTCGCGAGCGTCGGGATCGCGGCGGGCAGCACCACGTGCACGATGCGTTGCCGCCGCGTGTAGCCGAATACGCTGGCGACTTCGTCGAGCGCGGGCGGCGTCTGGCGAAACCCTTGCAACGTGCTCAGCGTGACGGGGACGAGCGCCGCATGCGCGATCAGCAGGTACTTGAGCGGTTCGCCGACACCGACGAGCAGCAGCAGGAACGGCAGCCAGCCGAGCACCGGAATCTGCACGAGCGCATTGAAGCTCGGCAGCACGTAGGCTTCCAGCGTGCGCGACAGGCCGAGCGCGACGCCGGTCGCGAAGCCGAGCAGCGTGCCGGCGGCGAAGCCGACCAGCACGCGCTGCAGGCTGATCAGCGTGTGGCGCACGAGGTCGCCGCTCGTCGCGAGATCCTTGAGTGCGTCGAACACGCGTTCGGGCGGCGGCAGGATCTGCGGCGCGATCCAGCCGCGCGCGCTGCCGATGCTCCACAGCGCGAACAGCAGTGCAGGCAGCAGCCACGGCGCGAGCCGCCACGACCACCGCTTCACGGCCGCCGCACGGTGCGGCGGCGCGGCGAGCGCGTGGCGCCCGGATGACGGAATGGAAAACGCGGTGTCGCTCATCGTGGCGGGTCCGGGTCAGGAAAGCGGCTTGCCGGCCGCGTCGTAGCGTGGCCAGTAGCTTTCGAGCTTCAGCGTGCGCAGCGCATTGTCGAGATACTTCGGCTCGAACCAGCCATCGACGTCGACCGGCTGGCGGATCAGCTTCAGCGCCAGCGCATCCTGCGCGACGGACTTGTAGCGTGCGACGAAGAACGGATCGATCAGCGGCGACAGGCGGTCCTTCAGGCGCTGGTTCGCATAGTCGGCCTGCCACGACGACACCGGCACGCCGCTTTTCGCCCACAGCTTGAACAGCGCGTCGCGGTTCGCTTCGTCGGACGACCATTGCGCGCCCTTCACGACAGCGGTAACGACGCGCTGCACGATGTCCGGATGCGCGCGCTCGAACTCGTCGAGCACGAGCAGGTGGGTCTGCCGCGTGAGTTGCGGGCCGTCGTTCTGCGATTCGTAGATGATCTTCGCGAGCCCCGCGTCGCGCAGCTTGTACAGCTGGTAATCGCCCACCGACGCATCGATGCCCTTCGACGCGAGCGCGGCGAGCGAGCTCGCGGCGTCGAGATTGATCACGCGCAGGTCGCGTTCGCCGAGGCCGTTCTTCGCGAGCGCGTTGTCGGCCACGAGCTGCAGGTTCGTGCCGCGGAAGATCGACACGCGGCGATCCTTCAGGTCCTTGATCGAGCGGATGGGGGAGTCGGGCGGCACCGCGATCTTGACGCCCGAGCGCACGCTCGCGGCGAGCAGCAGGCGCGTCTTGATCCCGTTCGCCCGCGCGAGCACGGCGGGCAGGTCGCCCTGGTACGCGAAGTCGAGCGCCTTGTTGGCGATCGCCTCGTTGACGGCCGGCCCCGCGCCCTTGAAGAACAGCCATTCGACCTTGATGCCGTCGGCCGCGAACTCCTTTTCGACCAGCTGCTGCAACTGCGCGGTGGCCGCACTCGAGCCGCCGAACGTCGGCGGATCGCCGGCGCCTTGCTGGGCGACACCGATGCGGATGGTGGCGGGCTTGTCGGCGTGCGCGGCGGCGGCCGGCAACGCAATGAGGGACGCGATCAGCAGCGAGCGAAGCAGGCGCAGTGGAAGCATGAATCGATGGGTCCGGAACGTTGGGGGGAGCGACACCGGGCCTCAGCCCGTCGGCGCATTCTCGATGACGGCCCGGGGCCGGACAAGAAACGATTTGAACTATGCTTATCGCCGTTTTCCGGGTTGGTGCGCCGGGCGATTCATTCCATCCGGATGAGAACGGCATTCACATGCATCTGACATTCAATCAGGATTCCAATCAAGTCGATTGAAGCCGGAAGCGGCATCATGAAATTGCCGATTGGAAAATCGCATTGAACACGTGGGTGGATTCGCGCGGCGATCGCTTGCCGAATCCGGGCGGAAAAACGGGGGCGGGTAGTCGGTGAGATGCGATGCGAGTCCGTCATGCATGCCGGAACGGCAAGCCGGGCGTGGCAAGACGCGCGCATGCGGTGCGGCCCGGCATGCCGATTAATCGAATGGAAACCGGGGCGGAAATTCACGCGCTGCAACAGTCGGCATCTGCGTTCCGATCGGCAAACCATTCGCTGTCATGCGAGAAAAAATGACCGTAAATGGATGGTATGGATTTCATCGTTGCACGATGAAATCCATAAATGCATCCGACGCCAAATAATTTGAATTCGCCTGAAAAATTGTCTATACCCTAGACGAATCAGCGCGGTTGCATCGTGCGGGAAGACCGCACAACGGATGCAGGCACGCAACGATCGAAGATGTCGTTGCACGCCGCGTGTTGCAGTCGTCGAGAGGATTCCGGGGGATGCGGGCGACCTCGTGCCAGGGTCGCGCGCATGCATCGCAACGGGCGAAGGCCCTGCGCAACCGCCGGAGCAACGGAGCATCTTTGCGTTCAACGGTCGGTCACCGACCCCGTTACACGGAGGTTGCCATGCTGCAATACGTCAAGTCCCTGCTGCGTGACGAACGTGGCGTCAGCTCGCTCGAATACGCCGTGCTGGCCGGCATCGTCGTGGTCGCGCTCGCGGCGGTCGGCGTGATCCTCAGCAGCACCAGCGGCGGCCTGCCGAGCGTGTTCACGACACTGATCAACAAGGTGACGAGCCTGATCTGATCCCCTGAACCCGCGCGCCACCGACGAACACCGGGATCCGCAGCGGTAGAACGTGTCCGGCCGGGGCGTGTCGACGGACGGCTCTTCCATGCTCACGCTCGTGCAGTCGGTGGCCACGGTCTTGCTGGCCTCGCTCGCCGCGCAGGATCTGCGCGACCGGCGCCTGTCCAATCGCGCGGTGCTCGCGTTCGCGACGCTGTATTTCGTCGCGGCCGTGCTCGCGCGCGACGGGCTCGCGCCGCTGGCCGGCCATGTCGCGACCGGGGCGGCGATGCTGCTGCTGTTCGGCGGCATGCGCCACGCGGGCTGGATCGGCGGAGGCGACGTCAAGCTGGCGGCGGCGGTATTCCTGTGGGCCGGCCCGGCACTGGCGTTTCCGGTGCTGACGGCCGTCGGGGCGGGCGGTGCGCTGTGCGGCGTCGCGTTGCTGGCGTCGCGGCCGTGGCGCGCAGCGCCGGTTCGCGCGGTCGCCGCGCGCGGCGTGCCGTACGGCGTTGCGCTCGCGCTCGGCGGCACGCTGGCCGTCTGGGCGTCGTTTCCATACACGGTTTCGCTTACCTAGCCGGGGGGACGCACGCCGCCATGCCCAAACCGCTGAGACTGGCCGTGCTCGTCGTCGCCGCCGGCATCGGTGCGTTCATCCTGCGCGAGCTGTACGTCGCCGCGTCGACGCCGTCGGTGCCCGCCGAAACGGATCAGGCACGCGTGCGGGTCGCCGCCGCCGATTTGCCGGAAGGGCTGCTGCTGCGCGACAACGATCTGGCGTGGAAGCGCATGCCGCGCGCGCAGGTGCCGGCCGGCGCATTCGTCGAGTCGCAGCCGGGCGCGGACCTGAAGGGCGCGCTGCTGCGCAACCACGTCGGCGCGGGCGCACCGATTCGCGTCGAGAACGTGATACCGGCCGGCGCGCCGGATTTTCTCGCGGCCGCGCTGCAGCCCGGCATGCGCGCGATCTCGGTGCCGGTCGACGACGTGTCCGGCAACGCGGGGCTGATCCAGCCGGGCGACTTCGTCGACGTGTTGCTGACGCAGCAGATCGGCGGCTCGGCGACGTCGCCCGGCACGTTCGAAGCGGAGACGGTGGTGCGGCGTGCGCGCGTGCTCGCGGTCGGCTCCGAATTCCAGCGCGCGAAGGCGCCCGCGAGCGCACCGGACGCGACGGCCCGCGCCCGCACGGTCACGCTCGAGGTCGCGCCGCGCACCGCGCAGGTCGTGCTGGTGGCGACCCGCCTCGGCTCGCTGTCGCTCGCGCTGCGCAGTTTCGCGACGAGTGACCGGCGGCAGCCGGCAGGCGGCGATGCGCAGGAGCCCGATACGCAGCCCGTGTGGGCCGGCGACGTGTCGCGCGCGGTCCGCGAGGCCGCACGCGAACCGTCCGCCAGGCCGGAGTCGGGCGCGCGGCCGGCGTGGCGGAGCAACGCGGTCGTGATCTATCGCGGCTCGTCGGTCGACGACGGTTCGCGTGGCGGCGGCGCCGGCACGCCGGGCCTGCCGCCGCTGCCGGCCGGGCTGCCGGCGTGGCCGGCGATGCCTGCAATGCCCGCGACAGCGGGCAGCGCCAACGTCGCGGCGGAGGCGACTGCGCAACCGCCGGCAATGGCGGCGCAGTGACGGATTGACGATTCGGGCCGGCCGCCCGGCGGCCGGCATTTGACGGGAACACGCATGGTGCGCATGGTTCGTTGGATCGCTATCGGGGGCCTGGCCTGCATCGTCGCGTCCGGGAGCGCGTTGGCGCAGGTCGCACGCGCGCCGGACGCGGGCGCGGCGCTGTCGATCGCGACCGGCAAGGGGGAACTGCTGTCGCTGCCCGAACCCGCGGCCGCGATGTTCGTCGCCGATCCGTCGATCGCGGACATCCAGGTGCCGTCCCCGCGCACCGTGTTCGTGTTCGGAAAGAAGGCGGGCACCACCACGCTGATCGCGCTCGGCGCGAACCATCGCCCGATCCTGCGCAAGACGGTGATCGTGCAGGTCGACACGGCGTCGCTGCAGGGCGTGCTCGACAGTCGCTTTCCGCAGCTGAAGCTGTCGGTGTCCGGCGCGCCGGGCTCGCTGATGGTGTCGGGCAAGGTGCCGAGCGCGGCCGACGCGGACGCCGTGATGCAGTCGCTCACGCCGTACCTGCACGACAAGGAAAAGATCGTGAACCGGCTCACGCTGTCGCGCCCGATCCAGGTGAACCTGCGCGTGCGGGTGACCGAGGTGAGCCGCAACATCACGCAGCAGCTCGGCATCAACTGGAGCTCGCTGGGCGGCGCCGGCAACTTCGTCGGCGGGCTGCTCAACGGGCGCACGCTGTTCGATCCGACGAACGGCCTGTTCAACCTGTCGCCGACGGGCGCCTTCTCGGTGCTCGGCGGGTTCCGCGCGGGGCGCTGGTCGATCGACGTGGTGCTCGACGCACTCGACCAGGAGGGCTTGATCACGATGCTCGCCGAACCGAACCTCACCGCGATGTCCGGCGAGACCGCGAGCTTCCTCGCGGGCGGCGAGATTCCCGTTCCGGTCGCGCAGACCGGCAACACCGGCGTGATCACGGTCGAGTACAAGCCGTTCGGCGTGTCGCTCGACTTCACGCCGACCGTGCTCGCCGACAACCGCATCAGCCTCAAGGTGCGCCCGGAAGTCAGTGAGGTCGATCCGAGCAACAGCGTGACGACGGGCAGCATCAAGGTGCCGGCGCTCACGGTGCGGCGCGTCGACACGACGGTCGAGCTGTCGAGCGGGCAGAGCTTCGCGATCGGCGGGCTGCTGCAGAGCCAGACGGCCGACACCGTGTCGCAGATTCCGGGGCTCGGCCGGCTGCCGATCATCGGCCGGCTGTTTTCGTCGAAGAACTTCCAGGACAACAAGACCGAGGTGGTCGTGATCGTCACGCCGTACGTCGTGCAGCCGACCGGGCCCGGCCAGCTCGAGCAGGCGATCGACACCGTCGCGCGGCCGAGCAGCGACCTGGAGTTCGCGGTGCAGCGCAACCTCGGGCTCGACCTGCTGTCGGGCGACACGCCGCGCCTCGTCGGCGCCGCGGGCTTCGTGTACTGAACCGGAGGCGCACATGCGAACCCGATCGATCGTTGCCGCACTCCTGCCGCTGGTGTGTGCGGGCTGCCTGTCGGCGCCGCCGCCGGTCAACCTGCCCGATGCGCGGTCGATCGGCTTCGACGGCGCGCACGCGGTGGCGCCCGATTGCGCGAAGCTGATGCAGCCGTCGCATCTCGTCGACGCGGGGTACGCGCGGCCCGGCGTGCCGTTCGGCTGCGCGACCTATTCGAACCTCGCGGCGATGCTCGCGCGGCCGGAGGATCTCGTCGCGCCCGTGCCGTACGGCGGCGCGGATGCGCAGACGGCCGCCGACGCGGTGCGCCGCTACGTCGAGGATCGCGTGAAGCAGCCGACGCCCGGCAAGACGCAGACGACCGGCTCGCCCAGCCATTGACCGCCCGGATGCCATCACGATGCCGCCCATGAACCTCCTCGACCGTCAGCACACCCGGCGCGCCGCGTCCGCGGGCGCGGCCGATCTCGTCGCGGTCGTCGCCGATTCGGGCAGCGAGGACGTGATACGCCGCGTCACGCAGGAGCTGGCGATCACGCGCACCCAGCTGCAGCTTGGCACCTGCGACGATGCGATCCGGCTACTGCAGCAGTACGAGCGTTCGCCGCGCCAGCTCGTCATCGACGTGTCCGATTCGGTGCTGCCGGTGTCGGACCTGATGCGGCTCGCCGACGTGTGCGACCCGTCGGTGCGCGTCATCGCGATCGGCACGCAGAACGACGTCGGGCTGTTTCGCAACCTGCTCGGCATCGGCGTGCAGGACTACATCGTCAAGCCGCTGACCGTCGAGTTGATGCGGCGTGCGCTGACCGCGACGGAATCGGTCGTGCAGGCGCGCACCGGCAAGGTCGTGAGCTTTGTCGGCGCGCGCGGCGGCGTCGGCGCGACCACGATCACGGTGAGCCTCGCGCGCTTCCTGGCGAGCGAGAAGCGCCGCCGGGTGGCCTACGTCGACCTGAACCTGCATGGCGGCGGCGCGAACTCGATGTTCGGGCTGTCCAGCAACAACGGGCTGATCGAGTTGCTGAACATGGGGCAGCGTCCCGACGACGCGTTGTTCGAGCGCATGTTCGTGACGAAGGGCGACCGGCTGCACGTGCTGTCCGCCGAGCTGGCCTACGGCGCCGACGTCACGCTGGGCGACCAGGCCGTCGCGCGCCTGGTCGACATGCTGAAGGACCGTTTCCACTACGTGCTGTTCGACGTCGGCAGCGGCGCCGGCAAGCTGCTCGAGGACGCGCTCGTGGCGTCCGATCTCGTCCACGTCGTGGTCGACCGTTCGGTGCACGCCGCGTACGAAGCCGCGCGGCTCGTGCGCTTCGTGCGGGAACTGCCCGGCGAGCGGCTGCTGTCGATGGTGCTGAACAACCCGCTCGCCCCGGTCGCGGGCCGCGTCGAGCCGGTCGATTTCGAGGCGGCGTTCGGCGGCGCGACGCTGCACGAGCTGCCGCACGAGCCGCAGACGCTCGCCGTTGCCGAGAACCTCGGCGAGCCGATCGAAGGCGCGAAGCGCAACGGCTTCCTGGACCAGATCCGGCAGCTCGCGAACGGCATCACCGGCGAGCCGATGGTCGTCGCCGAGCCATGGTATGCGCGGCTCGTCAAGTGGAGGAAGGGAACGTGACGTTCGGCACCCGCAACCGGCCGCCGGCGGATCCTGTGCCGGCCGAGCCACCGGCCGCGACGCCCGCCGTGGCGCGCGAGGCCGCGCCATCGGCCCCGGCTCCGACCGCGGCGGACACGCCTGCACCGACACCGGCCCGTACACCCGTGGCGGCCGACACCCACGAGGCGCTGATCCGGTCGAGCAAGTTCGACGCGATCCGCAGCGCGGTGTTCGCGTCGATGAACATGTCGGCGGCGCTGATGAAGACGCGCGACGAAGTGCGCGCGGGCATCGAGCAGGTGGCCGCGCACACGGTCGAGCGCGAGCGCCTGAAGATCACGGCCGGCGAGCAGGTGCTGATCGTCGATGCGATCCTGAACGACATGTTCGGCGTCGGGCCGATCGAGCCGCTGCTCGCCGACGATTCGGTCACCGACATCCTCGTCAACGGGCCCGACCAGGTCTACGTCGAGCGCGCGGGCCGGCTCGAGCTCACGTCGCTGAAGTTCCGCGACGACGCGCATGTGGCGAGCGTCGCGCAGCGGATCGCGGCGGCGGTGGGGCGCCGCGTCGACGAGAGCAGCCCGATGGTCGATGCGCGGCTCGCCGACGGCAGCCGCGTGAACGTCGTGCTGCCGCCGATCGCGATGCGCGGCCCGTCGATCTCGATCCGCAAGTTCGCGAAGCGCGACATCACGCTCGCGCGGATGGCGCAGCAGGGCAACATTTCACATCCGATGCTGCAGGTGCTCAAGGTCGCGTGCGCGTGCCGGCTGAACATCGTGATCTCGGGCGGCACCGGCTCGGGCAAGACGACGTTGCTCAACGCGCTGTCGCAGCACATCGAGCAGCACGAACGGATCGTGACGATCGAGGATGCGGCCGAGCTGCAGTTGCTGCAGCCGCACGTCGTGAGCCTCGAGACACGGCCGGAGAATACCGAGGGGCTCGGCGGGATCTCGCAGCGCGATCTCGTGCGCAACGCGCTGCGGATGCGGCCCGACCGCATCATCCTCGGCGAGATTCGTGGCCCCGAGGCGTTCGACGTGCTGCAGGCGATGAACACGGGGCACGACGGCTCGATGACGACGATCCACGCGAATTCGCCGCGCGATGCGATCAGCCGGCTCGAGAGCATGGTCATGATGGCGAACGCGAACCTGCAGCTGCTGTCGATCCGGCGCCAGATCGCGAGCGCCGTGCACCTGTTCGTGCAGATCGAGCGGATGCGCGACGGCGTGCGGCGCGTCACGCGGATCACCGAGATCGTCGGGATGGAAGGCGAGGTGGTGATCACGCAGGATCTGTTCGCGTTCCGCCAGGAAGGCGACACGACGCGCGACGCGGTGAAGGGCGTGTTCGAGGCGTCGCCGTTGCGGCCGTCATTCGCGGCGCGCGCCGCGTACTACGGCGTCGAGGATGCGCTCACCGAGGTGTTCCGGCAATGAGGGCCGCCGACCTGTTCGCGGTGGGCGCGTTCGTGATGATCCTCGCGATCGGGCTCGTGCTGTCGTCGTGGTTCGATCGCGCGAGCCGCACGCCGGCCCAGCGCATCCGCGCGCGGATGCGCCGGCTGTCGCCGTCGCTCGCCGGGCGCGACGGGCTCGCCTCCGCCACGCCCGGGGTCGCGCTGTTCAACCTCGAGCGCCGCCAGGGCCGCCTGCGCGCGTGGCTGCAGCGCCGCGTGACGCGCGTGCGCGCGGTCGGCGGCAAGGGCGGCGTGCGGATCGTCGTCGCGAGCACGATCGCCGGCGCGATCGTTGCGATCGTCGCGGTGAAGCTGATCGGGCCGCCGGGCATCCTGCGTCCGCTGATCTACGTCGGGTTGCCGCTGGTCACGATGCGCGCCAGCTACCGTGCGCTGGTCGAGCGCTTCCGGATTCGTTTTCTCGAAGCGTTCCCCGACGCGATCGACGTGATCGTGCGGGCCGTGCGCGCGGGCATTCCGGTCACGCAGGCGATCAGCATGGTCGGCGACGGCGCGGCCGAGCCGGTGCGCGCGACGTTCCGCTCGATGGGCGACAGCCTGCGCGTCGGCGCGGATCTCAAGGACGTGCTGACGCAGGCGGCCGACCGGCTGATGATCGCGGACTTCTCGTTCTTCACCGTCTACCTGCTGCTGCAACGCGAGACCGGCGGCAGCCTCGGCGAAACGCTCGACGAGCTGTCGAGCATCATCCGCACGCGTCGCGACATCCGCCTGAAGACGCGCGCGCTGACCGCCGAAGGGCGCATCACGACGAACATTATTTCGGCGGTGCCGTTCGTGATGATCGGCGCGCTGTTCCTCGTGAACCGCGATTACGTGATGCTGCTGTTCACGACGCACCCGGGACACACGATGCTGACGATCGCGGCCGGGTTGCTGACGGTCGGCCTGCTGGTGATCCGCAAGATCTCGAAACTGGATACCGCGCGATGACGATGTCGATACTGGCTGCCCGTGGCCTCGAGTTGCTGTTGTTGCTCGGCTGTGTCGCGGTGGCGCTCGCCACGCCCGGCGGCGGCACCCGCCAACGGATCGCCGCGCGCGTGCGGCAGGCTGCCGGCCAGCATCCGCCGGCGTCGATGGCGGGGTGGCTGCAGCCGGGTGGCGTCCGGCTGGATCTCACGCGCCGGCTCGCGCAGCTGGGCGAACGGTTGCCGGTGCTCGACCCGATGCAGCGCGTGAAGCTCGGCCTGCAGCTGACGCGCGCGGGCTTTCGCGAGCGCCGCGCGGCGTCGGTGATGATCGGGATCAAGCTGAGCTGCGGCGTGCTGTTCGCGTGCGGCGCGATCGTGTTCAGCCCGCTGATTCCGCGCTTCGGCGAATACTTCGTGATCCGCGCGCTGGCGATGATCGCCGCCTTCGTGATCGGCGTGATCGTGCCTGAATACGTGCTCGGCGTGATGATCCGGCGGCGGCGGCGGATCATCGCCGCGTGCTTTCCCGATGCGCTGGACCTGCTGGTGATCTGCACGATGGCCGGCAACAGTCTCGCGTCGGGCATCCGGCGCGTCGCGCACGAACTGGCGCGCATCTGCCCGCCGCTCGCCGACGAGCTGACCGTATGCGCGGACGAGCTGACGCTGAGCGGCGACGTGTCCGCGACGCTCGCGCATTTCGCGATGCGTGTCGATTTCACGTCGGCGCGCTCGCTCGCGACGACGCTGACGCAGTCGCAGCGGTTCGGCACGCCGATCACGCAGGCGCTGCGCACGCTGTCGCGCACCGAGCGCACCGAGCAGATCGTCGCGCTCGAGGAACGCGCCGCGAAGCTTGCGCCGAAGATCACGCTGCCGATGATGCTGTTCATCCTGCCGACGGTCTGCCTGATCGCGGCGGGCCCGGCGGCGATTCGCCTGCTCGAGGTGTTCAGATGACACGATCCGTCATACGCGCGTTCGCGCTCGCGGCCGTGCTGCCGGTGCTGGCCGGCGGCTGCGGCGCGCCGGGCGTCCAGACGCGGCCGGTGCTGTCGCACAAGAGCGACGACCCGCAGGCCGAACTGCGCATCGCCGACAGTGCACTGGCCGGCGGCAACGTCGATCTCGCGTCGACGCTGTACGAGAAGGTGCTCGCGAAGCATCCCGATTCGCTCGCGGCGCGCCTCGGGCTCGGCGACGTCAACTACCGCGCGGGCGACCTGGAGCGCGCGCGGATTCTCTATGACGAGGCGCAGCGGCAGGCACCCGCGGAACTCGGCCCGCAGCTCGGGCTCGCGCGCGTCGCGTTGCGGCAGCGGCGCCTCGATGAAGCCGCGCAGCGCTACCGCGACCTGCTCGCCGCGCAGCCGAACCATCCGCTCGCGGCGGAGGGGCTCGGCACCGTGCTCGACCTGCAGGGGCGTCATGCGGATGCGCAGGTCGTGTATCGCGACGCACTGCGCGCGCACCCTGACGCGCAGGGGCTGCGCGTCGACCTCGGGCTGTCGCTCGTGCTGAGCAACCGGCCGCGCGAAGGCGTGAACGTGCTGCTCGACGTCGCCGGGTTGCCGTCCGCGCCGTGGCAGGCGCGCCAGAACCTCGCGTTCGCGTACGGCGTGCTCGGCAACACCGATTCGGCGAAGAAGCTGCTGTCCGCGGAGTTGCCCGCGTCGGCGGTGGCCGACAACCTGCGCTTCTACCAGGCGGTGCGCGCGCGGCTGGCGTCGCGCGGGGGTGCCGGGGTGGTCGGCGGGGCCGGTAGCCCGCCGCCGCTGTCCGGCGCGGCGCTGGAGCCGGGTGTCGTACCACCGGGTGCGGGGGCCGCAAAATGACACGCGGGGCGATGGGCGCCCGCCACGCGCGCGGCGTCGTGTCCCTCGAGTTCGTGCTGATGCTGCCGTTCCTGCTGATGGTGCTGATCGGCATCATCGACACGAGCCTGCTCCTGTGCGACAAGGCCGTCATCACGAACGCGAGCCGTGAGGCGGCGCGCGCCGGCGTCATGCTGCGCGTGCCGATGCTGACCACGACGCAGATCGCGAACATCGCGCAGACCGCGATGCAGAACAGCCTGATCACCGGCGGCGCGGCGACGACACCGGCGGTGACCGTGACGCAGGCGAACGGCACGACGTCGGGCACCGCGCTGACGGTGACGGTGACCTACACGTATTCGGGGCTCGTGCTGGGCTCCGCGTTCAGCGCGCTCACCGGCCCGGTGACGGTCTCGGCGACGTCGGTGATGCTCTATGAATGACGTGACCGCCACGCCACCCGTCGGCGCCGAACGGCAGCGCGGTTCGGTCGCGCTGTTCTTCCTGCTGTTCCTGATTCCGCTGCTGTCGTTCGGCGCGCTGGCGATCGACATCGCGTGGGTCATCACGGTGAACAACCAGTTGCAGAACGCGGCCGACGCGGCCGCGCTCGCGGGGGCCGATGCGATGATGTCGCCGAGCGGCGGCGCGGTGAACTGGTCGCAGGCCGCGCCGGCGGCGAATGGCGTGATCGCGCAGCACTCGGCGGCCGGCGCGGCGCTGTCGACCGGCACGGTGACCACCGGATACTGGAACGTGACGCGCACCCCCGCCTCCATGCAGCCGACGACCATCACGCCGGGCCAGTACGACGTGCCGGCGGTGCAGGTCACCGTGTCGCGCGCGCCCGGCGTGAACGGCGGCTCGATTCCGCTGCTGCTCGGCGGGCTGCTGGGGATCCCCGGCGCATCCGACAGCGCGGCCGCCGTGGCGGTGCTGGCGGCGCCGGGCGGGGTCGGGGCCGGCGGGCTGTTTCCGGTCGCGATCGACCAGTGCGTGTACAACCTGTACTGGAACGCGTCGACCAACCAGCCGCTGATCAATCCGCTGACGGGCCAGCCGTTCGAATTCTCGATCACGAACGGCCAGGTCTACGGCCTGCTGTGCATGGGCGGGCAGTGGACGTCGTTCCAGTCGAGCGCGACCGACACGACGACGATGGGCGGCCTGATGACAACCGGCAATCCGACGACGCTCAACATCGGCGACACCATCAATCTCGCGACCGGCGTGAAGGCGACGCTCTATACGTCGGTGCCGGTCGGCGCGACGGTGGTGCTGCCGGTCGTCACGCAGACGGCGACCAGCACCTCCGTGCCGATCGTCGCGTTCGCGCCGTTCCATATCGACGTGTCGCTGGGCGGCACATACAAGTACATCCAGGGCCATTTCGTCGCCGGCGTGAAGATGACCGGCGTCGCGACCGGCGTCGGGCCGTACTACGGCATCTACGTGCCGCCGCGGCTCGCGTTCTGAGCCTCCGGGCCGGCGCGGCGCAGCAGCACGAGGAGCGCGAACAGCGTCACGACCGGGCCGATCTGCGGCCCTTGCAGCCACGGGTTCAGGTATTCGACGGCCGGCAGCAGCCACATGAGCGCGATCGCGGTCTGCTCGCCGCGCAGCCAGCCGTCCTGCCAGCCGATCGCCAGCAGGCACGCGATCGCGATGCCGAGCCAGGCGAGCTCGTAGTGCCACACGTACGGGTTCGCCGCGAGCGTGGCGACGGCCAGCACCGCCGCACGCAAGCGGACGTCGCGTGAGCGTGTCCACACGATGCAGGCGGCGGCGATCGCCAGCGCCGCGATGCACGCTTGCCCTGCATACGCGGCGCCAGGCGGCAGGCCCGCGAGGCGGAGCGCGGCGAACGGCGCCGGCGACGCGAGCCAGAACACGATGCCTTGCTCGAGGAGGAGCGTGCGCGCGAGCGCCGTGCCGGCGACGAACAGGCGAAGCGATTCGACGCCGCAGATCAGGATGCTCAATGCGGTGAACGCGGCGGTGGCGAGCGCGGCCCACGCGATCGTGCGCCAGGCGCGCGTGGCGACCAGCACGAACGGGAACAGCAGCGCCATCTGCGGCTTCGCCGACAGCAGGCCGATGCAAAGGCCGGCCCACATCGGCCGACGGTCGGTCCAGCAGACGGCCAGCGCCGCGCACGACGCGGTGAGGAACGCGTTCTGCCCGAACATCCCGGTGACGAACACGCACGGGGCGGCGAGCAGCGCGAACGCGCCGACGCGCCGCAAGCCGGGGAGCGCGCCGAGCCCCGATACGCGCGCTGCGGCGAATCCGAACACGACGATGCCGAACGCGACGAACAGCGGATAGCCGATCGCATAGGGCAGCAGCGCCAGCGGCGTTACGAGCAGCAGGTTGGTGGGCGGGTACAGCCACGCGACGAGGTCTTCGCGGCGGAACTGCGGGAACAGCTCGGCCGCCAGCCGCGAGAAGGTCGGCAGATCGTACGCTTGCCACGGCGAGCCGTGCAGCATCACGTACGACGCCGACCAGAACACCGCGTAGTCGGGGCCCGGGCGCGACGGCGCGGTGGCGGGCGCGTGACGGACGACGGCGATCCAGATCGCGACGAACAGCGCGTAGCACGCGAGCGCGACCGCGCTGTACGCGACGACGCGCCGGGGTGTCAGCCATGCGCGGACGGGAGGGACCGCCGATCGTATCGCTTGTCGGGGGAGATCCATGCGTCGTGCGCGCGGTTACTTGATGGACGCTTTCCGCGCGGCGCCGTGGCCGGTCGCGGCGGGCTGCGACGTTCGGCGGCGGGCCGCGTGCGTGCGCTTGAGCGGAAACTGCAGCAGCTGTGACGCCGGATGCGCGGCGGCGTCCCGCTGCGCGTGATAGCGCCGCCGCACGAGATAGACCGGGCGCTGCTTGGATTCGTGATAGATACGGCCGAGGTATTCGCCGATCACGCCGATGCCGATCAGCTGGATGCCGCCGATGAACAGCATCACGGAGATCAGCGATGCATAGCCGTGCACGGGGTTGCCGAACAGCAGCGTGCGCATGACGATGAAGGCGCCGTAGACGAACGACAGCGCGGCGAACGCGAGGCCGATGTAGGTCCACACGCGCAGCGGCACGGTGCTGAAGCTGGTGATGCCTTCGAGCGCGAAGTTCCAGCGGCGCCATCCGGAGAATTTGGAGCGGCCGCCGCTGCGCGGCGCGCGCGTGTATTCGATGAGCTCGATGCGATAGCCGACCCACGCGAACAGGCCTTTCATGAAGCGCCGCCGCTCGGGCAGCGCGCGCAGCGCGTCGACGACCTGGCGATCCATCAGGCGGAAATCGCCGACGTTTTCGGGCATCTCGACTTCGGAAAGGTGGTTGTGCACGCGGTAGTAGAGCGCGGCGGCCACGCGCTGCATCAGCGGATCGCACCTGCGGTCGGTGCGCTTCGCGGCGACGACCTCGGCGCCGGCGAGCCAGCGCTCGACCATCGCGGGGATCAGCGCGGGCGGGTCCTGCAGGTCGGCGTCGATCAGGATCACGGCGGTGCCGGCGGCTTCGTCGATGCCGGCGGTGAGCGCGGCTTCCTTGCCGAAGCGCCGGGTGAGATCGACGATGCGCACGCGCGGGTCGCCGGCGGCGACGTCGATCAGCCGGCCGAGCGTGTCGTCGCGACTGCCGTCGTTGATGGAGACGATCTCGAAACGGACCGACTCGACCGATTCGAGGATCGGCAGCGTCGTGGCAAAGAACGCGTCGATGGCTTCTTCCTCGTCATGGAACGGCACGACGAGCGAGACCAGTGGTTTTCTGGCATGCGCGGACATACGTCCCCCGAGAGATCCGGCCTGCGCTGCGCCGTATGGATCCGGTCGTCGCCGGCGGCAGGCCGGACGACTGGCGTTCTGAACATTGTAGGCAGGAATCGGGGATTCGTAACACGAATCGATGCCGGCGCGGCAATGCGCGCGCGGACGCCAGGTCGACTGGCCGGACGTTGAGGCCGGCGGCGTTGTGCCGCGCGAGCGCGACTTGGTGCGTGATTGCCCGGCGCGACGCGCGGCGACCGGCTTACTGGGTCGCGGTCGCGGAAGGCCACGACGCCCCGCGCGCCGATGCATCCGGTTGTACGTCGATTCGCACGGCGGGCGATGTGCCGACGCCGTTCGCGCCGTCGACGTCGTGGACGGACGGCGGCCCGATCGTCGAGCGCTTGCCGTTCGCCGGATTCGAGCGCGACGGCGGGCGCGGCCCGTGGCGGGCCGTGCTGCACCGGGCCGTGCCGGCCGCGGGCGAGCGTTGCACGTTCAACCAGTCCGGCCCGACGCTGCTGGTCGCCGCGATGCGCACGCTCGTCGCGTCGACGGTCGGTGACCTCGATATGGCGCGCCCACGTTGAACGCGGCCACGCGCGTCATCGTTCAGGCCGATACGCTCCGGATCGCGATCGATGCGACATCGACGCGTCGCGGCAGGATCGCGTCGGCCGCCGCGCGGTCGGCGACACGCTGCAGCACGTCGATGTCCGCGCCGCTGAGGCTGCGCTGCGCGAGCGCGGCCCGTCGCGCGATGTCGGTGGCCGCGTCGGGCGGCAGGCGCGTGAGCGACGCATAGACGCTCGCATAGTCGGCCGGATGCGCGAGCGCCCATTGGCCCGCGCGGGCGAGCCGCGCCAGCACGTCGGCGAGCGCCGCGCGCTTCGCGCGATCGTCGAGCGTCTCGACCGGCGACGTCAGGAACGCCAGCCCGGAATTGATGCCGCTGCCGTCGCGGACGATGCGTGCGCCGCGCCGGACCGCATGCCCGTAGTACGGATCGAACGTCGCCCAGATGCCGATCCGCTTCGCCTCGAACGCGGCGAACGCATCGACGGGCAGCACGAAGCGCACGTCGACATCGCGCGGCGCGAGGCCGTGTTCGCGCAGCGCGCCGTACAACTGGTACTGCGAGATGCTGCCGCGCGCGGACGACACGACGACGGTTTGCCCTTTCAGGTCGGCGACGGTGCGGACCGGCGAATCGGGCTGCACGACGATGCCGAGCGACGTCGGCGAGCCGACGCGCGTCGCGACGATCCGCAACGACGGGTCGCCGAGCGCGGCGGTCAGCACGGGCAGGTCGCCGGCCGGCGCGAGATCGATCGCGCCCGCGCGCTGCGCCTCGAACAGCGGCGCGGCACCCTGGAAATTGGCCCAGCGGAACCGATACGGCGTGCCGTCGAGCACGTGCGCGGCTTCCGCGAGCGCGCGCAGGCCGCCGGCCTGGTCGCCGAGCACGAGCGTCACGCCCGACAGGTCGGCGCCGGCCGCCTGGGCGGGCCGTGCGATGGCGCCGGCGAGCGGCGCGGCGGCGAGGGCGGCAAGACGCTGCAGCACGCGGCGGCGCGGCGGGGCGGAGGCGGGATTCATCGGCGGGGTGTCCTTGGTGATCCGCGCGCAGGCGGCGCGGCTGCCGGGCAGGTTACGGAATCGGTTTCCGGCCGACAAACATCGAATCGTGCAATGCATATTCGTGTGGCGACGGCCGACATCGCCGCCCGCGCCGCCCGCGCCGCACGCGGGTGTCAGGCGGGGCTTACGCGGCCGACGGAACCGTCCGCAGGAACGCGCGCACCGCCGGCGCCTTTTCGAAGCGCCGGTGCGCAAGCGCCAGTTCCGACGTGATCGGCTTGCCGGCGATCGGCCGGTACACGACGCCCGGCAGCGACACGCAGCCGGCGAGCGCATCGGGAATCACCGCCACCCAGCCGTTCACGGACACGCACGCGAGCACCGCGAGCAGGCCGCCCGGGCGGGCGGCGATCAGCGGTGCGAAGCGGCCGCGGCGCGCGACGTCGAGCGTGCCGCGCTCCTGTTCGGGCACCGCGAAGCGCGCGTCGGCGAGGTCGGCCGCGCGAATGGCCGACATCGACGCGTAGCGCGACCCGGCCGGCACGGCGGCGACGAACACGTCGCGCTGCAGCGTGACGACCCGCAGGCCGCCGGGCAGCGGCAGCGGCGGGCGCACGTACGCGAGGTCGAGCCGGCCCGTGTCGAGCTGGTTCGCGACGTCGTCCATCGGCACTTCGCGCAGGTTCAGCTCGATGCGCGGGTGCGCGTCACGAAACGCGCCGACGGTGCGCTGCAGCGTGCCCGAATAGACGGCGGACGACACGTAGCCGATCTCGATCCGGCCAAGCTCGCCGCGCTCGGCCAACGCAGCGAGTTCGCGGCCGCGCTGCAGGTGCTCGACCGCGGCGCGTGCCTCGGCGAGATAGGCCTCGCCGGCCGCGCTCAGCGTGACCGCGCGGCGCGACCGGTGAAAGAGGCGCACGCCGAGCACGCGTTCGGCCTCCTGGATCTGCCGCGTGAGCGCGGGCGGCGCCATGTCGAGCGCTTCGGCCGCGCGGGCGAAGTGCAGGTGCTGCGCGACGCTGAGGAACGCGCGTACGTGGCGGAATTCGAGCCGGTCCATGATTGCAATTTTCGTCAATAAAACAGCGTCGGCGTGTCAATGACAGGCAATACGGGCCAAGCCTAGCATACGGCTCGTCGATCCTGTTCCGGAGTAGCCGATGTCCCAGCCTTCCCCGGCGTCGCGCGCAGGCGCGGCTGCCGCCCCGCGCACGGGCGCCCGCCTGCCCGCCGCCGCGACGCTCGCCGTCGCGTCCGCCACCTGCTCACTGATCGTGCTCGACACGAACGTCGTCGCCGTGTCGCTGCCGAGCATCGCGCGCGGTTTCCATGCGAGCTTCGCCGAGATCGAATGGGTCGTGAGTGCGTACATGACCGCGTTCGCCGCTTGCCTGCTGCCGGCCGGCGGGCTCGCCGACCGCTTCGGGCGCAAGCGGATGCTCTTCACGGGGCTCGCGCTGTTCTTTCTCGCGTCGCTCGGCTGCGGCGTCGCGCCGACGGCCGGCTGGCTGATCGCCGCGCGGGCGGTGAAGGGCGGCGGCGCCGCGCTGCTGCTGACGGCCGCGCTCGCCGTGATCGCGAACCGTTTTCCGGACGGGCGCGAACGGGCGCGCGCGTGGGCGATCTGGGGCATGTGCATGGGGATCGCGACGGCCATCGCGCCGCTCGTCGGCGGCGCGATCACGCAATGGATCGGCTGGCGCTGGGTGTTCCTGCTGAACCTGCCCGTCTGCCTGCTGCTGGCGGCCGGTGCGCGTGTCGCGATCGACGAGTCGCGCGATCCGCACGCGAAGCGCGTGGACGCGGCCGGCAGCCTGCTGTTCGGCGCGGCGCTCGCGTGCGCGATCGCGGCCTTGATCGGCGCGCCGTCGCACGGCTGGCTGTCGGCCGCGACGCTCGGCCGGCTCGCGCTGGCCGCCGCGCTCGTCGCGGCGTTCATCGGCGCGGAGCGCTGGCAGGCGCGGCCGATGATCGATCTCGCGCTGTTCCGCCAGCCGCGCTTCGTCGGCGCCGTGCTCGCGATGTTCGGCTATGCGGCGTGCGCGCAGGTGATGATGACGTTCCTGCCGCTGTACCTGCAGAACGCGTTCGGGATGTCGGCGATCGACGCGGGGCTCGGGATGCTGCCGTTTGCATTCGCGATGATCGCCGGGCCGTCGCTCGGCGCGGCGCTGGCCGCGCGCGTGTCGTCCGGCGGCGTGCTGGCGGGCGGGCTCGCGCTGATCGGCGCGGGCAACCTCGCGACCGCGGCGCTGACGGCCAGCGGCGACTACCGGCTCGTCGCGCTCGGCATGTTCGTGACGGGCTGCGGCGCGGGCATCATGAACGGCGACACGCAGAAGGCGATCATGGCGTGCGTGCCGCCGAACCGCACCGGCATGGCATCGGGCATCAGCACGACGACGCGCTTCTCGGCGATCGTGACGGCCGTCGGCGTGCTCGGCGCGGTGCTGGCGGCGAGCACGCAGGCGCGGCTCGACCGGTTGCTGTCCGCCGCGCCCGGCCTGCGCGCATTCGCCGATGCACAGTTCATGTCGAGCCTGCTGGCCGGCGACCTGGCGCGGGCGCTCGAGCGTGTGCCGCCGTCGGCCGCCGGTGTGCTCGCGCAGGCGGCGCCGGTCGCGTTCGCGAGCGGGTTCGCCGATGCGCTGACGGTGAGCGGCGGGCTCGCGCTCGCCGCCGCCGTCGTGGCCTACAAGTTGCTTGTGCAACCGATGCGCGACGGCGCGTGACGCCCGGGGCGGCTCGCGCCTCGCATTGGACGCGACCCGGCGGAACCATTAAGCTGGCGCGTTCCGGTTTCACGCAGCGTGTTCAAGATGTCAGCGACGATCGAGATTCTGTTGCCCGTGTTCGGGCTGATCGCGGCAGGGTTCGTGTGCCGCCGGCGCGGGGTGCTTGGGCCGGCCGCGGCCTCGGAACTCAACCGCTTCGTCGTGTGGCTCGCGCTGCCCGCGCTGCTGTTCCAGATCATGGCGCATGCATCGTGGCACCAGCTGTATCAGCCGGCTTTCGTTGCCACGTTCGCGCTGACCTGCGCGCTCGTATTCGTCGGCGTGCTCGCGTGGCGCCTGTTCGCGGGGCGCGGGCTCGCCGATGCGAGCATCGATGCAATCGCCGCGTCGTATCCGAATACCGGCTATCTCGGCTTCCCGCTGTGCCTGCTCGCATTCGGCACCGACAGCCTCACACCGACCACGATCGCGACCATCCTCGTGGCGTGCGTGCTGTTCGCCGGCGCGATCGTGCTGATCGAGGTCGGGCTGCAGCGCGATCGCGCACCGTTGCGGCTGATGTGGAAAGTGGTCGGCGCGCTGCTGCGCAACCCGCTGATCGTCGCGCCGCTGGCCGGCGTTTGCGTGTCGGCCGCGCAGGTGCCGCTCGGTGCGCCGGTCGATACCTTCCTGAAGCTGCTCGGTGCGGCCGCGAGCCCGTGTGCGCTCGTCAGCCTCGGGCTGTTTCTCACGGAGAAGCGCGAAGTGTCCGGCGCCGCACCGCGGGGCAGCCTCGCACTGACGGCGGTGAAGCTGTTCGTGCAGCCCGCGCTCGCGTGGTGGCTTGGCGTGCGCGTGTTCGCGCTGCCGCCGGCGCTCGCGCAGATCGCGGTCGTGCTCGCCGCGTTGCCCACGGGTACCGGGCCGTACATGCTGGCCGAGTTCTACGGGCGTGAAGCGCAGGTGACGTCGCGCACGATCCTGTTGTCGACGCTCGGGTCGATCGCGTCGCTGTCGGTGTTGCTCGCGCTGGCGCGGCACGTCTGACGCGGCCCGTCGTTTCAACGCATCACGTCGGCCCTTCAGCCCTTCAGCGCATCGCGATCGATCTGCGCATCGTGCAGGTCGCGTGTTGCGTTGCGCAGCTTGGCCTGCTTGTCGTCGAGCTTGCGCTGCGCCTTGCCCAGCTTCTTCGCATCGCCGAGCGCTTCGGCTTCATGGACGCGTGCCTGCGCTTCGTGCACCTCGTCCTGCGCGCGCTGGAGATCCCGCTGCTTGTCGGCGACCTTGCGTTCGGCGCGTGCGAGCTGGCCGGCGTCCGTGCAATGGGCCTTGACCTGGTCGAGCGCGGCTTGCTGGCGCATCGCCTGAGGTGCGTTGCCGAACCGCTTCGCGTTGTCGATCTGCGTGTGCAACGCCCGGATGCGCGTCGCGCAGTCTTGCGTATCGGCGAATGCGCCGGTACTTGCGAGCAGCGCGACCGGAACGGCCAGCGCAACGAGTGTCTTCTTCATGCGGTTTTCCTCGATATGGGGCGACGGCGGGCGTCCGCGATGCAGATCGCCATCCGCCAAGGTTTGAGGCGTCATTCTGACGATTCGGTGCGGACCGGGTAAATAGGACGGGTCTGACTTGCCGCGACTGCGAGGATCGCTCCGGCTTGCGTATGACGCGCGTCAATGCGACTTCGTCGCGAGGCGGTGGATGCGTGCCGCATGGGGGACGCGCGCCGGGTGCGATGCATGGCAATGCGTCGCCTGCCTGCGGCGCGTGCGTCGCGCGGGTTCGGGGGTATCGGCCGAGACCGGTGTGCCATTTCGTGCGTTCACGTCCACGACTGCACCGGCGGCCACCGCCGCCACCGCCGGTTGCATCGCCTCGGCATCGAGCCACGCACGCGTCGCTTCCGCGATCAGCCCGCGCAACCAGCGCACGCCCTCGACGCACTCGCCCGATTCGTTCCAGGTCATCCGGTACACGATGTCCGGCGGTTCGGCCGGCAGCGCGACGGCGGCGAGCGGCAGCAGCTTCGCGTAGTGCCGCGCGAGCCGGTACGTGGTGGTCAGCAGCATGTCGGTGCGCACGAGCGCATGCGCGGCGAGTTCGAAGTGCGGCAGCGTGACGACGATCCGCCGCTGCAGGCCCACGCGTTCGAGCTGCCTGTCGATCGCGCCGGACGCCTCGAGCCACGACGGTGTCGGGCACAGCTGCGGCGCGTCGGCAAACTCGGCCGACGTCATCGCGCCGCGCCGCGCGAGCGGATGGGTCGCGCGCATCAGGCACACGACGCGATCGTCGAACAGGTCGTCCTGCCGGAACCGCGACGCGCGCGCCGGGCGATTGTCGATCACGATGTCGAGCTCGCCGTCGGCCAGCGCGCGCTCGTCGTCGAAGCCGTCGCCGAGCGGATGGAACACGAGTTGCGCGTCCGGCGCGCGTTCGCGGAACAGCGCGACGAGCTTCGGCACGAACAGCACGTTCAGGTAGTCGGGGCAGCCGATCCGGTAGGTGCGCACCGACGTGCGCGCGTCGAACCTCGGCTGCTGGATGCGGATGAAGTCGATCACGCGCAGCGCGTTGCGCAACGGTTCGATCAGCCGCGCGCCGAATTCGGTCGGCACCATCCCGTAGCGGCTGCGCACCAGCAGCGGATCGCCGAGCAGCGTGCGCAGGCGCTTGAGCGCGGCGCTGGTGGCCGGCTGCGACATGTTCAGGCGCACGGCCGCACGCGACACGGTGCGCTCGGTCAGCAGCACGAGCAGGATGCGCATCAGCCGCGCATCGAGCACGTCGAGCGCGCCCGCGGCGTCGGACGCGTCGCGGGGCAGGGCGTTAGGGTCTAGCGGGTCCCGCATGCCGATTCGCCTCCCGGCGCCCCGACGCCCGAGTGCGACGCAGCAGCGGGCCGGCGCCGCGTCATTGTGCGAAGGTGCCCGGCCAGCCGACGATCCGCTTCGGGCGCGGCGGCGCGTACGTGCGGACTTTCGACGTCTTCAGCTTCAGGCGCACCAGCGACTCGGCGAGCGCCACCGCGGCCGAGACGCCGTCGACGACCGGCACGCCCGTGCATTCCTCGATCTGCCGGTCGAGGCCGGCCATTCCGCCGCAGCCGAGGCAGATCACTTCCGCGTGATCGTCCTGCACCGCGCGCTGCGCCTGGCCGACGATCGACTCGATCGCGCGGGCCGGATTCTCCTCGAGCTCGAGCACCGCGAGGCCGCTTGCACGCACCGACGCACAGCGTGCGTCGAGCCCGGCGAGCTTCAGGCGATCCTCGATCAGCGGCACCGTGCGGTCGAGCGTCGTGACGACCGAGTAGCGATGGCCCAGCAGCATCGCGACGCTCGCGGCCGCTTCGGTGATGTCGACGACCGGCACCGTCAGCAGTTCCTGCAGGCCTTCGCGGCCATGTTCGCCGTAGCCGGCCTGAATCACCGCGTCGTACGGCTCGTCGTAGCGCATCACGCGATCCATCACGGCGATCGCCGCGAGGTAGCTCTCGAAGTTGCCTTCGATCGACTCCGCGCCGAAGTGGGGCGTCAGCCCGACGATCTCCGTGCCCGGCGACGCGGCGGCCTGCGCCTGCGCGGTGATCGCGTCGGTGATCGACTCGGTCGTGTTGACGTTGACTACCAGGATCCTCATTGCGACTCCGTATGCAGGTGTGTCAGTGTTGGGTGCAGGCGACTGAGATGGATTCGCCCGAACACGCCTCGTAGTGCCGGTTGCGATCGGCCAGCAGCCAGTACACGCTGCCCGCGATGGCCGCGCCGAGCAGCCACGAGAACGGCGTCATCGCGCTGAAGGCCGGCACGACGGCGAGCGTGATCGAGATCAGCGCGGACGGCACCAGCGCCGCGAGCGCCTTGCGGTTCACGCCGCGCGTGTAGAAGTAGGCGCCGGTCGGCGCCTCGGTATAGAGGTCGGGCACGTTCACGCGCTGCTTGCGCACGAGCCAGTAGTCGACCGTGATGATCCCGTACAGCGGGCCGAGCAGCGCGCCGAGGCCGGACAGGAAGTAGACGATCACGATCGGGCTGTTGTACAGGTTCCACGGCAGGATCAGCACGGCGACCGTCGCGCTGATCAGGCCCGCGCGGCGGAACGACAGGCGATGCGGCGCGAGGCTCGTCAGCACGAAGGCCGGCGCGACGAAGTTCGCCATGATGTTCACCGCGACCGTCACGATCAGGAACGCGAGGCAGCCGAGCACGAGGAACAGCTTGTTCGGCACCGTCGCGATGATCTCCGTCGGGCTGTGGATGATGTGGCCGTTCAGCTTGAACTGCGCGCCGGCGAGCACGAAGCTGATCGTCGCGAACACGAGGATGTTGACCGGCAGGCCCCAGAAGTTGCCCACGCGCACCGTCTTCGCGCTCGGCGACGAGCGCGCGAAATCGCAGAAGTTGAGCACCAGCGTGCCGTAGATCGCGAGCCACAGCGAGCCGCCCGCGAAGATCTCCGTCCACATCCTGAAGCCGGTCAGCGGCTTGCCGATCGACATCGCGAGATGGCCGCCGGTGCGGCTGACCATCCATGCGGCGAGCGACAGCGTCGTGACGAGGATCACCGGGCCGGCGAGCCCCTCGTACTTGCGGACCATTTCCATCCCGTACGTGAGGATGCCGATCTGCACGAGCCAGATCGCGACGAACGTGACCCAGCCGAGCGTCGACAGCCCGAAGATCGCGTTCTGGTCGAAGGCGGCGAGGCCCGGCCAGATCGCGGTGAGCAGCACGCGCAGCACGACCGATGCGAGATAGGTCTGGATCCCGAACCATGCGATCGCGATCACCGCGCGGATCATCGCGGGCAGCAGCGCGCCGTAGATGCCGAAGCTCATCCGGCTGATCACCGGGAACGGCACGCCGGTCTTCTGGCCCATGTAGCCGGTGAGGTTCATGAAGCAGTAGACGAGCACCGCGCCGATCGCGAGCGATGCGAGCATCTGCCAGCCCGACAGGCCGAGCGCGAACAGCCCGATCGCGAACGAGTAGTTCGCGATGTTGTGCACGTCGTTGGTCCACAGCGCAAAGATGCTGTAGCGGCCCCACGTCCGGCCCTCGGCCTTGGTCGGCGCGAGGTCGGCGTTGTGCAGCCGCGGGCTCAGCGCGGGGTCGCGCGCGGCCGAATCGGTTCGATGCGATGCGTCGTCCGCGCCGAGCACGATGCCCGGGCGGTGGGTGGCTTCCAGTTGCACGCCGTTGTCTCCTTCCATGTGCGGGGCGCGAAACCGGCTGCGTGGGAACGCTGCGCCGGCACGGCCGCCGTGGACGTTATGTCTCGGATTTGTTCGCGAGTATGGAAGGCCTGCAAGACGATGGGAAATTAAATATTCGGCTGGGCGTCATTTGGAAAATGAATGGAAGCGCGCGGCTGCGGCGGCCCGGCGCGGCACGCGAATTGCGCGCCTGCGGGTTCCATCCACATCGACATCAGCGGAGGTGTCATGCAGCGATATTCACTTCGACATGTATCGCGAGCCGTCTTCGCCGGCATCCTGATTGCGGGCCTGGCGGCAGGTGCGGGCTGCCAGAAGAAGAGCGAGAACGGTGGTGCAAGCTCGGAATCGAGCGCCACGGGCGGCATGTCGGCCGCACCGTCCACCGCGCCGTCGGGTACGCCGAGTAGCGGGGCGGCCGGCAGCAGCGGCGACAGCGGCGCGAGCACGCCGGGCGCGGCTTCCGCGCCGGGCGGCGCGAGCGGCGGCTGACGCGAGGCTGACGCGTGGGGCGGACGTCGCGCCGGCTGCGCGCGGGCGCGCCGTCCGGATGAAGGGTGCCGTGCCGGCCTGGCACGTGCGCCTGGAGACGTGCGCGTCGGGCCAAGCCCATGAAAGATTTGCAAGGACCGTTGTAGCGATTCCCGGACCGGCGGCGGCAGCCCTGATGCCGGCGCGCGCCGGCCGGACAAGGAGGTGCAATGCAGAACGCGGAATCGAACCCGACCCCGGAACAGCAGCGGGAACAGATCGAGAAGAGCCCGGTGAAGACGCCGGCGGCCGGCGACATGCCTGATGCGGCAACCCAGGCGGCGCAGGTCGCGCAGCGTCCGCTGACCCCCGAGAAGATTGCCGGGAAAATGCCGACCGGCCTGCCGCCGATCGAGCGCGGCACGCAGGCGCCCGACAGCGACGACCCCGTGCGGCGAGCGGCCGCGCGGATCCCGACGCTCGACAACGCGAACATGGCGATGACCGACAACACGGTCGACGTCGACGGCAAGGGCATGGAAGCCGCCGCGGGCGCGTCGAAGTGGCACGACAACGTGATTTATTCGAACGCGTCGCTCGACGAAGCGGTCGAGACGCCCGACGAAGGGCTCGGCGGGATCGAGAGCCGTCCGTCCGGCAACATGCCGCAGATCGCGACGCGGCCGGGCTGGCGCGTACGCCATGTCGGCGATGTCGACGTCGAGCACGGCGACAGCACGCGCGCCGAGCATGTGATCGTCCTGGAGCGGAACGACTGACCACGTGACGGGACGAGGCGGCGGGCGGCACGATCGCGCCGCCCGCCGCCATCATGCGCGGTCCTTATTGCGGGCCGAGTTCCTGCGCGGACGCATCGGCGTCGTTGCCCTGCGCAACCAGCACGTGGATATCGTTCGGCGTCACGTCGCCGACCCCGCCCGACGGGATCGTCAGCAGCAGCCAGTCGGCGTTGTTGTTGATGGTGACCGGCGCGGTCTTGAGGATCGGCGTCTTGCTGCCGGCCGTCGTGACGATCACCTGGTAGCTGCCGCCGTTCAGGTAGATCGAATCCTGCGTCGATGCCGGCACCGCGTTCTGGTAGGCCGTACCCGCGAGCGTCGGGCTTTGCGTCGTGATGTCGGTGCCGGGCGGGACGACGTACACGTCGACGTTCTGCGCGTTCGGCGACGCGTTGAAGCTGCGCACGCGCGCCTTGTCGGACAGCAGGCCCTTGGCGTACGGATCGTCGATCACGGAGATCAGCGACGTCGTGCTCGGCAGCGCGATCGTCGTGTAGTGATGGCCGTTTGCCGCGCTGAACGATTGCGCGGCGATGGTCGTCGTCGTGCCGGAGACGTCGTAGCTCGCGTTCTGCGTGCCCGAGTCGACGTCGTGATAGCGCGTCACGCCCTTGTACGCGATACCGCCCTGGTCGAGCTTCGCGTTCAGGTAGTAGTCGAGGTTCGGGCCGGCCGGCACCGCGTTGATGAAGCGCGCCTGCGGCTTCGAGATGCCGAGTTCGGTCCCGGCGTCGTCGCCGCCGCCGCACGCTGCGAGCACGGAAACGACCGAGCAAAGGGCGACCAGCGTTCGTATTGATTTCATGTTGTCCTCTCGTTCAGGGAACCTGCTTGCGATGCGGGATCGCCGCGCGAAGGGTCGCGCGGTGCGCAGCGCCGGTTGAAGGAAGGATGCCGTCCGCCGGAGCGGCGGGCGCGTGGATGACGCAAGCGATGTGCCTGTGCGGCGAACGGCGTCGGGAAGGGGGCGGAAGCGGCGGCGGGCGGCGCGCACGCGCCGGCGGGGCGGCGGGGCGGCGTGCGCGGGGTGGGAGGGGCGTGGGGCGAACCGCGCGCTCGGCGCGGTTGCCGGTTGTAAAAATGACCGCGTCGCGCGCGCGACGCGCTGCGTCAGCGGTTCACGAGCCGGGCCGGATAGGCGAGCGCGAGGGCGCAGCCGACCACCATGCACGCGGCGAAACCATACAGCCCCGCGCTTTGCGAATGGAACGTGTCGCGTAGCCAGCCGATGAAGTAGGTGCTGCCGAACCCGCCGAGGTTGGCGATCGAGCACGCGAACGCGATCCCGCCGGCGGCGGCCGAACCCTTCAGGAACGTCGACGGCAAGGCCCAGACGACCGGCATCGCGGCGGCCGCGCCCGCGTTGATCAGCGAGAACAGCAATACCGTGCCGAACGTGCCGTGCGACGACGAGGCCGCGATCGCCAGCGCGACGGCCGACACCATGAACGGCACGACGATATGCCAGCGGCGTTCGCGCGCCCGGTCGGAACTGGCGCCGCAGTACAGCGTGGCGAGCACGGCCGCGGCATTCGGGATCACCATCAGCCAGCCGATGTGATACGCATCCTTCACGCCCGTGTCGCGCAGGATCGTCGGCAGCCAGAAGCTCACCGCATAGAGGCCGAGCAGCACGCACAGGTCGATCAGGCCGAGCGCCCATACCTTCGGATCGGAGAACGCCTTGCCGAGCGCATGGCTCTTGTTGCCGGACGGATCGGCGTCGAGGTTCGCGCGCAACGCGTGCTTCTCGTCGGCGTTCAGCCACGGCGCGGATTCGATGTTGTTGGGCAGCCAGCGCAGCACCGCGAAGCCGAGCAGCACCGACGGCAGCGCTTCGAGCAGGAACAGCCACTGCCAGCCGCCGAGCCCGTGCGTGCCGTCGAACGCGCGCATGATCCACCCGGAGATCGGGCTGCCGATCATGCTCGACAGCGGCAGCCCGACCATGAACAGCGCGACGATCCGCGCGCGGCGCGCATCGGGATACCACTGCGTCAGGTACAGCAGCACGCCGGGCAGGAAGCCGGCCTCGGCCGCGCCGAGCAGGAAGCGCACGACGTAGAACTGCATCGGCGTGTGCACGAACATCGTCGCACCCGACAGCAGGCCCCACGTGATCATGATCCGCGCGATCCACAGCTTCGCGCCGACGCGTTGCAGCACCAGGTTGCTCGGGACTTCGAACAGGATGTAGCCGGCGAAGAACAGGCCGGCGCCGAGCCCGTACACCGTATCGCTGAACTTCAGCGCGTCGAGCATCTGGAGTTTCGCGAGCCCGATGTTGATGCGGTCGAGATAGGCCGCGAAGTAGCACAGGCAGAAGAGGGTAATCAGGCGCAGCGTGACCTTGCGATAGAGATTGCCGTGCAGCGCGCCGTCGGGGGAAACGGCGGCGCTCGGGTGTGCGGTAGACATGGGATTGCCCCTGTTCGAATGTGACGGATGAATGGGTGGCCGATCGACGCGAGCGGACGCTCCGCTGCGCTCTGGAGTCTGTATATCACGGCAATTAAATAGCGTACACACTAGAAAATACCGAAGCGCACAGGCATGATTCCGGCCGCGCGAAGGCAAGCGTTTGCGTGAGAAAAGCCGCGTGTTTGATGAGGTTTTTTGGGGAAATGAACGCGTTTTTAAAGAGGGCGCCAACGCGCAAGGTCATGCACAAAATTCGTGCGTATGCGCTTAAAAATACAGCGTGTGCACGAAAGTCTGCCGATGCACGCAAGCACGTGCGCGGCAGCGGGTTCGAACGCGCATTGCCTGCCGTCGCTGCGCGGTACTCTGCGGACAACGCGCAGCGGTCAGGCGATCGCCAGGCACGCGGCGCGCCGGGTGCCGCGAATCCTGATGCACCGCAATGAAGCGGCCCCCGGCTGCCGGTCGTGCCAAATTGAGGGTGTACACTGCTTGTCTTTCCCTTACATGCGGCGCGGGCCTGCACTTTCATGGCGTCTTCGAAGGATTCCTACGACTTTCACGATCAGGTCGGCCACCTGCTGCGCCGCGCGTATCAGCGGCATGTGTCGATCTTCCAGGAAGCGATCCCCGATTCGGATCTCACGGCCGCGCAGTTCGTCACGCTGTGTGCGGTCAAGGAGCGCCAGGGGTGCTCGCTGAACGACATCGTCAAGGCGACCGCGATCGACCAGGCGACGATTCGCGGCGTGGTCGACCGACTGAAGGCGCGTGCGCTGATCGAGGTGCTGCCCGATCCGAACGACGGCCGCAAGCTGATCGTGCGCGCCACCGCGACCGGCCTCGCGCTGATCGACCGCACGGTGCCGTTCGCGCGGCAGGTGACGGAGCGCACGTATGGCGCGCTCAATCCGGGCGAGCGGGTCGCGTTGCAGTTCCTGCTGCGCAAGATGATGGAAGAAGACGGCGACGCGTGATGCGTGTCGCGCGCGGGACGGCAGTCATGCCCTTCTGTCGGCGGGCTCGATTCAGCGATGAAGTCTGTAGCCTCTAAGCCGTGCCGGTGGTTGCCACTTGCGCGCCAGCCGCGTCGGCCGTCATCAACCGCCCCGCGTCGCGTAACGCCGCCCGGACCGTCTCCGGCGTAAACGGCGGCGCGTAGAACCGCACGCCGGTCGCATCGAACAACGCGTTTGCGACGGCGGCCGGGCCCGGCACCGACGCCGATTCTCCCGCGCCGAGCGGCGGCTCGCCTTGCCTCGGCATCAGCACCACATCGACGTCGGGCACTTCCGCGAAGGTCAGGATCGGATAGCTCGCCCATTCGCGCGACGCGACCTTGCCGTCAGCGAAGCGCACGCGCTCCTTCAGCGTGCGGCTCAATACCTGGATCACGTTGCCGTGGATCTGGTGGCGCACGCCGTCGGGGTTGATCATCGTGCCCGTGTCCTGGCCGACCGTGACGCGTTCGATGCGGATCTCGCCCGACACGCGATCGACGCTCAGGTCGACGACCCATGCCGACCACGCCGCGCCGAAGCCGGGGAAGCGGCTGTGCACGTAGCGCGCGTAGGCGATCCCGCGGCCGCGCACCAGCCGCGACGGCTCGGGTTCATCATGCGGCGTGCGCCGCACGCGTGGCGCCCAGCCCGCGCGATCGGCCACGGCCTGCAGCAGTTCGGTCGCGCGCGTGTCCTGCAGGTGGCGCAGCCGGAACGCAAGCGGGTCGACGCCGGTCAGCGCCGCGCATTCGTCGACGAACGCATCGTGCGCGAACGAGTTCGGCAATGCCGACACGCCGCGCAGCCACGACGCACGCACGAGCGGGGCAAGGTCCTCGCAGACGAAGCGGCGATGCGGGCTCGCGTAAGGCGACACGGCCGTGCGGTCGCCCATCTCGAACACGCGCGGCGCGGGCGCGATCGCGCCGGTCAGCAGCGCCGCGAGCAGCGGCGCGTCGTTCGACGGATAGCGCGTCGTGAAGTCGTAGCCGAGCAGGCGGCCGTCGCGCGTGACGGTGCCGGTCACCTGCATCAGCTGGCCCGCGCCTTTCGGTTCCCACAGATGTTCGTCCGCGCGCGACAGTTGCACACGCACCGGGCGGCCGACCGCGCGCGACAGCAGCAGCGCGTCGCCGCACACGTCGTCCGCGCCGTTGCGGCCGTAGCAGCCGGCCGCTTCCATCCGCACCACGTCGAAATCGGCTTCGTCGCGCGCGACGAGTGTCGCGAGGTCGTAACGCAGCGAAACGGGATTCTGCGTGCCGGACCACACGGTGATCCGGCCGTTGCCCGGCTCGCGATAGTCGGCGAGCGCGCAGGACGGGCCGATCGAGCCGTGCATCTGGAACGGCCATGCGTAGGTGCGCGACAGCGTGATCGTGTCGGGCTGCGCTCGCGCCGCGTCGACGTCGCCTTCGTCGAGCAGCACGCGGCGTTTGGCCGGCGCGGCGGCGATCGCGGCAGACGGTTCGTCGAGCGGCGGCAGCGCGGGGAGCGGACGCCATGTCACGCGCAACTGGCGCGCCGCGCGGATCGCGTGTTCTTCACGCTCGGCCACCACGCCGACGAAATCGCCGATCGCGACGACGGCCACGAGCCCCGGCACGTCGGCCACCGATGCGCGATCGACGTCGATCAGCGACCCCCCGACGAACGAACCGCTGTCATGCCCCGCATAGGGCGGCCGCACGACGCGGCCGTGCAGCATGCCCGGCACGCGCATGTCGTGCACGAACGTGAGCTGGCCGGTTGCCTTCGCGGGCAGGTCGACGCGCGGCGACGACTTGCCGACGATCCGGTACAGGGCGGGATCTTTCGTGCGGGTGTTCAGGTCCAGCGTCAGCGCGATCCGGTGCGCGGCGACGAGCGCGGCGAACGTGGCCGTTTGCCCGTTCGCCGAGATCGTCGCGTCGTCGATCCGCAGTTGCGCCGCGTCGACATTGAACCGTTCGGCGGCAAGCGCCAGCAACGCATCGCGCGCCTGCGCGGCCGCACAGCGCAGCGGCGTCGCGGAAATCTGGATCGTCGCGCTCGCGATGGTCGGGCCCTGGTTCGGTGTCGCGGCCGTGTCGCCGAGCACCATCGTCACGCGCGCGGCCGGCACATCGAGCTCCTCGGCGACGATCTGCGCGAGCGACGTGCGGATGCCGGTGCCGAGATCGACGTGGCCGTTGAACGCGAGGATGCGGCCGTCGTCGAGGATCGCGACGAATACTTCCGGCAGCGCCGGCACGTAGGACGACAGGCTGCCCGGCTGGCCGGGTGCCGGCTTGACGGGCGGCGCGGGCGGCCGGATCACGGTGAGGCAGCCGTTGCGCGCGAGCAGTTCGGAGCGGTTCACGGATGAAGGATCCTGTCGAGGGAGAGGCGGCGCGCGGCCGGATGCAGCGTACGCGGCGCGAGGCGGCCGGCGGTCCGGGCGTCCTGTTCGCGGTGTGCGTCGAGAGCCATGACGGTGACCGTCGCGAGTGCGCGCGCCCCCAATCTAGGTCGCCAAAAGCGCAGCGTCAATCGCGCGGGCGGGCGTCGGCTGTTCAAGCCGCCAGCCCGCCGTGACGATTCAGCGTGCGCGTGCCTGCACCGCATCGATCGCCGCGATCGCATCGTCGAGCGGCATCACCGCCGCGTATTTCTGCTGCATGTCGAACAGGTTCGCGTCGTGCGGCGCGATCGCGCGATCGCCGACACAGTCGGCCAGCACGAGCGGGCGGAACCCGTGCGACATCGCGTCGACGACGCTTGCGCGCACGCAGCCGCTCGTCACGGCGCCCGCGACGAGCAGCGTCTGCACCGCGCGCTGCGCGAGCCACGGCGCCAGTTGCGTGCCGAAGAACGCCGACGGCACCGTCTTGCGCACGACGAGCTCGCCGGGCGCGGGCGTGAGCTCCGGCACGATCGCGCTGTTCGGGTGGTGCTCGGTCAGCGTCGCCATGCCGGGCACCTTCAGCGAGAACACGTTGTCGTCGCTGCCGTCGTCCGCGTACACGATGCGGCTGTGCGCGACCGGCCAGCCGCGTTCGCGCGCGAGCGCGAGCGCACGCGTCGTGCGCGCGATCGCCGGCGCGATGTTGCCGCCGCCGAACGTCGCGGGATCGGCGAAGCCGACCACGAAGTCGACGATCAGCAGGCCGATGTTGCCGTGCGGCGGCAGCGGCGTGCCGAAGCCCTGCTGGCGATAGACGTTCGCTTCGGCGTGACGGGAAAGATCGTTCATGGTGTCGGGGGCTCGTCGGTCAGGCGGGTTGGTCGGTCACGCGGCCGTCGCGCACGACGGTCGCGCCGTCGAGTTCTACGGTGCAGCGGCGCAGCGGGATGTCGATATGGCAGGTGGTCGTGCGGTTGCCGCCGCCTTCGTTGTTCGGGCCGAGCGAGAACAGGAAGTTGCCCTCGAACGCGCGCGCGTCCATCCCGATCGTCGCCTCGCGGTCGTATAGCCCGAGCGTCGACCAGCGCGCACGCGGCTGCAGCCCCCAGCCGATATGCGAGATCGCATAGCCTTCGGGGTCGGCGAAGGTCTCCATGTAGTCGCGCAGCAGGTCGGCGTCGACGCCGCCTTCGATGCGCGTCGCATAGCCGCCTTCGACGGTCAGCGCGATCGGTTCGCGCACGTAGTGCTTCTGCGGCAGCAGGATGTCGCCGCGGTCGATCACGATCGTGCCGCGCGCGGTGCGGTCGTTCGGGTAGGTCAGCGCGAAGCCGCTCGGCCAGTGGTCCCAGCGGCCCGGCGCGTCGACGAAGCCATATTCGGCCGTCGGCAGGAACTCGCCGAGCGGGCACACGAGCGCGGTGCCGGCCGCCGACGTCACGCGCATCTCGTGGGCGGCGGCGATCCGTTTCGCCGCGGCGAGCACGCGCGTGCGGTCGGCCAGCGTCGGCACCATCCGCACGAGCACTTCGGGCGGCTCGACCGCGAGCAGGATTTTCGTGCCGGATTTGAGGATCTCGTGCTGCTCGTGCGAGAACAGCAGCGTCATCAGGTCGAGCACGAGGTCGCTCTCGCGCAGCGCGGCGATCGCGGCCTTGTTGCCGGTCAGCGGCGTCGTGCCGAGATAGGCGAGCGGGTCGCGGCTGAACGCCTTGTCGCCGTTCACCGGCGGCAGGTCGAGGCGGTTGACGATCGCGCCCATCGTTTGCGTCGCGATCAGCGCGCACGACAGCGTCTGCGGATGGGTGGCCGCGCTCGTCAGGATCGTGACGGTCTGGCCCGGTTCGAGGCGCGACAGCGTGAGCACCTGCTTCCACGCGTCGATCAGTTGGGAATCGCTGACTGGCATCGTCGGCTCCGGTAAAGGCGTGAGGGGAAGTGAGGTCAGGGTCGGGCCGCGAGCGGCGCGCCGAGGAAGTCGCCGAACGCCGCGTAGAAGCCCGCTGCGTTGTCCCACGGAATCATGTGGCCGGCGTCGGGCACGCGCACGTGCCGCATCGACGGCGTCGCGCGCTGCAGTTCGGCGACATCGTCGTCGCGCACCACGTCGCCGCGCTCGGCCGTGATCAGCAGCGACGGCACGGCCAGTTGCGCGGCGTCCGCGTGGAAATCGTCGGTATGAAAGCCTTCGTACGACGCGCGCACCGCGCGCTCGTCGCAGGTATGCAGCCATTCGGCGCGCAACTGCAGCTCGGCGTCGGTCCAGGTCGGGCAGAACGCGCGCATGCCTTCGGCGTCGGTGCCGGCGCGCGCGAGCGCCATCGAGTCGATGTACCACGGCAGCTTGCCCGGATAGTCGCGGCGGTTCGGGCCCGACACGGGCGGATCGACGAGCACGACCGATTCGAGCCCGTGGATGCCGCGCCGCGCGGCGCGCGCGGCGATCCGCGCGCCCATCGAATGGCCGACGAGGCTGGTGCGCGGCAGGCCGAGCGCGGCGACGAGCGCCGCGACGTCGTCGGCCTGTGCGTCGAGGCTGTAGTCGAGCGACGGCGACGCGTCGGACAGCCCGCGGCCGCGCACGTCGAGCACGTAGGTATCGAACGCCGCGCCGAATACTTCGCCGACGAAACCCCACGTGATCGCGGGGCTCGTGATGCCGGGAATCAGCACGATCGCCGGTCGCGAAGCGCGCGCGCCGGTCGCGCCGCCGTAGCGCAGGTAGTGCTGGCGGATGCCGTTCGCGCGGATGTTCGCGCCATACAGGAAAGTCGAGGGCATGAAGGGACTCCGGGTAAAGGGCCGCGCTCAGTACGCGCCGGACAGCAGCGCGCCGGCGCCGGGCACGATCGGCTCGAGGTCGAGCTCGCGCAGCATCGCGTAGGTCGTCGCGATCGCGGCCGTGATCACGGGCTTGCCCGTCATCGCCTCGACCTTCGCGACGGCCGGCAGCGACGGCATCTGCACGCACGCGGACAGCACGATCGCATCGGCGTCCTGGTACGGCAGCGTCTTCACGATGTCGGGCAGGCGCGCCGGGTCGTGGCGGCCGACGTCGAGGTTGTCGGGGATCTCCAGCGCGCGGTACGCAAGCACGTCAAAGCCTTCGTTGCGGATGTAGTCGACCACGAGTTCGGTCAGCGGCAGCATGTACGGCGCGACGACGACGATCCGCTTCGCGCCGATCACCTTCAGCGCGTCGACGAGCGCGCCCGCACTCGTCAGCACCGGCGCCTGCGCGCCGTTGTCCGCCGTGTGCTTCGTCAGGCGCGCCTGCGACACGCGGTGATAGCCGTGCCCCATCGCCATGATCGCGACCAGGCACGCGTAGCCGAGCACGTCGACGCGCGCGTCGCTCAGTTCCACCGCGCAGCGGTCGGATTCGGCGTCCATCGCCGCGAGTTCTTCCTTGACGACCTTCTTCATCCGCATCCGGCTCGAGTGATACGTGAAGCGCTCGGGGCGGATCGCTTCGCGCAGCCGCAGCATCGCGGGAATCTCGGTTTCCATCGTCGTGTTGGAACTCGGCACGATCTGGCCGATGCGGTAGGTCTTGCTCATGACGGAAGGCTCCGTGTCGGTAAGGGTGGGGCGACACGCGGGTGCGGGATCGCCGGATGTCGAGCAAAGTCTAGTGTGTACATTTGAAAATGGCAATGGATCAAAATGACGTCGATCTTGCGTGTATCGCTTTATGGTGCGGATATTCATGGAATTATTGGTGTTTTCCCGAATGCCGTTGTCGTTGAAGACAATCCGCTTGTCCTGAATAAATTGAGTGTGTACGCTACATAAACGCCATTCAATCCGCCCGTTCTCGCGCCGCGTTCGGCCACGGGCCCACGATCAGGAGATCCGCATGAGCACACCCCGTATCGCAATCATCGGCGCCGGTCTCGGCGGCACGGCCGCCGCGGCGCTGCTGCAGCGCGGCGGCTACGACGTCGCGCTGTACGAGCAGGCGCCGGCGTTCTCGCGCCTCGGCGCGGGCATCCACCTCGGCCCGAACGTGATGAAGATCATGCGGCGCATCGGCTGCGAGGACGCGCTGGAGACGATGGGTTCGCATCCGGATTACTGGTACAGCCGCGACTGGCAGACGGCCGACGTGCTCGCGCAGATTCCGCTCGGCGACTACGCGCGCAAGGCCTACGGCGCGCGCTACCTGACCGTGCATCGCGGCGATTTCCATGCGTTGATGACGCAGGCGGTGACGCCCGGCACGATCCGCTTCGGCAAGCGGCTCGCGGCGGTGGAGGACACCGGCGACGCGGTGCGCCTGACGTTCACCGACGGCAGCGTCGAGACGGCCGACATCGTGATCGGCGCGGACGGCGTGAATTCGCGGATCCGCGAGCACCTGCTCGGCGCGGAACCGCCGCGCTATACGGGCTACGTCGCGCACCGCGCGGTGTTCCCGGCGTCGCTGCTCGGCAACAAGCCGTACGACATGTGCGTGAAGTGGTGGTCGGAGGATCGCCACATGATGGTCTACTACGTGACCGAGAAGCGTGACGAGTATTACTACGTGACCGGCGTGCCGCAGGCCGAATGGCCCGAAGGCGTGTCGATGGTCGACAGCAGCCGTGACGAAATGCGCGAGGCGTTCGCGGGTTTCCATGCCGACATCCAGCACCTGATCGACGTGTCGCCGTCGATCACCAAGTGGCCGCTGCTCGAGCGCGATCCGTTGCCGTTGTGGAGCCGCGGCCGCCTCGTGCTGCTCGGCGACGCGTGCCATCCGATGAAACCGCACATGGCGCAGGGCGCCGCGATGGCGATCGAGGATGCCGCGATGCTCGCGCGCTGCCTCGATGAAGTCGGCGTCAGCGACTACGCGGGTGCGTTCGCGCTGTACGAGGCGAATCGCGCGGCGCGTGCGTCGAAGGTGCAGCTCGTGTCGCACAACAACACGTGGCTGCGCACGAACGAGGATCCGTCGTGGGTGTTCGGCTACGACGTGTTCGACGTGCCGCTCGTCTCGCCGTCGCGCAACAGCGTCGCGGCCGTGGCCTGACGCGTACGCGATGCCCGCGCCGGCCTGTGCTGCGCCGTCGGCGTCGCGCGCGACGATGCGCCGGACCGTGTGTTTTTCGGCGTGTTATATGTCAGGCGCGCGCCGGCGGCAGTGCCCGCTGCCGGTTGCCCGCCGCATTCCGGATCCCTTCATGTCCCATCCCGCTTCCCCGTCGCGGCCGCTGGCGTTTCGCGTGAACGGCACGCCGCACACCTTCGTCGAGGCCGCGCCCGACGCGCCGCTGCTGCTGGTCCTGCGCAACGACTGCGCGCTCAACGGCCCGAAGTACGGTTGCGGGCTCGGGCAGTGCGGCGCATGCACGGTGCTGGTCGACGGGCAGGCCACGCGTTCGTGCGTCGTGCCGGCCGCCGCCGCGAGCGGGCGCGACGTCACGACGCTGGAAGGGCTCGGGTCGCACGACGCGCCGCATCCGATCCAGCGCGCGTTCATCGACGAGCAGGCAGCGCAGTGCGGCTATTGCCTGAACGGGATGATCATGAGCACGAAGGCGCTGCTCGACCGCCATCCCGCGCCGGACGATGCGGCGATCCGCGATGCGTTGCGCTTCAATCTTTGCCGCTGCGGCACGCACCTGGAAATCATCCGGGCCGTGCATCGCGCGGCACGCTACCTGCGAGGCGGCGATGAAGCCTGACGCGGGCTTGCCCGTCGCACCGGAGCGCGTGACGGGCCCCGAGCCGCGCGATGAAGTGGGCGCCGATACCTCGCGCGCACACCACGCGCGCTACACCTGGCCGATCGGCGATACACACGCAGACGCGCAGGTATCGCTCGACGTCGAAACGCGGACCGCGGCCGACGGGCGGATGACGACCTGGCGCTATCGCGCGCAGGCGGCCCCGGACGATCGTCACGCGCCGCATGGTGCGCAGACCGAACGCGCGGATACCGGCCCGACCGAGCCGTTCGTCTACCGGCACGCGCAGACGTCGATCGAACTCGCCGATGCCGGTCATACGATTCCCGGGCATGCCCACGTGTTCGCGCGCGAATCCTTCGTCGACGAACTCGCGGGCGCGTTGCGGCGCGACCCGGTCGCGTTGCGCCTGCAGCATCTCGATGCGGCGCGGGACGCCGGGCCGCGCGAGATCATCCGGATGGTCAGCGAGCGTGCGGCATGGGGCGCACCGGCCGCGGTCGCCCCGGATGCTCATGCGCGCCTGAGCGGGCGCGGCTTCGCTTTCGATGGTGCCGGAGCGTCTTCCGGCAACCCATCGGCGGCGGCCGACGCGACAGGCGACGGCGATGCGCGCTGGTCCGCATGGGTCGTGGATCTCGAGGTCGACCGCGCGACGGGCGACGTCGCGGTGCGGCGCGTCGTGGCCGGGCAGGGTGCCGGCGCACCGGGCGACGCGTCGATGGCCGGCTTGCCCGCATGGCAGATCGAGGCGGCGATTTCGCGCGTGATGGGCGCGCGCCTGTCCGCGCGGCCCGCGCACGACGAAACCGGCATGGGTGCGCAGCCGGATGCGATCGCTCATGAACTGATTGCGTTCGGCGACACGGACACGGCCGATCGCGCGCACGGCGAGCTGTCCGTGCACGACGCGCGCCGGATCGAGCAGGCGGCGGCGCCCGCGGCGGCGGCGATCGCGAACGCACTGTACGACGCGACGGGCGTGCGGTTTCGCGCACCGCCGTTCGACGCCGAGCGCATTCGCGCGGCGCTTGCGCGACCGGTGCCGGCCGATTCCGCGGAAGCGGGGCGCCGCGACCCGCGTCGCGCATCGCGCTGGCGCCGCTGGCTGGCCGGCGGCGGCGTGGGCGGGGTGGTCGGCGGGCTGATCGGCCTGGCCTGCGCGATCCTGCCGGGCCCCACGTCGATCGCACCCGTTGCGCCCGGCGGCGCGGACGGCGCGATGTGGAGCGCGGCGACGCTCGAGCGCGGCCGCCTGGTCGCGCTCGCCGGCGATTGCGCGGTGTGCCACACGGCGCCCGGCGGCGCGACCAACGCGGGCGGCCTTGCACTCGATACGCCGTTCGGCACGATCTACACGACGAACCTCACGCCCGATCCGGACACCGGCATCGGCACGTGGTCGTATCCGGCGTTCGCGCGCGCGATGCGCGAAGGCATCTCGCGCGACGGCACGCACCTGTACCCGGCGTTCCCGTACACGGCGTTCGCGAAGCTGAGCGAGCCTGATTTGCTCGCGCTCTATGCGTACCTGATGTCGCAACCGCCGGTGAAACACGTGCCGCCGAAGACGAAGCTGCCGTTCCCGCTCGACCAGCGGCGCCTCGTCGCCGGGTGGAACTGGCTGTTTCACGATGCGCGGCCGTTCGCGCCGGACCCGGCACGCTCCGCGACGTGGAATCGCGGCAAGTATCTGGTCGATGGCGCCGGGCACTGCGGCGCGTGTCATACGCCGCGCAACGCGCTGGGTGCGGAGAAGGGTGGTGTTGCGTACCTGTCGGGCGGCGAGGCCGAGGGTTGGGTCGCGCCGCCGCTCGTCGCGTCGCCGGCTTCGCCGGTGCCGTGGACCGAAGGTGCGCTGTTCGACTACCTGCGTACGGGCTTCTCCGCGCAGCATGGCGTCGCGGCCGGGCCGATGGCGCCCGTCGTCGCGGGGCTCGCGGCGCTGCCGGAGGCCGACGTCCAGGCGATCGCGCACTATCTCGCGTCGCTGTCGCCGCCCGTCGACGCAGCGGCCGCCGCCGACGCGGCCGCCCGGCAGGCGCGCGGCGCGGAAGCCGTCGCGACGCTCGGCCTCGAGAACGGTCGCCGGGCGTTCGACGCCGCGTGTGCGGTGTGTCATGCGGAATCGGGCGGCGTCGGGCATTTCGGCGTACGCCCGCTGATGGGGCTCAACACGAGCGTCAGCCAGGCCGCGCCGGACAACCTGCTGCGCGTGCTGCATCACGGGATCGACCAGCCGGCCACCGGCGAACTCGGCTACATGCCGGGCTTCGGCGATGCATTCGACGACCGGCAGATGGCCGAGCTGGCCGCGTATATCCGCGCGCGCTACGCGCCGGGGCAGCCGGCGTGGCGGAACCTGGCGGAGGCGTCGGCACGAATCCGGCAGGAAGTTGCACACTGATCGGCCGCCAGGCAACGGGCAACGGGGCTGCGGCAGGCGGGCAACCGGGCAAAACTACCCGCTGACGCGATCTGGCCCGGAACGGGGGCGGAAATATTGCCCCATTTTCATCATCGTTTAACCATTCGAAACAATGTGTTCACTGAAAGGGGCATGATCTCCGGCGATCGAGCAGGCATACTGTCGCCTATGTTGCTCAATGCGCGTCGAACGGCGCGCGCCTGCCCCCCCATGTCCATTCCAGTATCCTTTCGAACCTTGCGATGGTTGACCGTCGCGGCTGCCGTATGCTTGCTCGCCGCGTGTTCGACCGCTTCCGACGTGACCGCGACGTCGAACCCGAACGTCTATACCGTGACGACGCGCACGGTCGGCGTGTCGACGACGTGGGCCGATGCCCATACGAAGGCCGTCGACGAAGCCACCAACTATTGCACGCAGCGCGGCATGCGCGCGAGCATGAAGCAGGAATCGCTGACCAGCGGCAGCCGTGTCGGCGCGCGCTCCGAACTTGCGTTCGAGTGCCATCCGACCTTCGAGACGGCGTCGAACCCGCGCGGTTGAGCGACCGGCGGCGTTGACGCCGCGTCCGTGCCGCACGTTTTCCTTCCCCCGCATGCAAAACGATCCGCGATGCCGTTCAGGCACATCGCGGGTCGACGCACGTCCGGTGCGGGCGGCGGCGGTTACGCCGGCTGCGCCTCGTACAGCTTCACGCACGCGGAGAAGTCGAGCGTGCCGAGCCCCTGCTGGCTCATCGACTGATAGAGCTGCTGCGCGAGCGCGCCCATCCACACCGGCTGGTGGGCGCTGCGTGCCGCTTCGGTCGCGAGCCCGAGATCCTTCAGCATCAGGTTCGCCGCGAACCCGCCCGCGTAGCCGCGCGCGGCCGGCGCGGTGTCGCTCACGCCCGGATACGGGTTGTACGCGTCCGAGCTCCAGCAGCGGCCGGTCGACGTATTGATGATGCCGGCCAGCACGGCCGGATCGATCCCGAGCGCCGCGCCGAGCGCCATCGCTTCCGATACGCCCATCATCGAGATCCCGAGCAGCAGGTTGTTGCAGATCTTCGCGATCTGCCCGGTGCCCGTGCCGCCGCACTGCACGACGTTCCTGCCCATGTCGAGCAGCACGGGGCGGATGCGCTCGAACAGCGCGGCGTCCGCGCCGACCATGAAGGTCAGCGTGCCGGCCAGCGCGCCGCCCGTGCCGCCCGACACGGGCGCGTCGGCGAGCGGGAAGCTGCGCTGCGCGGCGGCCTCGGCCACCGCGCGCACGGTGCCCGGATCGATCGTGCTGCAGTCGATCAGCGCAGCGTCGGCGCGTGCGCCGGCCAGCACGCCGTCGTCGCCGAGGTAGACCGCACGCACGTGCTGCGCGGCCGGCAGCATCGTGATCACGATGGCGCCGCGCGCGGCCGCTTCGCGCGGCGAGCCGGCGGCCGTCGCGCCGGCGCGCACCGCGACGTCGACCGCGTGCGCGTCGAGGTCGAACACCGTCAGCGCGTGGCCGGCTTTCAGCAGGTTGGCGGCCATCGGGCCGCCCATGTTGCCGAGTCCGATGAATGCAATTTCCATGTGCAGGCTCCCGGGGTCAGCGCAGCGCGATCGTCGTGTTCACGCCGCCGGCCGTCGCGTCGTCGTCGAACCAGCGCGCGGTGACCGTCTTCGTCTGCGTATAGAACTGCACGACCTGCTTGCCGTACGGGCCGAGATCGCCGAGCTTCGAGCCACGCGAGCCGGTGAAGCTGAAGTAGGGCACCGGCACCGGGATCGGGATGTTGATGCCGACCTGGCCGATGTCGATCTCGTTCTGGAACTTGCGTGCGGCCGCGCCGCTCTGCGTGAACAGGCCCACGCCGTTGCCCATCGGGTTGCGGTTGACGAGCGCGATCGCTTCATCGAGCGTGTCGGCTTCGAGCACGACCACCACCGGCCCGAAGATTTCTTCCGTGTAGATCGACATGTCGGTCGTCACGCCCGAGAAGATCGTCGGGCCGACGAAGTTGCCCTGCTCGTAGCCGGGCACCTTCACGTTGCGGCCGTCGAGTTCGAGTTTCGCGCCGGCCTTCACGCCTTCGTCGATCAGCGACAGGATGCGTTCCTTCGCGGCCTTCGACACGACCGGGCCGACGTCCGTGCCGGCTTCCGCGCCCGCATTGACCTTCAGCGCCTTCGCCTTTTCGACGAGCTCCGGCAGCCAGTCGCGTGCCTTGCCGACCAGCACGACGACCGACGTCGCCATGCAGCGCTGGCCGGCCGCGCCGAAGCCCGCGCCGACGAGCGCGTTGATCGACTGCTCGCGGTGCGCATCGGGCAGCACGACCGCGTGGTTCTTCGCGCCCATCATCGACTGCACGCGCTTGCCGTGCTGGCTGCCGAGGTTGTACACGTGCGTGCCGACCCGCGTCGAGCCGACGAACGAGATCGCCTTGATGTCCGGATGCGTGCAGAGGCGGTCGACCACCGTCTTGCCGCCGTGCACGACGTTCAGCACGCCTTGCGGCACGCCGGCCTCGATCGCGAGTTCGACGAGCTGCATCGTCGACAGCGGGTCCTGCTCCGACGGCTTCAGCACGAACGTGTTGCCGCACACGATCGCCATCGGGAACATCCACAGCGGGATCATGCCGGGGAAGTTGAACGGCGTGATGCCCGCGCACACGCCGATCGGCTGGCGCAGCGTGTAGGTGTCGACGCCGCCCGCGACGTTCTCCGCGAATTCGCCCTGCTGCAGCGTGCCGATCGAGCACGCGTGCTCGACCACTTCGAGGCCGCGGAAGATGTCGCCCTGCGCGTCGGGCAGCGTCTTGCCTTGCTCGGCCGTCAGCGTGTGCGCGATCCGTTCGAGATTGCGGCGCACGAGATCCTGGAACTTCAGCATGATGCGCAGCCGCGCGCCGATCGGCGTCGTCTTCCAGGTCTGGAACGCGCGCTGCGCGGACGCGATCGCGGCATCGACCTCCTCGAGCGTCGCAAACGGCACGCGGCCGATCACTTCCTGCGTCGCCGGGTTGACGATGTCGCCCCATTCGGCGCTTTGCGATTCGACGAATGCGCCGTCGATCAGCAGCTTGGCGGTGGGCAGGGCGAGGGTGGTCTGGGGAACTGCGGCGTTCATGGATGTCTCCGTAAAGCGGTGTGACGATGAAAAGGGTGTCTGCTTGCGCCGCGCGTGGAGGCGCGGCGGGCAGCAGGCTGAACTGAAATCGATCGAATGCCGGCCGGCGTGCTCACGCGCGTGCCGGTCGCATCAACGCGGTACACATGAGCGCGAACACGCCGAAGCCGACGAGGTACGCGATCACGTAATGCGGCTGGCCGCCGCCGGCCTTGAGCAGCGACGTCGCGATCATCGGCGCGAAGCCGCCGCCGATCACGCCGGCGAGCTGCACCGACAGCGAGATGCCGCTGTAGCGGATTTCCGCGGGGAACTGCTGCGCGAACAGCAGCGATTCCGGCGCATAGAGGATCGGGAACACGACGCCGAGGCCGAGCACGATCGCCCACCACGCGTACGACACCTGCTGCGTGCCGAGCATCATGAAGAACGGCGCGGCGAATGCGCACATCAGCACGAGGCCGATCGCGAACATCCGGCGCTGGCCGATGCGGTCGCTCAGGTGGCCGCACAGCGGCATCGTGACGAGCGACAGCGCCGCGCCGGCCGTGATCGCGTGCAGCATCTCGGCCTTCGGCAGCTGCAGTTGCTGCGTCGCGTAGGCGAGCGCGAACGTGACGACCATGTAGAACCAGGTGTTCTCGGCGGCGCGCGCGCCGACGATCGTCAGCACCTCGCGCGGATGGCGGCGCAGCGCGGCCGTCACCGGCGACTTCTCGGCCTTGCCCTGGCGCTGCATCTTCTCGAAGTCGGGCGACTCGGGCACCTTCGCGCGGATGAACCAGCCGAGGCCGACGAGCGCGATGCTCGCGAGGAACGGCACGCGCCAGCCCCACGACAGCATGTCGGCTTCCGGCAGCGCGGCCACCGCGGCCATCGCGACCGACGACAGGATCAGGCCGAGCCCGACGCCCGTCTGCGGCAGGCTGCCGAACAGCCCCTTGCGGCCCTTCGGCGCGTGTTCGACGGCCATCAGCACCGCGCCGCCCCATTCGCCGCCGACGGCCATCCCCTGCAGGAAGCGCATCGCGATCAGCAGCGCGGCGGCCCAGTAGCCGATGCGGTCGTACGACGGGATCAGCCCGATGATCATGCTCGGCACGCCCATCAGCAGCAGCGTGATCATCAGCATCGACTTGCGGCCGATGCGGTCGCCGAAGTGGCCGAACACGATGCCGCCCATCGGCCGGCCGATGAAGCCGACCGCGAACGTGCCGAACGCGGCCAGCGTGCCGACGACCGGGTCCAGCGACGGGAAGAAGATGCGGTTGAAGACGAGGGCGGCGGCGGTGCCGTAGAGGAAGAAGTCGTACCACTCGATCGTGGTGCCGGCCATGCTGGCCCAGCCGGCCAGCAGGTAGTGCTTCGCGGTGCGCGCGGGCGCCGGCGCTGCGACTGTCGCATGCTCATCGAGGGTGGATCGGGTCTGCATGGTGTCTCCGTGGTGGTGCCGCGGCTCGTGGTCCGCAGGTCACGGTCGAGTATAGTTATGCGCAGATTCATCATGTACCGATAAAGAAACCGGTTGGATGTGCATTTATGCATATCGACGGCCGGCCCGGAGACTCCAGCCCCTTTTTTTCCCGCCGATGCGACACGCCACCGAGCCGGTTTCCGGCAACCTGAACTGGGACGACCTGCGCTTTTTCCTCGAAGTCGCGCGCACGCAGCGCGCAAGCGGCGCCGCGAAGCGGCTGGGCGTCGACTACACGACCGTCGCGCGGCGCATCCGCGCGCTCGAGGCCGCGATGGGCACGCTGCTGTTCGACAAGTCGCGCTCCGGCGGCTTCACGCTAACGGCCGAAGGGCAGCGGCTCGTCGCGTATGCGGACGCGATGGAGACGACCGTGCAGTCCGCGTGCGACCAGGTCGCGAACACGGGCGAGGCGCTGTCGGGCCATGTGCGGATCGGGTCGACGGAAGGGTTCGGCTGCTTTTTTCTCGCGCCGCAGCTCGCGCAGTTTCGCGCCGAGCATCCGCACGTGACGGTCGACCTGCTGCCGGTGCCGCATTTCGTCAACCTGCCCAAGCGCGAGGCCGACCTCGCGATCACGCTCGAGCGGCCCGAGCGCGGGCCTTACGTGGTCACCAAGCTGTGCGACTACCAGTTGCGGCTCTATGCGACGCGCGACTATCTCGCGAACCATGATCCGATCACCTGCACGGACGATCTCGCGCGGCACGCGTTCATCAGCTACGTCGACGATCTCGCGTTCAGCAACGAATTGCTGTACCTGGACCGCGCGGTGCCGGGCGCGACGGCCGGGCTGCGCACGACGAGCGTGATCGCGCAGTATTTCGCGGCGCTGCAGGGCGGCGGCCTGGCGATCCTGCCGTGTTTCATGGCGGCCACGCAGCCGGCGCTGGTGCCGGTGCTGCCGGACGACGTGGTCGTCACGCGGTGCTTCTGGCTGACCTGCCGCGAGGATCTGCGCAAGCTGCGGCGCGTGACCGCGCTGTGGGATTACCTGCGGGCGGCGGCGGACGCGAATCGCGCGCTGCTGTCGGGGGAGTCGGGGAAGCTGAGGTTTGTTGGAGGACTAAACCAACAGATTTCTGTTCGCTGATACATGTAGAGAAGCGATCGTAGGTCTCACGGATATCTAACCGTCAGCCGCGCGTTAAAGAACGTAGAACTCCGATAGCCGTGATGGATTATTCGACATAGGCATATGAATTATTGACAATGCGCTTCAGAGTGTTGCACAGTGTTCGTAGGGATTTTATGAAAATTACAGAATATGGACTTACTTAACGGGGCGAGCGTGAAGGTACGAACAGAGATCGCTGTAGATGAAAAGACTTCCACTACAGAACAAGGACGGCTTCTCGAAGACTTAGGGCGAGAGGTTTTGGAGACGCAGAACCACAGTGTCATCCAAGAAATTCGTTTAACGGGCGCTGAAGTTGATTTGTTGGCTACGCACAAAAACACTGGTGAAAAGGTGTTTGTTGAATGTAAAGCGTATCGGGACAAAACAATTAGCGCCGAAGTGCTTGCTAAATTGCTCGGTAATGTCGATATCCAGGATGTGCAGGCCGGATGGTTGATGACAACTTCCGAGCTCGGGAAGGATGCTAAAGGCATCATTGAGAAGAGGCAATCGCGCCCTCCAGAGGAGCGACGACGTCTTCAGGTGTACACATCTGAACAAATGGCTCAATTGCTTATACAAAGTGGGCGTTGCGTTGATCCTCGAGCGATTAATCTTCCTCAGGAGTATCGGTACTCGGAAGAAGTAACGCTCCTCATTTCAAATGTCGGTAGATTTTGGGCCATTCCGATCGTCCATGCTTCTGCCGGAATTCCGCAGAAAGTTGCCTATTTCCATGCTGAAGATGGGGCTTTGGTGACTGATGGGAAGGTTCTTGATTCGCTTGCGAAGGTAAATTCAACTTTCGAGAGTTTGGAGGTTATTCGAGAACTTACTTCGAAGCGTCTGTCTAAACTCGTTTCAAGCGTTGATGTTATTAAGGATGAGTTTGATAATATAGTTCCGGTCCCGATGGCCGTTGATTGGTCGGACTACAGGCCTGCGCGCCCTGTTGATTTTGTTGGGCGGGAGATGGCACAAAATGATGCGATGAATTTCTTTGATTCCGTTCGTCGAGGAACGGCGTCAAGCCGATTGATTGCTATAAAGTCTCCGTCGGGTTGGGGGAAGAGCTCATTTTTAAATAAGTTGCGTGAAAGGTGTCGTGATAAAAACAAAGGGAGTAGGTTTTATCTTTATCCCGTTGATTGTCGTACTGCGGTATCGGGTCGCTACGCTGAATTGGCGTTAAAAAAATGTTTTGATAGCGCCATCGAGGATGGTTTTTTTGAGTTTGATGAGCCGGTGACTTTTGGTAGTTCTTCTGGTGTTTTTTCTGAGGCGTCAATTCGGCGTGCACTGGAGGTTCTTAAGTCCGAGCAAAAAATAATTATATTGTTTTTTGATCAGTTCGAGGAGGTTACGACTAAAGTTGAGCTCGAGGATTTGTTTGGAAGTGTGCAAAGTCTAAGCTATGCCGTTGATGCGCTGGCGGAGAATGTTGTTCTTGGCTTCTCATGGAAGACCGATGGGACTGTCCCGCAAGATCATCCGGCATACCATACGTGGCATAATTTGGCAGATCGACGGTACGAAATTGAGCTCTCTCCATTCAGTGCGGCCGAGGTTACGAACGCGTTGAATAAATTTTCAAAACAACTGAAAAATCCTATTAATGCGCAGTTGAAAAGGATGCTCTCGGATCATTGTCAGGGCTATCCGTGGCTATTGAAAAAACTGTGCATCCATGTGTTTCAGGTGCTGGTAAAGGGAAATGCGGCTCAGTCCGATATTTTGAATAAAGCTCTAAATGTCGAGGAGCTTTTTAAAAAGGATTTGTCGGGGCTTAATGCAAATGAGCATGCCTGTTTGAGAAGAATTGCTCTCGAGTCACCTGCTGAGTTTTTTCAGATAGAGAATACATTTGATGGCGATACTGTAAAGCGGCTGATCGACAAGCGGTTAATTATAAGAAATGCAACAAAATTAATACTTTATTGGGATATTTTTCGTGATTATGTTTTGACGGAGCGGGTTCCTTTTATTCCAATTAGGTATATTCCGAGAACGCATGTTTCGTCATACAAGCAGGCGCTGCAGGCTCTTCTTGAGAAGAGGAGAATTACTCAATCAACTCTTGAGCGACGACTGAAGATTGGTGCAGGGACGGCTGATAACGTCGCACGCGATTTGGTGATGATTGGAAATGCTGAACGTCTCAGGAAGGAGGGGAAAATTGAGTTGCTTCAAGATGGCGAGGCTGCTGTATGTGGGGCTATTCATCGATTTCTTCTTAATCATGAAGTACTGAGGCGGCTCGTTGTGGTACATGGTCCGGGATTTAAGGTGAGCGAGTCTCAGATTGCGGAAATAATGAAGGACGTATTTCTGGGGTCTGATTTTGCGGAAAAAACATGGCTTACATACACGAAATTATTTGTAAGATGGCTCGAGGCTTTTAAGCTTATAAGTACTAGTGTTGATAATGTTGAGCACACGCCTGATATTCCAATCCCAAAGCGTCTTGCGGAGGTTGTTTCTCAGCCTCGAAGAAGTCGTTCTCGTATTTTTATTGGTGAGGCGCCACCTCAGAGAGTGCTTGATTTTATTTCTCGTTTGCAAAAAGGAGAAACTCCGTCTGCTACCGATCGTAATTCCTTGTATGTTCTGCGTGCTTTGAATTTAATACCGGCGGCGAATGTTCTTTCATTTATTGAGAATCCGCCGCGCCATGGTGTGGAAAAGTGGCTTGCATCGAAGGTCGCTGTTCAACCAACGATTACGGCGGTTTGGCGTGCTCTTGATGAGCGGCCGGAAACGTCGCCTGTTCATCTCGGCGAGTTCGTCGCGGTATTGCGAGGGAGCAAACTATCAGATGCGTCGAAACTGCGTTATGGCACTTCGCTTCAGGTTTGGCTTCGTTGGGCTCAGCAGATTTTGGGCTAAATCTCGGTGTCTTTTCATTTGTGAGCAATAGGGACGTGTCGGTGGCTCTTCAAGTCGATACGTGCCCTTTTGCTGCTGCTGGATCTGCATCTATATACCTTCGTCACGGATCAGCGTAACCAAGGGATGCGCTTCACCGCTCTAGTGTTTGATCAGATCGTTTGGTAGTCAGTTCGCGCCAGCCGTAGTTCGAAGGTACTCGTGATACGACCATGCATCGAAGCATTTCCGTGGCTGAAGATGGTCCGTACTGAATGCCGACGACATCACGCAATGTTGTTGGCTGACCTGTCGCGAGGACTAGGGCAAGCTGCGATGGGAGACTGCACTATGGATTTACTATGTGCGGCTGCTGCGCGGAACTACTGACGGCGGGTGTCCGCGTCGCTAAGATTCGCTGGGACATAGGGCCTATCATGCCATCATGGCCGCACCGACAGCCGCCAGGAGACGGTCGTGGAAATTCATTCGCAGTGGACGTTCGATTGCCGGCCCGAGCATGTCTGGCCGCATTTTCTCCATGCCCGGATGGACGACACGCGGCCGTTGCTGTTCCGCCTCGGCGTGCCGAAGCCGGTCAGTTGCCGCGTGCTCGAAGGCGTGCCGGCCGTCGGCAACACGCGGCAGTGCACGACCGATCGCGGCACCATCGACCAGCGGATTCTCGTGCTCGACGAGCCTCGCCGGCTGCGTTACCGGATGGTCGCGTCGACGGTGTGGTGCCGCGACTGGGTCGGCCTGCTCGAGGACGAATTCACGCTGACGCCGATCGAGGGCGGCAGGACCCGCGTCGAACGGCGCACCGTGTTCAGCGCACGCGGCCTCTTCAAGCCGGTTCGGCAGATCGGGTTGTGGTTCGCGTTGCAGCAGGCGCACCGGTATGCGGCCCGCAACTGGCGGCGCCTCGCGATGGCGGCGCAGGGGCAGGCGGCCGAGATGGCGCCGGCGCGCTAGGCCTTGGGCGCCGGCGCTCGACGAGCCGCTGGCCACCCCGCGATCGCGCACCGGCACCCGGTTTTCAACCCGGGCACTCGAGCCGGTCCGCGAGTTCGTTCAGATCCCTGACGTCGAAGTCCCACGCATCATCGGCTTTCAGGTCGGTCGTCTGGCCGGGCCCGTGCTCGGTCGGCCGCAGCACGAACGCGGTCGACAGCCCCTGCCGGCGCGCGGCCGCGAGATCGCCGTTGTGCGCGGCGACCAGGCACAGCTCGGCCGGTTCGACGCCGAGAATCTCGACCGTATCGCTGTAGACCTGCGGCGACGGCTTGTACGCGCGAACCACCTCCGCACCGAGAATCGCATCCCACGGCAGCCCCGCGCGTTTCGCGACGTCGACCATCAACCGGATGTTGCCGTTCGACAGCGGCGCGATGATGAAGCGTCGCTTCAGCCGTTGCAGCGCCGCGACGGCGTCGGGCCACGGGTCGAGGCTGTGCCACGCGAGGTTGAGCGCGTCGATGTCGGCGTCGGGCACGTCGTCGATCCCGTAGCGGTCGAGCGTGCGGACCAGGTTCTCGCGGTGCAGGACGTCGAGCCGCACGTAGCGGCGGCGTCCGCTGCGGATTTCTTCCATCGACGGCGAATATTCGGCCCGCCATGCATCGGCGAATTCGAGCGGGTCGAGCGCGGGGGCATAGCGGTCGAGGAACGCGGCGGCGCCGCGTGCGACGCCGCTTCTCCAGTCGACGATCGTTCCGAAGACATCGAAAACGAGCGCCTTGATTTCGGCAGGGTTCGTCATGGTGATCCAGTGAGGGTCGATCGATGAGGTGGCGAATCGCCGTGCCGCCTGACTGCGCGACGCCGGTTCGATCGTCATTGAATCACGGATACGGAAAGGCGGTTTGGCCGGCCGTGCGGGCAGCCAGGCGACGCGGAACGGATGAGGCCGGCAGCGCGCGGATGCGCGCCGCCGGCCTGAAACGTCCGCGGCCGCGCAGCCCGGTCAGCTCTTGTCGTACGAGAACTGGATGCCTGCCGTGCCGCCGGTTTCGATGAACAGGTCGATGAAGGCCGGCACGGTGGCGCTGCGCGCCCAGTCGCGCTGCAACTCGCAGAACAGCTGCGCGACGCTGATCATCCGGCCGCCGGCCTGCTCGATGCGGCGCAGCGCCGCGTCGTGCGCGGCAACCGACGTGCCGCCCACCGCGTCGACGACCACATACACCTCGTAGCCGGCCTTCAGCGCGTCGAGCGCCGGGAACGTCAGGCACGCTTCGGTCCACAGCGCGGTCATGATCAGCTTCTTGCGGCCGGTCGCCTCGACGGCCTGGCGGAACTCGACGTCTTCCCACGAATTGATGCTCGTGCGGTCGTACGTCGGATGGCCTTCCAGCGCCGCGCGCAGTTGCGGGATCGGCGGCTTGTTCAGGCCGGTCTTCACGTTGACGGTCGAGTGGACGATCGGCAGGCCGTACGCGACGGCCGCCTTCGACGCGCCGACGATGTTGTTGATCAGCAGCTGGCGATCCATCGACGCGATGGAATTCACCTGGACCGGCTGGTAATCGATGACGATGAACGCCGCATTCTGCGGGGTGAGCAGGTGGTCGTTCGCGGGGTCGCGAATCGGTTCGCTTGCCATGGTTGCCTCCAGAGACAGTGCAGGAAGTGAAGGGGAGTGCCGACGGGCCGGGGCGGCAGTGGGGCCGGACGGAAACCGTCCGGGCCACTGCGACGACCGCGATACACGTCGAATCAAGATGCTATTCGTGCAACAAACGGCGTTCCAGTCCCTTAAAATGCCGTCAGTGTTCTATGAATGGAACAATCATGGATGACCTGAACGACCTCTACTACTTCGTGAAGGTGGTCGAACACGGCGGGTTCACGCAGGCGGGGCGCGCGCTGGACGTGCCGAAATCGACGCTGAGCCGGCGCATCGCGGCGCTGGAGGCGCAATACGACGTGCGGCTGCTGCAGCGCACGACGCGCCGGTTCACGGTGACGGAAACCGGGCGCGAATTCTACGAGCGGTGCCTCGCCGTGCTGGTCGAAGCCGAGGCGGCGCGCGAGGTGATCGAGCGCCGGCACGCGGAGCCGCGAGGCATCGTCCGCGTGAGCTGCCCGACCGCGCTGCTCGAATACCGGGTGAGCGAACTGATCGCACGCTTCATGGCGATTCATCCGCAGGTGCAGGTCCATCTCGAGGCGACGAATCGGCGCGTCGACCTGTTGAGCGAAGGAATCGACCTCGCGTTGCGCGTGCGCTTTCCGCCGCTGGAGGACAGCGATCTCGTGATGCGCATCCTCGGCGACAGCCCGCAGCGGCTGGTGGCTGCGCCGCACTGGCTGGGCGGGCGCGCCGCGCCGTTGGATCCCGCCGAACTCGCTGGCGTGCCGAGCCTCGACTGGGGGCCGGCGCGGCATCACGTGTGGCAACTGGTCGGGCCGAACGGCGAGCAGGTGCCATTGCGCCATCACCCGCGCTTCATTACCGACGATCTGCATGCGCTGCGCGATGCGGCGATTCACGGCGTCGGCATCGTGCAACTGCCGTGCATGGTCGTCGAGGACGACCTGCGCAACGGCACGCTGGTCGACGTGCTGCCCGGATGGGCGCCGAAGGGCGGCGTGATCCATGCGGTGTTTCCGTCGCGGCGCGGGCTGCTGCCGCGCGTGCGTCTGTTGATCGACTTCCTGGCCGAACACATCCGCAGGGATTGACGCGCGGCGGCCGCGTTCGGTGTGTTGCCGCCGGGCGCGCCGAGGCGGCCGGTGCATCCCGTCGCGCTTTTATCGCATCGAGGCCGTCGCCCCGGTTGGGGCGTGCGATCGAACCGCCCGGCATCGACGCGCGCGAATCGCCCGTCGTGCGTCTTTGGCTCGCGAGATTCCCGTGTGGCGATTCCCGAATCCGGCGTGCAACCTTGCCCGGCCGCCCCGGCTCGGGTTACTCCGGACGCAATTTTCCGACAACCCGCAATAAGCAGATATCGCTGCACCGGACCGCTCTCTACCATTCGTCGAACGGCTGAGCGCCGCGACGATTCGGCGCGGCACGCCTGCCGACGAAACGGAGCGTCGCCATGGAGGAGAGGAATCCGCGACCGCGGCGTCGACTCGTCGCGTTGATCGCGACCGTGTCGGCGCTGGTGTTCGCCTACGGTGTGGCACGACATCTGTCGCACGCGTCGACACGCCCCCCGGATCAACAGTTTTTTTCCGTCGACGTCGATCGGGACAGGGCGCCGTGGGCGCGATCGGTGATCGCGATTCGCGAGGGCGTGCCGGCGCATATCCGCGTGCATGCGCGAGAGGCGGGTGTGCTGATGGCGCATGAAATCCCGGGTGCGCTCGCGGCATGCACGTCCGGAACCGATCAGTCGATGGATCTTCTCCCGGTCGGGATCACCGGGCGCTTTTCGCTGCACTTTCACAGCCGGACCGGCGAGCAGATCGAGGTGGCCGTCATCGAGATCTATCCGGATAACTAACGATAAAGACGGAACGGAACGAAATTCGAAACGAAGTTCGAAACAGGAGGAGGCAAAGATGCACGGACTGAATCGCCTGGCGATCGCGTTATCGCTCGGCACACTCATGCTCGCCGGCTGCGGCGGAGACGACAACGTCACGACGAGCGCGACGCCCGCCGTATCGGTGGCCGACTACGTCGTGCCGCGCGTGCCCGGCTGCAGCCCCGGCGATACGCCCGAGACGGCGCTGCAAGGGCAGGTGCCCGCCGCGCTGCGCCAGTCCGGGTTCGGCGGCTTCAACTGCAACCTGAAGCGCGTCAGCCAGGTGCAGGGCGAAGGCGCGTCGTGGTCGGCGGCGACCTACACCGACCGGCAGGGCAAGACCTGCTTCTACCATGCGACGATGGGCGCCACACCGGCCTTCAACAACCCCGATGCACCGCCGCGCGTGAACCCTGGGGTGCCGGTGATCGACATCACCGATCCGGCCAAGCCGGTGCGGGTGAGTTCGCTGACGTCCACGGCGATGATCGATCCGTGGGAATCGCTGCGCGTGAACGTCGCGCGCGGGATTCTCGCCGCCGATAACGGGCTCGGCGGCGGCGCCGGCCCCGAAGTCGACCTGTACGACGTGGCGACCGACTGCACGCGCCCGCAACTGCTCGCAAGCGTACCGATCGGCACGGGCGCCGACGGCGGCATTCTCCCGAGTGCCAGGCCGATGGGCCATGAAGGCGGTTTTTCGCCGGACGGCTTCACGTATTACATCGGCGGCGCCTATTCGAAGTCCTACTATGCGGTCGACGTGACGATCCCGACGCGGCCCAAGCTGATTTCTGCGATCACGATGGCCGACCTGGGCTTCGGGGCGGTTCCGCACGGGCTGTCGGTGAGCCAGGACGGCAACCGCGCATACTTCATCGGCCTCGGCAACACGGGCGCGGCGGCCGGGGCGGGTGCGCCGCCGCTGGACAACGCGAACTCGAACGGCGACAACGGGTTCTTCGTCATCGACACCAGCGAAGTGCAGAGCCGGCGCCCGAATGCGCAGATGCACCGGATCGCGACGGTGCCGGTGCGCGACGGCAGTGCGGGCCAGCATACGATTCCGTTCATGGTGGGCGGCAAGCCCTATCTGGTCGAAGTGGATGAAGGCGGCTCGGGCGGAATCCAGGATCCGGGTGCGGCAGGCGTGAAGGCCGCGTGCAATGCGGGGATGACGCCATTCCCGCTGGGCCATATCTACGACATGTCGAACGAGGCGGCGCCCAAGCTCGTGTCCGAGCTGCGGCTCGAAACGCATGCGGTGCAGAACTGCAGCAAGGTGATGCCCGACATTCTCGGTCTTTCCACCTTCACGTACGGGTCGCACTACTGCAGCGTCGACAACCGGCAGAACGCCACGGCGCTCGCGTGCAGCTACTTCAACTCCGGCGTGCGTGTGTTCGACATTCGCGATCCGTCGAAGCCCAAGGAAATTGCGTACTACAACCCGCCTTCGGCAAAGTCGCCCGGCGCCGGTTCCGCGCACCTGATGTTCGGCCAGTACCGCCCGGGCGGCCCGGACTGGTGTGCGTCGCGTCTCGATTTCGACTTCGACCGCCACCTGCTGACCACGGCGTGCCAGGACAACGGCCTGATCGTGCTGTCGTTCGAGAACGGCGCGTGGCCGTTCCCTGAAAGCACGAAAGCAACGGAGATCGGCAATTGATGCGTAGCACACGGGTTGCGCGCGGACAGTCGCGCGAGGGGGGCGCTACCGGCAGGGCGGGCGTGCGAGGCCGCGCCCGGAGCAATCCGGGCGTGGCCGGGCTGGCCCTGCTGGCGGCGCTCGCTATGCCGCTGACGTGCTCGGGGTTCGAAGCGGACGTGCACTTCGGCCTCACGTTCTGGCTCGCGCGGCAGGCGGGGTTCGCGCCCGGCGAGGCCGATGCGATTGCGCTTGCCGACCAGCGGCTGGATGCCGGCTCGATCGAATACATGACGTCGCCGCTGCAGTTCGCGTGCCTGTCGCGCTTCGCGCCCGATGCTCAGGATGCCCAGGCGGCCCACTATCCGGGCGAGACGCGGGTGCCGGCCGCTGCCACAGCCCGTCGCGTGGTGCCGGACGGCCCGGCGTCGCGGTCGTTGGTCGAAACCGCGCTACGGCGTGCGGAAGGGCGCAACGCGGGAATCATGTTGGGTGAGTTCGGCCGGGCGCTGCATGCGCTGCAGGATGCGTGGGCGCACCAGGGTACGCCGTCCGCACCCGACTGGCGCCGCTATGGGATCGAATGCGACGCCGGTCTGGCGATGGCCGCGCCAGTCGAGCGCGGTGGTCCGGCCGGCCACGCCGCCGAGATGACCTGGCGTTGGCCCGTCGATACGGAGGCGATGGCGAAGTCGACGTATCTCCAGATGATTCGTTATCCGAAGATCAACGGCGCGTCGAGAAATGCGCTGCCGTGGGAGCAGGTCCGGCCGATGCTTGCCGGTTTCATCGACGCGCGGACCAAGCACGCGAAAGCGGGCTGGTTCGTCGCGAATGGCGTGAAGGACACATCGTTTCTCGACGGCACGAGCCTGCCTGACGGGCCCGCCTGGCAGGCGGTCCGCTGGCACGGCCGGCGCGACGTGCCGAAGCCGCCCTCGCTGGGCGCGCAACCCGGCGTCGACAAGGGGCTCGCCGATTTCTACGCGCGCTTCTTCAGCGACTGGGTCACGACGTCGCCGGTGGACAGGCGCTGGCTGCCCGCACTGGCTGCCGGCCGCGCCGGCAAGCCCGACGGCGCGCTGGTCGAGCAATTGACCGGCTGGCGCTTGCGGGATCACGGTGCCTATCTCGCCATCGGAACCCCGTCGCAGCCGACGGCAAGCGCCAGCGCGATCTTGCGCAACCGCGCGTCGTTCGCGGTCTTCAAATCGTTGAACGATGCGGTGTTGCCGCTCATCGTGGAGGGCGACAAGCCGTCGCCGATCCTGCCGTTCCTGGTGTTTCCGCTGCCCGATTCGGCGGACGGCAACAAGCGCGCCGTCGCGTTGATCAAGCTGCTCGATGCGCCGTACGACACGATCGGCGTGGTGTCGGAGCAGGGAAGCGGGGCCGGCTGGAAGGTCACGGGACTGATTGCGTCATCCGATTACTGACATGCACGACGACTTCGAATCTCATGCGACTCACCCGGCCAGCCGCCACGTACCGCGCCGTAACGCGTGGCGGGTCGCGGGGGCTGCGGTGTTGCTAGCCTGCGCGCCGACCGGTGCCGATGCGCATGCGTGGAATATTCCCTACTACCTGCCGGTGCCGTTGTGGCTCTATGCATACGCGGCCACCGGCACGCTCGTGGTGTCCTTCATGATCCTGGCGTTCGCATCGGGCTCGGGCACGCGCGCGCCGGTGACCCGATCGCGGCGGGCATGGCGGATACCGGCCATGGCGCTCGCTGCGGGGCAGGCCGTCAGCCTGGGCTTCGTCGTCCTGCTGATCGTGTCGGGCCTCTTCGGCACCCAGAACCCGTTCGTCAATCTCGGCATGTCGGGATTCTGGCTCTGGTTCTACCTGGGGTCGATCTATGTCAGTGCGGTGTTCGGCGACCTCTATGCGTTCACGAATCCATTCGCATTGATGTTGCGGATCGCGGCGCGCTGCGTCACGGCAATCGACCGGGGCCGGTATCGCTATCCGCGTGGCCTCGCATCGTATCCCGCGCTGATCGTGTATGTGGCCCTGATCGCTTTGGAGCTGTTCGGCGCGGCACGGCCGCGAGACGCCAGCCTGTTTCTTGCCGGCTATGCAATCTACGCACTGGCCGGTTCATTCTGCTTCGGCCGCGACGTGTGGCTCAGGCATTTCGATGCATTCGGCATCCTGTGCGGATTGTGCGCGCGACTGTCGCCAATCGAATGGCGTCGCGGGTCGGCGCGCGAAATCGGCATCAGGCTGAGGAATCCGGTCGCCGCGATGGCAGCGGAGCCGCCGTTCGACACCAGCGTCGTGATTTTCCTGTCGTTCATGCTGTCGTCGACGGCCTACGACGGCCTGCGCGATACGGCCGTCTGGAACACCTTCTTCTGGCGCGGCATCTATCCGCTGATCGTCGCGGTGTTGCCGGCGCTCAAGAACAACTACGCGATTGCGGGAGACCTCGTGCTCGCCGGGCAGTGGGCAACGTTTGCCGCGGTCGGGCTGGCCTACCATGGGCTGTTCCGGGGGTTCTGCGCGCTCGGCGCGGCGGGGGCGCGTTCGGGGCTGGATGGCAGCGCGTTTGCGCGGCAGTTCTGCCTGTTGCTGTTGCCGATCGCGCTGTTCTACAACGTGTGCCACTACTTCACGCTGTTCATCGATCAGGGGCGGCAGGTCGTTTCACTGCTGTCCGATCCGCTCGGCATCGGCTGGAACCTGCTGTCGATCGAACCGGCGCAGGTCGCGCCGACCGCGCTCCTGATCAACGTCGGCACCATCTGGCACGCGCAGGTCCTGCTGATTCTCGCCGGCCATGTGCTGAGCGTGGTCGTCACGCACGCGATCGCCGTCCGTCATCGCGTGCTGGCCGGCACCGTGGTGCTCAACCAGTTGCCGTTGCTGGTGCTGACGATCGCGCTGACGATCAGCGGCCTGTGGATCCTGTCGCTGCCGCTCGCGTGACGTTCGCGGCACGCGGCTTGAGCCCGGACGGCGAGCATCCCCAGCGTTTGCGGAAGGTTGCGGAGAAGTGGCTGGTGGTCGAAAAGCCGCATGCGAGCGCGGCCTCGGTCACATCGCATCGTCCGCGTTCGATCAGGTCGCGGGCGGCTTGCAGCCGGGTTTCGACGATGTACTGATGCGGCGTCATCCCGTTGGCCTTCTTGAAGTTCCGGATGAACGAATACAGGTCGCCGGGGTAGTCGACCGCTTCGGCCAGCGTCACGAGCGTCAGCGGATCGCGGAAGTTGTCGCGGATGTACTCGACGGCCCGTCGCATGCCCTGCGCATGCGTGTACTCACGCGCCTTGCGTGTCGACTCGAGATACGACATGCGGCCGAGCGCGGCCGCGCCGAGGGTTTCGACGTAGGTCGGCCCCGACGGCATCCCCGCGACCGCATCTTCATGGATGCTCCGGATGATCTGCACGAGCAGATCGTCGCTTACGTCGAAGCGGGGCACGGCCGGCACGGTCGGCGTGCTGGCCAGCAGGCCGGAGCGCGACAGCCAGGCCACGTCGAAGTGGACGGCGAGCCACTCGATGTCGTTCGACCAGCGGCTGGAACACGCGAAGCCGGGCGGCACGTAGGTCAACGGCGTGCGCATCACATGCGCGGCCCAGCCGTTGCCGTCGGTGCGCATCTCCAGTCCCGTCGGTGCGCGCAAGTGCAGCGTGAAGACGGGCTCGGTCGTCTCGAGATCGATCACCTCCGACGCATTCGCGATGTAGTGATCGATCGCGACGACGCCGCGCGACGGCGTCGCCAGCTGCCGTTTCCAGCTCGCGGGCGGTTGCCAGTTCGACCGGCGTCCGTCGGGATGTTTCGCACACACATAGCTCAACGCTGGCCGGTTCTGCATGCCGTTTCCCTTCATGTTGCCTGGATCCGGGCGAAGCGCGCGCTCGCCGCGATGATCCGTCCTGGAGAATCAGCACACTGTAGGGCGTCATGCTTACTCGATGCTTACCTGTCTTGAGCGATGACGAAAAGAGACGCCCCGCGTACGGCGCGCATGGCGCGACCGTACGGCAGGGGATCACGGGACGCGGAATCGTCCGATGATTGCCCGGTTCGGAAGAAAGCCGGCCGCCTTCAATGCCACTTGCGGATCTGCACCTGCACCTTGCCGTCGCGGATCGGCATGACGTCGGGACTGTCGTCGCCTACCTCGCTCGCGATCAGGTCGTTCAGGCGGGCGTTCATCGCGAGCAGCAGCTCGCCGTGCTTTTTCCGGTCCATCGCGAGATTGCGCATCTCGCCCGGATCGCTCGCGATATCGAACAGCTCGACGTCGTTGCGTGCGAACAAAGCCTCCATCGTCGTCGGCCGGTTGAATTCGAGCGGCGAGAAATAGCGCGTGAACCGGTAGCGGCCGTCGAACACGCTGCGGATCGTGCCGCGCAACCGGAAATCGGGCTGCTGCGCGAGCGCGCGGCGCAGCAGCTCGTCCTCGGGCACGCCTTTCTGGCGCATCGTGCCCAGTTCCTTCAGCATCCATTCGCTGTCGTAGTAGAGCAGCATCGCGTAGTTGAACAGCGTGGCGTCGCGCGCCGCGTGCAGCTTCGCGTCGGCCGGCTTCGCGAGCCAGCGCGTGAGGTCGTGCCCCTTCAGCGCGCTGCCGCGAATCGACGCGAGCCGCGCATCGTCGAGACCGGTGAGCCCGAGCAGCGTCGGCGCGATGTCGATGTGCGACGTCAGCGCATCGCACTGCATGCCGCCCGGATACGCGGGATGGCGGATCACGAGCGGCACGTGGTTCTGCGGCTGGTACGCGGTCGCGCCCTTGCCGACGAGCTGGTGCGCGCCGATGTGATCGCCGTGGTCGGCCGTCATCACGACGATCGTGCGTTCGTCGAGGCCGAGCGACTGCAGCGATTGCAGCAGGCGCACGACATGCGTGTCGCAGTCGCGTACGCAGTTGAAGTAGTTGTTCTGATAGATGCGCAGGCGTTCGTCGGTGAACGGATAGCGTCCGACCAGGTTCGCATGCGCGGCGTTGAACATTCCGTGCGCCGGCGGCCGCCCCGGCTCGTCGTAGGGCTGCCGCCGCGAAGCCGCGAGCGGCACGTCGTGCCATGACGTGCGATACAGCGCGTCGTTCGGCGGCGGCGCGTTGCCGAGCATCGGGTGGTTCGCGTCCTGCACTGTCGAGCCGTTCGTGTCGGTGTTCACGAACATCGCGTCGTGCGGGTTCACCAGGTTCACCGCGAGGAACCACGGCTTGCCTTCCTTCGCGAGACGCGGCGCGTGGTTGCGCATCCAGCTCACCGCCGCCTCGGCCGTGATCCCGTCGTACTGGTAGCCGCCGCGCACCATCCCGATCAGGTCGCCCACGCCGAAATAGTCGTCGAAGCCGTACGACCGGATCGTGCGGTTGTAGTCGGCCACGGGTGCCGTATACGGGCTCGCGGTTTCGTGCATCGACGCGCTCAGGTGCCACTTGCCGAGATACGCGGCGTAGTAGCCGGCATCGCGCAGCATGTGACCAACGGTGCGCACGTCCGGCGACATGTCCTTCTGCCAGGGCACGCCCGTGTTGTCGAGCACGCCGGTGTGCTGGATGTGCTGCCCGGTGTAGACCGTCGAGCGCGACGGCGAGCACACGCAGGCGGCGATCTGGTGGTGCATGAACGTGATGCCGTCTCGCCGCAGCGCTTCGCGGCCCGGCACCGGGAACGGCCAGCGATCGAAGTGGCGCTCCTGGTCGGTCAGGATGAACAGGATGTTGTAGCCGGCGGGCGGCGCGGCGGGCGCGGTCGTCGCGCCGTGGAACGCGGGCGCGGGATCGACGCCCGCGCCGGCGGCGACCGGGGCGACCGGGGCGACCGGGGCGACCGGGGCGACCTGGGCGGCCGGCGGCGCGCTCGCGGCCAGCGCGTCGGCGCCGAAGCCGGCCGCCGCGACGGCCGCGCCGGCCCGCTTGAGGAACTGGCGCCGCGGGGTGGGTTCGGCGGCGGGGGTGTCCTGATCGTCTTTCACGTCGGCTGTCTCCTGGTCATGCCGGCTCGTGCCGGGGGTTTTCATGCGGACGACTATGCGGCAGGATCATGTATCGATCGATGAAAGATCAGGGTCGATTGATAACCTGACGAATATGAATGACGGAGGCGCCCGTGACCTACGATCCACGCGGCCCGGCCCGCCGCACGCGGCCGGAACCGCTCGCGCCGCCCGGCGCGCCGGCCCACGAGCAGCGCATCGCGCAGGCGCTGCGCCGGCTGCGCGTGCGCGACATGGAAACGCTCGACTCGCTCGGGCGCACACGCAGCTTCGCGCGCACGGCCGAGGCCGCGTCGATCACGCAGCCCGCGTTGTCGAAATGGCTGCGCGAGCTCGAGGACGCGCTCGGCCTGCCGCTGTTCGAACGCACGTCGCGGCGCGTCGCGCCGACCGTCTACGGCGATGCGCTGCTCGAATGCATCGGCCGCGTGTTGACCGACATGCGCGGCGTCGCGCCCGCGTTCGACGCGTTGCGTACCGGCACCGGCCGCCCGGTGTCGATCGGCCTGCTGCCGAACATGGCGCCGCAACTGATTCCGGGCGCGCTGGCGTGGCTGCGGGAAGCCGGCCGCGCGGTGCAGCTCAACGTGCGCGAGGACACGCTCGACCGGATGCTCGCGCAGGCGCAGCGCCACGAGCTCGACCTGCTCGTGTGCCGGCTCGACGCATCGGCGCTGAGCGCGGGGCTCGACGTCGCGCCGCTGTATCGCGACGACATGATCGTCGTGTGCGGGCCGCGCCATCCGCTGCTCAGGCGCGCGCGGATCGGCTGGCGCGACGCGGCCGCGTTCCCGTGGATCGCGCCGCCGCTCGGGTCGCCCGCGCGCACGGCGCTGGACGCCGAGTTCGCGAATGCGGGCTTGCCGCCACCGCCCGTGCTGATGGAATCGGTGTCATGGCAGACCAACCGCATGGTGGCCGGGCAGTCGCCTTGCCTGTTCGTGCAGTCGGCCCGCGCGTTCGAGCTGGCCGTGCGCGCGGGGGAGCGGGTCGGCCGGTTGCCGCTGAAGCTGTCGACGATGCCGGACACGGTCGGTGCGCTGTATTCGGCACCCGCGGGCGTGTCGGTCGCGGCCGCGATCGATGCATTGAAGGCCGTGACGCGCATGGAGCCCGGCGCGGTGGCATGAAGGCGAACGGAGTCGGGCGCCGCCACAATCTGACGAACGGTTTGCATGCTCGCCGCGCACCACGCGCGGCGTTGCCCCGGGTTGTCGCGCCGTGCGCAAGTCTTTCGGCGAGCTGACTGCCGGCGGCAACCGCCGTGCCGACCACGCGTAACCCCTGATGCACGTGGATGCGCCGCTTGTCACGGATTGGTGTTAAATGTATTTCGGCGCGTGTTGGCACCGCGCGCAATACGGGGCGCACCGGGCATCGGCGTAAACCCGGAGCGAAATACGGCACGAAGGATCGAAAACGAATCGGGCGCATCAGACCCGATCGGACAGACGGCAGGATTCAATTTGAATACCGAACCGCAAAGTTCTCGTTACAGTCTCGGGCTCGCGGCGGAAGTGCTCGCATCCGAGCAAAGCGTGCTGAGGCTGATCACGCGCAACACACCGCTGCCGGAGCTGCTCGTCGAGGTCTGCCGGCGCGCCGAGGCGTTGCTCGGCGACGGCGCGTCGTGCACGATCCTGCTGCTCGACACCGACGGCGTGCACGTGCACGTCGGTGCCGCGCCATCGCTGCCCGTGCGGTACAGCGCGGCGATCGAAGGCGCGTCGATCGGGCCTGCGGCCGGCTCGTGCGGCACGGCGATGTACCTGCGCCGGATGGTCGTCGTCGAAGACATCGAAACCGATCCCCTGTGGGCCGACTACCGGGCCGTCGCATTGCCGCTGGGCTTGCGCGCGTGCTGGTCGGTGCCGTTCCTCGACGAAGCGGGCGTCGTGCTCGGCGCGTTCGCCGTCTATTACCGCACGCCGCGCCGGCCGGGCGACGAGGAAACCGAACTGTTGCGCGACATCGGCAACAGCGTCGGCCTCGCGGTGCACCAGGACCGGATCGCGCGACAGCTCGCGCGCAGCGAGGAACATCACCGGCTCGTGGTCAACAGCCTGAACGAAGGGATCCTCGTGGTGTCGCGCGACGGCATCGTCATCGCGAGCAACCCGAGTGCGAACCGGATGATGCGCGTGAGGGGCGACCTCGTCGGCCGCCGGCTGTCGACGGTGATCCTGCGCAAGCTGCACGAGGACGGCACGCCGATCGCGCCCGACGACTGGCCGAGCCGGCGCGCGCTCGAGACGGCCACGCCGATGCTCGGCTACACGGTCGGCTTCGGCCTGGCGGACGGCGACATCATCTGGGTGCGCGGCAACGCGGTGCCGATCGTGAGGCCGGGAGAGACGCAGGCCGATTCGGTGCTCGTGTCGTTCAACGACATCGGCCCCGTGCGCGAAGCGCAGCAGCAGTTGCGCTACCTGGCGACGCGCGATGCGCTGACGGGCCTCTACAACCGCCGCTGGCTCGGCGACCGCATGCGCGAGCTGTTCGGCGGACACGATGCGGCGGGCGGGCCCGCACGCGTCGCGATCCTGTTCATCGATCTCGTCGGTTTCAAGAAGGTCAACGACACGGCCGGCCACGACGCGGGCGACGCGCTGCTGCGCAGCGTGGCCGCGCGGCTCGCGGCGTGCGGCGGCGGCCAGTACGCGCTGACGCGGGTCGGCGGCGACGAGTTCGTGATCCTCGTCGACGACTGCGACGATCCCGACCGGCTCGCGGTGCTCGCGCGCGAGGTGATCGACGCGATCGCGAAGCCGTTCGCGATCGCGAACAACGAATACTGGCTCGGCGTGTCGATCGGGATCAGCGTCGCGCCGCGCGACGGCGACGATGCCGTCACGCTGATGCGCAATGCCGATTCGGCGATGTATGACGCGAAGCAGCGCGGCCGCAACCACTTCACGTTCTTCACCGCGCAGCTCAACCTGCGGCTGCAGCGCCGCTTCGCGATCGAGCAGTCGCTGCGGCGTGCGCTGTCGTCGGACATGCTGCGGCTCGCGTATCAGCCCGTCGTCGACGCGCGCAGCGGCCGCACGGTCGGCGCCGAGGCGCTGTTGCGCTGGACGAGCCCCGAGCTCGGGCCGATGTCGCCGGCGGAGTTCATTCCGGTCGCGGAAGATACGGGGCTGATCGTCGCGATCGGCCAGTGGGTGCTCGAAACCGCGTGCCGGCAGGCGGCCGAATGGCGCCGCACGATCGCGCCCGACCTGATGCTGGCCGTCAACCTGTCGCCGCGGCAGTTTCACGAAGGGCTCGTCGAATCGGTCGGTCGCTGCCTCGCGCAGACTCAGCTCGATCCGTCCGCGCTCGAACTCGAGATTACCGAAGGACTGCTGATGAACGACACGGAAACCGTGCTGCCGATGCTCGAGGCGCTCACGGACATGAACGTGCGAATCTCGGTCGACGATTTCGGCACCGGCTATTCATCGCTCGCGTACCTGAAGCGCTTTCCGCTGCACAACCTGAAGGTCGACCGCTCGTTCGTGTCGGGCGTGCCCGATCATCACGACTCGGTGGCGATCACGCAGGCCGTGGTCGCGATGGCGCATTCGCTCGGGATGAAGGTCACGGCCGAAGGGGTCGAGACGCAGGCGCAATCGTGGTTCCTGCAGCAGATCGGCTGCGACATGCAGCAGGGCTATCTGTTCAGCCGCCCGCTGGACCCGAGCGACTACGCGCGCCGGCTCGGCGCCGTGTGAGCGCGGCGCGCGTTCGGCGTTCGGCGCTCAGTCGACGGGCGGCCCGCCGAACCCGCCGGGGACCGGCGCCGTCGGCGTCGCATCGATCTCGACGCGGTTCTTGCCTGCGTGCTTCGCGCGATAGAGCGCACGGTCGGCCGCTTCGATCAGCAGCGTCGTCGGCAGGCCGGGCATCGGCACGATGCTCGCGCCGCCGATGCTGATCGTCACGGTGTTGCCCGTCGACGAATGCGCGTGCCGCAGCCGCAGCGCCTCGACCGCGAGGCGGATCTTCTCGCCGAGCAGCCGCGCGGCGCCCGGCGACGTGGCCGGCATCACGACCGCGAATTCCTCGCCGCCGAAACGCGCGGCGAGATCGCCCGACTGGCCGAGGCAGCGCTCGATGGTCGACGCGATCTGCTTGAGCACGCTGTCGCCCGACACGTGGCCGTACGTGTCGTTGTACAGCTTGAAGTTGTCGACGTCGATCATCAGCAGCGACAGTTCGCTGCGCTCGCGCGTGCCGCGCCGCCATTCCGCGGCGAGGTATTCGTCGAGATAGCGCCGGTTCGACAGCCCGGTCAGGCCGTCGGAATGCGTGAGGCGCCGCAGCTCGAGATTGGCTTCGAGCAACTGCTGCTGCGATTGCCGCAGCGCGCGGTAGGCCTCGTCGCGCTGCAGCAGGTTCATGTACGAGCGCGAGTGGTAGCGCACCCGCGCGACGAGCTCGATGCGGTCGGGCAGCTTCACGAGGTAGTCGTTCGCGCCGGCCGCGAACGCGGCGCTCTTGATCACGGGCTCTTCCTGCGTCGACAGCACGATGATCGGCACGTCGCGCGTCGCCGGATTCGCGCGGTACGCCTTCACGAGGCTCAGCCCGTCGGTGCCGGGCATCACGAGGTCCTGCAGGATCACGGTCGGCCGCGTCTCGATCGCGGTGGCCATCGCGTCGTCCGAACGCGGGCAGTAGTGGAAATCGATGCCTTCCTCGTCGACGAGCGCACGCCGCACGGCTTCCGCGACGATCGTCTGGTCATCGACCAGCAGCACCATCGCCGGCACGTCGACGGGCGGCGTATAGGGGCCGCCTGGCGGGCGAGTCAGGTCAATGGTCATGATCGACGCGGGTTGTTGCGGTTGTTGCAGGAGCAGGCATGGGTGTTGCGCGTGTTCATCGTCGGGCTCAGATTTTCGCGAGCGCCGCCAGCTCGCCCGCGATGCGCCCGAGCGGCAGGATCGCACGCGCCGCGCCGAGTGTCGCGGCCGCTTTCGGCATGCCGTACACGGCGCTCGTCGCCTCGTCCTGCGCGATCGTATGGTAGCCCTTCATCCGCAGCGCCTTCAGGCCGATCGCGCCGTCGCGGCCCATGCCGGTGAGCAGCACGCCGATCACGCGGCCGGGCCAGTGCTCGGTCAGGCTGTTGAAGAACACGTCGACCGACGGGCGATACGGCGTGGCGGCCGGCTCGCGCGTGTATTCGAGCGTGCCGGCACGGGTGATGCGCAGGTGGTCGTCGGTCGCGGCGAGCAGCGCGACGCCCGGCTGCGGGCGGTCGCCTTCGCGCGCGACGCGCACGGCGAGCGGTGTCTGGCCGTCGAGCCATTGCGCCATGCCTTCGGCGAACGCGCGGTCGACGTGCTGGACGATCACGATCGGGGCGCTGAAATCGGCCGGCAGGCCGCCGAGCACCGACGCGAGCGCGCCGGGGCCGCCGGCCGATGCGCCGATCGCGACCAGCGGGCCGCCGCCGGCGCGGGAGGCCGTGCCGGCGACGCGCGTGCCGCCGGGCGCGTCGAGCAGGCGGCCGATCTGGTCGATCTTCGCGAGCAGCAGGCGGGTCGTGTCGCCGGCCGCGCCGTCGCCGAGCCGCGGCGTATCGACCGCGTCGAGCGCGCCGGCGCCCATCGCCTCGAACACGCGCCAGGCATTCGCGCCGATGCAGCTCGTCACGATCAGGATCGCGCACGGTCGTTCGGATCGCATGATCCGCCGCGTCGCTTCGATCCCGTCGAATTTCGGCATGATCAGGTCCATCAGCACGACGTCGGGCGGCTGCGCGGCGCACAGCTCGACGGCTTGTGCGCCGTCGGTCGCGACCCACAGCACGCGGTGCTCGGGCCGGCGCGCGATCGCGCGGCGCATCGCCTCGACGGCAAGCGGGAGGTCGTTGACGATGCCGATGTTCACAAGCGGAATTCTCCGGTCGGTTCGTAGTGTTGGAGGTGGGCCGGGTTCATGGAAGGGGCTGCCTGTTCGGCGCCGCCGGACGGCATCGGCGGCCGGACGGCACGGCATTCTTTTGGGTTGGCGACGCCCGCATGCTGTCATGCGGCGCGGGCGGCGGCAATCGAAAAATTCGCGCATGGTGCCGTTTCAGTGCGTTTCCTCTATGACGGTGCGGTGTTTGCCGACAGCAGGGGAGCCGGGTCGGCCCGCGCATGCCGGTCCGGCGGTTTCGGCACGACCGGCCGCGCAAGCCGGCATGTTACCGTGGCGGCTTCGATAACAATGACGGGGGAGAATGCCGGATGACCGTGCCCGATACCCTGCTGGTCAGCCGCGATCCGTACGCGCCGGTCGTGACCGAGCACGACGGCCGCTTGCTGTACCGGATCCCCATCGAGAGCGGGCATGCGTCGTTCCACCGCGATTTTCCGGTCGATCCGGACGCGGTGCGCGTGCTGCGCGACGACGCCGAGCGCTTTTACTTCCTGTTCGCGGCGCTTCACCATCCGTACCAGCTGCGCGCAACGAACCTGTCCGACGCGGAACGCGAACGCTACTTTCGCACGATCCTGTTTGCCGGCCGCGACGAGGTCGAAGCGTTCATGACGGAACTCGACCGCGCCAGCAACGGCGCGGTCGCGAACCTGCTGAGGATCTTCACGCAGGCCGACTACCGGCAACTGCGCGCGGGCCGGTGGTTCGACATGGGCGCCGGTACGCCGGCCGCGTAGCGCCCGGGGGCTGCCCGTCATCCGTTCCGACGGGCGAGGGCCGCACCGTCAATGGCTGCGCGCGTACCCCTGGATCAGCGCGCGCATCATGCCTTCGACGGTCGCGTCGAGCAGGTCGGCTTCCTGCTCGGACTCCTCGACGAGCGCGGCATACGCGGTCGCGAGCGTCACGCGATCGACCTCATGGCGTTGCTCCATCAGCGTCACCATCCCGTCCTTCGCCAGATGAGCGGAGAACGCGCGGCTGCCGATGGTCTGGAATACGTCAATCATGGCGGCTCTCCCGTCCGTTGCCGATGCTTTCCAGTGTAGTCGGCGCACCGGGGCTCCGCCACGCGCGGCGGGCCGCTGCATGCCGCCGGCCGGGGCGCTGACGCGCGTGCCGCAACCGGCGCGTTCGCGTCCCCCGTTTCCTCCGATGAAACTCCACCGACACCTGGCCCGGGCACGGCGTTCGCACACTTCAACGTTTACCCGGAGCAGTAAATTGTCGACTTTTTGTCGATAAAGTCTCGTGTTAGATTGCGCCGTCAGAGCCCGGTCCAAACCGGGCAGGCGGCGCGTTGCCAAGGCGCCGTGCATTCGACACAAGGAGGAGCAATGCTGGTGCTGATTGGGGTGCCGATCGTCGTGATCGGTTTTGCGCTGCGCTTCAATGCGCTGCTGGTGGTCACGATCGCGGGGCTCGCGACGGGGCTGGCGGGCGGGCTGAATCTCGTCGACATCGTCAGCGCGTTCGGCAAGGCGTTCACCGAAAACCGCTACATGGGGCTCATCTGGCTGACGCTGCCGGTGATCGCGCTGCTCGAGCGCAACGGGCTCAAGGAGCAGGCGAAGCGGATGATCTCGCGCGTGCAGGCGGCGACCACGGGCCGCGTGCTGATGCTGTACTTCGTGCTGCGCCAGGCGACGGCCGCGCTCGGTCTCACGTCGCTCGGCGGCCATGCGCAGATGGTGCGGCCGCTGATCGCGCCGATGGCCGAGGCCGCCGCGGTCAACCGGCATGGCGAGCTGCCCGAATCGGTGCGCCAGCAGATCCGCGCGCATGCATCGGGCGCCGACAACGTCGCCGTGTTCTTCGGCGAGGACATCTTCATCGCGATCCAGTCGATCCTGCTGATCAAGGGCTTTCTCGAACAGAACGGCATCGCCATCGAGCCGCTGCATTTGTCGGTGTGGGCGATCCCGACCGCGATCGCCGCACTCGTGATCCATTGCACGCGCCTTGCGTTGCTCGACCGCCGGCTTACGCGCGGCTTCGGCCTGGTGGCGCAGGAGGGCGCGCGATGATCGGCCTCGAATCGCTGTACACGCTCGCGGGGCTGATGTTCGCCGCGTTCGCCTTCTTCAACCTGACCGATCGCACGAACCCGCGCCGCATCGTCAATTTCGCGTTCTGGGCGATCTACGCGCTCACGTTCCTGTTCGGCGCGCTGCTGCCGCATTTCGTGACGGGCTGCCTCGCGATCGCGCTCGCGGTGATCGCCGGCTCGGGCAAGCTCGGGCGCGGCAAGTCCGACGAAGCCGGGGAGGCCGCGGCCGTGCGGCGCGAGACGCTCGCGCAGCGTTTCGGCAACACGCTGTTCCTGCCCGCGCTGCTGATTCCGGTCGTCACGCTGATCGGCACGTTCGCGTTGAAGCTCGTGCCGTTCGTCGAGCAGAAGAGCGTGACGCTGATCTCGCTCGTGCTCGGCACGCTCGTCGCGTTCGCCGTCGCGCTCGCGATGCTGCGCGACTCGCCCGTGCATGCGGTGAAGGAGGCACGCCACACGATGGACGCGGTCGGCTGGGCCGCGATCCTGCCGCAGATGCTCGCGGCGCTCGGCGCGCTGTTCGCGGTGGCCGGTGTCGGCGGCGTGGTGTCGGGGCTCGTGAAGGCGTGGGTGCCGATCGATTCGCCGTTCGCGGTGGTCGCGGCCTACACGGTCGGCATGGCGCTGTTCACGATGATCATGGGCAACGGCTTCGCCGCGTTCCCCGTGATGACGGCCGGCATCGGCCTGCCGCTGATCGTCCACCAGTTCCACGGCAACCCGGCGATCGTCGGCGCGATCGGGATGCTGAGCGGCTTCTGCGGTACGCTGATGACGCCGATGGCCGCGAACTTCAACATCGTGCCGGCGGCGCTGCTCGAACTGAAGGACAAGAATGGCGTGATCAAGGTGCAGTGGCCGACGGCCTTGCTGCTGCTCGCCGTGAACACGCTGCTGATGTACGCGTTCGCATTCCGCTTCTGACGAGATCCGCATGACCGACCGATTGACCCCCGAACTCGCCTCGAAATTCGCGTCGCTCGCGCTCGCGCACCTGACCCGCGAATATCCGAACAAGCTCACGCATTCGCTCGAAGGTCCGCACGACGTGCAGGGGCCGCGCGCGCTGCACCCGATCTTCTACGGCAGCTACGACTGGCACTCGTGCGTGCACGGCTACTGGCTCGTGCTGCGTGTGCTCGAACGCTACCCGGCATTGCCGGAGGCCGAACGCATCGTCGCGATCGTCGATGCGCACTTCACCGACGCGAACGTCGCCGGCGAGCGCGCGTATCTCGCGCGGCCGCACAACGCCGGTTTCGAGCGGCCGTACGGCTGGGCGTGGCTGCTCGCGCTGTCCGCGCAACTGGAGCGGCTCGCGCTGAAGGGGGCGATGCCGCAGGCCGCGCGCTGGGCGAAGACGATGGCGCCGCTGACCGACCTGTTCGTGTCGCGCTTCGAGACCTTCCTGCCGAAAGCGACCTATCCGCTGCGCGTCGGCACGCACTTCAACACCGCGTTCGCGCTGGCGCTCACGCTCGACTTCGCGCGCGACACGCAGCGCGACGGGCTCGCGGCGCTGATCGTCGATACCGCGAAGCGCTGGCACCTGAACGATGTCGCATGCCAGGCGTGGGAACCGTCGGGCGACGAATTCCTGTCGCCCGCGCTGATGGAGGCGGAGCTGATGCGGCGCGTGCTGCCGGCTGCCGAATTCGACGGCTGGTTCGCGCGCTTCCTGCCCGATCTCGCGCGCGGCGAGCCGGCGACGCTGTTCGAGCCGGCGACGGTCAGTGATCGCAGCGACGGCAAGATCGCGCACCTCGACGGGCTGAACCTGAGCCGCGCGTGGTGCCAGCGTGCGCTGGCCGGGGCGCTGCCGGAAGGCGATGCGCGGCGCGCGAAGCTGCTCGACGCGGCCGACCGGCATCTCGCGAGCGCACTCGCGCACGTGGCCGGCGACTACATGGGCGAGCACTGGCTCGCGACGTTCGCGTTGCTGGCGCTGGAGGCGTAGCGCGCGAAACCCCGCCGGCGGCAAGGTCTTCGGCACGCGGCTATACTCGCCGCTCGGGCCGTATCGCGCAGCATGCGTTGCGCGATGCGGCCATCTGTTTCCTTGCCGCCTCGCCATGGACAAGCTTATTTCCTACGTCGCCGCGATCCACGGACTCTCGGGCCCCGTGTCGATCGTGTCGCACACGACGTCGCACGACCGCTGGACCGACGACGACGTCGAAGTCACGCGCGACGAAACCGAATACCGCTTCGACAACGGCGCGATCGTGCGTCGCTCGGTCGAGCAGGATCGCGCGCCGTCCGACCTGCTGTGCGCGGAATGCTGGATCGACTACGACGTGCTCCGCCATCCCGATGCGCAAGCGATCGGCCCGACGCGGATGACGTTCGACAACGCTTGCCGCGAGACTTTCTGGCTGCGCTACCACCTCGCGTGAACGTGTGACGGCATAGCGGTGTGACCGCGCGCGGCCGCATCACCCCGGCGGCACACCCTCAGCCGCATGCAGCAGCGGCGCGAGCCGCGTAGCCGCTTCCCGCATCTTCGGCACGTTCTCCAGCAGGTCGTTGAGCGTCGCGCGCGCGGTCGGCGCATGCACGGCGAGCGCCGCGAGCACACGGCCGCTTGCTGCCTCTTTCACCGGCACCGCAACCGCCACCATCCCGCGCACGAACTCCTCGTTGTCGATCCCGACGCCGCGCGCGGCGAGCCGGTCGAGCTCGGCCGCGAGCAACTGCGCATCGGTCAGCGTCCGGTAGGTCATCTTCTTCAGCGTGAGCCGCGCGAGCATCGCGTTGCGCTCCAGCGCATTCATCTGCGACAGGAACAGCTTGCCGCTCGCCGTGCAATGCAGCGGCACGCGCATGCCGGGCCGCATCTCGAGCCGTAGCGGCTCGGTCGTCTCGACGCGTTCGACGTACAGCACCGTGTCGCCGTCGAGCGCGGTGAGGTTGCAGGTTTCGCCAAGCACGTCGACGAGCGAGCGCAGCACCGAGCGGCAGCCGCGCGTGAAGGTGTTGTTCGACAGCGCCGCGAGCGCGAACTGCGCGGCGCGCGGGCCCAGCGCGATGCCGCGATCGTGGCCGCGCGAGTCGGGCATGTGGATCACGTAGCCGCGCGTTTCGAGCGATTCGATCAGGCGCAGCAGCGTCGCCTTCGGGATATGCAGCCGCGCGGCGAGCTGCGACAGCGTGTAGGGCTGGCCGGCCGACGCGAGTGCTTCGAGCACCGCGAGCGCGCGCAGGACGCGCGCGTCGTCGGCGGGCGCGCCATCGGGCGGCGCGGGGGCGGTTTCGCGCATGTGTCTCCTCCGTCGGGATCGGCGTGCGTCCCGGCATGGTGTGTGCGACGGAAATGAAACGAATTGAACGGTTTTTGTACCACATTCGCGGCGTGGACAATAAATCGGCTTGTATGCGTTCCGTGTGCTCAATAAATTTGGACAAAACATACCGGATTTTTCCAAAACCCCGGAACGGAGACACGAATGACACGCAGCTTCGACTATGTCGTGGTCGGCGCGGGATCGGCCGGTTGCGTCCTCGCCAACCGGCTGTCCGACGGCGGCCGCCATACGGTGTGCCTGCTGGAAGCGGGCCCCGCCGACCGCTACATGTGGATCCACGTGCCGATCGGGTACGGCAAGACGATGTTTCATCCCGTGTACAACTGGGGCTTCCACACCGATCCCGATCCGAACATGCACAACCGCCGCCTGTACTGGCCGCGCGGCCGCACGCTCGGCGGCTGCAGCTCGATCAACGGGCTGATCTACGTGCGCGGGCAGCAGCAGGACTACGACCATTGGGCCGCACTCGGCAATCGCGGCTGGAGCTGGCGCGAGTGCCTGCCGTATTTCCGCAAGCTCGAACACAACACGCTCGGCGACGGGCCCACGCGCGGCACCGGCGGCCCGCTGTGGGCGTCCGCGATCCGGCAGCGGCACGAACTCGTCGATGCGTTCGTGGCCGCGTCGAACCGGCTCGGCGTGCGCACGGTCGACGATTTCAACACGGGTGACCAGGAAGGCGTCGGCTATTACCAGCTCACCACGCGCAACGGGCTGCGCTGCTCGACGGCGGTGGCGTACCTGAAGCCCGCGCGCGGGCGGCCGAACCTGCATGTCGAAACCGATGCGCAGGCGCTGAAGGTGCTGTTCGACGGCGCGCAGGCGTCCGGCGTGCGGTACGTCCAGCATGGCAAGGTGCATGAGGTGCGCGCGCTGCGCGAGGTGATTCTCGCGGCCGGCGCGTTGCAATCGCCGCAACTGCTGCAGGTGTCGGGCGTCGGGCCGGCCGCGCTCTTGAACCGGCACGGGATTCCGGTCGTCGCCGATCGCGCGGGCGTCGGCGAGAACCTGCAGGATCACCTGCAGATTCGTCTGATCTATGAAGTGACGAAGCCGATCACGACCAATGACGAACTGCACTCGTGGATCGGTCGCGCGAAGATGGGGCTGCAGTGGGCGCTGTTCCGCGGCGGCCCGCTCGCGATCGGCATCAACCAGGGCGGGATGTTCTGCCGTGCGCTGCCGGACGAATCGGCGACGCCGGACATCCAGTTCCATTTCTCGACGCTGTCGGCCGATTCGGCCGGCGGCAGCGTGCATCCGTTTCCCGGCTGCACGTATTCGATCTGCCAGCTGCGGCCCGAATCGCGCGGCACCGTGCGCATCCGCACCGACGATGCGCGCGACGCGCCGTCGATCCAGCCGAACTATCTCGACACCGAGCGCGACCGCCGCACGACGGTGGCCGGCGTGCGCTTCGCGCGCCGCGTCGCGGCCACCGAGCCGATGGCGCGGCTGATGAAGCGCGAGGTGCGGCCGGGCGCGGACGCGCAGACTGACGACGAGCTGCTCGAGTTCTGCCGGGAATACGGGCAGACGATCTTCCATCCGTCCGGCACCGCGAAAATGGGCGTCGCGAGCGATCCGCTCGCGGTCGTCGACGAGCGGCTGCGCGTGTACGGCACGCGCGGGTTGCGCGTGGTCGACTGCTCGATCATGCCGACCCTCGTATCGGGCAATACCAACGTGCCGATCGTGATGGTCGCCGAGAAGGCGTCCGACATGATCCTCGAGGACGCGCGCGCGGCCGATCGCGGCCACAGCGTCGCGCCGGCCGCCGAGGCGCTCGCGTAGGGCGTCGCCACGCATCACCCGCGTGGCCCGTGCGCCTGCGCCCGGACGGCCGCCGCGCGTTCATCGATGCCCCCGCCGGTACGGCGCCGGGGCAGGTTGCGGCGCATCCTTACCTGGAGAAGCTCGCATGGCAATCGATTCCCGGGTCGTCCGACGCGTGGCCGCGGCCAGCGTGATCGGCGCGACCGTCGAGTGGTACGACTTTTTCCTGTACGGCGTGGTCGCCGGCATCGTGTTCGACAAGCAGTACTTTCCGGCCGGCGACGCGTTCGTGTCGACGATGCTCGCGTATGCGACGTTCGCGGTCGGCTTCATCACGCGCCCGCTCGGCGGCTTGCTGTTCGGCCATCTCGGCGACCGCGTCGGGCGCAAGTCCGCGCTGATCCTGACGATGCTGATCATGGGCGTGTCGACGGCCGGCGTCGCGTTCCTGCCGACTTATGCGCAGATCGGCATGTGGGCGCCGGTGCTGCTGCTGACGCTGCGCGTGCTGCAGGGCATCGGCCTCGGCGGCGAGTGGGGCGGCGCGGTGCTGATGGCCTACGAGTACGCGCCGCCGCACCGGCGCGGGCTGTATGCGAGCCTGCCGCAGATCGGGCTCGCGATCGGGCTGTGCCTCGCGGCCGGCGTGGTCGCGGCGCTGTCGCGTGCGCTGCCGGACGCCGCCTTTCTCGCGTGGGGCTGGCGCGTCGCGTTCGCGGCGTCGCTGCTGCTGGTGGCGGTCGGCTTCTACATCCGCACGCGGGTGGCCGATACGCCCGAGTTCGTCGCGCTCAAGCGCCAGCGGCGCGATACGAAGCTGCCGGTCGTCGAGTTGCTCGCCAACTATCGTCGGGCGATCCTGCTCGGGATGGGCGCGCGTTATATCGACGGCGTGTTCTTCAACGTGTTCGCGGTGTTCTCGATCGGCTACATGACGCGCAACCTGTCGATCTCGCGCGGCGACGCGCTGCTCGGCGTGATGAGCGCGGCCGTCGTGATGTGCGTGTTCATCCCGGTGTTCGGCGGGCTGTCCGACCGGCTCGGCCGTGCGCGCGTGTACCGGTGGGGCGCGACGCTGTGCGGGTTGTCGGTGCTGCCCGCGTTCTGGCTGCTGCAGACGCAGTCGACCCACCTGCTCGCCGTGTGGCTCGCGCTGGTGATCCCGTTCGGGATCTTCTACGCGATGGCGTACGGGCCGGAAGCCGCGCTGTTCGCGGAGCTGTTCGACGCGAACGTGCGTTACACGGGGATTTCGTTCGTCTACCAGGTGTCGGGCATCTTCGCGAGCGGGCTCACGCCGATCGTCGCGACCGCGCTGCTGCGCGTGAACGGCGGGGCGCCGTGGCTCGTCGGGGTTTACGTGATGTTGTCTGCACTCCTGTCGATCGTGTCCGCGCGGGCGATCGAGAAGCGCGGCGGCGTGGACGGCGTCGCGGTGCGGGCGATGTGACAGCGGGTGGGGCGGGGCGCGGGGTCGTATCGGCGGGGCGGTCGCCGGTCGGTGCCGTGCCCACACCTGAGCCGACACCCGAGCCCACGACGACGGCCACGGCTACGCCCATGCCCATGCCCATGCCTATGCCGCTGACCGTTGCCGTCAGCAGGTCGTCCGATGCTGCCGGCTGATCGATTTCCCGGTGGTGACAGGCCCGCGCCGCACCCCTTGCCGATCGCGACCCACCACCGGCTGCCCGCCATTCGGCCGCCCACACGCTGGTCCAAGCGAATCCGGTCGACTGGCCCTACCTGCGACAAATCGGCCTGCCTACACTTTCCTCGACAGATCGCCGCATTGAAGCATCTGCACACGATCGACCCGAAGAGAACGATCAGGAGACAGGCATGACCAACAGGCAGTCGGCAGCATTCGCCCGTGCGGCGAGCGTGCGCCCCGCATCAGTCAGTCGAATCGCCTCGCGCGCCCGTTGCGGCGTGGCAGGCCAGCCCGCGTCGGAGGTCTGAGCATGTCGACCCCTTCCATCGAACGCACCGCGAGCGGTTTCAACGGCGGCCGGCCGAACGACACGCGTTACGACCCGACCTACGATCCGCTCGTGTCGCCGGGGCCCGGGTGCGGCCGGCAGTACGCGCCGACCTACTGGGTCGCGACGGCCGGCACCCCGCCGCCCGACGACGGCCCCGTGACGCGCGATCTCGATGTCGACGTCGCGATCATCGGCGCCGGCTACACGGGCCTCGCGACCGCGCTGTGCCTCGCGCGGGACCACGGCATCAAGGCCGTCGTGCTGGAAGCCAACCGCACGAGCTGGGGCTGCAGCAGCCGCAACGGCGGGCAGGGGCAGAACGCATCGGGCCGGCTGTCGCGCTCGCAGTGGATCGAGCGCTGGGGCAAGGACGTCGCGCTGAAGATGCACGACGAGATCCTCGAAGGCTTCGAGAACTTCAAGTCGCTCGTGGCGGAAATCGACTGCGACCCGCAGCCGGGCGGCCATTTCCTGATCGCGCATCGTCCGCGCATCATGGCCAAGCTCGCGGCCGAGGCGAAGGTGTGGAAGGACGTGTTCGGCTATCCGTCCGAACTGCTGAGCGCCGAAACCTTCCGTCGCGAATTCATCAACGACCACGAAGCGGCCGGCGCGCTGCACGAGCCGGAAGGCATCGGCATCCACGCGCTGAAGCTCGCGTTCGGCTACCTGCGCCTCGCGCGCGAAGCCGGCGCGAAGGTGCATACGAGCAGCCCGGTGCTCGGCTTCGAGACGATCGACGGCGTGCACCACCTGCGCACGCCCGGCGGCGTCGTGCGGGCCCGTGCGGTCGGCATCGCGACCGGTGCGTATACCGCGCAGACGCTGCATCCGTCGCTGCGCAGCAAGGTGATGCCGATCCTGTCGAATTCGATGGTCACGCGCCCGCTCACCGACGCGGAGATCGACGCATGCAATTTCCGCACGACGCAGGTGCTGACCGATACGCGCACGCTGCGCTTCTACTATCGCTTCCTGCCGGATCGCCGCTTGCAGATCGGCAGCCGCAGCGCGATCACCGGTGACGATGCGCCGAACCCGCGTCACTTCGAATTGCTGAAGGACGGGATGGCGCGCAAGTTTCCCGCGCTGCGCGGCGTGGAGATCGACTATTCATGGTGGGGCTGGGTGGACGTGAGCCACGACATGATGCCGCGCGTGTGCCAGCCCGACCCGCGGCAGTCGGTGTACTACGCGCTCGGCTACGGCGGCAACGGCGTGTCGTACTCGCAGCAGGCCGGCCGCCGGCTGGCCGAGCAGATCGCGGGGAAGGGCGCACGCCAGACGCTGCCGATCTTCACGTCGCCGCTGCCTGGCCACCCGTTCGCGCCGTTCCGGCGCCTCGGGCAACGGATGCTCTACCTGTCTTACTTCAGGAACGACGAAAAGCCCTGAACGTAGTGCATATCGCCCGGCGTGACACAACGCGCGCCGGGCTGTCGAACACAATAAAAGCAATAGAAATCCGTGCGGCCGGGGCTGCAGGCGCCCCTGCACGCGCCGTCGCCGGCGGCGCCCGCGCTCACCCGATGGTGGTGTGCGGGCGGCGTCCGGACAACTGGATATGGAGAAGACATGCAACCCTCGAATCAGAGTGACCTGAAGTGTGGGCTCAAGCAGCGCCACATGACGATGATCGCGCTTGGCGGCGTGATCGGTGCCGGGCTGTTCGTCGGCAGCGGCGTGGTGATTCAGCAGACCGGGCCGGCCGCGATCCTGTCGTTCCTGATCACGGGCGGGCTCGTCGTGCTCGTGATGCGGATGCTCGGCGAGATGGCATGCGCGATGCCGGCCGTCGGTTCGTTCTACGAGTACGCGCGGCTCGCGTTCGGCAACTGGCGCGGGCCCGGCAAGATGGCGGGCTTCCTGACCGGCTGGATGTACTGGTATTTCTGGGTGATCGTCGTCGCGCTCGAAGCGGTGGCCGGCGCCAAGCTGATCCAGTTCTGGCTACCCGATACGCCCGCATGGATCATCAGCCTCGCGCTGCTGGTCGTGCTGACGCTCACGAACCTGATCTCGGTCGGCAGCTACGGCGAGTTCGAGTTCTGGTTCTCGTCGATCAAGGTCGGCGCGATCATGGTGTTCCTGTTCCTCGGCGGCCTCTACGTGCTCGGCCTGTGGCCCGCGTCGATGCACACGACGTCGGTGCTGCCGACGCTGCTCGGCCACGGCGGCTTCATGCCGCTCGGCATCGGGCCGGTGATGAGCGGGGCGGTCGCGGCGACCGGCTTCTACTTCGGCGCCGAGATCGTCACGATCGCGGCGGCCGAGGCGAAGGAACCGGCGAAAGCGGTTGCGAAGGCCACCAATTCGGTGATCACGCGCGTGCTGGTGTTCTACGTCGGCTCGGTCGCGCTCGTCGTGGCGCTGGTGCCGTGGAACTCGCATCAGATGGCCACGCCGTACGTGAGCGCACTCGAAGTGATGGGCCTGCCGGCTGCCGCCAACGTGATGAACGCGATCGTGCTGACGGCCGTGCTGTCCGCGCTCAACTCGGGCCTCTATGCGGCGTCGCGGATGCTGTTCGCGCTGACCCGCCACGGCGACGCGCCGGCCGCGCTCGCGAAGGTCAACAAGCGCGGCGTGCCGGTGCGCGCGATCCTGCTCGGCACGGTGTTCGGTTACGTGTCGGTGGTGATGTCGTACGTGTCGCCCGATACCGTGTTCGCGTTCCTCGTCAATTCGTACGGCACCGTCGCGCTGTTCGTGTACGTGCTGATCGCGTTCTCGCAACTGCGCCTGCGCAAGCGCCTCGACCCGGTGGCCGCCAGCAAGCTGCGCGTCAAGATGTGGGCGTATCCGTACCTCACCTGGGTCGCGATCATCGGGATGGTCGGCATCCTCGTCGCGATGGCGTTCATCCCCGACCAGCGCAAGCCGCTGTGGCTCGGTGTCGCCAGCCTCGGCGTACTGGTCGTCGCCTACGGGCTCACGCGCCGCAGCCGCCGCGAGCATCTCGACGACAGCGAACTGCTCGCCTATCCGCCGCGTTGATGCCGGGTAATGCGCGCTAACGCCTGACGCCGAAGGCCCGGCCCGCGTACCGGGCCTTCGTGCATGCGGCTTCAGGCCCGAGCCGATGGATGACCGGGGCAACTATCGGCGCAACTATCGGGCCGACCGATAGCACCGATCAGAGGATGCGACTTTATGTCGGCCGCGTGCCGGCATAGCATGGATGAACCGATTCACGGGTGCGCCCGCCGGGCGCGCCCTCATCCGCGAATCCGCGAACGAGGACAGACGATGGAACATCGGGCACGCGAGCGGGACGAGCAGGCCGAGATCAAGACGACGACGTGCTACATGTGCGCGTGCCGCTGCGGCATCCGCGTGCACCTGCGCGACGGCGAGGTGCGCTATATCGACGGCAATCCCGCGCATCCGCTGAACCAGGGCGTCATCTGCGCGAAAGGTTCGTCCGGAATCATGAAGCAGTATTCGCCCGCGCGGCTCACGCAGCCGCTGATGCGCAAGCCGGGCGCCGAGCGCGGCGACGCGCAGTTCGAGCCGGTGTCGTGGGAGGTCGCGTTCGACGTGCTCGAAAAGCGTCTCGCGCACCTGCGCGCCACCGACCCGAAGCGCTTTGCGCTGTTCACCGGCCGCGACCAGATGCAGGCGCTCACCGGCCTGTTCGCGAAACAGTTCGGTACGCCGAACTATGCGGCGCATGGCGGATTCTGCTCGGCGAACATGGCGGCCGGGATGATCTATACGATCGGCGGCTCGTTCTGGGAATTCGGCGGGCCTGATCTCGACAACGCGAAGCTGTTCTTCATGATCGGCACCGCGGAGGACCACCATTCGAATCCGCTGAAGATCGCGCTCGGCAAGTTCAAGCGGGCGGGCGGCCGCTTCATCGCGATCAATCCGGTGCGCACCGGCTACGCGGCGATCGCCGACGAATGGATTCCGATTCGCCCCGGCACCGATGGCGCGCTGTTCATGGCGCTGATGCACGAGCTGATCGCGCGCGACGCGTTCGACCTCGAATTCGTGTCGCGCTTCACGAACGCGGCGGAGCTGATCGACCAGCGCGACGGCGCCGACACGTTCGGGCTGTTCGTGCGCGACGCCGGCGCGCCGGAGGTCAACGCGCTGTATCCGCAGAACCGGATGTGGTGGGACACGAAGACGAACCGCGCGGTGCTGCATCACACGGAAGGCGCCGAGCCTGCACTCGACGGCCGCTATACGCTCGACGACGGCACGCCCGTCGCGCCGTCGTTCACGCTGCTGCGTGAGCAGGTGGCCGAATGCACGCCCGAATGGGCGGCCGACATCACCGGCATCGCGGCCGACACGATCCGCCGCCTGGCGCGCGAGATGGAGACGGTCGCGCGCGACCACGCGATCGCGCTGCCGGTGCGCTGGACGGATTCATGGGGCAAGGAACACGATTCGGTGAAGGGCGTGCCGATCGCGTTCCATGCGATGCGCGGGCTCGCCGCGCATTCGAACGGCTTCCAGACGATCCGCGCGCTTGCCGTGCTGATGTCGCTGCTCGGCACGATCGACCGGCCGGGCGGCTTCCGGCACAAGGCGCCGTATCCGCGCGCGGTGCCGCCGTCGGCGAAACCGCCGAACGACCCGGCGCAGATCAGGCCGAACACGCCGCTCGCCACCGGCCCGCTCGGCTGGCCGGCGGGCCCCGAGGATCTGTTCGTCCATCCGGACGGCACGCCCGCGCGGCTCGACAAGGCGTTCTCGTGGGAATACCCGCTCGCGGTGCACGGGCTCATGCATTCGGTGATCACCAATGCGTGGCGCGGCGATCCCTATCCGATCGACACGCTGCTGATCTTCATGGCCAACATGGCGTGGAATTCGTCGATGAATACGACGGAAGTGCGCAAGATGCTGGTCGACAAGCGCGACGACGGCGAATACCGGATCCCGTTCCTCGTCGTGTGCGATGCGTTCGCGTCGGAGATGACGGCGTTCGCCGACCTGATCCTGCCCGACACGACCTACCTCGAGCGGCACGACGTGATGTCGGTGCTCGACCGGCCGATCTCCGAATTCGACGGGCCGGTCGACTCGGTGCGCGTGCCGGTCGTGCCGCCGACCGGCGAATGCAAGCCGTTCCAGGAAGTGCTGATCGAACTCGCGAGCCGGCTGAAGTTTCCGGCCTTCACGACCGCGGACGGGCAACGCAAGTTTCGCGACTATCCGGATTTCGTCATCAATTTCCAGACCGCGCCCGATTCCGGCACCGGCTTCCTGATCGGCTGGCGCGGCAAGGACGGCGACAAGGCCGTCGTCGGCGAGCCGAACCCCGACCAGTGGAAGCGCTACGCGGAGAACAACTGCGTGTACCACCACCGGCTGCCGGAGCCGCTGCAGTACATGCGCAACTGCAACGGCCCGTACATGCAGTGGGCGGTCGACAACGGGATGCGCAAGTTCGGCGTGCCGATCGTGATCCAGCTCTACTCGGACGTGATGCAGAAATTCCGGCTCGCCGCGCAGGGTCGCACGTCGGGCCGCCAGCCGCCCGACCATCTGCGCAAGCGTATCGCGCGCTATTTCGATCCGCTGCCGTTCTGGCATCGGTCGCTCGAAAGCGGGCTGACCGATGCGGGCCGCTATCCGCTCGCGGCGATCACGCAGCGGCCGATGGCGATGTATCACTCGTGGGATTCGCAGAACGCGTGGTTACGGCAGATCCATGGCGAGAACCACCTGTTCGTGAACCCGGTGACGGCCGCCGCGCAGCAGATCGAAGACGGCGCGTGGATCTACGTCGAATCGCCATGGGGCAAGGTGCGGTGCCGCGCGCGCTACAGCGAGGCGGTCGAGCCCGGCACCGTATGGACCTGGAACGCGATCGGCAAGGCGGCCGGCGCGTGGAACCTCGGGCCGCAGGCGGGCGAGTCGCAGCGCGGCTTCCTGTTGAACCACGTGATCACCGACGAGCTGCCGGATGCGGCGCGCGGTGGTGCGCGGATGTCGAACTCCGATCCGATCACGGGGCAGGCCGGCTGGTACGACGTGCAGGTGCGGATCTATCCGGCCGAAGCCGATGCGGCGACGACCTTGCCGCAGTTCGCGCCGATGCCGGCGCTGCCGGGCACGCCGCGCGTGCTGCAGCGCGTGCAGGCGTATTTCGCGGGAACCGGCGCATTCGCCGCGCGGCTGCGGCGCGCGGCGTCCGCCGGCCCGAAGTCTGAAGATCGCTGATCGAAGGAGCACCACCATGACCCAGATGGCCCTCGTCATCGACCTGAACGTGTGCGTCGGCTGCCATGCCTGCGTGACGAGCTGCAAGGAATGGAACACGTCGGGCGAAGCCGGCAGTCTCGCCGATATGCGCCCGTACGACGACGATCCGTCCGGCACGTTCTTCAACCGCGTGCAGACGTACGAAGCGGGCGTGTTCCCGATGACCGACACGATCCATTTCCCGAAGTCGTGCCTGCACTGCGAGGATCCGCCGTGCGTGCCGGTATGCCCGACCGGCGCGAGCTACAAGCGCAAGTCGGACGGGATCGTGCTGGTCGACTACGACAAGTGCATCGGCTGCAAGTACTGCGCGTGGGCGTGCCCGTACGGCGCGCGCGAGCTCGACGAAGGCCGCAAGGAGATGACGAAGTGCACGCTGTGCGCGGACCGCATCGACAACCCGGCGCTGCCCGAGCGTGACCGGAAGCCGGCCTGTGTGCTCGCGTGCCCGACTTCGGCGCGGCTGTTCGGCGACGTGCACGATCCGGAGTCGGAGGTGTCGCGCGCGATCCGCGAACGCGGCGGCTATCAGCTGATGCCCGAATGGGACACGCGTCCGTCGAACCATTACCTGCCGCGCGTGAAGACCGAATCGTCGTGCGGTTGCGGGAGCAGCGGCGGATGCGGCAGTACGTCGAACGGGAGCGACGAAGACGCGTCGTTCGAAGCTCGCGCGGCACGTGGCGACATCGATCTCGTGTCGCTCGCGACACAGCGCTGAGCGCGCAGTCCCTTACTCATAGTCGAAAAAACGGAGTCCCCATGCGCCCAGCCTTTTCGGTCGTTTTCCTTACCACCCTGTGCGGTGCCGCACAGGGTCTGTTGCTGACGCTCGTGATCGTCGAGGCACTGGCGCGCGCGGCAGGCGTCGATATTGCCGCGTCGTTCTACGTGACCGGCGCCGCGCTGTCGGTCTCGCTCGGCGCACTCGGCCTGCTGGCGTCGTTCTTCCATCTCGGCCACCCCGAACGCGCGTGGCGTGCGATCGCGATGTGGCGCACGTCGTGGCTGTCACGCGAATGCATCGCGCTGCCGGTGTTTCTCGCGTGTGCGTTCGCATATGGCGCGGCGCACCTGTTCGGCTGGCCGGGCACGTTGCTGATCGGCGCGGTGGGCGCGCTCGCGAGCGTTGCGCTGTTCGTGTGCACCGCGATGATCTACGCGTGCCTGCGCTTCCTGCAGGAATGGGCAAGCCCGCTGACGCTCGTGAACTTCGTGCTGCTCGGCTGCGCGTCCGGCTGCACGCTGGCGACGGCGTGCGCCGCGTGGCTCGCGCCGGCGCTGGTCGGCCGGCTTGCGGTGGCTGCCTGCGTGCTGACGCTCGCGGGCGGCGTGGCGCGGCTCGCGTCGCTCGCACGCAATGCGCGGCTGCGGCCGAAGTCGACCGTGCAGAGCGCGACCGGGATCCGCAGCGACAAGGTCGAGCAGAAATCGCGCGGCTTCACGGCCAGCGCGTTCAATACGCGGGAATTCTTTCACGGGCAGGGCAACGGCACGCTGCGCGCGGTGAAGGCCGGCTTCCTGATCGGCGCATTCGCGGTGCCGTTCGTGCTGACCGGCGCGGGCGCGCTCGCGCCGACGTCGGTCGCGGCCGCCGTCGCGCTTGGCGCGGCGTTCGTGATCCAGTATGCGGGGCTGGTCGCGGAACGCTGGTTCTTCTTCGCGGATGCGCGGCATCCGCAGAACCTCTACTACCAGCGCGCGTCATGACGTTGCGCGTGCGCCGCCACGCCGTGCGGGAACTAGAACGTGTCCGCGAGCGCGCGGGCCGCTTCCTGCAAACGCGGCACGTGATCGAGCAGTTGCGACAGCGGTGCGCGCGACACGGGTGCATGCACGGCGACGGCGGCGATGCACGCGCCGTCGGCGCCGACGATCGGTGCCGCGATGCACACGATGCCCGCGACGAATTCCTCGTTGTCGATCGCGACGCCCTTGTGCGCGGTGCGGTCGAGTTCGGCCTCGAGCAGCTCGGGGTCCGAGATCGTGTTCGGCGTGTAGCGCGGCAGCGCCAGTGCGCGCACCAGCGCGGCGCGTTCGTCGCGCGGCAGCAGCGCCAGCAGCAGCTTGCCGCTGGCGCTGCAATGCGCGGGCACGCGCGAGCCGGGCTTCAGGTCGAGCCGCAGCGGCCAGTCGGCTTCGACGCGGTCGAGATAGACGACTTCCGTGTCGTGCAGCGCGGTGAGGTTGCAGGTTTCGCCGAGATCGGCGACGAGCCGTTCGAGGATCGCGTGGCGCAGCCGGCGCGCGCCCGCATGCAGCATCACGCCGGTGCCGAGCCGCGCGAGGCGCGGGCCGATCGCATACGCGTTCTTGCGACCCGGCTCGCGGATCACGAGGCCGCCGGCTTCGAGCGACGCGAGCATCCGGTGCAGCGACGCCTTCGGGATATCGACTTCACGCACGAGATCGGCGAGCGACACGGCGTCGCCGGCCTGGACGAGATGTTCGAGCAGCGCGAAGGCGCGCAGCGTGGGCGTATCCGCGGGCAGCATGGCAGGCATTCCGGAAACTGGATGGCGGCCATTGTACCGAACGGCCCGGCAGGCCGGCCGCGTGGGGCGGTGGGCGCGGCAACCCGGCACGCATTTTCAGCGACGGAACGAATCGTTCCATAAACGCGACCGGCGCGGGCGCGAAGATCGATGCCCGCGCGGCCAGCAACGACAGCAACGACAGGAGCGCAACGCAATGGATGGGGTGGCGAACAAGCCGGACTGCATGGTGTCGGTCCGCGAACGGTTCGGGTTCGATTCGGACCTGATGGTGCCCGCGTTCAGCACGCGCGACGATCACGTACCCGATATCGACGATGCATACCGTTTCAACCCGGACGTCACGCTCGCGATCCTCGCGGGCTTCGCACGCAACCGCCGCGTGCTCGTGCAGGGGATGCACGGCACCGGCAAGTCGACGCATATCGAACAGGTCGCGGCACGGCTGAACTGGCCGTGCGTGCGCGTGAACCTCGACGGCCACATCAGCCGGCTCGACCTCGTCGGCAAGGATGCGATCGTCGTGCGCGACGACGTGCAGGTGACCGAATTCCAGGAAGGAATCGTGCCGTGGGCATTGCAGCGCCCGGTCGCGCTGATTTTCGACGAATACGACGCGGGGCGGCCCGACGTGATGTTCGTGATCCAGCGGATTCTGGAGCGCGACGGCAAGTTCACGCTGCTCGACCAGAACCGCGTGATTCACCCGCATCCGTCGTTCCGGCTGTTCGCGACCGCGAACACGGTCGGGCTCGGCAACCTGAACGGGCTTTACCACGGCACGCAGATGCTCAACCACGCGCAGATGGACCGCTGGAACGTGGTCGCGACGCTCGACTACCTGCCGCGCGACGAGGAGATCGGCATCGTGCGGGCGCGCGTGCCGGAACTCGCGGACGAAGCCGGCCGCCCGCTGCTCGAATCGATGGTGAGCCTCGCGGAGCTGACGCGCAACGGCTTCGCGACCGGCGACCTGTCGACGCTGATGTCGCCGCGCACGGTGATCAACTGGGCCGAGAACTGCCAGATCTTCCGCGATCCGGCGCTCGCGTTCCGGCTCACGTTCCTGAACAAGTGCGACGACGCGGAGCGGCCGGTCGTCGCCGAGTATTACCAGCGCTGTTTCGGCGAGGAGCTGGCGGTTGCGTCGCGGGCCGGCGGCGGCGAGCCGGGGGCGGGGCGGTGAGCGCCGATCGCGACGCCGCGCGCCGCGCGTCGGCGCGCGAAGCGCTGGGTGCGTCGACGGTACGCGCGCTGACGCGTGACGCGGCGCTGCATTACCGGGCGGGCCGCGTGTGCCGCGACTCGCGGCCGTTGCCGATCCATGCGCCGCACCTGCGCGCGCAGGCCGCCGACGACGATCTCGCGTCATGGCGCGGCGCGGCCGACGGTGCCGCGCTGCGTATCCTGCATTCCGATGCGGACCTGCATCGCGCGCTGTCCGGAGACGATCCGGTCGAACGCGTGCTGTTCGAGATGCTCGAGCAACTGCGCTGCGAGTCGCTCGCGCCGCCTGCCATGCGCGGTGTCGTGCAGAACCTGCGTCATCGCTTCGAGACCTGGTCACGCGCGTTTCACCGGTCGGGGCAGGCCGATACGCATGTCGGGATTCTCGTGTACACGGTCGCGCAGATCGCATGGTCGCGGCTGACGGGCTGGCCCGTGCTCGAAGAGACGGAAGACCTGATCGAAGCATCGCGCGCGGCGATCGTGCCCGAGATCGGCGTGCAGCTTGCCGGGCTCAAGCGGTGCCGGCACGATCAGCGCGCCTTTGCGGAACATGCACTCGCGCTCGCGAAGTGCATTGCGGCGATGATCCGCGATGCGCGTGCAGCCGTCGTGGAAACGGAGACGGAAGACGCACGCGAGCAGGACGATGCACTGACGAATTTCTCGCTCTGGGTCGATTTCGACGAGACGGGCATCGATATGCCGGCACTCGTGGAGACGGGCGACAGCGTCGTGCTGCAAGGCGGCGACGCCGTCTACCGTGCATACACGACGCGCTACGATCGCGAGCTTCGACCGGCCGCGCAGATCCGCGCGGCACTGCTGCGCGAGTATCGCGACCGGCTCGACGCCCAGGTCGCCGCGCAGCGGATCAACGTCACGCGGCTCGCGCGTGTGCTGCGCGCGGCGCTCGTCGTGCCGCAAGCCGACGGCTGGTCGTTCGGCGAGGAGCATGGCCGCCTCGACGGCCGCCGGCTCGCGCAACTCGTCAGCTCGCCGGCCGAACGGCGGTTGTTCCGGCTCGAACGCGTGCGGCCGCATGCCGACTGCGCGCTCGCGTTCCTGATCGACTGCTCGGGGTCGATGAAGACGTGGATCGACGGCGTCGCGCTGATGGTCGACACGCTGGCCCGCGCGGGCGACGCCGCCGGTCTCGCAACCGAAGTGCTCGGCTTCACGACGCTCGCCTGGAACGGCGGCCGTGCGCGGCAGGACTGGCTCGCGCGCGGCAAGCCGCGCCATCCGGGCCGGCTCAACGAAACCGGCCACCTGGTGTTCAAGGACGCGGATACCCGCTGGCGGCATGCGCGCACGGGCATTGCCGCGCTGTTCAAGGCTGATCTGTTCCGCGAAGGTGTGGACGGCGAAGCGGTCGAATGGGCGTGCGCGCGGCTCGCGGCGCGGCCGGAGGCGCGCAAGATCCTTGTTGTGATCTCCGACGGCAGCCCGATGGACGGCGCGACGGCGCTCGCGAACGATCCGTTCTACCTCGATAACCACCTGAAGCAGGTGGTTGCGCGCCAGGAGTCGGCGGGCCGCGTCGAAGTGCTCGGGTTGGGTGTCGGGCTCGATCTCGGCCCGTATTACCGGCACCGGCTGGCGATCGATCTTGCGTCGGCGCCCGACATGAAGCGGCTCGTTGAAATCGCCGGATGGATCGGCGCGCGGCGGTGACGCGGGTGACCGCATTCGACGCGGATGCGTCGAGTCCGAATCGATCGCCGGGAACAAGGCGGTTCGACGCGGCGCGTGCCGCGCGACATCAAGCGCGATGCAGCAGCGGCGGCAGCGACGTCGCGATCAGCCCGATACCGATCGCCATCAGCACGCCGAACGCAAGCCGGCGCAGCGCGACCGGCGACAGCGGCGGCGGGTACTGGCGGGCGGCCACCGTCGTCAGCATCACGACCGGCGTCGCGATCGCGGCCAGCAGCCAGATGTCGCGATCGAGCTGGCCTTCGCATGCGCTGTACAGCACGCGCGTGGCCGAGGTCGTCGTGAACAGCACGATCAGCGCGCAGCGGATCTGCACGAGCGTCAGCGGCTGCCGGTAGAACTGGAAGATCAGCGGCGGCCCCGACACGCCGAACATCCCGCTCAGCAAGCCGCCGAACAGGCCGCTGACGAAGAAGCTGCGGTTGTCCGAGCGCTCGGTGAGCGGCGTCGGGCGCAGCGCCGCGCTCAGGCCGCCGTACAGCACGACCGCGCCGAGGATCAGTTGCAGCAGGTCAGCCGCCGATCGGCTCAGGCATTCGAGCAGCAGCACGCCCGCGACGACCGACGGCAGGATGCCGAGCGTCGCCGCGCCGACCGCGCGCCAGTCGATGTGATGCAGCCGGCCGGGCAGTGCGGTCGCGCCGTTCGCGAGCGACACGACGCTCATCAGCGTGGCGACGGTGGCAAGCGGCGCGAGCCCGAAGCCGCTCGTCGCGCCCATCACGATCATCCCGAGCCCGAACCCGGTGACGGTCTGGAAATAGCTGCCGGCGCCGATCACCGCGATCAGGATCGCCAGTTTGTCGGCTGTCATGCGTGTGCGGCCTCGCCGGTTGCGGCGCGCTGCGCGGCCGCCTGCGCCTGCACGGTGGTCGCCGCGATCACGTGATACACGTCGTCGGCGCTGCAGCCGCGCGACAGGTCGTTCGCGGGGCGGCGCAGCCCTTGCAGCAGCGGGCCGACGGCCTTCGCGCGGCCGATCCGTTCGGCGAGCTTGTAGCCGATGTTGCCGGCTTCGAGGCTCGGGAACACGAGCACGTTCGCGTGGCCGCCCACCTGTGAATGCGCGATCTTGCGCTCGGCGATTTCCGCGACGATCGCCGCGTCGAGCTGCACGTCGCCGTCGATCGCGAGGGTGGGGCGGAGTTCGCGCACGTGCGCGGTCGCGGCCGTCACCTTGTCGACCGCCGCGTGATGCGCGCTGCCGCTCGTCGAGAACGACAGCATCGCCACGCGCGGCGCCTCGCCGAGCAGCGCGTGCGCGCTGTCGGCGGCAGCCATCGCGATCTCGGCGAGCTGATCGGCGTCCGGATCGACGACCAGCGCGCAGTCGGAGAAGATCAGCCCGCCCTTGATCGTGTGAAACGGCTCGCACAGCATCATCAGGAAGAAGCTCGACACGATCCGGAACGCCGGATCGACGCCGATCAGCTGGATTGCCGCGCGCACGACGTCGGCCGTCGCATGCACGGCGCCCGCGACCGAGCCGTCCGCATCGCCGAGCCGCACCATCAGGTTCGCGTGGCAGAGCGGGTCGAGCACCGCGTCGCGCGCGGCATCGGCCGTCATGCCCTTGCTCTTGCGCAGCGCGTGCAGCGTGTCGGCATAGGCGTCGCGTTGCGTGGCGGTGGCCGGATCGACGAGCGTCATGCCGTCGAGATCGATCGCGTCGCGCGCGGCCGCCGCGTGAATGGCCGCACGGTTGCCGACCAGCACGATGCGGGCGATGCCGTCGCGCGTCGCGCGCGCGGCGGCCTGCAGCACGCGCGGATCGTCGGCTTCGCACAGTGCGATGCGCATCGGCTGGCGGCGCGCGGCGTCGAGAATGCGGTCGAGGGCTTTCATCGTTCGCTCGGGTAAGAAAAGAAAAAACGGCCGGATGCGGCGGCCCGCACGGGGCACGGCGTCCGGCCGGAGGGCCGGCCGCGCGAGAGGGGCGCGCGGCCGGCAACGGGGTGCGTCGGCGACGCGGCGTTACACGTAGTCCTTGTACTTGTCGAGCATGCGCACCGGCTTCGACAGCGCATCGCGACGGAACGGGTCGCCGAGTTCGCGCGTGCACATGATCTCGATGATCGTCGTCTTGCCTTCGTTCATCTGCATGTCGATCGCGCGCTTGAGCGCCGGGCCGACATCCTCGAGGCGGTCGACCGTGATCCCTTCCGCACCCATCGCCCGCGCGATTGCCGCGAAGCTCTGGTTGTCGAGTTCACCGGCGACGAAGCGGCGGTTGTAGAAGTCGACCTGGTTCTTCTTCTCCGCGCCCCATTGACGGTTGTGGAACACGACGGCCGTGACCGGGATGTTGTGGCGCACGCAGGTCATCGTTTCCATCAGGCTCATGCCCCACGCGCCGTCTCCCGCATACGACACGGCCGGGCGGTGCGGCGCGGCGACCTTCGCGCCGATGATCGTCGGGAACGCATAGCCGCAGTTGCCCCAGCTCATCGCCGCGAAGAAGCTGCGCGGCTTGTTGAAGCGCAGGTAGCTGTTCGCGACCGAGTTGATGTTGCCGATGTCGGTCGACACCATCACGTCCTCGGGCATCGCCTTCTCGAGCTCGCGCAGCACCTGGCGCGGATGCAGGTACTGGCCGCCGCTGAACGGCTTCTCGTGCTTCTGCTCCTCGATCATGTCGAGGCTGTACGCGTCGCGCTCGTGCGTCCAGTCGTCGAGTTCCTTTTCCCATGCGGCCTTCTCGGTCGCGATCTGGTCGGCGCGCTCGCCGCGCGAGCCGTCGCACGCGAGCGTGCGACCTTCGAGGCGTTGCGTGAGCGCGACCGCCGCGGCCTTCGCGTCGCCGCAGATGCCGACCGAGATCTTCTTCACGAGGCCGAGCATCTTGTGATCGGCGTCGATCTGGATGATCTTCGCGTCCTTCGGCCAGTAGTCCATCCCGTGCTGCGGCAGCGTGCCGAACGGCCCGAGGCGCGAGCCGAGCGCGATCACGACGTCCGCGCGCGACAGCAGCTTCATCGCCGCTTTCGAGCCCTGGTAGCCGAGCGGGCCGCACCACAGCGGATGGTTCGCCGGGAACGAGTCGTTGTGCAGGTAGCTGTTGACGACCGGCGCACCGAGCCGTTCGGCGAGCGCCTTGCATTCCTCGATCGCGTCGGCCATCACGACGCCGCCGCCCGAGATGATCACCGGGAACTTTGCCTGCGCGATCAGTGCGGCTGCGTCGTCGAGGCTCTGTTCGCCGCCGGCGCCGCGATCGAGCCGGCGCGGTTGCGGAATCTCGACCTTGACCTTGCCGTAGAAATAGTCGCGCGGGATGTTCAGCTGGGTCGGGCCCATCTCGGCCTGCGCGCGGTCGAAGCAGCGCGCGGTGAATTCGGCCATCCGCGCCGGGTGCGTGACGTGGCCCTGGTATTTCGTGAATTCCTGGAACATCGGCAGCTGGTTCGCTTCCTGGAAACCGCCGAGGCCGATGCCCATCGTGCCGGCTTCCGGCGTGACGATCACGACGGGGCTATGCGCCCAGTACGCGGCCGCGATCGCCGTCACGCAGTTGCTGATGCCGGGGCCGTTCTGGCCGATCACGACGCCGTGGCGGCCCGATACGCGCGCATAGCCGTCGGCCATGTGGCCCGCGCCCTGTTCGTGCACGACAGGAATCAGGCGGATGCCGGCCGGCGCGAAGATGTCCATCGCATCCATGAACGCGGAGCCCATGATGCCGAACATGTCGGTCACGCCGTTGGCCGCGAGGGTCTCGACGAAGGCTTCGGACGGCGTCATGTCCTGCGGACCGTTAGCCGATGCACGCAGGGAAGTGGATTGTTCGCTCATGGGTTGTCTCCGATTTTTCAATTAACGGAACGTCTTGTTCCAGATGCTATTTGCTGGGGAAGGCCGGTCAAGTCATTCCGCCCGCTGCCGGGAAATGTGGAATGAAATGAATCGATTCGTTTCAAAATGCGTGCCGGGCACGGTGGCCCGGGCGGTGCGCTCAGGCCGGCTGCTTCGGCCGTTCCTTGCGGAAGGCACGCTTGACGGCGATCAGTCCGTCGCGGAATTCGAACAGGTCGCAGCCTTCGGCTTCGATGCGCCAGCCTTCGGCGTGCGTGCCCGTGAACACCCATTCGGAGACGCCGCGCTCGCCGGCGACGGTGTGGCGGCCGTGGCCCCAGTGCGCGTCGGGGAAGGTCTTGAACACGGCTTCGAACGCGGCGCGTACCGCGTCACGGCCGACGAAGCGCGTGCCGTGGATGTCGGGGCCGCCGGCCGCGTCGAACACGCAGTCCTCGGTCATGAAGCCCATCAACGCATTGGCGTCATGCCGGTTGAAGGCGTCGGAAAATGCCGCGAGCGTGGCGGCCGTGACGGGGCCGGTGAGCGTATCTGCCATAACGTGTCTCCTGTCGAATGGTGGGCGGTGCGCAAGGCGCTGGCGCGCATGCGGCACGCGGTATCGACACGTTAGTGAGCGCTTGTTATTGGCGGTAGCGCCAGTGGGGGGGATTCGCTTGGGCCAGCGGGAGAAGCCGGGCCGGTGCGCCCGGCTACCGGCGCCCGGTGGCTGCCCGACGGCGGGTTCGTTGACGCGCATCGACAGAAATCACCGGTGCGGATCAATGGGCAAAAAGATCAGCCGCAGGGGAGTGTCGCGACTCCGTCGCTGTTGCACGATGAGTCACGGCGGGCGGAAACCGCACGGCAGCAGCGCCGGCCGACGAGGGGATACATCGGAGTGCCCGATGCATCCCCGCCGGTCATGCGGACATCAAGACGCCGCCATCCCGATCCCGAACACATGCATCTTGCCGGCGCTCACCTGCCGCGGCAGCACGATGCTCGTCACCACCTTGCCGGGCGGCACCGGAATCTTCTGCGCGAAGATATAGGTCTTGACGTTGTCCTGCTGGCCGCTGCCCGAATTGCGGTACGCCATCGTGACGGCGATCGCCGCGCTGGCATGCGCGCTGCCGCCATTCAGCGTCCAGTCGTCGAAAGCCAGCGTCACAGCCTGACTCGATCCATCCGCAAAATTCAGCTGAGCCGTGCCGCTGCTCGGGCCATTGTTGGCCGAGCCGAGCACCACCACGCCGGTGCCGGCCGATCCCGGCGGCAGCATCACGGTCTGGCCGACGGTCACGGTGTTGTCGAGCGAGAGCGGCCCACCCGCCACCGCGACGCTCGCGCCGGCCACCGCGAACGGCTTGCCGGGCTGCACGCCCGCCGCTGCCAGCGCATTCAGCGAGTAGCTGAACAGGCTGCCGTCGAAGTCCGCGCCCTGGCCGTCGGCATTGGTCGCGCCGTCCGCGCTGAAGCCGCGATTGTTGTAGCTGTCGATCGCGTTGACCGCCACCGGCACGCCGAACGACGGCGGCTGCTTCCGGCTGCCCCATTGCGACGGCGTGCTGCCCATCGCGAAGTGCAGCGTCGCGCCGTTCGCGATGTCGTCGTAGGCGACCCACGGCACATCGTGCGCGCGACCGTTGATCGACAGCGACTGCACATAGCTGGACGCGGGTGCACCTTCGGCACGAATCCGCCACGTGCGACCGTTGCCGAGCCGGACGTCGATCTGCGGGAACTGCGGACTGCCGATCGCCAGGCCCGCCACGCCGGGGATCTGCGGATACAGGCCCAGCGCGCCCCACACATACCAGCCCGACACGGCGCCGAGGTCGTCGTTGCCCGGCAAGCCGTCGGGGCCGGTGCCGAACGCGCTGGCGAGGATCTGCTGCACCACGCGCTGCGTGCCCGACGGCTGCCCGGCCCAGTTGTAGAGCCAGGGCACCTCGAAGGTCGGCTCGTTGCCCATGTAGAAGTTGGGCAGGCTCAGGCCCGCATTGAGCACCGTGAAGAACTGGTCGAGCCGCGACGTCACCGCCGCATTGCCGCCCAGCTGCGCGAACAGGCCGGCGCCGTTGTACGGCACCATCCACGTGTACTGCTCGGCATTGCCTTCCACGTAGTTGTCGCCGCTGCTCGGCGTCTCGGGAATCCACGCGCCGTTCGACTGGCGCGCCGCGATCAGCGGCGGCGTCAGCGTGGTGTCGAGCAGGTTCTGCCAGTAGGCCGAGCGGCTCAGCAGCATGCGCTGCGTGGCGGTATCGCCGAGCGCCCCGGCGAAGCGCGAGATCGCGAAATCGCTGCTCGTGTATTCGAGCGTGGACGAAGCCTGCCCCCACTCGCCGTTGGTGATGTAGCCGGTCTGCAGGTAGCTCGCGCGGCCGCCGTTGGTGGTCACGTTGTTGCAGGCCGTGCCGGGGATGTTCGCCATCTTCACCATGTGCTGCAGCGCGGACCGCGTATCGAAGCGCCGCGCGCCGAACGCATAGGCGTTCGAGACGATCAGCGAACCGGCGTCGCCCGGCATCACGCCGTCCTCGACGTTGTCGTTGACCCAGTGTGGAATCGCGCCGCATTGATCCGCGTCGTTGATCAGCGACTGGATCATGTCGCTGGTCTCGGACGGATTGAGGATCGACTTCAGCTGGATCAGCGAGCGGTAGATGTCCCAGCCCGAGAACGACGAATACTGGGCCTGCTGGCCCTTGGCGACCTGATGCACGGTGTTGTCGAAGCCGATGTACTGGCCGTTCACGTCACTGAAGATGCTGGGTGCCCACAGCGCGTGATACAGCGCCGTGTAGAACTTCTTCTTCGCGTCGAGCGTGCCGCCCGCTACGCGGATGCTGTTGAGGCGGTCATTCCAGATACGGTCGGCCTGCGTGCGGACACCTGCGAAGTCCCAGCCGCGATTTTCCGCGTCGAGGTTGGCTTTCGCGTTGGCGACGCTGACGTAGGAGAGGCCGATCTTCATCCTGACCGTCTGGCCCGGGCGGAAACCCAGTTGGGCCACGCCGTGCGTAATCGACGCCGACGTAAAAGCTTGGTCGAAGGCGGCGTAGAAGTAGACGGGTACCGGCACCGAGTTGCCGCAGAAGCCGCCGCCGATCGTGCTGCCGGAGATGGCGCTGTCGGAAACCTGCGTGATGGCGCCGGTGGTCGAGGTCTTGGTGTTGGTGCGGGTCACGTCGAGTACCAGCAGCGCGGGTTTGCCGGCCGGGTACGCGAACTGGCCGAAGCCGGTGCGCAGGGTGGCGGTCAGCTCCACCTTGATCTGCGAGTCGAGCAGCACGGAATAGTAGCCGGGTCTGGCCGTTTCATTCGCATGACTGAAGGTTGGCGAGAGCTGCGTCGGGTCGGTGGTCGGCATGACCGGAAATTCGCCGTTGTTGCCGCTGCAGCCGGCGCCCGGCATGTGCGTCAGGCTGAAGCCCTGGATCGAGTGGATGTCGTAGTAGTAGCCGGCGGGCGAGTTCGGCTCCTGGCTGTTGCTCGGCGCCGGCGTGGTGTTGGTGTCGGGCGCCCACTGCACCATGCCCGACGGCAGGCCGGCGGCCGGTTCGACGCTGCCGGCCTGTCCCGCCGGTACCGGGTTCGGCGAATTGCTCGCGAGCGTGCCGATCAGCGGATCGACGTACTGTGTCAACGACAGGTTGCGGTTGTCATCGAGATTGGTCGTATCGGCCACGGCGTCCGACGGGCGTGCCGCCAATGCCGACGCCGCAGTTCCGTCGCTGCCGTCACCGCCTCCGCACCCGCTCAACGCGCACGCCGCGGCCAGGATTGCCGCGAGCGTCGTGAATCGAATCATGATCGCCCCCTCCGGTTATCCATGCATTTTTTCATCGGCAGTCCAATCGATCGAACCGTCGGTTCGTCGTGGATTGTTGCCGTCTTTCAGCGTCGTAACACTAGGATTTGGATGAATCCGTTGTCAATCGGATTTGGAGAGTTGTAATGTTTTTATTGGATTTACTAAACGAATCGAAACGAAAACAATCCAGGCGATCGTGTGTTGAAGCCGCACTGTAGCGGTGTGCAAGCGTGAGCGATGCACGCGGTGTCCGATGAAGCAGCGGATATGGCCTGCCGGTCGAATCGATGCATCTTGCGTTCACGTCTGCGATTCATCGATACCTGACAACGCGGTCGGCAATCATGCGGCCGTGAGTCACGTTGCAGGATGACTCACGGCCGATCGTTGAAACGGGTTTCGCCAGCCGCCGCACACGCAACGTTCGTGCTTCCGGGTCACTGCGCAGCGCCGGCGCACGATGCCTGTTCACGTGCGGTCAGTCCACCGGACGTTGCGTGCGCACGCATTGCGCGAGCGCCCGCACGCCCGGCTCGATCCGTTCGAGCGGGATCGCGGAAAACCCCATCCGGAAGCAGCGCCGCGCGTCGCCTTCATCGTTCATGAAGAACACGCTGCCCGGCTCGATCAGGATGCCGGCTTCCTGTGCATCGGCGGCGAGGCGCGTCGCATCCAGCCACGGCGGGCCCTCGACCCAGCACGACGCGCCGCCCGACACCGGCACGTAGCGCGCTTCCGGCAAGTGCGCATCGAGCGCGGCCATCAGTGCCTGCGAGCGCTCGCTGTACGCATGCGCGAGCCGACGCAGCAATGCGTCGTGATGACCGAGCGCGAGAAAGGTCGCGAACGCGCGCTGGATATACGCAACCGGGTGGCGCACCATCAGCCGCCGCAGCGCGCGCAGTTCGCGGATCAGCTCGCGCGGCCCGACCACGTAGCCGAGCCGCAGCCCCGGCGCGAATGTCTTCGACAGGCTGCCGACGTAGATCACGCGGTCGGCCGTGTCGAGGCTCTTCAGCGCCGGATGCGGCGTGCCGGAGAACGTGTTCTCGCTCTCGTAGTCGTCCTCGATGATCACGAAGTCATGCTGCTGCGCGCAATCGAGCAGCGCGCGGCGGCGTTCGACCGGCATCGTCGCGGTGGTCGGGCACTGGTGGCTCGGCGTCACGTACACGTAGTCGCAGCGCGAGAGCGTTGCGCCGAGCGCGTCGGGTGCGATCCCGTGGCCGTCGACGGGCAGCGGCAAGAGCCGTGCGTTGCGGTTCTCGAAGATGTTGCGCGCGTCCGGATAGCCGGGGTTCTCGAAGCCGACCGTCGAGTGCTTGCCGCACAGCAGGTCCGCGATCAGGTACAGCGCCTGCTGGCAGCCGTTCGTGACGACGATCTCGTCGGGCATCGCGAACACGCCGCGCCGCGGCAGCACGCGCGTGCGGATCTGCTGGATCAGCGATTCGTCGTCGCGCTCGATCAGGTCGGGCGCCCAGTTGCGGATCTCCATCACCGACAGCGCCTTCAGGCAGCATTCGCGCCAGTCGTTGGTCGGAAACAGCGACTGGTCGAACTGCCCGTAGATGAACGGATATTCGTAATGCTGCCAGTTCGCGGGCTTCACGATGTTGCGCTGTCTCGACGGCGGATGTGCGATGCGCTTGTCCCATGCGGGGCGGCCCGGCGTGTCGTCGCCGCCGCCGGGCTGCGCGGCGGGCTTGGCGGCCGTGAAGCCGGGCACGCCCTCGAGCATCTTCGGGTTCACGAAGTGCCCGCTGCGTTCGCGCGAGATCAGGTAGCCCTCTTCGACGAGCATCTGGTACGCGAGCACGACGGTGTTGCGCGCGACGCCGAGCTGGTCGGCGAGCTCGCGGCTCGACGGCAGCGCGGCATCGGGCGCGAGCTGGCCGTCGAGGATCGCGGCCACGAGCATCCGCCGGATCTGGTCCTGCAGGCTCGACGCCGACGACCGCCGGAACTGCTGGGCCCATAAGGCGGTCGGGGTACGACTCGGCATGCTTCCTCCTGTGATCGGTACGGGAAACGCGAGGCGGTGCGCGTGGCGTGCGTGCGGCCCGCGAGGGGCGCGATGTCGCGAGAATACGCGCGCCGCGCCGCGGATGTGGACTCAATGAAAGGTGCCGTCTGGCACTACTGCGCGCCGACGTGGCAAGACGATACTCAAACCGTCGCCGCTGGACGATCCGGATTAGTCCCCGGTTCGCGGGCGCAGGGAGGCGTGCGCGCATCGCGTTCGCCTGCAACGTGTTGCCAAGGAGAGGCGCGCCATGCACGTCGTCGTGTTCAGGGATCGCTGCGAGCGCGTGATCCGCATCGTGTTCGACGACGCACGCGCGACGGCGGTCGCGTATCGCGACGACGAGGCGATCGGCGAACTCGATATCGACGACCACAGTGGCGGTGCCGTGCGATCGCCGTCGCTCACGCGGCTGTACGTCGAACCCGCGTATCGGCGCAGCGGCATCGCGCACACGCTGCTGGCGTGCGCGTCGCGCGAATTCGGGCGGCCGATCCGCATCGATGCCCGCGCGCGTGAATGGCCCGATACGCCGGCCTGGGCGACGCTGTGCCGCTGCCTCGAATACGAAGGGCTGGTGGTGGTGCGCTAACCGACAGCGTGACCAAGATCACGCTGCACCAAGACGGAGACGACATGAGCACGGTCCTGAAGCCGATTCCCGCATCCGACGTGCGGCACGAAGCGCTGCGCATCGACGGGCAGCGCGTGTGGCGCGACGCGGTCATCGACGTGCGCAACCCGTACGACGGCGAGCTCGTCGGCACCGTGCCGAAGGCGACGCTGGACGACGTGCGGCGTGCCTTCGCGGTCGCACGCGCTTACCGGCCGACGCTCACACGTTACGATCGAGCGGCGATCCTGCGCCGCGCGGCCGACATCGTGCGTTCGCGCACCGCCGAGATTGCAGCGCTGATCACGGCCGAGTCTGGTCTGTGCATCAAGGATTCGACGTACGAAGCCGGCCGCGTGGCCGACGTGCTGACGTTCGGCGCGGGTGAAGTGCTGAAGGACGACGGGCAGATCTTCTCGTGCGACCTGACCCCGCACGGCAAGAAGCGCCGCGTGTACACGCAGCGCGATCCGCTGCTCGGCGTGATTTCCGCGATCACGCCGTTCAATCATCCGATGAACCAGGTCGCGCACAAGATCGTGCCGTCGGTGGCGACCAACAACCGGATCGTCGTGAAGCCGTCGGAGAAGGTGCCGCTGTCGTGCTACCTGTTCGCGGACATCCTGTATGAAGCCGGGTTGCCGCCGCAGATGCTGCAAGTGCTCACCGGCGACCCGAAGGAGATTGCCGACGAGCTGATCACGAACCCGGCGATCGACCTCATTACGTTCACGGGCGGTGTGTCGATCGGCAAATCGATCGCGTCGCGGATGGGCTACCGCCGCGCGGTGCTCGAACTCGGCGGCAACGATCCGATCATCGTGATGGAAGACGCCGATCTCGACGAAGCGAGCACGCTCGCGGTGTCGGGTTCATATAAAAACTCGGGGCAGCGCTGCACGGCGATCAAGCGGATGCTCGTGCACGAGTCGGTGGCCGATCGCTTCACGGAGCTGGTGGTCGAGAAAACGCGTGCGTGGTCGTACGGCAATCCGGCCGATCCGTCGGTCGACATGGGCACGGTGATCGACGAAGCGGCCGCGAAGTTCTGCGAGCAGCAGGTGAATGACGCAATCGCACGCGGTGCGCGGCTGCTGGTCGGCAACGTGCGCAACGGCGCGCTGTATTCGCCGACGGTGATCGATCGCGTGACGCCCGACATGCCGCTCGTGAAGTACGAAACCTTCGGCCCCGTGTCGCCGATCATGCGCTTTCGCGACATCGACGACGCGATCCGGATGTCGAACAGCACCGACTATGCGCTGTCGTCGTCGGTCTGCACGAACCGCTTCGACCACATCACGCGCTTCATCACCGAGCTGGAAGTCGGCAGCGTGAACGTGCGTGACGTGCCGGGCTACCGGCTCGAAGTGACGCCGTTCGGCGGCCTGAAGGATTCGGGGCTGGGCTACAAGGAAGGCGTGCAGGAAGCGATGAAGAGCTTCACGAACGTGAAGACGTATTCGCTGCCGTGGTGAGCGCGGCGGGGAAGGGCGCATCGCGCCCGCCCGCCGCCAACCGCGTTACTGATAGAAGTTGAGCGTGACCATCGCCGAACGGCCCGGCGCCCACGTCGCGTAGATCGGATACGCGCTCGCGTAATACTTCTTGTCGAACAGGTTCTGCACGTTGAGCTGCACGTCCATCGTCTTGTTCACGCGCCACGTCGCAGCCGCGTCGAAGCGTGCGTAGCCGGGCGTCCATTTCTTCGTCGTCGCCGATACCGACGCATAGGTCTGGCTCATCACCGTCGCACCCGCGCCGAGCGTGAGCTTCGGCATCACATCGTAGCTCGTCCACAGCGTGAAGTTGTGCTTCGGCACCATCACCATCGGCAGGCCCGATGCGCCCGGGCTGCCGGGGCCGGCGTCGGTCGTGATCGCGTTCAGGTACGAGTAGCCGCCGAACACGTGCCACTTCGGCGTCAAGTTGCCCGCGAAGCCGAATTCCGCGCCGCGAACACGCTGTTTGCCGGCATTAACCTGGCGACCGAGCCCATCGGGGACTTGAGCGTTGGTTTTCTCGGTGTCAAAGAGTGCAGAGGTCAACGAAAGTTGCTCATCCAGCACGTCCCACTTCGCTCCGATTTCGATGTTTCGCGTGCGTTCCGGCGACAGGTTCAGCGTGTTTGCCGTGAGCTGATCAGTTCCGCCGCCAAGGCCACCGTTCGAACCGGGTGGGTTCGACGACGTGCCATAGGATGCGTAGAGGCTGACATTGCGGACGGGTTTGTACACGAGACCAAACTGGTAACTGAACAGATTTGACGTGTTTGACAGGTCGGCGACGCCGGCCTGTTTGGCCGTCGTATCGTAGCGGTCGAAGCGCAAACCTGCATTGAACAACCATTGTTCGGTCAGTTTCACCGTGTCGAAGATGTACGCTGACGCGGTGGTCGTACGGGTGTTCGTCGTCGCGCCGGGGAAGCCCTTGTCTCCATTCAGCACGATATTGCCGGTCCACGGCATGTTTGGATTCCATCCGCCAGAGATTGGTGCACAGAACGCTGGCGATGTGACGCAGATGTCTCCCGAGCGGAGGTTCGTGCCTGAAGCGTCCGAGACGAGATACCCCTCGTAGCGGTTCTGCTCCTGACTGAACTCCACACCAGCGGTCATCGTGTGCTGCATGCCGAACAGATTTGCTCGGCCGGTAATCTCGGTCTGGTTGGCGACACCGTTGGTCGCGTACTTGCCGCTCTTTGCCTGCATGCCGAGTCGGTCGGGGTACTTGGTTGAGATCTGCGGGTTCGTCGCCACGTAATCGAGCGTCGAGCGGCCGAACATCGTCGTGTTCTTCAGCTTCCAGTCGTCGTTGAGCTTGTGCTCGACGCGCACCTGGGCGGTGTCGGTCTGCCCGTAGCGGTAGTCGCGCGTGTTCAGCCCGAAGAACTGCCCGCGATCGGTCGGCACCGGCGTGCCGCCCGACGCGCGGAACGGCACGCTGAAGTCCGGCATGTCGTACGAGTTCATGTGGTAGTAGCTGACCGTGACCGTGGTCGGCGTATTCAGCCCGAACACGATCGACGGCGCGACGCCCCAGCGCTTGTTGTACACGTCGTTGCGGCCGGCCTGGTTCGCGTCGTGACCCATCACGTTCAGGCGCACGGCCGTCGTGTCGTTGATCTTGTGGTTCGCGTCGACCGTCGCGCGCTTGTAGCCGTCGGTGCCGAAGCCGATGCTGCTGTTGATGAAGTTGTCGTTCTTCGGCGTCTTCGTGACGATGTCGATACTGCCGCCCACCGAGCCGCGGCCCGCGTAGACCGAATCCGGGCCCTTGATCACGCTGATCTGCTCGACCGCGAACGTTTCGCGGTTCTGCAACCCCGAGTCGCGCATCCCGTCGACGAAGATCGAGTTGCGCGATTCGAAGCCGCGGATCACCGGGCGATCGGCCGACGGGTTCGCGGCCGCATCGCCGCCGAGGAACGTGATGCCCGGCACCGAGCGCAGCGCGTCCGCGAACGACGTGACGTTCTTTTCCTTGATCAGTTGCTCGGGGATCACCGTGACCGAGCGCGGCGTGTCGAGCAGCGGCGCGGTGAACTTGTACGACGGCGAACGCTTCACCTGCATGTCCGACGGCGCGGTCGACTGGACGTGGATCGTCGGCAGCGTCGCCTGCACGTCGGCGGACGGGGCCGGCTGGCCGGCGGCGGGTGCGGGAGCAGGGGCGGTTTCGGCGGAAGCGAGCAGCGGGGTCAGGAACGCGGAGCAGGTCAGCGCCGACACGAGGGCGCGAGGCCTCGTCTTGAACTGGGCGGGCATATCGAGAGGCAGCAGAAGGTTCGGTGAGCAGGTGCGTCTTCTCGATGCCGGGCAGGCCGCACGGAACATCGGAAAACGTCAATGTAAATGCGTATGATTCGCGTTTGCGGTCGCAATTGTACGGATTGGTACTAATTCTGTAAACGATCGAATGGTTTTTGTACTAATTTGGTCAGGCTTTCGTGGGGGGCGGATTGCCTTTGCGTGGCGTGCAACACCACTTTCCATCACCCGGCCGTGCGCGGCGGCGACGACTCGATACACTGCCGTACCGGTTGGACGGGCCCCGGCAAGCTGGCCCCGAGCATGGAGACAACACAAGATGGACACCCAACGCGCAGCAGTCGTCACGTACCGAGGCGATGCGATCGAGAACACGCACGTCGCCCATGTGGCGGTGGTCGATGCACGCGGCCGGCTGCTGGCCCGGTTCGGCGATCCGTTCCGGATGACGCTCGCGCGCTCGGCGGCCAAGCCGGCGCAGGCGCTGTCGGTGCTCGAGACGGGCGCGCCCGAGCGCTTCGGCTTCGACGATGCGGACATCGCGCTGATGTGCGCATCGCACAGCAGCGAGGACCGGCACATCGAACGCACGCGCGCGATGCTCGCCAAGGTCGCCGCGCACGAATCGGACTTGCGTTGCGGCGGCCATCCGCCGTTGTCGGACGCGGTGTACCGCGCGTGGATCAAGCGCGACTACACGCCGACCGGCGTGTGCAGCAACTGCTCGGGCAAGCACGTCGGGATGCTGGCCGGCGCGCAGGCGATCGGCGCCGCGATCGCCGATTACCATCTCCCCGAGCATCCGATGCAGGTGCGCGTGAAGCATGTGGTGGCCGACGCGTGCGGGCTGCGCGACGACGAGGTCGAGTGGGGCATCGACGGGTGCAACCTGCCGACACCGGCGTTTTCGCTGGACCGGCTCGCGCGGCTTTACGCATCGCTGGCCGACGGGGCGGATACGGTGGAAGCGGGCGGTGACGCCATCTCCGATCGCGTCCGCGCGCTGGCGCGCATTCATCATGCGATGACCGCGTATCCGGAGCTGGTTGCCGGCGAAGGGCGCTATTGCACGGTGCTGATGAACGCGTTCGGCGGGCAGGTGGTCGGAAAGCTCGGCGCCGATGCGTGCTACGGGATCGGCGTGCGGGCGTCCGAGCGCACGCGGGCGCTGGGCGCCGATGGCGCGCTCGGCATCTCGGTGAAGATCGAGGACGGCAATCTCGACGTGCTCTACATGGTCGTCAGCGAGCTGCTCGAGCGGCTGCAGATCGGCACGGCCGAGCAGCGCGCGCCGCTGGCCGGCTTCCATCGGCCGCGGATGCTCAACACGCAGGGTGTCGAGATCGGGCACGCCACGTTCCCGTTCGAATTGCAGGCGGCTTGATCGGCCTGAACGGCGCGGATGCGCTGCTGCCGGTGGTCCGCGACGCGGGCCGTGCGCAGCGGCGCGAACCCGACCCAGGGCGCGTGCGCTACACGCTCGCGCCGCGAATCTTCGTCAGCTCCAGCGCCGACAACTCGCCGATATGCGCGAGGTGTTCCGCGAGAAAGTCCTTCAGCACGCGCAGCTTCGCCGAGCTGCGCCGGTTCGCCAGATACGCGATGTAGATGTATTCGCCGGTCAGCCGGTTCTGCAGCCGGTAGCGCGGCAGCACGGCTTCGAGCCGCCCGCTCGCGAGCAGGTCGCGCACCAGCCAGATCTCGAACTCCGCGATGCCGAGCCCCGCGCAGGTCGCTTCGAGCAGCAGCTCCGAATGGTCGGTGACGAGGTTGCCGGCCGGCAGCACGCTGTGATGCGCGTCGCCGTTCACGAGATCCCAGCGCGGATCGCCTTCCGGATGCACGTAGCGCAGGCAGTTGTGTTGCTTGAGGTCGTCGGGCGTGGCCGGGCGCCCGCAGCGGTCGAGATAGCCGGGCGTCGCGCACAGGATGCTGTCGTTGCGCGACAGGCGGTGGACGACGAGGTTGTCCAGGTAGTTCTCGCCTTCGTGAATGTCGAGATCGAAGCCGCCGGCCACGAGGTCGTTGTGGTTGTCGGTGAGCCGCACGTCGAGCTGGATCGTCGGGTAGCGCGCGAGGAACGGCGCGACCAGCGGTGCGAGATGGCGGCGGCCGAACGCCACCGGCGCGGTGAGCTTCAGCGGGCCGCTCGGCTGCGCATTCAGCTCGGCGACCACGCGCAAGGTGTCGTCGAGATCGGCGATCAGCGTGACGGCGCGTTCCAGGTAGATGTGGCCGGCTTCGGTGAGCGTCACGCTATGCGTGGAGCGGTGCAGCAGCGCGACGCCGAGCGCCTCCTCGATGGCCGTGACCTTGCGTGCGACGGTGGACGTCGACACGTGCATCTCCTTGGCGACCGCCGAAAAACTCCCCGTTTCGACCACCCTGACGAACGCGCGCATCGCGCCCATGTGGTCGATGCCGGTTTCCCTCGCGCCTTTTTTCATCCGATTCTCATTGTTGCGTGCCACGCAAAACCGCTTTCGATAATACAGAAGTGAGCTTGTTTTTGCAAAGGCATAGAATGCGAACCCGTCGCGTCGGGAAGCGGCGCACGACGAGCGGCACGAGACATCCAGGAGGGGCACGATGACAGAAAACGGCTTCCGCGTCGAAGCGGATCTTTTAGGTAAGCGAAGCATCCCGAATGAGGCCTACTACGGCGTCCATACGCTGCGCGCGAAGGAGAATTTCGACATTTCGGGCCGCACCATCGCGTCGCTGCCTTACTTCGTGATGGCGCTCGCCGCGGTGAAGGAGGCCGCGGCCGACGCGAACTGCGAGCTCGGGCTGCTGCCGCGGCCGTACCGCGATGCGATCGCCGCCGCGTGCGTCGAGATCCGCGAAGGGCGCCTGCACGACCAGTTCGTCGTCGACATCATCCAGGGCGGGGCCGGCACGTCGACCAACATGAACGCGAACGAGGTGATCTGCAACCGCGCGCTCGAACTCATGGGGCACGCGCGCGGGCAGTACGAATACCTGCATCCGAACGAGCACGTGAACCTCGCGCAGAGCACCAACGACGTCTATCCGACCGCGATTCGCGTGGCGACCTGCTTCGCGGTCGAGCACCTGCTCGAAGCGATGGCGCGCCTGCGCGATGCGTTCGCGGAGCGGGCCGACGCGTTCGCCGGCTTGCTGAAGCTCGGCCGCACGCAGCTGCAGGACGCGGTGCCGATGACGCTCGGCCAGGAATTCTCGACCTACGCGGTGATGCTGACGGAAGACATCGCGCGCCTGCAGGAAGCCGGCTGGCTGATTCGCGAGATCAACCTCGGCGCGACCGCGATCGGCACGGGGATCACCGCGCATCCGCAGTACGCGGAGAAGGCGCTCGCGGCGCTGCGGCGCATTACCGGGCTCGACCTGAGCACCGCGCCGAACCTGATCGAAGCGACCCAGGATTGCGGCGCGTTCGTGCAGGTGTCGGGCGTGCTCAAGCGGATCGCCGTGAAGCTGTCGAAGATCTGCAACGACCTGCGGCTGCTGTCGAGCGGCCCGCGCGCGGGGTTCGGCGAGATCAACCTGCCGCCCGTGCAGGCCGGCTCGTCGATCATGCCCGGCAAGGTCAATCCGGTGATCCCGGAAGTCGTCAACCAGGTTGCCTTCGAGGTGTTCGGCAACGACCTGACCGTGACCTTCGCGGCCGAGGCCGGACAGCTTCAGTTGAACGCGTTCGAGCCGGTGATCGCCAGCGCGCTGTTCCGCAGCTTCAGCCACCTGACGGCCGCCTGCACGACGCTCGCGCAGCGGTGCGTGAGCGGGATCACCGCGAACCCCGAACGGCTGCGCGAAACGATGGAGCGCTCGGTCGCGCTCGCGACCGCGCTGAACCCGTACATCGGCTACAAGCGCGCGACCGCCGTGGCGGCCGAAGCGCACGCGACCGGCAAGTCGATCCGCGAGGTCGTGCTGGAGCGCGAGTGGATGACCGCCGCGCAGGTCGAGGAAGCGCTGCAACCCGAAGCACTGATCCGGCCGCGCGTGCTTTGACGCCGGCTGCGCAGGCCGCCGGTGCGTGACGCCGGCGGCCTGCATGCGGCTGCACCCTGAGCGCCCCCGCGCGGGGCGCGACACATCAAGAAACAACGGAGACTCACGATGACCCACAGCAGCGAGCGCCCGGCCGATCCGGCCGGCGGCGCGGATTCCCGACATGCCGACCCCGATGCGATGTTCGCGTCGCACGAAGCCGGCTATGCGAAGCAGTTGAAGCCCCGGCACGTGCAGATGATCGCGATGGGCGGCGCGATCGGCACGGGCCTCTTTCTCGGTGCGGGCGGGCGCCTGCAGCACGCGGGGCCCGCGCTCGCGCTCGTGTACCTCGTCTGCGGCGTGTTCGCGTTCCTGATCATGCGCGCGCTCGGCGAGCTCGTGATGCACCGGCCGACCAGCGGCAGCTTCGTGTCGTATGCACGGGAGTTCATGGGCGAACGCGCCTCGTTCGTCGCGGGCTGGATGTACTACCTGAACTGGGCGACCACCGGCATCGTCGATATCACCGCGGTCGCGATCTACATGAAGTACTGGGCCGTGTTCACGGACGTGCCGCAGTGGGTGTTCGCGCTCGGCGCGCTCGGAATCGTGTCGGTGATGAACATGATCGGCGTGAAGGTGTTCGGCGAGATGGAGTTCTGGTTCTCGCTCGTCAAGGTGGGGACGCTCGCGGTGTTCCTCGCGGTCGGCACCGTGTTTCTCGCGAGCGGCCATCCGGTCGCCGGGCAGATGCCGGGGCTTCACCTGGTCGCGGATCACGGCGGGATCTTCCCGCACGGCATCCTGCCGGCCGTGCTGATCGTGCAGGGCGTCGTGTTTGCCTACGCGAGCATCGAGCTCGTCGGCGTCGCGGCGGGCGAGACGGCCGATGCGCGCAAGGTCTTGCCGAAAGCCATCAACAGCGTGATGTGGCGCATCGCGCTGTTCTACGTCGGCTCGGTCGTGCTGTTGACGATGCTGCTGCCGTGGACGGCGTACAGCGCGCACGAAAGCCCGTTCGTGACGTTCTTCAGCAAGCTCGGCGTGCCGTACGTCGGCACCGTGATGAACGTCGTGGTGCTGACCGCCGCGCTGTCGAGCCTGAACTCCGGCCTCTATTCGACCGGGCGCGTGCTGCGCTCGCTCGCGATGGGCGGATCGGCGCCGCGCTTCGTGTCGCGGATGAACGCACGCGGCGTGCCGTACGGCGGGATCCTGATCACGGTCGCGATCAATGCGATCGGTGTGCCGCTGAACTACATCGTGCCGGCGCAGGCATTCGAGATCGTGCTGAACATGGCGTCGCTCGGGATCATCACGACGTGGGGCTTCATCGTCATGTGCCAGATCCTGTTCCGTCGTGCGGTCGATCGCGGCGAGCTGAAGGCGGTGTCGTTCCGGATGCCCGGCGCGCCGTTCACGTCGTGGCTCACGCTGGCCTTCCTCGTCGGCGTGCTGGTGCTGATGGCCTTCGACTATCCGGGCGGCACGTGGACCATCGCGACGATTCCGGTTGTCGTGCTCGCACTGGTGATCGGCTGGAAGCTCGCGAAGCGTGGCGCGGCGCGGGAGCAGGCGGCGGATGCGCTTGCATCTTCGGCCACGCGCGCCGTTGCCGATCCGGTGCGGGGCGCCTGAAGACGGTATGCGCCGGGCGCGCCGGGTCGTTCGCGGCCGGCGCCCCGGCGCCCCGTGACGGTCAGTTCAATCCGGTGCGTTCGCCGACCCAGCGGCCGAAATCGCCGGCCATCTCCGCGGTCAGCTCGTGGCCGGCCGCGTACAGCCGCGTATCGTGCGCGACGCCGAGCGCCGTGAGTTTTGCGTCGGCGGTGTCGGCCCACGCGACGGGCAGCTTGTCGTCGGCGCGGCCGTGCACGATCAGCGCATGGAGCGGGCGAAGGGCATCGCGCGGCGCGATCAGCGGATCGATTTCGGGCAGGATGCGCCCGCACAGCACTGCAAATGCGGTGACGTCCTGCGGCGACGTGAGGCCGACGCTCGCGCTCATGATGCCGCCCTGGCTGAAGCCGGCAATCACCGTCGGCAACGCGGTGCCTGCGTCATCGTTGCCACGGAAGCCGCGGAGCAGCGTGATCAGCTTGAGTCGGCTCGCGTCCGCACGGGCCGCGTCGATTTCGGGGCCGTTCGGGCCGAAGCGCACCGGGAACCACGCGTGCTGGTCGGGCCCGAACGCGAGCGGGGCGCGCAAGAAGGCGATCTCGACGCGCGGATCGATGACGTCGGCCAGGTTCAGCAGGTTGGTTTCGTTGCCGCCGACGCCATGCAGCAGCAACAGGCGGGCAGCGGGGCGGCCGGTGGCCGGGCGCAGCCGGTACTGGAGGCTCGACTCGGGATCGGTGGTCAGCGGCAGGACGTCGGTCATGGCGTGGGGTTCGGAAAGGGGAGCGATGCGACAGTCTAGGGCGTGCGGGCGGTGACGTGAATCGCCGGCGTGCGATTGATTGTTTCCTGACAGGAATGAATCGGGTGTTCCGCGACGCCACGTTGCTCGTTGTTCATATACCGATCGGGTGACTCGTCATCAGCGCGCGGAATGGTTAAAGTAGATACATTTCGTAGATACGCGAGGGGCGAGGATGGATACTGCCAAGCTTTTCAAGCATGGCGGATCGCAGGCTGTCCGTCTGCCGAAGGATTTCCGCTTCGACACGACCGAGGTCCGGATTCGTCGCCACGGTTCGTCCGTGATTCTCGAGCCGGTGCCGCAAGACTGGGCATGGCTCACGCCGCTGATCGGCCCGGTCGACGCCGATTTCGAAGCCGCCGCCACGACCGAGCCTGCCGCTCAGGAACGCCCGGATCCGGACGTATTTGAATGAAATTTCTGCTGGATACCCATGCCGTAATCGCCATCCTGAAAGGCGAGCCGGCCATGCTGGCCCGGCTGCGCACGTATCAGCCAGCAGATTTCGGCATGCCGGCGATCGTCGCGCATGAACTCTATTACGGCGCCTACAAGAGCCACAGAGCGGCTGCGAACGTGGCACGTGTCGAGGCACTTCAGTTCGAGGTGGTGTCGTTCGATGTCGAAGATGCTCAGCACGCCGGCGAGATTCGTGCGCATCTGACTGCGGCGGGCACCCCGATCGGTCCGTACGATGCGTTGATCGCCGGGCAGGCACGCGCTCGGCGTCTGGTGCTCGTCACCCATAACGTGCGCGAGTTTGCGCGAGTCCCGGGGCTACAGGTCGAGGATTGGCTCGCCGAGGCGCGTGAAAACTGATCGCATGACGGTCATGCCGCAACGGGAGCGGATTCGTCCCGCGGGCGCCCGCCGCCCGGACCTCACCGCAACCGAATCACCGTCGATTTCAACTCCGTATATTTCTCCAGCGCGTGCAGCGAGTTGTCGCGCCCGTTGCCCGATTCCTTGAAGCCGCCGAACGGGAAGTTCATGTCGTCGGTTTCCTCGTAGCCGTTCACCCACACCGTGCCGGCCCGCAGCCGGCGCGCGGTTTCGTGCGCGGTCGTCAGGTTGGCCGTCCATACCGATGCCGCCAGCCCGTAGCGCGTGTCGTTCGCGTGCGCGATGGCCATATCGAGGTCGTCGAACGCCGTGACCGCCAGCACCGGCCCGAAAATCTCCTCGCGCACGATCCGCGCGTCGGCACGCGGGCAGTCGAACACGGTCGGTTCGACGTACTGGCCGCCGCTCCCGGCGCGCGCACGCTTGCCGCCCGCGAGCAACGTCGCCTCGTCGCGGCCCGCGTCGACGTAGCCGAGCACGCGTTCGACCTGCGCGGCATCGATCAGGCTGCCCATGCGCGTAGCGGGCGACAGCGGATCGCCGGGCGCGTACTCGGGGGCGATCGCGAGCACGCGCGCAACGAGTTCGTCACGGATCGCGCGATGGACGAGCAAACGGGAACCCGCCGTACACATCTGCCCGGTGTTGTAGAACACCGCATGCGCGACGGTGCGCGCCGCGCGTTCGAGATCCGGACAGTCGGGCAGCACGATCTGCGGCGACTTGCCGCCGAGTTCGAGCCACACGCGCTTCAGGTTCGAATCGGCCGCGCAGCGCATGACCTTGTGGCCGACCGCGGTCGAGCCGGTGAATGCGATGCAGTCGACGTCCGGATGCCGCGCGAGCGCTTCGCCCGCATCGCCGAAGCCCGGCAGCACGTTCAGCACGCCGGCCGGCAGCCCGGCCTGCGCGGCCAGCGCGGCGAGTCGCAGCGCACTGAGCGGCGATTTCTCCGACGGCTTCAGCACGACGCTGTTGCCGGCCGCGAGCGCCGGCGCGCATTTCCACATCGCGATCATCGCGGGGAAATTCCATGGCACGACCGCCGCGACCACGCCGATCGGCTCGCGCGTGACGAGCCCGACGAGATGCGCGTCGGCCGGCGCGACTTCGCCGCCCGTCTTGTCGATCGCTTCGGCGAACCACTCGGCGCAGTAAGCGGTCGACGGGATGTCGATCGTGGTCGTGTCGCCGATCGGCTTGCCGGTGTCGAGCGTTTCGAGCAGCGCGAGATCGTCCGCGTGCTCGCGGATCAGCGCGGCCCAGCGCAGCATCACGCGCTTGCGCTCGCGCGGCGACGCGTCGCGCCACGCACCGCTTTCGAATGCGCGCCGCGCGGCCGCGACCGCGAGGTCGGCGTCGGCCTGCCGGCAATGCGCGACCTGTGCGAGCGCACGGCCGTCGATCGGGCTCGTGCAGGCGAAGGTGGCGCCGTCGTGCGCGTCGCGGAACGTACCGTCCACGAATGCGCGGGATTCGATGTCGAGCTGGCTGGCGCGCGTGCGCCAGGTGTCGTTCGTCTGCATGAGAACACTCCGTCGTGGGTCGGCGAGATCAGCGTGAAGCGGGCGTCGGGCGGCGGATCGCGATCGCGCGGCCCGCATGCGGCTCGTGCGGCGCGCGCGCATGTTCGGCGTGAATCGCGTCGAGATGCCGGCGGATCGCGGCCGGGAACGGCGCGGAGCGTTTCGCGCGCATGTCGACGTGGGTCAGCAGTTGCTCGCCGGTCGCGAGTGGCGCGCCCGTCGTCGCATGGTGCATCGAATGGAACACGTGCAGCCGCCGGTCGTCCATGTCGAGCAGCCGCACCGTGAGCCTGAGCGGTTCGCCGAGCATCGCTTCGCGCAGGTGGCGGATATGCGTTTCCGCCGAGTAAATCGAGCAGCCGGCCTCGCGATAGTCGTCGTCGATGCCGAAGTAGCGGAAGAACGCATCGCTGCTGTCGCCGAACACGAGCAGATAGCACGACTCGCTCATGTGGCCGTTGTAATCGACCCACTCGGGCTGCACGGTGCAGCGATGCAGTTCGAGGGGCGTCGCGATCGGTGCGGCGGGGTCGTACGGACGCGCCTTCTGTCCTTCGTAGGCCGAGCGCAGGCGCGGCTCGGCGGCGGGGCTGAGGTGGGTCGTCATCCAGTGCACTCCAGGGTTCGGAACGGGCCCGCACGTCGTCCGCGGGGGCTGCCGGTCGATGTTATGACGGGTTGAACGTTTTTTCAATAAAGAGATCGCCGATGCGTGTAAACACCGGTGCGGATTCATCGCTCAATTAATTGAACATTCATTCAACGGAACCTATACTCGCCAGCGCCGCGATGCCGAAGCGAAGCAGGGCGGGCGGCGCATCTGCACGATACGCACAACGAAAAATCGATCCGCCTCGCGCGGAAACCGGAGACACCGAAAATGAAGAAGCGCTTCCTGCTGGCCGGCATGATGTCGGTGATGGTCCACGGCTACGCACACGCCCAGAGCAGCGTATCGCTGTACGGGATCATAGATGGCGGCATCACCTACGTGAACAATACGGGCGGCGCGCACGCGTACCTGTTCGACGACGGCGTGTCGTACGGCAACCGCGTCGGCCTGATGGGCACGGAGGATCTCGGCGGCGGCAACAAGGCCGTGTTCAAGCTCGAGAACGGGTTCCGGCTCGGCACCGGCAAGCTGAACCAGGGCGGCGCGATGTTCGGGCGGCAGGCGTACGTGGGGCTGGGCAATGACTGGGGCACGCTGACGTTCGGCAACCAGTACGACTTTGCATTCGATTTCACCGCGAACTACAACGTCAGCGCGTTCGGCAGCGGCTACGGCGTGCACCTGGGCGACTTCGACCGTCAGAGCGGCGACCGGCTGCAGAACGCGGTGAAGTTCGTCAGCAACAGTTTCCACGGGCTCGTGGTCGGTGGCATGTATTCGTTCAGCAACGATGCGGGCAGCTTCCACGACGGCAGTGCGTGGAGCCTGGGCGCGAGCTACACGCACGGCGATTTCTCGGCAGGCGGCAACTATACGCGGCTCAACGCGCCGCGCCGGCTCGCGGCGCTCGATCCGTATGCGCAGATGGGCGTGAGGACGATGCTCGGACAGACGGTCGCGACCGTCGATCCGGCGACGGGCGCCGTCACCGACCTGCACGATTCGACGCCGTTCTCGATCGACTCGCAGTCGATCTTCGGGATCGGCGCGTCGTACACGCTCGGCAAGCTGACGCTCAACGCGGATTTCAGCAACACGACGTTCAAGGGTTATGGGCAATCGTCGACGATGCGCGTGTATGAGGCGGGCGGCCTGTACCAGGCGACCCCGGCGCTGTCGCTCGTCGCGGGCTACCAGTACACGACGTTCGAAGGCCATCACTGGCACGAAGTCGCGCTCGGCACGCATTACGCACTGTCCAAGCGCACCGACGTCTATGCGGGCGTCGACTGGATGCGCGCGTCGAACGGCGTCGATGCGGTGATCGGCTACAGCTTCACGCCGTCGACGAGCCGCACGCAAGCCGCCGCGCGCATCGGCATGCGGCACAACTTCTGATCGCTTCTACCGCACGGCCCGGCCCGGGCCTGCGTCGAAGGGGGCGTCGTCGCCGTGCTGCGCGACGCGCCCGGCGACGATGACGTGAGCACAGACGGCACGCTCGGCGAGCGTCACTGAACGCACTGCGGCGAAGACCCGCGCACGGTTGCCGCCGGCCCGCTCGGGCGATGCATGAGCGGGCCGGCGGGTGTCAGGCGTCGAGCCTCACCAGCGCATCGACGGCCACCGCGCCGCATTCCATCACCAGCAGCGGATTGACGTCGAGTTCGACGAGCGTGTCGGCGTGTGCCTGCGCGAAGCGTGCGATCGCCATCACGTTCGCCACCACCGCATCGAGATCGGCCTTCGGCCGTCCGCGATAGCCGGTCAGCAGCGGGCCGAGCTTCAGCCCGAGCAGGGCGTCGCGCACGTCGCTTTCACGCACCGGCAGCAGGAGTGTCGCGGTGTCGCGGATCAGCTCGACCAGCACGCCGCCGGCGCCGAGCACGAGCGCTAGACCGAAATTCGGCTCGCGCTTCACGCCGACGATCAGTTCGAGCAGCGGCGCGTCGGCCATCTTCTCGACGAGGATGCGCTCGACGTGCACGTCCGGCGCGTAGCGCGCGACCTGTTCGGTCATCCGCTCGACCGCGGCGGCGACGGCTTCGGGCGATGCGAGCTTCAGCGCGACCGCGCCGGCCTCGGTCTTGTGCGGCAGGCGATCGCTGACCACTTTCACGCAGACCGGAAACCCGAGCCGCTGCGCGGCGGCCGGTGCATCGGCGGGCGCGACGCATTCCGCTGACGGTACGTCGAGCCCGTGCGCGGCCAGCATCCGCTTGCTCGCCCATTCGTCGTGCAGCGTCGTGGCGCCGTGACTGCCGCCGCCGTTGCCGGCCCGCAGTACCGGCAGCGCGTTGAGCGCATCGGCGTCGAGCACGCGGCGGCGCGTCTCGCCGTAGGTCATCGCCGCGCCGATTGCGTCGATCCCGTCGGCGAGCCCCTGCAGCGGCGCGATGCCGGCCGCGGCCATGCGTGCGGCGTGATCGGGCGGCGTGAGGTCGGGAAACACCGAGATGACCGCGCCGACCACGCCGTGCTGGCGCGCGGAGGCCGCGAACGCGTTTGCCGCGATGTCGCACAGCGGTCGCTCGCCGGTCGCTTCTTGCGGATAGTCGAGAATCATCGCGGCCGCGCCGGGCCGGTCGGCGAGCAGCGCGTCGCAGCACGCGCGCATCTTGTCCGGATCGCCCCACGGTGTCGTCGTGAAATCGAGCGGGTTCGCGATCGTCGCGTACGCGGGCAGCACGTTGCCGAGCGCGTGGCGCCCGGCGTCGCCGACCGGCGGGAACGCGATGCCCTGCGCGTCGCCGAGATCCGCGACGAGCCCCGCATCGCCGCCGGACGTCGCCAGCGCGGCGAGCGTGCGGCGCTCGGGCACACCGGCGATCGCGAGCAGCTTCAGCGTTTCGACGAGGCCGACCGGGTCCTTCACGCGGATCACGCCGAGCCGCCGGAACAGTGCGTCGTACAGCGCGTCCGAGCCCGCGAGCGAACTCGTGTGGCTGATCGCGAGCTGTGCGCCGAGCGCCGAGGTCCCGCTCTTCAGCGCGATGATCGGCACGCCGCGCGCGAGCGCGCGGGTGGCGGCCTCGCTGAACGCGCGCACGTCCTTCAATCCTTCGAGATGCACGCCGATCGCGCGGATGCGCGGATCGTCGACGAAGGCATCGACGAGGCGCGCGATGTCGACCGACGCCTGGTTGCCGACGCTCGCCAGGTACGCGAACGGCACCGAGCGTGCGCTCATCGACAGGTTGTACGCGAGGTTGCCGCTTTGCGTGATCACCGCGACGCCCGATTCGACGCGCGGCGCGCCGTGCGCGACCGGCCACAGCGCGCTGCCGTTCAGGCCGTTGATCAACCCGTAGCAGTTGGGCCCGAGCACGGCCATGTCGCCGGCGGCGTCGACGAGCGCCTGCTGCAGCGCGGTGCCGTCGGCCCCGGTTTCGGAGAAACCCGACGCGTACACGATCGCGCCGCCGGCGCCGCGTTCGGCGAGCGCGCGCACGACGTCGATCGCCTGCCGCGCGGGGACTGCGACGAACACGGCATCGGGCGCGGCGGGCAGGTCGGCGACGCTGGCATGGCAGGGCACGCCGTCGATCTCGGCATGGTTCGGATTGACGAGCCAGATGTCGCCGGCATAGCCGTAGTGGCGACAGCGCTGCACGGCGCCCGCGATGCCGCGCCCGCCGACGAACGCGATGCTGGCCGGCTCGAGCAGCCGGCGCAGGTTGGCCGCGGCGTCGGCACGGCGATCCCTGACTTCAGGGGAAGAGGTCATGATGGTCCTTTCGGAACGCGCGCCGGCTTGCGCGCCGGCGCGACGATTCGCGTCAGCTGTAGCGTCGGAGGATTTCCTTGGACAGGATGTGGCGCTGGATCTCGGACGTGCCTTCCCAGATGCGCTCGATGCGCGCATCGCGCCAGAAGCGCTCGATCGGCAGTTCGTCCATCAACCCCATGCCGCCGTAGATCTGCACCGCGTGATCGGTCACGCGGCCGAGTGTCTCGGTGGCCAGCAGTTTCGCGAGCGCGGCGTCGCCGTCGGTCATCGTGCCCTGGTCGAGCTTCTGCGCGGTATAGAGCGTGACGAGTTCCGCCGCGCGAATCTCGGTCTGCATGTCGGCGAGCTTGAACGACGTGCCCTGGAAATCGCCGATGCGCTTGCCGAACTGATGGCGCGTCGCGGCCCATTCGGCGGCCATCTCGAACGCGCGCTGCGCGCGGCCGATGTTGTTCGCGGCCACCATCACGCGGCCGGCGGTGAGCCAGTCGTTCGCGAGCTCGAAGCCGCGATGCTCTTCGCCGAGGATCTGCGCGGCGCTCACGCGGCAGTCGGACAGGAAGATCTCCGACTGGTGGTAGCCGCGCAGGCTCGTGCAGTGCGGGCCGCGCCGCACGGTCATGCCCGGCGTGTCCTTGTCGATCAGGAAGCAGGTCACGCGCTTGCGCTTCTGGCCGCGCACTTCCTCCTCGCCGGTGACGGCGAACAGGATCACGAAGTCGGCCGTATCCGCGTGGCTGATGAAGTGCTTGCTGCCGTTGATCACGTAGTCGTCGCCGTCGCGCACCGCGCGCGTGCGGATGCCCATCGCGTCGGAGCCGGCGCCCGGCTCGGTCAGCGCGAAGCAGTCGACGCGCTCGCCGCGCACGGCCGGCTTCAGGTAGCGCTCGATCTGGTCGCCCTTGCATGCCATCAGGATCTTGCTGGGCCGCGCGACGAACACGTGCAGCGCCCAGCTCGTGCGGCCGAGCTCGCGCTCGACCAGCGCCTGCGTCACGTAGTCGAGGCCCGGGCCGCCGGCGCTCTCGGGCATGTTGAACGCGTAGAAACCAAGCTCGAGCGACTTGCGGCGGATCGAATCGGCGAGTTCGGCCGGCACGTCGTCCGCGCGATCGACTGCGAATTCATGCGGCTGCAGTTCCTTCTCGACGAACTGACGCAGCGACGTCACCAGCATGTCCTGCTCTTGGGTCAGCGAAAAATCCATCAATCATCTCCCGACAAAATGGGGGGTGCGACCTTCGACCGACGCGCGAAGCGCTTCCCGGCCGTCCTCGCTGTGACCGCAAGCGACGCCGGCCGCCAACTCGCCGCGCAGTTGCTCGGCAAGGGTATGCGTGAGCGACTGCGCAAGCAGTGCCTTGGTATGGCCGAACGCGACGCTCGGCCCTTGAGCGAGCCGCGCGGCGAACGCGGCGACATGCTCCGCGAACGCGTCGGCGTCGACGACTTCGGACACGAGCCCGGCCGCGAGCGCATCCTGCGCGTTCCAGCGTTCGTTCAGGAAGACGAAACGGCGCACGACGTCGGGGCGCGCGAGGCGCGGCAGGAACCAGCTTCCGCCCATGTCGGGGCTGTAGCCCATGCCCGTATACCCGCAGCGCAGCGTCGCGGCCGTGCTCGCGATGCGGAAGTCGCACGCAAAGCCGATGTCGGTGCCCGCGCCGACCGTCGAGCCGTTCAGCGCGGCGATCGTGGGGCGCGGAAACGCGGCGAGCGCCTGCACGAAACGGTGCGCGCGTTCGGTCCACCCGTAGGTGTCGAGTTCGCCGTTGCGCTCGGCCTCGGCCCACTCGTCGACGTCCGCGCCCGCGCAGAATGCGCTGCCGGTGCCGGTCAGCACGACGCAGCGCACCGCCGGATCGTTCGCGAGCGCGTCGAGCGTCTCGCGAAGAAAGTCGAGATGCGGCCGCGCGAGCGAATTGCGCTTCGCCGGGCGGTTCAGTCGAAGGGTCACGACGCCGTCGTGCCGTTCGATTCGGATGTCCTCGATGCTCATGCTGATCACTGTCTCCTGGTTGTTGTGTGTCGGGGTGTGTCAGAGCCGGCAAGGGTCGCCGCTACTTGCGGACCGCATTTCGGCATAGTATAAGTTCTGTTAAATGAACGTTCAACCCAATTGTGAGTCGACCAGGAGACACACGATGAGCGTGGTGATGGAGACGTCGGCGGGTGTGGAGGAGGGAAGAGCCGGGGCGCATGCGGCACGCACCGCGTCGGCGGAGCGCATCGCGAGCGGCGCAGGCCTGCAGATCGATCGCGTGTCGAAGCGCTACGGCAGCGTGCATGCGTTGCGGGAAACGTCGATCGAGATTCCGCGCGGCGAATTCCTGACGATCCTCGGGCCGTCGGGTTCCGGCAAGACGACGTTGCTGACGATCGTCGCGGGCTTCGAGCATCCGACCACCGGCGACCTGCGCGTGGGCGGCCGCAGCATCGTCGCGTTGCCGCCGGAGAAGCGCAACTTCGGGATGGTGTTCCAGGGCTATGCGCTGTTTCCGCACATGACGGTCGAACAGAACGTCGCGTATCCGCTGATGGTGCGCAAGCAGAAGGGGCCCGACGCGGTGAAGCGCGTGAAGGCCGCGCTCGATCTCGTGCGGCTCGGCCCTCTCGCGGATCGGCTGCCGCGCCAGTTGTCGGGTGGCCAGCAGCAACGCGTCGCGATCGCGCGCGCGCTGGTGTTCGATCCCGATCTCGTGCTGCTCGACGAACCGCTTGGCGCGCTCGACCGCAAGCTGCGCGGCGAGGTGCAGGTCGAACTGAAGGCGCTGCACGAACGGCTCGGGGCAACGTTCCTGTTCGTCACGCACGACCAGGAGGAAGCGCTGTCGATGTCGGACCGGATCGCGATCATGCGCGACGGCCGGCTCGAGCAGATCGGCACGCCGGACGGGCTGTACGAGCAGCCGGCGAACCGCTTCGTCGCGGACTTCCTCGGCAAGAGCAACTTCATCGAAGGCGTCGCAGTCGGCGGCGATGCGGACACCACGCACTATCGCGTCGGCGATACGCGGTTCGTCGCGCCCGCGTGCGGCGCGCGAACCGACGACACGCTGCTGTTCGCGCTGCGCCCCGAGAAGGTCGCCGTGTCCGCGACGTCGTGCGGCGGCGCGCACAACGAAGTGGCCGGCCGCATCCGTCATTGGAGCTATTTCGGTTCGTCGTACCGCTTCGAGATCGAGACGTCGGCGCTCGGCTGCATGACGGCGGACGTGCCTGCGTGGCGAGGGCTCGCGTCGCCGCGCACCGGCATGGACGTGTTCGTGCAGTGGGAGCGCGACGCGACCTGCCGGATCGCGGCCGACTGACGCGGCGAACGCTGCATCCCGCGCGACGCGGCGGCTGCCGTCGTCGCCGGCCGATTCCCCGTGCCCGACAACGCCGAGATGCGTGCGGGCGCTGCCCAGCCTGGAGGAGACACCATGACGAAGCGCCATCTGCAGGACCTGCTCGACCAAGCGCGCGACCTTCAACCCGCGACGTCGCAACGCCGCCGCGATTTCCTGCGGCTGTGCGCGGCCGCCGGCATCGCGCCGACGCTGCTGTCGCTCGGCGCGAAAGACGCGCTGGCGTCGAACCCGAAGGAAATCGTGCTCAGCGCATGGGGCGGCGAAGCGCGTTCGGCGTTCCGCTCCGCATACATGGACCCGTTCACGAAGGCGAGCGGGATCAGGATGGGTTACGACTCGTCGCCGGAGGACGGCAAGATCAAGGCAATGGTCGAGAACAGGAACGTGATCTGGGACGTGATGGATCTCGACGGCTTCGCGGCGATCAAGCTCGGCAAGCAGGGCTTCCTGCGGCCGATCGATTATTCGGTCGTGGGCCGCAACACACTGCCTGGGCTCGGGTCGGATTTCGGCGTGCCGTCGTACCTGCTGAGCTACGTGCTCGTCTACGACGCGCGCAAGTTCGGCGCGAATCCGCCGAAGAACTGGGCCGATTTCTGGAACGTCGGCAAGTTTCCGGGCAAGCGCGGGCTGTGGAAATGGATGGGCGGCGCGCTCGAAGCCGCGCTGATGGCCGATGGCGTCGACAAGGACAAGGTCTACCCGATCGACGTGCCGCGCGCGCTGAAAAAACTCAAGGAGCTGCGCTCGAACGTGCTGCTGTGGGATTCGGGTGCGGACAGCCTGCAACTGCTGCGCAACGGCGAAGTCAGCATGGCGTGCATCTGGCATACGCGCGCGAACGTGATCCAGCGCGAGAGCAACGGCCGGTTCCGCTATACGTGGGAGCAGGGGCTCGCGTCGTGCGACGTGTGGGGCGTGCCGAAGAACAACCCGTCGGGCGATGCCGTGTGGCAGTTCATCAAGTTCGTGCAGGGTGTCGAGCCGCAGGTGCGCCTGCTGTCGCTGCTCGGCAACGGGCCGGTGACGCCGGCCGCGACGGCCGCGGTGCCGCAGGCGCTGCGCGCCGACAATCCCGGCACGCCCGAGAACTGGGCGAAGCAGTGCAAGGTGAATCCCGAATGGTGGGCGCAGCATTACGAAGCGACGCTCGCGCAGTACACCGACCTGATGTCGTCCTGATCCGCCGCCTCGTGAGCGTGACGCCATGACTACCCTGTCTACTCCCGCCGCGGGCGCGGTCCCGCTAGGCCGCGCGAAGGCCGACCGCTACTGGCTGCTCGTCGTGCCGCTGCTCGCGGTGCTGATCGTGCTGTACGTGGTTCCGCTCGTGCGCGTGCTGTGGCTCGGCTTCACGGTGCCGGCGCCCGGCCTGACGAACTACGCGCGGCTGCTGGAGAACCATGGCGTGCACCGCGTGCTGTGGACGACGCTGCGCGTGTGCGCGGTCACCACGGTGTTTTCGGTCGCGCTCGGCTACGCGATCGCCTATGCGATGGCGCACGTCGGCCCGCGTCAGCGGATGGCGCTGATGTTCGGGCTGCTCGTGCCGTTCTGGGCGTCGGTGCTGGTGCGTGCGTTCTCGTGGCTGTTCCTGCTCGGCGAGCAGGGGCTCGTCAACACGCTGCTGATGCGCGTCGGGTTGATCGATGCGCCGCTGCCGCTGATGCGCAACGAGATCGGCGTCGTGATCGGGATGATCCACTTCATGATTCCGTATGCGGTGCTGCCGCTGTACGCGAACATGAAGGGCATCGACCCGCAGCTCGCGCGGGCGTCGCAGGGGCTCGGCGCGGGCGCGTTCGTCACGTTCCGCAAGGTGTATTTCCCGCAGACGCGGCCGGGCATCGTCGGCGCGGCGATCCTCGTGTTCATCTTCTCGCTCGGCTTCTACGTGACGCCGGTGATTCTCGGCGGCGGCCGCACGGTGATGATCGCCGAGTACATCAGCACGCAGATCCTGCAGCTCGTGAACTGGGGCAGCGGGGCGGCGCTCGCGTCGCTGCTGCTGGCGTCGATCCTGGCCGCGCTCGCGCTGCTCGCGCGTTTCGTCGACCTGCGCGAGCTGTTCGGCGCGCGCTGATTCGAACGGAGGACGAACCGATGAAGAATCGAATGACCGCAGGGCGCGCGCTGGTGGTCGGTGTCGCATGGGCCGCGATCCTGTTCCTGATGCTGCCGCTGCTCGTGTCGGTGCCCGTGTCGCTGACGCCGAGCGACTACCTGTCGATGCCGGACGGCGCGCTGTCGTTGCGGCACTACGGCGTGCTGCTCGACGACGACGGCTGGGTGTCGAGCTTCCTGCAAAGCGGGCTGATCGCGCTGGCGTCGTCGGCGATCTCGGTCACGCTCGGCACGCTGTGCGCGATCGGCCTGTGGAAGGTCGCGTCGCGGCGCGGCGAGTTCGTGCGCGGCGTGATCCTGTTTCCGCTGATCGTGCCGCCGATCGTGTCGGCGCTCGCGTTCTATCGGCTGTGGGGCGAGCTCGGGATGCTCGACAGCCTGCCGGCAGTGATCCTGTCGCACGTCGTGCTGTCGGTGCCTTACGTGGTGGTGGCCGTGTCCGCGTCGCTCGCGACGGTCGGCCTGCGGATCGAACAGGCGTCGCGCAGCCTCGGCGCGAACCTCGCGCAGACGCTGCGCTACGTGATCCTGCCGTCGATCCGGCCGGGCGTGCTGTCGGCGGCGGTGTTCGCATTCATCCTGTCGTGGGACGAGCTGGTCGTCACGCTGTTCATCTCGAGCCGGAGCGTGTACACGCTGCCGCGCCGCATGTGGGACGGGATGCGCGAGAACGTCGACCCGGCGATCGCGTCGGTGTCCACGCTGCTGCTCGTCGCGACCTGCGTCGCGATCGGCCTGTCGCTGCTGCGCAAGCGCGCGGCCGGGGCCGTGTGAGTTCAACCCTTCAACGTTACGTTGCGGAGAAAAATCGCCTCATGAAAGTCCTGATCGTCCACGCCCATCCCGAGCCGCAGTCGTTCACCACGTCGATGCTGCACCGCGCGGTGAGTACGCTCGAAGCGCAGGGGCACACCGTGACGGTGTCCGACCTGTACGCGATGCAGTGGAATCCGGTGGCGAGCGCGGCCGATTTCGGCGTGCGCAAGCACCCCGACTATCTCGTCTACGCGCTCGAGCAGCGCGAGAACGTCGCCGCGCACGCGATCGCGCCGGACATCGCCGCGGAACTCGACAAGCTCGCCGCATGCGACTTGCTGATCCTGAGCTTCCCGCTGTTCTGGTGCTCGGTGCCGGCGATCATGAAGGGCTGGATCGACCGCGTGCTCGTGTCGGGCAAGGTGTACGGCGGTGTGCGCTTCTACGATCGCGGCGGGATGCGCGGCAAGCGCGCGCTGCTCGCCTATACGTGCGGCGGCCGCGACTACATGTTCGGCGCGGATGGTGTGCATGGCGAAATGGACCTGATGCTGCGCCACGTGCTGCGCGGCACGCTCGGCTATGCGGGCTTCGACGTGCTGCCGTCGTTCGTCGGCTATCACGTGCCGTATATCGGCGATGCCGAGCGCGCGGCCGTGCTCGATCGGTACGGCGACTACCTGGCGCGGCTCGACCGGCTCGAACCGATGGCGTTCCCGACGCTCGACGATTTCGACGGCGACATGCGGCGGCGCGAGCGCGCGCCGCAGGAAGCCGCGCAGGACTGATCGCGACACCCGGCCACGATGCCGATACGCGTCTCAACCATCCGACCGCGTGAGAGTTCGAGCAATGACCCTGACGTCGAGCGACGTGCTGCTGTTCCTGACCGGCCTGCTGACGCTGTTCTGTCCGCCGGTCGCGATCCCGATGTACGCGGCCGTCACCGGGCATTTTCCCGACGTGACGCAGCGGCAGATCGCATTCAGGCTGTTCGCGTGGATCGCGGCGCTGATGGTCGGCGCGGTCTGGGGCGGCCAGTTCCTGCTGCGCATGCTCGGCCTGACGCTCGGTGCGCTGACGCTGACGGGCGGCCTCGTGCTGTGCCTGTGGTCGATTCCGATGATGCGCGGCACGGCCAACGACGAACGCAGCGGCGGGGAGCGGCGGCTCGAATATGCGCAGTGGCGCAGCTACATCGCGGTGCCACTGATCTTCCCGCTGTCGATCGGCAGCGCGGTGATGTCGCTCGTGATCACGACCGCGACGCGCTTTCATACGCCGTCCGACCTGCTCGCGCTGAGCGCGGCCTGCGTGCTGCATGCGGGCGTGATCGGGCTCACGTATGCGTGCTCGGCGTCGTGGTGCCGGCGGCTCGGCGAGATCGGCAGGACGCTCGTCGAGCGGCTGTCGGGGATCGTGCTGACCGCGATCGCGTTCCAGATGCTCGCGCAAGGCGTACGCGAACTGCTGCCGGGGCTCGCGCACTGATGGCTTCGCCGCCCGGCGAATGATCCAGAAACCTGTCCTGAACGATGGAAGACAAATGAAAACAGTTGGCATGTATCTCGTCGACCTGCTCGCCGCGTACGGCGTCGATACGGTGTTCGGCATTCCCGGCGTGCACACGATCGAGCTGTACCGCGGGCTGGCCGGCAGCACGCTGCGTCACGTGAGCGCGCGCCACGAGCAGGGCCTCGGCTTCATGGCGGACGGCTATGCGCGCGCGACCGGCAAGCCCGGCGTGTGCTTCGTGATCACCGGCCCCGGGATGACGAACATCGCGACGTCGATGGCGCAGGCGTTTGCGGATTCGATTCCGATGCTGGTGATCTCGAGCGTCAACGCGTCCGGCGATATCGGCTCGGGCAACGGCCATCTGCACGAACTGCCCGACCAGCATGCGTTCGCGGAGAATGTCGCCGCGTTCAGCTATACGGTGCCGCGCGCCGACGCACTGCCGCAGGCGATCGCGCGCGCGTTCGCGGTGTTCTCGGGCGGCCGGCCGCGCCCGGTGCATATCCAGATCCCGCTCGACGTGCTCGCGGCGCCGGCCGACACGTTGCCGCCCGTGCCGGCGGCGCCGCCGCGCATCGCGCCCGGTCCCGCATCGGCCGACGGCATCGACGCGCTGCGCGCGCAGGCGGCTGCCGCGCGCGCGCCGCTGATCCTGGCGGGCGGCGGCGCGCTCGACGCGTCCGACGACGTGCGGTGGCTCGCCGAAGCACTCGACGCGCCGGTCGTGATGACGATCAACGGGCGCGGCGTGATGCCGCCCGCGCATCCGCTCGGCATCGCGTGGTCGGCGTCGAGCGACGCGGTGCGCGCCCTGATGCGCGACAGCGACCTGATCGTCGCGCTCGGCACCGAGCTCGGGCCGACCGATTACGACCTGTATGCGACGCGCAGTTTCTCGATGCCCGCGCCGCTCGTGCGGATCGACATCGATCCCCAGCAGCTGTGCCGCAATGCGGTGCCCGCGCTGCCGTTGCTCGGCGACGTCGGCGAAACCCTGCGCGCGCTGCGGCGCGTATGGCCCGGCGACGCGGGCGCCCGTGCGGATCGCGACGGCGTTGAACGCGCAACGAAGTGCCGTGCGGCGGCGCGACAGGAACTGAATGACGAAATGTGCCGCGATCTCGCGCTGCTCGACAGCGTGCGCGACACGCTGCCCGATGCGGCGATCGTCGGGGATTCGACGCGCATCGTCTACGCGGGCAACGTCGGCTTCGCGGCGCCGCGCCCGCGCAGCTGGTTCAACGCGTCGGTCGGGTTCGGCTCGCTCGGCTACGGGCTGCCGGCCGCCGTCGGCGCGAGCCTCGGCGATGCGTCGCGGCCGGTGGTCTGCCTCGCCGGCGATGGCGGATTCCAGTACACGCTTGGGGAGCTCGGCACCGCGGTGCAGCACCGTGCGCGCGTGATCGTCGTGCTGCTGAACAACGGTGGATACGGGGAAATCAAGCGCGCGATGGTCGACGGCGGCGTCGAGCCGGTCGGCGTGGATCTGCATACGCCGGATTTCGTCGAGATCGCACGGGCGTACGGATGGGGCGCGCAGCGCGTCGACGAGGGTGCTTCACTGGTCGGGGCGCTCAGCGAGGCGGCGGCGCATGACGCGCCGTATCTGATCGAGATTCGCGCGTGCTGAAAACGCGAACGGCCTCGCGATGCGAGGCCGTCGGGTGCGCCGCCGGGTTGCCGGCGGCGATGATGCGTCAGGTTGCCGACGCGCCGCGTTACGCGCGCTTGCGGGCCGTCTTCGGCGGCGGCAGGAACGTATCGACGACGCGCAGGCAGCTCGCCAGCGCGTCTGCCGCGGTAAAGGACGTCGGGTCGCGCGCGAGCTCGAGCCAGAACCCGTCGATCACGGCCGTCAGCGTCAGCGCGGCGAGATCGCTGTCGACGGTCCCGCCGCGCACTTCCGCGATCTGGTCGAACAGCTTCTTCAGGGCTTGCCGGTAGCCGGCGTACAGCTCCTTGTGTGCCTTGCGGATCACCGGGTCGCTATGCGCGACGCTCCAGAAGCCGAGCCACACCTTCACGTTCTTCGGCGCGAACACCGGCGCGGCGAAACACACCTTGATGATCGCGTCGAGCTTGTCCTCGGGGCCGGTCGCGTTCGCGGCGGCCGCGCGCGACACGTCGAGCAGGTCGGACGCGAGCCGCTTGTAGGTCTGCGCCATCAGCTCGTCTTTCGACTGGAAGTGATGGTTGATCAGCCCGCGCGACACCTTCGCTTCCGCGCAGATGCGGTCGATCGTGGTTTCCGAATAGCTGTAGCGCGCGATACAGCGCATCGTCGCGTCGATGATCGATTGCTGCCGCACCGCGGGCGTTTCGCGGATGCCGCGGCTGCGGGCCTGAACCGGTGCGCTGCCAGGAGTCTTTTTCACGGGGTGACCTTACGGAATCGTCATGGCACCGATTATAGGGGAGTGTCGGACGCTTGTTCAATTGCACCATCGAAAGCGGCGTGGAACCCGCGAAAACCCTTGCTCCAGGATGATTGAAATCTGTTGAACCACCGTTCAACAGCGCCTATACTCGACTCCGCATGAGGTTGGTCGGCCATTCAACAAGACGCCGCGGTCCCGCACGGGACGGGCATGAGAATTCGACACAGGAGACAGCATGTTGGCGCGGGTGGAGAGCGTGAAGGCGGCCGTCGACGAGCGCGTGCAGGTGACGGATCTGCACAAGCGGTTCGGCGAGCTGGAGGTGTTGAAGGGCGTGTCGCTGAGCGCGCGCGAAGGCGAAGTGATCTCGCTGATCGGCGCGAGCGGCTCGGGCAAGAGCACGCTGCTTCGTTGCATCAACCTGCTGGAGACGCCGACCCGCGGACGCATCGTGGTCGACGGCGAGGAGATCGGCCTGAAGGTCGACCGCAAGGGCCGCACGGTGCCGACCGATCCGCGCCAGGTCGAGCGCATTCGCACGCGGCTCGGGATGGTGTTCCAGAGCTTCAACCTGTGGGCGCACCGCACGGTGCTCGAGAACGTGATCGAGATGCCCGTGCACGTGCTGCGCGAACCGCGCGCCGAAGCGATCGCGCGCGCCGAGCAGCTGCTCGAACGCGTCGGCCTTGCCGACAAGCGCAACGTCTATCCCGCGTTCCTGTCCGGCGGCCAGCAGCAGCGCGTCGCGATTGCGCGCGCGCTGGCGATGCGGCCCAGGGTGATGCTGTTCGACGAGCCGACGTCCGCGCTCGATCCCGAACGCGTCGGCGAAGTGCTGAAGGTGATTCGCGATCTCGCGTGCGAAGGCCGCACGATGATTCTCGTCACGCACGAAATGGCGTTCGCGCGCGACGTGTCGAACAGGGTGCTGTTCCTGCACGAAGGGCGCGTCGAGGAGAGCGGCACGCCGGCCGAGATCTTCGACGCGCCGCAGAGCGAACGCTGCCGCCAGTTCGTCAACGCGCATCGGCAACGCCACTGAACCGCGGGCGCGGCCCGCGCGTGCCAGTACGGGCGGCTGCCCCGATCCCTATCTTTCCCGCAAGGAGTCCGACCATGAAACGTGTCGTACGCAGTCTGCTGTGCCTGTTGAGTCTCGTCCTCGCGGCGCTCGCGCCGTTCGGTTCCGCGCACGCGTCGTCGGGCGTGCTGCGCTTCGGGGTCGCGGCCGAGCCGTATCCGCCGTTCCTGATGAAGAGCCCGACGGGGCAGTGGAGCGGCTTCGAGGCCGACCTGATCCGCGCGCTGTGCGAGCAGATGAAGGCGAAGTGCGAGATCAGGGAAGTCGCGTGGGACGGCATCATCCCGGCGCTGCTCAGCGACAAGATCGACGTGATCTTCAACTCGATGTCGATCACGCCGGAGCGCCAGAAGGTGATCGCGTTCTCGCGGCCGTACTACGAGACGCCGGGCACCTTCGTCGGCGCGAAGAACCAGAAGCTCACGCTGACGCCGGACGGGCTGAAGGGCAAGGTGATCGGCGTGCAGGGTTCGACCGCGAACGCCGAGTTCATCAAGATGGCCTACGGCAAGACCGCGACGGTGCGCCTGTACAACACGCAGGATGACTGCAACGCCGACCTCGTCGCCGGCCGCATCGACACGATGTATCTCGACCAGCTCGGCATTCTCGATTTCCTGAAGTCGAAGGACGGTTCCGCGTTCGAGCTGAAGGGCCCCGGCAGCGTGAAGATGGACCCGGCGATCTTCGGCTACGGCGTCGGCGCGGGGATGCGCAAGGCCGATGCACCGCTCAAGCAGCAGATGGACCAGGCGCTCGAGCAACTGCATGCATCGGGCAAGTACGCGCAGATCGCGAAGAAGTATTTCCCGATCGACCTCTGGCCGCACTGATCGAGCGCACACGGGCGTCACGCACGGACGAGGAGGCGGCATGGACGGTTGGGGATGGGTGAGCTACCTGGGCATGGACCCGGACGGCTGGGGCGTCGCGCTCTTGCAGGGCGCGGGCGTGACGCTCGAGATTTCGCTCGGCGCGTTCGTCGTCGGCATCGTGCTCGGGCTGCTGGGTGCGGCCGCGAAGCTGTCCGGCGTGCGGGTGCTGGAGCGGCTCGCGCAGGGCTACACGACGCTGTGCCGCGCGGTGCCCGAGCTGCTGCTGATCCTGCTGCTCTATTACGCGGGCACCGACGCGATCAACCTGCTGATGACGGCGATCGGTGCCGGGCCGGTCGCGGTCAACGGCTTCGCGGCGGCCGTGATCGTGCTCGGCATCGTGCAGGGCGCGTATGCGGCCGAGATCATCCGCGGTGCGATCCTCGCGATCCCGTACGGGCAGATCGAGGCGGCGCGCGCGTTCGGCGCGCCGCCGTCGCTCGTGTTCCGCCGTGTGACGCTGCCGGCGATGGCGCCGTATGCGCTGGCCGGCTTCACGAACCTGTGGCTGATCCTCGTGAAAGACAGTGCGCTGATCAGCGTGGTCGGCTACAGCGAGCTGCTCTACACCGCGAAGCAGGCGGCCGGGTCGACGCGCGAGTACATGCACTACTACCTGATGGTCGCGGCCGTGTACTTCGCGATCACGTCGCTGTCCGGCATGCTGTTCCGCGAGATCGAGCGGCGTTTCGGCCGCTGGATGCCGGCATCGTGAGCCGCGCCGGGTCTTCTCACGTATTTTTTGACCGAACCGGATCAACGTCATGGATCTGAGCGTACTGTCTTCCTACGGATCGCTGCTGCTGCTCGGCGTGCTGACCACCGTCAAGCTGCTCGTCATCTCGGCCGTGTTCGGCTTCGCGCTCGCGATCGTCGTCGCGTTCGCGCGGCTGTCGGGCAACCCGGTCGTCGCGCGCGCCAGCAAGGCGTTCACCGAAGTGATACGCGGCACGCCGCTGCTCGTGCAGATCTACCTGATCTACTACGGCGTCGGCTCGCTGTTCGCCGGCTGGCCCGCGCTGCGCGACAGCGTGCTGTGGCCGTTCCTGCGCGACGGTTTCTGGTATGTCGCGTTCGCGCTGGTGATCAGCGTCGGCGCGTATGTCGGCGAGGTACTGCGCGCGGGCCTGCGCGGCGTACCGAAGGGCGAGATCGAGGCGGCGCGCGCGATGGGGATGCGCCCGTCGATGATCGCGCGGCGCGTGTGGCTGCCGCGTGCGATCCAGATCCTGCTGCCGACGCTCGCGGGCGAGACGGTGATGCTGCTGAAATCGACCGCGCTCGCGTCGACGGTCGCGGTGATGGACGTGCTCGGCGCCGCGAACTACATTCGCGCGCAGACACTGCGGACCTACGAGCCGCTGCTGGCGATCGCCGTGATCTATGTCGTGCTCGCGTTCGTGATCGAACGCGCGTTTGGCCGGCTCGAGCGGCGTGTGCCGGTACGCATGCCGCGGTGAACGAACCCTTGAAGAAGCGGCGGCCGCTCGGACGCCGCGCGACGGAGAACGCATGAACTATTCGAAGCTGGTCGATCGCCTGCAGGGCAAGCGCACGACTGCATGGGACATTCATTACGCGGCACAGGCGGCCGTCGCGGCGGGCGAGCCGGCGATCATCCTGAGTGTCGGCGACCCCGACTTTCCGACGCCGGAGATCATCGTCGAGCGCGCGGTCGCCGCGCTGCGCGGCGGCGATACGCACTACAGCGAAGTACGGGGCCGCGCCGAACTGCGCACGGCGATCGCGCGCGAGCATGCGAAGGCGTCCGGGCAGGCGGTCGGTGCCGAGCACGTGATCGTGACGGCCGGCGCGCAGAACGCGCTGTTCGCGATGGCGATGTGCCTGTGCGAGGCGGGCGACGAGGTGATCGTGCCGGAGCCGATGTATCTGACGTACGAAGCCAGCGTGCGCGCGTCGGGTGCGACGCTCGTGCCGGTGCCGGTCGATGCGTCGCGCGGCTTTCATCTCGACTTCGACGCGCTCGAAGCGGCCGTGACGCCGCGCACGAAGGCGATCTTCTTCGCGACGCCGTGCAACCCGACCGGCGTCGTGCTGCCGCGTGCCGATCTCGAACGCATCGCGCGGCTCGCCTGCGAGCGCGATCTGTGGGTCGTGTCCGACGAGGTGTATGCGGAACTGACGTTCGAGCGCGACCTGGTCAGCATCGCGTCGCTGTCGGGGATGGCCGAACGCACGGTGACGATCGGCAGCCTGTCGAAATCGCACGCGATGCCGGGCTGGCGGGTCGGCTGGGCGATCGGCCCGGCCGAGCTGATCGAGCACGCGGAGCGGCTCGCGCTGTGCATGCTGTACGGGCTGCCGGGCTTCATCCAGCAGGCGGCCGTCACCGCGCTCGACAACAAGGCCGCGATCGTCGCGGACATGCGCGAGCTGTACCGGCGCCGCCGCGACCTGGCCTACGCGCGCCTGCGCGACGTGCCGGGGCTGCGTTGCCTGCTGCCGGAAGCCGGCATGTTCATGATGGTCGACGTGCGCGGCACGGGGCTCGACGCGCACGCGTTCACGTGGGGATTGTTCCGCGCGAAGCAGGTCGCGCTGCTCGACGCGAGCGCGTTCGGCGATACCGCATCCGGCTTCGTGCGCTTCGGCTTCGTCGTCGACGATGCGAAGCTGGCCGACGCATGCGAGCGCATTGCGGCATTCGTCGCGAGCCTTGGCGCGGATTCGCGCGCGGCGTCGTGATGGGCGAGCCGAACCCGAAGGAGGACGGACGATGATCGAGGCGCTGACCTGGCAGGTGCCCGGCGACGGCGGGCAGCCGCTCGCGATCCGCGCGTGGCGGCTGTCGGGCGGCGACGGGCCGCGCGTGCATCTGCAGGCCGGCGTGCATGCGGACGAGATCGCCGGCATGCTCGTGCTGCACCGCTTGCTCCCGCAGCTGTGCGCGGCGCACGATCGCGGCATGCTGCGCGGCACGGTGACGGTGGTGCCGCAGGCGAACCCGCTCGGGCTCGCGCAGTTCCGGCAAGGGCGGCTGCTCGGCCGCTTCCACGATGCGACGCAGCGCAATTTCAACCGGCATTTCCATGAATCGGCCGCGGCGCGCCGGCCCGCGACGACATTCGCCGCCTGGCAGCGCGCGCTGTTCGACGCCGCGTGCGGCGCCGATATCGTGCTCGACCTGCATACCGACTCCGAGGCGCTGCCGTATCTGTACGTGCAGCGCGAAATGTGGCCGGCCAGCCGCGATCTCGCGGCGGCGCTCGGCGTCGACGTCGCGATTCTGTGGGACGAGGACGACGACGGCGCGTTCGAAGGCGCGATCGCCGCGCACTGGGCGCGCAACGGCGGCCTGCGCGAACGGCTCGTCGCAACGGTCGAGCTGCGCGGGCAATCCGACGTATCCGATGCGCTCGCCGAGCGCGATGCCGACGGCGTGCTGGCGTTCCTGCGCGGCCGCGGCGTGATCGCGGAGCCTGCCGGCGCGCACGACTGGCACGGCGAGGCCGTGCCGATCGCGCACATGGAGACGGTGCTCGCGCCGGTATCGGGCGTGATCGTGTACGAACGCGAACTCGGTGCGACGGTCGCCGCGGGCGCACGCATCGCGCGGATCGTCGCGCATCCGGGCGTGCCCGGCAGCGAGCACGTGCTGGTCGCGCCGCAGGCCGGACGCATCGTCACGCGCAATCGCGAGCGGCTGGTCGCGCAGGGCGACGTCGCGCTGAAGCTGACGGGTTCGCGTCCGTCGGCGGGATGGTCGGGCGGCACGCTCGATCCATGAGCGACGCGGCGCGCGACCATCCGCCTGTCGAGAACGATCGAACGCTTGCATCCGGGCCAACCCGCGTCGCGGCGCCGAACTGACGTCGACGTGACGGCGCGCCCCGCGCATGGCCGCGTACATCCATCAAGCATTTCGCTTCCGACAGCGGCGCTACGCCCGTTCCGCTAGGGAAAACCATAGTGCACTCGCGAAAGACCGAGTAAGCCCGCAGTCAGCTTCGCTGTTCAGAATCGCCACACTCATTCAAAAAGCAAACCAGGAGACAGGCGATGCATGATGGGTTGGTGAAAAAAATCGAAGCGCATCCGAAGTATGCGCAGCTCAAGCGACGGCGCAACACGCTCGGTATCTGCCTGACCGTGCTGATGCTGATCGTGTACTACGGCTACATCGCACTGATCGCATTCGACAAGTCGTTCCTCGCGAAGCCGGTGAGCACCGGCGTGACGAGCGTCGGCGTACCGGTCGGCATGGCGGTGATCGTGTTCACCGTCGTCATCACCGGCATCTACGTGCGCCGCGCGAACAACGAATACGATCAACTGACGCAGGACATCCTGCAGGACGTCGCCCAATGAAGAAGACACTTTCGATGGCGCTGGTCGCGCTGCTGGCCGTGGGCGTGTGCGGCGTGGCCGTCGCGGGCGGCGGCGATGTCGGGCAGACCGCCAAGCAGGCCACCAACACCACGGCCATCGTCCTGTTCGCACTGTTCGTGGCCGGGACGTTGTGGATCACCAAGTGGGCGGCGTCGCGCACGCGTTCCGCGGCGGATTTCTACACGGCCGGCGGCGGCATTACCGGGTTCCAGAACGGCCTCGCGATCTCGGGCGACTACATGTCGGCGGCATCCTTCCTCGGCATTTCCGCGGCGGTGATGACGTCGGGCTACGACGGCCTGATCTACTCGATCGGCTTCCTGGTCGGCTGGCCGATCATCACGTTCCTGATGGCCGAGCGGCTGCGCAACCTCGGCAAGTTCACCTTCGCCGACGTCGCGGGCTATCGCTTCGAGCAGGGGCCGATTCGCAGCTTCGCCGCGATCGGCACGCTGGTCGTGGTGGCGTTCTACCTGATCGCGCAGATGGTGGGCGCGGGGCAGCTCATCAAGCTGCTGTTCGGTCTCGACTACTGGGTGGCGGTCGTCATCGTCGGCGCGCTGATGATGGTCTACGTGCTGTTCGGCGGCATGACGGCCACCACCTGGGTGCAGATCATCAAGGCGTGCATGCTGCTCGCGGGCGTGACCTTCATGGCGATCATGGTGCTCGCGCAATACGGCTTCAGCCCGGAAGCGCTGTTCGCCCATGCCGTGGAAGTCAAGACCGCGATCGCCGCGAATGCCGGCAAGGCGCCGGACGACGCGACGCGGATCGGGCTGTCGGTGATGTCGCCGGGCGGGTTCATCAAGGATCCGATCTCGGCCATCTCGTTCGGCATGGCGCTGATGTTCGGCACCGCCGGCCTGCCGCACATCCTGATGCGCTTCTTCACGGTGCCGGATGCGAAGGAAGCGCGGAAATCCGTGTTCTGGGCCACCACGTGGATCGGCTACTTCTACGTGCTGATCTTCATCATCGGTTTCGGTGCGATCACGCTGGTACTGACCAATCCGGAACTGGCCGACGTGGCCAAGGGCGTGATCAAGGGCGGCGCGGGCACGGCCAACATGGCCGCGGTGCTGGTGGCCAAGACGGTGGGCGGCGACGTGTTCTACGGCTTCATCTCGGCCGTGGCGTTCGCGACGATCCTGGCGGTGGTGGCCGGGCTCACGCTGTCGGGCGCGTCCGCGGTGTCGCACGATCTCTACGCGACCGTCTTCAAGAACGGCAAGGCCAACAGTGCCGACGAGCTGAAGGTGTCGCGCATCACGACGCTGGTGCTCGGCGTGATCGCCGTGCTGCTGGGCATCGCGTTCGAGAAGCAGAACGTCGCGTTCATGGTGTCGCTGGCGTTTGCCGTGGCGGCATCGGCCAATTTCCCGGTGCTGTTCCTGTCGATGATGTGGAAGGGCTGCACCACGCGCGGCGCGGTCATCGGCGGCTTCCTCGGGCTGGTCTCGTCGGTGGGGCTGACGATCGTGTCGCCGTCGGTGTGGGAGGCGACGCTCGGTTATCCGAAGGGTTCGGCGTGGTTCCCGTACACGTCGCCCGCGTTGTTCTCGATGACCATCGGCTTCGTCGGCGTGTGGCTGTTCTCGGTGCTCGACACGAGCCTGCGCGCGAAGGCGGAGAAGGGCGCGTTCGCCGCGCAGCAGGTGCGTTCGGAAACGGGGCTGGGGGCGACGCGCGCCAGCAGCCACTGACCGGTCGTTGGTCGCTCACGCCCGCTCCGGGGCCCACGATGCAGTTCATCGCATCGCGGGCCCCGGAGCGGGCGGTATCGTTTTCATCGGTCCGTCGAATGACGGCCCGACAATAAAAAATCGCGAATTCGCCTGAATTAGCCGATAATGCGCAAACGTTTTACGAAAGCCCGATTGCGGCTAATTCGTGGATTAAATAAATAAAAATAAAATATCCGAACCTGGAATTTCCGGGCCGCGCAGGATCGCCGATCGAAGCCTTGTGGCAGGAGGTTAACGGCAGATCCCGGCAAATCTTTAGGGCGCTTTCGTCACAATTATTCATTTCATTTTTATCAATGAATGAATGATTTTCGGTCATCGGAGCGTCATACACCATCCCCGATAATTCGGCGCTCACATTCTTTCAATAGACCAAACGGCGATCGAAGCCGGATCGCTGCGGGGAGCTGTACTCATGACCATCCGTCATCGCATTACGCTGCTAGTCGTCCTGACGTTCTTCGCGCTGTCCGCGATCGGCATCTATGCCGTGTACCAGACCCGCAAGAGCGCGTCCGAGGTACGCCAGGTCACCCAGGGAATCGTGCCGAGCGCGCTCGCGTCCGCGGATCTCGTCGCCGATGTGAAGAACATCCAGATCGCGACGATGACGCTCGTCTATGCGCCCGACGCGAACACCGCCGCGCAGGCGCGCGACGAGCTGAAGGCGAAGCAGGGCGCGCTGCGCGCCGCGCTCGACGTGCAGGCGAAGTCGGCGGTCGGCCAGGCGCAGGTCGGGCTCGTCTCGCAGGCGAAGGAGAGCGCCACGAACTATTTCGCGGCAATCGACGACACCGTGAAGATGAAGGCCGACGGCAAGCCCGAGATGGCGCAGGCGTACCTGTTCGCGAACGTCGCGCAGTATCGCGACGAACTCGAAAGCATCGTCGACACGCTGCGCGTCGAGAAGAACCGCCAGAAGGACGACGCGATCAGCGCGCTGAACGGGATGCTGTCGACCACGGCGACCGCGATCGCGGGCGTCGCCGGCACGGTGATCGTGTTGCTGACCGCGCTGGGCCTGCTGCTGTATCGCCAGATCACGCGCCCGCTGATCGGGATGCAGACGGCGATGAGCGAGATCGCGACGAGCCAGGATTTCACGCGCCGCGTGCCGGTGGGCCGGATGGACGAAATCGGCCATTCGATCGTCGCGTTCAACGGGATGATCGAGAAGATCCAGGAGAACTCGGCGCAGCTCAAGCAGAAGACGGCCGACATCCAGGCGATGCTGCAGAACATGCAGCAGGGGATCCTGACCGTCGTCGAAGGCGGCGTCGTGCATGCGGAGTATTCGGCGTACCTCGAAACCATCTTCGAGACGAGCGACATCGCGGGCCGCGACCTGATGGCGCTCGTGTTCGACGACTCGAACATCGGTTCCGACGCGCGCTCGCAGGTCGATGCGGCCGTGCACGCATGCCTCGGCGAAGACAGCATGAACTTCGCGTTCAACGAGCACCTGCTCGTGAACGAAGTCGCGAAGCGGATGCCGGACGGCCGCGACAAGTGGCTCGACCTGAGCTGGTCGGCGATCACCAACGAGACCGACACGGTCGTGCGCCTGATGCTGTGCGTGCGCGACGTGACCGAGATTCGCGAGCTGACCGCGCAGGCCGGCGAGCAGCAGCGCCGCCTCGAAATGATCGGCGAGATTCTGTCGATCAGCCAGGACAAGTTCCACGACTTCGTGCACAGCGCGAAGGGCTTCCTCAGCGAGAACGAGCGGATGATCCGCCAGCACGAGCGCGCCGATCACTCGATCGTCGCGGCGCTGTTCCGCAACATGCACACGATCAAGGGCAATGCGCGCACGTACAGCCTCCAGCACCTGACCAACATCGTCCACGAGGCGGAGCAGGCGTACGACTCGCTGCGCCGCGCGGACGGCGGCCCGGAGTGGAACCGCGACGCGCTGATGGACGACCTGGCCCGCGTGCGCGACGCGGTCGAGCACTACGCGACGATCAACGCGGTCACGCTCGGCCGCAGCGGCGAAGCGGTGCAGGGCGCCGACTTCCTGATGGTCGAACGCGCGCACATCAGCGAGAGCCTGCGCGTGCTCGACGGTGCCGATCCGGCGAACGCGTCCGACTGGCACTCGGCGCGCGACGCCGTGCGCCGCATGCTGAGCCAGCTCGGCACGCAGGGTATCGGCGATGCGCTCGGCGGCGTGATCGAGTCGCTGCCGTCGCTCGCGGCCGAACTCGGCAAGCCGGCGCCGGTCGTGCATATCGACAGCCACGGCAACCGCGTGCGCAGCGAAATCGCCGCGACGCTGAAGAACGTGTTCATGCACCTGCTGCGCAATTCGATGGACCACGGGATCGAATCGTCCGACGAGCGGCGCGCGGCCGGCAAGGCGGCGTCCGGCACGATCGACATCGCGGTCGGCGTGGGCGGCGGCGAGCTGTGGTTCGTGCTGAGCGACGACGGCCGCGGCCTCGCGCTCGACCGGATTCGCGGCATCGCGCGCGAGCGCGGCTGGATCGATGCCGGCCACGACGCGGCGCTGTCCGACGACGAGGTGGCCGAGCTGATCTTCCGGCCGGGTTTCTCGACCGCGAGCACGGTGACCGAAGTGTCGGGGCGCGGCGTCGGCATGGACGCGGTGCGCAACTTCCTGAAGCGCGACGGCGGCGACATCGCGCTGCGCTTCACCGACGATCGCGTCGGCGCGCCGTATCGCGCGTTCGAGACGATCGTGTCGCTGCCGGCCCGCTTCGCGGCGGACGGTGCCGCCCAGGGCGTCGTGCACGAACGTGCGCGCAGCGCGGACATCGGTGCGACGGAGTGACGGCGTGATCGGGCAGGCGTGGATGATCCAGATGGCCGCCGCACTGGCGGGCGGTGTCGTCGTCGCCATTGTGGCGGCGGTGGTGTTTCGCGTGACGCGCACGCGGCTCGTCGCGGCGCACGAGCGCGATGCGGCGCAGTTGCGCGGCGCGCTCGACGCAGCCGACGCGCGCGTCGCCGACGTCGCGTCGGCGCATGCGGCGGCGGCCGACGCATGGGCGCAGCGCGAGGCGCAGCTCGAGGATGCGCTGGCGCGCGAGACGTCCGCCGCCGGCTCGCAGCGCGACGCCGTGCAGGCGCTGTCGGCCGATCGCGCGGCGCTCGCGCAGCACGCGATGAAGATCGCCGACGAAGCCGCGCGCCTGCGCGGGCTCGCCGGCACGTTCGAGCGCTGGCACGAGCAGATGATCTCGCTGACCACGCAGAACCAGGACATGCGCGCGAAGAACCAGGAGCTGTCGGCGATCGTCGCGCACGTGTCGATCGTGTCGCTGAACGCGTCGATCGAGGCCGCGCGCGCCGGCGCGGCCGGGCGCGGCTTCTCGATCGTCGCGAGCGAGGTGCGCGGGCTGGCCGCGCGCTCGCAGCAATTGTCGAACAGCTATCGCGACAGCCTGAACCGCAACGATCTCGTGACGGCCGCGACGTTCCAGGACATCCAGGCCGGCGGCAAGATGATCACGGCCGCGCTCGCGACCGTCGAGACGCTGGCCGGGCAACTGCACGCGCGGATCGAAGGAGGCGCGGCGTGATCAGCGCGCAGGCGAAAGCCGGCTTCGAACGGATCTTTTTCGATGCGGCGCGCACGCGGCTCGCATCCGGCGGCGCGTGCGACATCCGGCCGGCTGCCGGCCACGCACATGATGGGCAGGACCACGCGCCCGCGAGGTCGCGCACGAAGCCGAAGGTGCCCGAGCATGTCGCGGTGCTGACGATCTCGGCGCTGCATTTCCGCCTGCTGCTCGCGCTGCGATTCAGCGACGACGACGCGACGCGCCGCCGTTTCGCCGGCGCGTCGGCGGGCACGAGCGGCCAGCGGCCGTTGCCCGAAGCGTTCATGGAAGTCGCGAACCTGTGCTGCGGCGCGATCAACCAGGCGCTGACCGTGCCGTTTCCCGACCTGGGGATGTCGACGCCTTACCTGCTGAGCGGATCGAGCATCGACTACCTGCCCGCGCTGGCGCCGAATCACGTGGCCGCCTACGACCTGACGCTCGACGGCGACGTGCGGGTCGGCGCGACGTTGTGCGTGTGCGCGAACGCGCCGGTCGATTTCCATGTGCCGGAGACGGCCACGGTGGATACCGGCGGCGAGCTCGAACTGTTCTGACCGACCCTGACCGACCATGAGGAAACCTTGAGATGGCCCTGGACAAACCCGTCAGCAAGGTGCTCGTACTCGACGACAGTCGCGCGCACGCCGACGCGATCAAGCGTTTCTGCGACGAGCACAACCTGGTCGGCCTGACCGTGCGGCGCAACCGGCTGCTGAAGGTGCTGCGCTCGAACATCGACCTCGGCGCGATCCTGCTGGCCGAGGATTACGGCGGTTCGCCGGCCGAGAGCGCGATCATCGCGACGCAGATCGATGCGCTGCGCCCCGAATTGCCGATCATCCTGCGCCGCGAATCGCTCGCGTCGCGCGACGGGTTGCCGGAGGCGCTCGCGCGCGTCGCGTGCGCGGCCTACGTCGCGGACGACATGACGCCGCTCAAGCGCGCGATCGACGAATACCTGTTCGGCCGCGACTACCCGAACGCACTCGTGCGCGGCATCTCGGAGATCACGGAAGCCCGCATCGACAGCCTGTTCCCGGGCATGACGATCGAGCACGAAACGCCGTGCATCGTGCGCGACCAGATCATCTTCGGCGAAGTGTTCAGCCTGATCGCGCTCGAAAGCGCATGGTGCCGCGGCTACATGCTGCTGCAGACGAGCGAGCAGCCGCTGCTCGACATGCTCGGCGGCACGCGCGAGGCCGGCCGCGCGCCGGATTTCCGCGACGTGAACAGCGTGCTCGGCGAGCTGACCAACCTCGTGTGGGGCGCGTTCAAGAACCGCTATCTCGGCGACGCCGAGGCGCTGGCGCGCCATCCGGTGCAGGTGCCGCTCGTCGTCAATCACAAGCAGAAGTTCATCTCGTTCGGCGGCGATTGCCCGCAGCTCTGCTTCAAGTACCGGATGACCGACCCGGCATCGGGGCGCTCCGTCTGCCTCGACCAGCGCTTCGTGTTCAGCCTCAGCTGGTCGCCGGAGGATTTCCGCGAATCGGTGCAGGACGTGGGGCCGATGGTCGAATCGGGTGAACTCGAACTGTTTTGAAGACTGAAGTCAGCAACAAGGAAAGGAAGGGGAATACGACATGGCAAAGATTCTGGTGGTCGACGATTCGGGCACGGTGCGCGACGAAGTCGCGGGCTTCCTGCGCAATCACGGGCTCGACGTCGCGACGGCCGTCGACGGCAAGGACGGGCTCGCGAAGCTCAAGGCAACGCCCGGCGTGCGCCTCGTGATCAGCGACGTGAACATGCCGAACATGGACGGCCTGACGATGGTCGAGAAGATCCGCGGCGAGCTGGCGAACGCGACGGTCAACGTCGTGATGCTGACGACCGAAAGCAGCCCGGCGATGAAGGAGCGCGGCAAGGCCGCCGGCGTGAAGGGTTGGATCGTGAAGCCGTTCAAGGGCGAAGCGGTGCTCGACGCGCTGAAGAAGCTCGCGGGCTGACGCCCGTCGGGGGGGGCGGCGCACCCGCGCCCGCCCGCGCGTTCAGCGTTGCGGTTCGGGTTGCGCGGCCGCCGCGTCGCCGGTGGCGGCCGGCACGCGTGGTGCGGGCGTCTGCCATTGCACGACGATCATCCCAGCGAAGATCAGCGCGACGCCCGCGATGCGGCCGGGGGTCGCAAGCCGCTGCGCGAGCCCCATCAGCCCGTAGTGGTCGATCAGCAGCGACGCGAGCATTTGCCCGGCGACGACGCAGACGATGAAGGTCGTCGCGCCGAGCCGCGGCGTCAGGATCAGCGCGAGCGTGATGTAGATCACGCCCGCGAGGCCGCCGAGCCACATCCACAGCGGGCGCTGCAGCGCGTCGCCGACGAGCGGCGCGTTCGCACGCGTCGCCAGCAGCACGGGCAGCACCGCGAGCAGGCTCACCGTCAGCGACGCGACGCTCGCCCACAGCGGGTGGCCGAGCGCGCGCCCGAGCGCAGCATTGCTGCCGCCTTGCAGCGGCACGAGCGCACCGGCGACGAAAGCCGCGACGGCGAGCGGAAGGGTGGCGAAGGACAGGGAAGTCGTCATCTTGGTCGGTCGTGAAAGGATGTTGAAATGATTGTTGTCCATTAAGATCACGAATGGAAATTCGTTCTTCGGATGCTTCATATTCCTTTCATGAATAATCTGGCCCGCATCGACCTGAACCTGCTCGTGACGCTGCATGTGTTGCTGAGCGAAAAACACATCTCGCGTGCCGCCGTCCGGCTGCACCGCAGCCAGCCGGCCGTGAGCCATGCGCTCGCGCGGCTGCGCGACATCTTCGGCGATCCGTTGCTCGTGCGGCGCGCGGGCCGGCTCGAACTCACCGCACGTGCGAACGAACTGGTCGAGCCGCTGAACGACGTCCTTGGCCGGCTCGGCGCGCTGATCGAGCCGCCGGCGTTCGATCCGTCCGCGGCCACGCGCGTGTTTCGCATCGCGATGTCCGACTACGGCGCGCGGATCGTGCTGCCTTCGCTCGTGAAGACGTTGCGCGCCGACGCGCCGGGCATCGAGCTGATCGTGTCGCAGGCCACCCGCGAGGCGATGCGGATGCAGCTGATGGACGGCGAGGTCGATCTCGCGCTCGGCGTGTTGCCCGCGATGCAGCGCGACCTGCACGCGCAACCGCTGTTCGTCGAGTCGTTCGCGTGCGTGGCCGATGCAAGCCGCCTGCCGCGCCGCGGCGAACTCGCGCTCGATGCGTGGCTCGCGCGGCCGCATGCGCTCGTCGCGATGCGCGACGGGATGGACAACGAGGTCGATCGCGCGCTGGCGCGGCTGCGGCGCGAGCGGCACATCGCGGTGATCCTGCCGTTCTGGGGTGTGGCGAACGACCTGATCGCCGACACCGACCTCGTGCTGACCGTCGCGCGGCGCAACCTCGACCGCGTGCGCGACGATGCGCGGCTGCGCGTGTTCGAGCCGCCGTTCCCGATCGATTCGTTCGAGTTCGCGCAGCACTGGCACGCGCGCCGGCACGGCGACGCCGCGCACATCTGGCTGCGGCAGACGATCGCGCGCGTCGCGAGCGGCGGGTAGCCGCGCGGCGTGGCCGGCGCGACGCGCGCGCAATTTACAGCGCGCCGCGATCTCCGTATCCTGCCGGATGCCGAGGGCGGCGTGCCTGCGCGACCTGCGCGACCTGCGCGGCACGCACGGCATCCACAACAATCAGGAACGGGACACCTTCCCATGACAATCAAGATCGATCGGGCGGCGCTCGTGCGCGGCGCATGCGTAACGCTGATGGCCGCGCTGGCAGGCGGATGCGCGAACACCACCGGGCAGCCGAATGCCCAACAGGCTGCCGTCAGCAGCGGTTCGTCATACACGTGCAACGCCACGCAGGCCGACGGGCTGGTGACGGCCGGGAAGGGCGTCAACGGGTGCTATTTCGTGCTGCACGATCCCGCGACGAAGCAGCCGCTGCCGAACACGCGCTATGCGTTCGCGCTGTACACGAGCGCGGCCCAGGACAACCGGGAACTCGAAGTCGAAGGATCGACCGACGCACAAGGGCGCACGGCCTACATGCGCTCCGCTGCGCCGATCGATGCGGCTCGCATGGTGCTCGTCCGCACGATCGGCGACGGCCCGACGGGGCGCATCCCGGTGCTGGTCCGGCCGCAGGACGGCAAGCGCATTCCGTTCGCGACGTACAGGATCACCGGCTGCAACGGCCCGTACGAAGGTGTGACCGACGAAACGGGGCGCGGGGTGATGTACCGCTGCAAGACGAAGTCGAAGATCGACGTGTCGTTCCAGCAGTCGCGACCTTGAGATGAGCGCAATGGTGTCCGGATCCGGTCGCACCGACGCGCAGCAGACGGAAACGCTGATCGCGAAGGGCGTCGTCTTTACCATCGTCGGTACGTGCCTGCTGATCGGCGCTGCCCTGTACGCGCAGTCGACGCGCGAATTCCTGCGGACGTCGGTCGTCGTGCCGGGGCGGGTCATCAAGCTGAACGCGGGCCCGCACCATCCGGAGATCGCGTTCACGACGCTCGCGGGCGAGCACGTCGAATATCCGCAAGGCGGCGAGGTCAGCGTGGAGGAGGGCGCGACGGTCGAGGTGCGCTACGCACCCGATGCGCCCCATATGACGGCGCGGATGAATACGTTCGGTGCGATCTGGGGGGGCGTACTGACCTTCGGCGGAATGGGCGCCGTCTTTTTCCTCGTCGGCGCCAGTCAACTGCGCTCGGGCGTGCGCGCGTGGCGCGGCGGGCGCAAGCGGACGTGACCGAGTGAGCCTGCTGCACCCCGACTGGACGTCGCACGGAATGTGGAGGAGCATTTCATCATCACGGTGCCGTGAACGTGCACGCATCATCGCCGCGCGTTCGCGCCGCATCGAATCCTGCCGAACCCCATCGAGCGGAACATCATGAAATCCGATCAAGACACTGCCGAGCCGATCCTGTTGCGCGACGCGCACGACGGCGTCGTCACGCTGCGGCTGAACCGTCCGCAGCAATTCAATGCACTGTCCGAAGCGATGCTGGCGAGCCTGCACGATGCGTTCGAGTCGCTGGCGGCCGATCCGCACGTGCGCTGCGTCGTGCTGGCCGCGGAAGGCAAGGCGTTCTGCGCGGGCCACGACCTGCGGCAGATGCGCAGCCAGCCCGAACTCGATTACTACCGCACGCTGTTCGCCCAGTGCAGCCGCGTGATGCTCGCGATGCGCGCGTTACCGGTGCCGGTGATCGCGCGCGTGCACGGCATCGCGACGGCCGCCGGCTGCCAGCTCGTCGCCGCGTGCGACCTGGCGATCGCGGCCGATACCGCGCGCTTCGCGGTATCGGGCATCAACGTCGGGCTGTTCTGTTCGACGCCGGCTGTCGCATTGAGCCGCAACGTCACGGCGAAGCGCGCATTCGACATGCTCGTGACCGGGCGCTTCGTCGATGCGGCAACGGCCGCCGCGTGGGGCCTCGTCAACGAGGCCGTGCCCGAGGATGCGCTCGACGCGGCCGTTGCACGCAAGGTCGCGGAGATCGTCGCGAAGAGCCCGGCCGCGGTGCGGGTCGGCAAGCAGATGTTCTATCGCCAGCGCGAGTTGCCGCTCGACGAAGCCTATGCGTATGCGGGCGACGTGATGGCGCGCAACATGATGGAAGAGGATGCCGGCGAAGGGATCGACGCGTTCCTCGAGAAGCGCAAGCCGACGTGGCGTTCGTAGTGCGTTATTAGCGGAGTGCGGCGAGCGACGCGGAAGGGCCGTCACCCACGCCATTCGCTCGCACGGAAAAGCAAACGGGCCGCCCGAGGCGACCCGCAACCGAAGCGCACGTCAGGCGACGCAACAGCGCGTGCGCCGCCGCATCCAAGCCGGTCAGCGCCCGTAGCTCCCGGTCCGCAGCGTCGGCTGTTCGCTCGACGCACCCGGCGGCACGATCACGACCGGCACACGGCGCGCGAGCGCGCACATCAGCTCGTAGCCGATCGTGCCGCTGGCTTCCGCCACGTCATCCACCTTCACCTGATCGCCCCACAGCTCGACAGGCGACCCGATGCCCGCGTTCGGGCACGGCGTCAGGTCGACGGTCAGCATGTCCATCGACACGCGGCCGACGACGCGCGTCATCACGCCGTCCACCGCGATCGGCGTGCCGGTCGGTGCGTGGCGCGGATAGCCGTCCGCATAGCCGCACGCGACGACGCCGATCCGCATCGGCCGGTCGGCCGTGAAGCGGCGGCCGTAGCCGACGGTCTCTTCCGGCGACAGCGTCTGCACACCGATGATCTTGCTCGTCAGCGTCATCGCGGCCATCAGCGGCGTGTCGGCGATACCCCGCGCCGCACCCGTCGGCGACGCACCGTACAGGATCGTGCCGGGCCGCACCCAGTCGCGGTGCGCGCGCGGATGCCACAGCACGGCGGCCGAATTCGACGTCGAGCGCTCGCCCGGAATCCCCGCGGTGGTCGCATCGAACTGGTCGAGCTGCCAGTCCACTTCGCCTTCGTCGGCGTTCGCGAAATGCATCATCAGCGTGATCTTGCCGATCGACGGCGCGCTCGCCGCGCGCTCCCACGCGGCCCGGAAAACGGCGGGGCGATAGCCGAGCCGGTTCATCCCGGAGTTCATCTTGAGCTGGATGTCGATCGGCAGCTGCGGCTTCGCCGCGATCAGCAGGTCGAGCTGCTCGTCGCAGTGCACGGCCACCGTCAGGCGGTGGCGATCGGCCAGCTCGACGTCGGCCGGCTCGAAGATCCCTTCGAGCAGCAGCACGGGCTTGTCCCAGCCGAGTTCGCGCACGCGCACGGCTTCGTCGAGATCGAGCAGCGCGATGCCGTCGGCGGCGGCCAGGCCCGGGTAGATCCGCTCGATGCCGTGACCGTACGCATTGGCCTTGACCACGGCCCACACGCGCGATTGCGCGGCGGTGCGGCGGATGAAGTCGAGGTTGTGGCGGACGGCGTCGGGGCGGATATGGGCGACGATGGGACGGGGCATGGCGATGTCTCGGATCGGATGTCGTTCGGCGCGCGCGGCGGCGCGGGTTCGGCGGCCTGGCGCGACAACGCGCCGGGCCAGTGTTGAACGCTATCTTATTGGTGTTCGACCAGTTTTAATTAACGTTTTTGTCGATGATTTGGTGGAAATTTTGGTGTCGAACCAGGCCGCGTTGCGGCTGCCGGCGGGCCGTGCAGCCGAGTCTCCCGTCTAGAAAACCGGTGCGCGAACAGCACGACGCAATGCTAAGCTCTCGGCGATCTTGTCATTGATCAATGTAATCATAAAGGAGGAGACTTTTGATGACGACGTCCCAGCTGTGCCTGTTCATCGTGGCGCTGTTGCCGTTCTCGATGACGTTTCTCGCGAAGGCCCGCAAGGGCTACGACAACCGCGCGCCGCGCGACTACCTGGCGAAGCTCGAAGGCTGGCGCGCTCGCGCGCAAGCCGCGCACCAGAACGCATGGGAGGCGCTTGCGCTGTTCACGGCCGCGCTGGTGGTGGCATGGCACAACGGCGCGAACGTGCATCGCGTCGACCAGCTTGCGATGGCGTTCGTCGCGATCCGCATTGTCTACATGCTGATGTACCTGCTGAACTGGGCGTCGCTGCGTTCGCTCGTGTGGTTCGGCGGGATGGCGTGCGTGGTGGCGTTGTTCTTCGCTGCGCCGTAAGCGGCGCATGCGGGCGAGGCCGGCGCGTTACTTGCCGGTCGCGCCGCCCGTGCCGCGCACGCGGCTGTCGTTGGATGCGGGCGCAACGATCGGTCCCGCGATCGGCGCTGCGTTCGAGTCTGCTTCCGCTTCGCGGCGCAGGAACGCGATCAGGGGATCGAGCAGCCGGTGCCGCGTCGACGGGTTGCGGCGCAGCACGAAGCGCCACGACGCGGCGCGTTCGAGGCCCGGCCGCAGCGGCACGAGGCGCCCGCTGCGCAACTCGGGCTCGATCAGCGGCGCGCGGCCGAGCGCGATGCCCGCGCCGCCGACCGCCGCGCCGATGACCTGGCTGAAACTGCTGTAGCGGACGATCTTCGTCTCGAAGTCGCCGGGCAGGCCGAACTCCGTGGACCAGTTGCGCCAGTCGATCTCGGGGCTGTGCTCGTGCATCTCCTGCAGCAGCCGGGAGCGGCACACGTTCACGGACGCATACGGATGCAGTTCGGGGCTGCATACCGGGAACACCGTTTCCTGCAGCAGGATGTCGTCGTCGGCCTGCAGCCGGTGCGCGGGCACGTGCACGATCGCCAGATCGACGCCGCTGCGCGCGAAATCCGGTTCGTCGTCGAGCACGACGGCGTGCAGCGGTGTATCGGGATGAAGCGACGAGAATTCCGCGAGGCGGCGGGCGAGCCACATCGCCGAAAACGGCGCGTTGGCGGATACGGTGAGCCGTTGCGCGGTGCCGCGAATCTCGGCACAGGCGTCGGTCAGCCGCGACAGCGCATCGCTGACGGCCGGCAGCAGGCGTGCGCCGGCCGGCGTGAGGCTGATGCCGCCGAGCCCCGTGCTGCGTTCGAGCAGCCGCGCGCCGAGCGATTCCTCGAGCGCGCGAATCTGGTGACTGACCGCACTCGTCGACACGTTCAGCTCCGCCGCCGCGCGCGCGAACCCGCCGAGGCGGACGGCCGCCTCGAAAGCTCGCAATGCGCTGAGGGGAGGGAGGTGCGACATGCGGGGTATTGTAGTTGACTCAACACCCGTTGAAAAATCATCTTTTGCCGCGCACGGGTGGCGCGGGTAGCCTCGATCCGGTCAAGAAAAAACATCATCGGACACCACCGGAGGGCTTCATGTATTTCGACCGACGACTATGGGCAATGATGGCGGGACTGCGCTGGCGGGTGGCCGCCGCCGTCGCGCTCGGCCTGCTCGCGATGGGTGTCGGGATCCTGCGTTTCGTCTTTCTCGGCCGCGTGCTTGCGCTGGTCTTTTCCGGCGCGCCGGCACGCAGTATCAGCGAAGCCGTCGTTGCCACGGCGGCCTGCGTGCTGCTGCGCGCGTGGCTCGACCATCGCCGCACGGTGCTCGCGCAGCACACGGCCGGGCGCGTGCAGGCCGCGCTGCGCGCGCGGCTGTTCGACCGGATCGCCGCACTCGGCCCCGCGTGGTTCAGCGGCGAACGCACGGGCGGCGTGATGCTGGCCGTCGTCGATGGCGTCGAGCAACTGCAGACCTTTTTCGGCACCTATTTGCCGCAGCTCGTGATCGCCGCGTGCGCGCCGGTGATGATCTTCGCGGTGCTCGCGTGGTGGGACGTGCCGACGGCCGCGATCCTGCTGGTCGCGGCGCTCGTCACGCTCGCGCTGCCGCAACTCGTGCATCGCGCCGACAAGCGCGCGGCGCTCGCACGCTCGGCCGCCTTCAAGGCGTTCGGCGAGGAGTTTCTCGACGCGGTGCAAGGCCTGCCGACGCTGAAGGCGTTCGGGCAAAGCACGGCATTCGGCGCGAAGCTGGCCGCGAAGGCGCGCGCGCTGTCCGACAGTACGTTCTGGGTGCTCGCGCTCGGCCTGCTGACGCGGCTCTTCACCGATCTCGGCACCGGCCTCGGCGCGGCCGCCGCGATCGCGGTCGGCGCGTGGCGCGTGCGGCACGGCGACATGAGCCTCGAGGCGCTGCTGATCGTGCTGATGGCCGGCAGCGAAATCTTCCGGCCGCTGCGCGACCTGCGTGCCGTGCTGCACCAGGGGATGATCGGCCAGTCGGCGGCGAATGCGATCCACGCGCTGCTCGACGCGGAGCGTCACGCACCGGCCACCGACGCGCCGCGCGTCACGGGCCTGCGGCCGGAGATCGCGTTCGACGCCGTCAGCTTCGCGTATCCGGGGCGCCGCGCGGACGCGCATGCGGCGCTGAGCTTCTCGGTGCGCGAAGGCGAGACGGTGGCGATCGTCGGGCCGAGCGGTGCGGGCAAGTCGACCATCGTGCGCCTGCTGCTGCGCCAGCACGATGCGCAGGGCGGCGCGATCCGCATCGGCGGCCAGGACGTGCGCACGCTCGATGCCGGCCAGGTGCGCGAGATGATCGCGGTCGTCGCGCAGGATGCGACGCTGTTCGACGGCAGCGTGGCCGACAACCTGCGGCTCGGCCGCCCCGACGCGAGCGACGCGGACATGATCGCCGCCGCGCGTGCCGCCAACGCGCACGATTTCATCTCGGCGCTGCCCGACGGCTATGCGACGCGCATCGGCGAACGCGGGCTCATGCTGTCGGGCGGCCAGCGCCAGCGCCTCGCGATTGCCCGCGCGCTGCTGCGCGATGCGCCGATCCTGTTGCTCGACGAGGCGCTGTCGTCGGTCGACGCGGAGAACGAAGCGCTGATCCAGCAGGCGCTCGACCGGCTCACGCGCGGGCGGACCACGCTCGTGCTCGCGCACCGGCTGTCCAGCGTGATCGGCGCCGACCGCATCCTGGTGCTCGACCAGGGGCAGGTGGTCGACGAAGGGACGCACGCGGCGCTGATCGCGCGCGACGGCCCGTATCGCCGGCTGATGGGGCCGCAACTGGAAGCGGTCGCCGAATCGGTCGGCGTGGCGGCAACGGCCGGCGCGACCGCGCGCGCGTCGTCGGGCCCGCAGGTGCGGCCGTTGAACGACGATGCGGCGGAGATCGGCTGGCCGGAAACCCTGCGGACGCTGCTGCGCTTCGTGCGCCCGTGGACGGGCAAGGTCGTGCTGACGGTGCTGTTCGGGATCGGCCGCGTGCTCGCCTTCATCGGCGTCGGCGTGATCGGCGCGCTGGTGGTCGGTGCGGTGCCGGGCGGCCACGTGAGCCCGGCGCTCGTCACCGCGCTGCTCGTGATCGCGCCGGTAGCGGCCGTGCTGCACTGGCTCGAATCGTGGCTCGCGCACGACATGGCGTACCGGCTGCTCGCGGAAATGCGCATCGCGCTGTTCGCGACGCTGGAACGCCTCGCGCCGGCCGGGCTGCTGCGTCGCCGTTCGGGCGACCTCGTGTCGCTTGCGACGCAGGACGTCGAGACCGTCGAGTATTTCTATGCGCACACGCTGGCACCCGCGTTCGTCGCGGTGCTCGTGCCGGCCGCCGTGCTGGTGCTGCTCGCGTCGGTTGCGTGGCCGCTCGCGCTCGCGCTGCTGCCGTTCCTGCTGTGGGCCGGGCTCGCGCCGGTGCTGGCGCGGCGCGACGTCGACCGGCTCGGCACCGGCGCGCGCGAAGCGCTCGGCCAGCTCGGCGCGCACCTGACCGAAACGATCCAGGGGCTCGCGGAGCTGACCGCGTTCCAGGCCGTCGCGCGCCGGCGCGCAGCGTTCGTGGCCGAAGTCGATGCGTACCGCAACCAGCGCGCAAAGCTGCTCGACGATTTGTCGGCGCAAAGTGCCGCGCTGGAAATCGCGAGCGGGCTCGGCGGGCTGGTCGTCGCGGCGCTCGGCGCGCTGCTGTGCGCACGCGGCTGGTTTCAGCGCGAGTCGTTGCCGCTGCTGGTGCTGGTCGCCGTGGCCGCGTTCATGCCGGTGGCCGAAATCGGCCAGGTCGCGCGCCAGCTCGCCGATACGATCGCATCGACGCGCCGCTTGCGTGCGCTGGAGAAGGAGCCGGTGCCGGTGACGGACGGCACCCATGCGATGCCTGCCGATCCGGCGGTGCGTTTCGAGGCCACGTCCTTCACGTACCCGGGCCGCAGCGTGCCCGCGATCGATCGCGTGAGCTTCGACGTGCCGCCCGGCAGCACGGTCGCGCTGGTCGGCGCATCGGGCGCGGGCAAGTCGACGGTCGCGAGCCTGCTGCTGCGCTTCTGGGATCCGCAGCAGGGCCGCGTGACGCTCGGCGGCGTCGATCTGCGCGACCTGCGGCTCGACGACCTGCGCCAGCACATCGCGCTGGTTGCGCAGGATACCTACCTGTTCAACGACACGCTCGAAGCGAACATCCGGCTCGCCGCGAGCGACGCGTCCGACGCAGACGTGCAGCGCGCGATCGACCATGCGGCGCTCGGCGACTTCGTCGCGCGGCTGCCGGACGGACTCGCGACGCGCGTCGGCGAGCGCGGCGTGCAGCTGTCGGGCGGCCAGCGCCAGCGTGTCGCGATTGCGCGTGCGTTCCTGAAGGATGCGCCGGTGCTGATCCTCGACGAAGCGACGTCCCATCTGGACACGATCAGCGAGCAGCAGATCCGTGCGGCACTGGAAGACCTGATGACGCAGCGCACGTCGATCATCATCGCGCACCGTTTGTCGACCGTGCGCAACGCTGACCTGATCCTCGTGATGGAGCACGGCAGCGTGATCGAGGCCGGACGGCATGCCGACTTGATGGCGCGGCAGGGCGCGTATGCGCGGCTCGTGTCGCATCAGGCGAGCGGGGTGGCGGCGTAAGCGACGCTGCATCGGAGGCGCGCGGCCGGCCGGCAGGGCCGCGCGCTTTCCGCAACATGCGTTGAACCGCGCCGGCGATTGCCGGCGTCGCGTGAGGGCGGCCGCACCGGCAACGCGCCGCGCGTCGAAGCGCCGATGATCGGTGCTGACAAACGGGCCGGCCAATGCGCTGACCAGCGCACGGGCGACAGCAGTCGGCGCCGATCGCCGCCGCCGCCATCCTCCTCTCGCGCGTGATGCCCTTGACGGCAAACCCTCCCGGCCAGTCCACAGCCACCGCCCACTGCTCGTCAGACACCGCCTTCGGCCGGCGCAGCACGATCCGGCCCGACCGCTTCCCCCCGCGGGCCACACGCCCTTTCCTCCGATTTATCCGCCCAGCGCGCCGCGGGTTTATATCGATGCATTTCCCCGTTGCGGACTTTTTTGTTGTCGTAGTATCGCCATTGACAACACTTGTTGCACTAAGGTCTAATTCGACATCGCATGTTGCGGTGCGGCTTGATGTCGTCGTTCCGCCGGCCGCCTGGCCGGTCACATCGCTCAACCATGCGGAGAGAAACCATGAGTCGCCGTTCCTTCCTGAAAGCCGTCGCGGTCGTTGCCGCGCTCGGCGCCAGCCTCGCGCACGCGGATACCAAGACGCTCGTCGTCGGCACCGACACGTCGTTCATGCCGTTCGAGTTCAAGCAGGGCGACAAGTACGTCGGCTTCGATCTCGACCTGTGGGCGGAGATCGCGAAGGACCAGGGCTGGAAATACACGATCCAGCCGATGGATTTCGCGGGCCTGATCCCGGCGCTGCAGACGCAGAACATCGACGTCGCGCTGTCGGGCATGACGATCAAGGAGGAGCGCAAGAAGGCGATCGACTTCTCCGCGCCGTACTACGACAGCGGCCTCGCGGCGATGGTGCAAACGGGCAACACGACGATCAAGTCGATCGACGACCTGAACGGCAAGGTGATCGCCGCGAAAACCGGCACCGCGACGATCGACTGGATCAAGGCGCACCTGAAGCCGAAGGAGATCCGTCAGTTCCCGAACATCGACCAGGCGTACCTCGCGCTCGAGGCCGGCCGGGTCGACGCGGCGATGCACGACACGCCGAACGTGCTGTTTTTCGTGAACAACGAAGGCAAGGGCAAGGTGAAGGTCGCGGGCCAGCCGGTCAGCGGCGACAAGTACGGCATGGGTTTCCCGAAGGGCAGCCCGCTCGTGCCGAAGGTCAATGCATCGCTCGTGAAGATCCGGGCCGACGGCCGCTACGCGCAGATCTACAAGAAGTGGTTCGGCGCCGAACCGCCGAAGATGTGAGCGTGACGCCGCAACAGTGCGCGGCCGGACGGCCGCGCCGGTCTTGATTCGAACGGGGAGCGACAAGTGAATTTCGATTGGTCGGCGATCTGGGCGGCGTTGCCGGACCTGATGGACGGGGTCCGGTTGACGGTGTTCATCGCATTTTTCGGGCTGGTGGGCGGCTTCATCGTCGGGATGGTCGCGGGCATGTTCCGCGCATACGGACCGAAGGCGATGAACGTGCTCGCCCAGGTTTATATTGAATTGATCCGCGGCACGCCGATCGTCGTGCAGGTGATGTTCCTGTATTTCGCGCTGCCGCTGCTCGCGCATATCCGCATCGACGGCCTGACGGCTGCGATCATCGCGATCACGGTGAATTCCGGCGCGTATCTCGCGGAAGTGGTGCGCGGCGCGCTGCTGTCGATCCCGAAGGGGCTGACGGAAGCGGGGCTCGCGATGGGCCTGTCGATGCCGCGCGTGCTGCTGAAGGTGGTCGGGCCGCTCGCGTTCCGGCGGCTGATTCCGCCGCTCGGCAACCAGTGCATCGTGAGCCTGAAGGACACGTCGCTGTTCATCGTGATCGGTGTCGGCGAGCTGACGCGCAAGGGACAGGAAATCATCGCGGGCAATTTCCAGGCGGTCGAGATCTGGAGTGCGGTGGCCGTCATCTACCTGTTGCTGACCGGCGCCATGACGCTGACGCTGCGGCTCGTCGAGAAGAGGATGCGTATCCTATGAGCATGATCGAATTCCAGAACGTGTCGAAGAGCTTCGGCCACGTGCCGGTGTTGAAGAACATCGACCTGAAGATCGACGCGGGCGAGGTGGTCGTCGTGGTCGGCCCGTCGGGCTCGGGAAAATCGACGATGCTGCGCTGTATCAACGCGCTCGAGAAAATCACCGGCGGCGAGCTGCTCGTCGACGGGCAGAGCGTGCGCGGCAACGCGACGACGATCCGCAACATCCGGCTCGAAGCCGGCATGGTGTTCCAGCAGTTCAACCTGTTCCCGCAAATGACCGCGCTCGAGAACGTGATGTTCGGGCCGATGCAGGTGCGCGGCGCGTCGCGCGCCGACGCGCGCGACCAGGCGATGGCGTTGCTCGACAAGGTCGGCCTCGAATCGCGCGCAAATCATTATCCGTCGGAGCTGTCGGGCGGCCAGCAGCAGCGCGTCGCGATTGCGCGTGCGCTCGCGATCCGGCCGCGGCTGATGCTGTTCGACGAGCCGACGTCGGCGCTCGATCCGGAATTGCGCCACGAAGTGCTGAAAGTGATGCAGGATCTTGCGACCGAAGGGATGACGATGATCGTCGTCACGCACGAGATCGGCTTTGCGAAACGGGTCGGGACGCGCCTGCTGTTCATGGATCAGGGCGGGATTGCGGAAGACGGCCATCCGGTCGAGCTGATCGACCGGCCGCCGACCCCGCGCCTGAAGGAATTCCTGAAACACGTGTCCTGAACGAAACCGAAATACCGACATGCCGCTTTCCCTTTCCCCCGTCATCGCCGGCGCGCCGTTCGACATCGGCGTGCGCCTCGGCGAGCTCGCCCGCCCCGTGTTCGACGAATACATGCAGCAGAGCAGCGCGTGGCAGGCCGTGCGCCGCTGGCGCGGCCATCCGTTCGTCGCCGCGCTGCGGCAGGCCGCGCTGGCCGCGTATCCGGATCTCGTCGCGGAGCTGGACGGGATCGCGGCCGGTGTCGGCTGGCCGGCCGAGGACATCTTTCTGTGGAACTGCCGCGGCGAGCTGATCCACAACGCGCCGGACGGCTGCACGACGCTTGCCGCGCGCGACGCGGACGGCACGCGCTGGATCGCGCACAACGAGGACGGCGATCCGTACCTGCGCGAGCGCTGCCTGCTCGTCGACGTGCAGCCGGCGGGCAAGCCGGGCTTCATCAGCTTCTATTACCCCGGTTCGCTGCCGGGCCATACCTTTGCGGCGAACCGCGCGGGTATCGCGCAGGCGATCAACAACCTGCGGATCCGCACGCCGGCAGCGGGCGTGCCGCGCATGATCCTCGCGCGCGCCGTGCTCGATGCCACGTCGCTCGACGCGGCGGCCGACGTGCTGCGCGGCCATGCGCGCGCGAGCGGCTTTCATCACACGCTGGGCGCGACCGGCGATGCGCGGCTGCTGAGCATCGAGGCAAGCGTCGCGCGCTGTTCGGTGATCGACGTCGCGCGGCTCGCGGGGCATGCGAACCATCTCGTGCATCCCGGCTGCGACGCGCAAGCGCAGATCGTCACGCAATCGTCGGCCGACCGCCAGCGCCGCGTCGACGCGCTCACGCCCGCCATCGACGCGATCGACGAAGCCGCGCTGCTGCGCGTGCTCGGCGATCGTGCGCCGCAAGGGCTGCCGATCTACCGCGACGATCCGGCCGACCCCGACGACGAGAACACGCTGGCCACCGCCGTGTTCGCGATCGGCGCGGCATCGATCGATTTCACTCTTCACCAACACGGCACGCAGCGTTTCGCGACGCGCATCGTGCCGTCCGGACGCGCGCACGACGCGTCCTGATCCATGAGGCAACGCATGACGACCGTTTTCCATCGCGCTCCGCGCGCCACCTTGCCCGTTGCCGTCGCAGGCGACGGCATCGAGATCATCGACGCGACCGGCAAACGCTATATCGACGCGTGCGGCGGCGCGGCCGTTTCGTGTCTCGGCCACAGCAACCAGCGTGTGATCGACGCGATCAAGCGGCAGGCGCAGCAACTGGCGTACGCGCACACATCGTTCTTCACGACCGACGTGGCCGAGGAACTGGCCGACCGGCTCGTCGACGCCGCGCCGGCCGGCCTCGAACACGTGTATTTCGTGTCGGGCGGCTCCGAGGCGGTCGAGGCCGCGCTGAAGCTCGCACGCCAGTATTTCGTCGAGAAGGGCGAGCCGCAGCGCCGCCATTTCATCGCGCGACGCCAGAGCTATCACGGCAACACGCTCGGCGCGCTCGCGATCGGCGGCAATGCGTGGCGGCGCGAGCCGTTCCTGCCGCTGCTGATCGAGGCGCACCACGTGAGCCCGTGTTATGCGTATCGAGACCGGCAGGCGGGTGAAACCGACGAAGCGTATGCGCAACGCCTGGCGGACGAACTCGAGCAGAAGATCGTCGAACTCGGCGCGGCCAACGTCGCGGCGTTCGTCGCGGAAACGGTGGTGGGCGCAACGGCCGGCGCGGTGCCGCCGGTGCGCACGTACCTGAAGAAGATTCGCGCGGTGTGCGACAAGTACGGCGTGCTGCTGATCCTCGACGAGATCATGTCGGGGATGGGCCGCACCGGCTACCTGTACGCGTGCGACGAAGACGGCGTCGCGCCCGACCTGCTGACGATCGCGAAAGGGCTCGGCGCGGGCTACCAGCCGATCGGCGCGACGCTCGTCAGCGACCGCATCTACCGGACGATCGTCGACGGCTCGGGTTTCTTCCAGCACGGGCACACGTACCTGGGCCATGCGACCGCATGCGCGGCCGCGCTCGAAGTGCAGCGCGTGATCGCCGAGGAGAAACTGCTCGACAACGTGAAGGCGCGCGGCGAACAACTGCGCGCGACGTTGCGCGAGCATTACGGCGCGCATCCGCATATCGGCGACGTGCGCGGCCGCGGGCTGTTCGTCGGCGTCGAGCTCGTGCGCGATCGCGACAGCAAGGCGACGTTCGATCCGGCGCTGAAGCTGCATGCGGCGGTCAAGCGCGAAGCGATGCAGCGCGGCCTGATGGTGTATCCGATGGGCGGGACGATCGATGGCGTTCACGGCGACCACATCCTGGTCGCGCCGCCGTTCATTTGCACCGCGCAGCAGATCGATACGATCGTCGAGCGGCTGTCGGGCGCGATCGGCGCGGCGCTCGCGTCGGCCGGCGCGTGACCGCATTTGTCGAACCTTGTCAGGACTTCGCCATGACCAACAGATTGCCTCCGTTCGATCCCGCATCGGCCACCGATGAACAGAAGGCCGTGCTGGCCGACATTCTCAGCGGCCCGCGCGGCAACCTGAACGGGCCGTTTCTCGGCTGGATCGCGAGCCCCGAGCTGGCGCAACATGCGCAGAAGCTCGGCGCGTTCTGCCGCTATCGCACGGGCCTGCCGCTGCGCCTGTCGGAACTCGCGATTCTCGTGACGGCCGCGCGCTGGCGCTCGCAGGCCGAGTGGCACATCCATTATCCGATCGCACTCGACGCGGGCGTGCCGGCCGCGACGGCCGACGCGATCCGGCGTGGCGTCGCGCCCGCATTCGAGTCGGACGACGATGCGCTGATCCATGCATTCGCGAGCGAGCTGTACGACACGCGGCGCGTGAGCGACGCGACGTTCGCACGCGCGCAAGCGCGCTTCGGCCACGAGGTCGTCGTCAATCTCGTTGCATTGCTCGGCTACTATGCGCTCGTCGCGATGACGCTGAACACGTTCGGCATGCGCGCGGAAGGGCAGACCGAATTGCCGTTTCCGGAGTGATGCCCGTGCGTTGATCGTGCCGGAGCAGCGCAGGCGATACGTCTGACGAACGGTTTGCCGACCTGTTCCGGCACAATGCAACCAAATGTATTCGTGCGGGATCGACGGCCGATCGCCGGGTATGATGGCTTGTTCACGTCGATATGAGCGGTGAGCAAGCATGACGAGTACCCGCAAGACCTTGATGATCGCCGGTGGGCTCCTGGTAGCCGCCGCCGGCACTGCCTACGTGATGCTCCTGCGTGCGGATCACCGCGCGATCGAAGATGCCGGCATCGGCGATTCGGCCGCGCCCGTTGCCGCGGCGCCCGCGGGCAACGATCACGCCGTGCAGGGCACCATCGCGCCGCCGGCCCCGGCCGCCGCGATGGCACCGAAACAGGCGGCTGTCGCGCCGCCGCCCCCCGCACCGGCGCCTGCTGCGCCGGCCACCACCGCGCGCGTCGACGCAGTGCCAGCCGTGCCGGTTGTCAGCGACAAGCCGCAGCCGGTGACGAAGCCGAGCGCACCGCCGCCGAAGGTCAACGTCGTGACCGTCGATGCGCAGGATTCGACCCCATCGGCACCGCCGCCAGCCGCCAAACCCGTGCAGCAGGCCGCTCCGGCACCCGCCCCCGCGCAGGTCACGCAACGCGCGTCGCGCAAGCGCGACGGCCTCGAACGCCACGCGGCTGCAGCCCCCTCCGCAACGAAATCCGAAACGCCGGAGACGGCCGCGCTCGTCAGGGAATCGGCGAAACTCGACCCGTCATTGCCGCCGCCGTCGATGTCATCGATGCCGTCGATGTCATCGGGCGGCGGTTCAATCCGGCAGGGCAGTTCGTCATCGGGCGCGAATCCGGTTGCCGCCGCGATGACCGAGCAACTGGTCAGGCAGTCCAGCAGTTTCAAGTCGACGGCGCCTGCGCCAGCGGACGGCAGCCCGACCGCGACCAAGTAACCGCGAACGCCTTCGGCATAAAAAGGACCCCGCATGCCGACCAAAGCATGCGGGGCCAAGAGAGACAAACTGTTGTGCCGACGGGCTGACGCGCGTTACGCGGCGACCGCTTCCTCGGCCTGCGGCTGAGCGGTTGCCACCGGCGCCACGTCCTGCCGGATCAGGTGGTCGAACGCACCGAGCGATGCCTTCGCGCCTTCGCCCACGGCGATCACGATCTGCTTGAACGGCACCGTCGTCACGTCGCCGGCCGCGAACACGCCCGGTACCGACGTCGCGCCGCGCGCATCGACGACGATCTCGCCGTGCTTCGACAGTTCGACCGTACCCTTCAGCCATTCGGTGTTCGGCACGAGGCCGATCTGCACGAACACGCCTTCGAGATCGATGCGCTGCGTGTCGCCCGAGCGCAGATCCTTGTAGACGAGCCCGTTCAGCTTGCTGCCGTCGCCGGTCAGCTCGGTCGTTTGCGCCTGCGTGACGATCGTCACGTTCGGCAGGCTGCGCAGCTTGCGCTGCAGCACTTCGTCCGCACGCAGTTGCGCGCCGTATTCGATCAGCGTGACTTCCTTCACGATGCCGGCGAGGTCGATCGCGGCCTCGACACCCGAGTTGCCGCCGCCGACCACCGCGACGCGCTTGCCCTTGAACAGCGGGCCGTCGCAGTGCGGGCAGTACGCGACACCGCGGTTGCGGTATTCGCGCTCGCCCGGCACGTTGATTTCACGCCAGCGCGCGCCGGTTGCGAGGACGATTGTCTTCGCCTTGAGCACCGCGCCGTTCGCGAGGCGGATCTGGTGCACGTCGCCCGGAATCAGCGCATCGGCGCGCTGCACGTCCATGATGTCGACGTCGTACTGCTTCACGTGCTGTTCGAGCGCGGTCGCGAACTTCGGCCCTTCGGTTTCCTGCACCGACACGAAGTTCTCGATCGCCATCGTGTCGAGCACCTGGCCGCCGAAACGCTCGGCCACGACACCCGTCGCAATGCCCTTGCGCGCCGAGTAGATCGCGGCCGCCGCGCCTGCCGGGCCGCCGCCGACGATCAGCGTATCGAACACCGGCTTGGTCTCGAGCGACTTCGCGGCCCGTGCGCTGGCGCCCGTATCGAGCTTCGCGAGGATTTCCTTCACGCTGCTGCGGCCCTGGCCGAACGAGGCGCCGTTCAGGAACATCGTCGGCACGGCCATGATCTGGCGCGACTCGACTTCGCCCTGGAACAGCGCACCGTCGATCGCGACGTGACGGATGCGCGGGTTGATCAGCGACATCACGTTCAGCGCCTGCACGACTTCCGGGCAGTTCTGGCACGACAGCGAGAAATACGTCTCGAACGCGTAGTCGCCGTCGAGCGCGCGGATCTGTTCGATCACGTCGTCGTCGAGCTTGATCGGATGGCCGCCCGTCTGCAGCAGCGCGAGCACGAGCGACGTGAATTCATGGCCCATCGGGATGCCGGCGAAGCGGATGCCGGCCGGCTTGCCGGGCTCGCCGATCGAGAACGACGGCTTGCGCTCGGCGTCGTCGCGGCGTTCGGACACGGTCACGCGATCCGTCAGCGACGCAATCTCGTTCAGCAGCGCCAGCAGTTCCTGCGATTTCGCGCTGTCGTCGAGGGAGGCGACGAGTTCGATCGGGCGCGTGATCTTTTCGAGGTACGCTTTGAGTTGGTTCTTGAGATTGGCGTCGAGCATGGCGTTTCGGATTCCGTATTAATGATTCTGGTCGGGCACGTCGTGCCGGAGGAGGGCGCGGGCCGCATGCCGCGGCGGCCCGTCATCGGGAGGCTCGCGCGCCTCGTGCGAGGCGCGCGGCGCGATCGTCAGATCTTGCCGATCAGGTCGAGCGACGGGGTCAGCGTTTCCGCACCCGGCGTCCACTTGGCCGGGCACACTTCACCCGGGTGCGCCGCGATGTATTGCGCCGCCTGCACCTTGCGCAGCAGTTCGCCTGCGTCACGGCCGATGCCGTTGTCGTGGATTTCGCACAGCTTGATCTCGCCTTCCGGGTTGATCACGAACGTGCCGCGCAGGGCCATCCCTTCTTCCTCGATCAGCACGTCGAAGTTGCGCGACAGCGTGAGCGTCGGGTCGCCGATCATCGGGTACTTGATCTTGCCGATCGTGTCCGACGTGTCGTGCCATGCCTTGTGCGTGAAGTGCGTGTCGGTCGACACGCCGTAGATTTCGACACCCAGCTTCTGGAATTCCGCGTAACGGTCGGCGAGGTCGCCCAGCTCGGTCGGGCAGACGAACGTGAAGTCGGCCGGGTAGAACACGACGACGGACCACTTGCCCTTGAAGTTCTCTTCCGAGACGGGCACGAAATCGCCGTTGTGGTATGCGGTTGCCTTGAACGGCTTGATTTGGGTGTTGATGATCGGCATCTTGCGAGTTCCTTTGCGGTGGTGTTGATGAAGTGTTCCCAGTATCCGGGTTCACCCTGAGCTTGTGAAATTGCTTGTTTCAATCCGGGGCATCAGGAATTTCTATCCGCTTCCGGCCCTTGATTGAGTGGGGTGTGCGGAGCGGCAATTTTGAAGCGTTGGACGGGCGAGGTCCCCGTCCGATATGGGCGAGAGTGAGGGGCGGTGTGATGTGCCGGCGATTATCCGGTGCCTTCTAGACGGGGGAGGTATCGTCGAATGCGGTTGGATGGGGCGCGGCGGGGAGAGGGCGCGCAACCGCGCCCATCGATTCAGATCTGGTATGGCACGCGAACGCCGGGTTCGGTGGCTGGGAAGTCTTTTGTGTTGCGCGAAACGAGCAACAGTCCGTTCACTTGTGCCGATGCCCAGACGATCGCGTCGGGCAGGCGTATGCGGCGTTCCTGGCGAATGGTCACGGCACGATTGGCAACTGCTTCGTCGAGCGCGATGACATCGAACGACGACAGCCAAGCGCGCATCGCGGCTTCATTATGTGAGGACGTGCCGACCAGAACCTCCATCCACGAGATCGCGCTGATCGCTCGATAGTCATAGCGGCCGAGTTCCGTGCGGGCGGATTCCACGCCGCCCAGATAATCGATCAGGATGTTGGTGTCGAAGAGAGTCTTTACCATTCCGAGCGCAGTTCTTCCTGATAAGCGAGCCCATCGACCGTGCGATCTTTCCAGAGACCGAAGACGTCGTCCGCGAGCGGACGCTTGTGCAGGGCGATGTAGGCATCGATCGCGTCGCGGATGATGGCGGCGCGGGGACGACGCTCAGTCTCGACGATGGCGGCCAACTCGTCGAGTTGGCCGTTCGATAGATCAACCAGAATCCGGCTCATGGCAGCCTCCGATATACGATATGTATATCATATATGTGCCGTTGAGGTCGCGCAAGGCTCGGGTGGGGTGAGGCGGTAAGGCGCTCCGCTCAAATCCCCGCCATCTTCCTCAACCACTCCGCCAGCCGCCTGGCCCCGTCCGGCATGTCCGCGTCCTCACGCGTGCACAGGTAGTAATCGCGCCCGTCGTCGAGCGCGTGATCGAACAGCTTCACGAGCTCGCCATTCGCCAGCTCGCGCTCGACCAGCGGCGCGCGCAGCAAGGCCGCGCCGAGATCCGCGCGTGCGGCGCTCAGCGTGAGCTGGCCGTCCTCGAACATCGGCCCGACCGCATGCGACACGTGCTTGACACCCGCGCCCTGCAGCCAGTTGACCCACGTGCTGCGATCCTCGTCGTGCACGAGCGGGGCGCGCGCGAGATCGGCCGGCGTGCGGAACGGCCCGTGGCGCTTCAGGAACGACGGGCTGCACATCGGCACCATCGCGCCCGGCAGCAGCCGCTCGCAGCGGTAGCCGGGCCAGTCGCCGGTGCCGAAGCGGATCGACAGGTCCGATGCGTCGCTGCGGTAGTTGCGGTGATGCGCGTACAGCACCGTCACGTCGACGTCCGTGTTGTCGGCCAGGAACGCATGCAGCCGCGGAATGAACCAGCCGATGCCGAGCAGTGGAATCAGGCTGACGGTGATCTGCCGCAGCGACGAGCGGTCGCGCACGAAGCGCGTCGCGCTGCGCAGCACCGAGAACGCGGCGCTGATCGAGCGGTAGTAGTCGCGGCCTTCGTCGGTGAGCGCGAGCAGCCGACCCTCGCGCACGGTCAGCGGCGTCTGGATGAATGCTTCGAGCAGCTGCAGCTGATGGCTGACCGCCGACGGCGTGATGTCGAGCTCGCCCGCCGCCGCGGTGACCGACCCGAGGCGCGCGAAAGCTTCGAACGCCCGCACCGCGCGCAGCGGTGGATCGTGCGGCAATTGTTCGATATTTTTCATGTGTCGAATTTTATCGAAAAATCAGGGTAAGCGACAACATGAAAATACCCTGTATTTACAGTGATGTAGGTTAATGTGTCGGGAACGGTATAAGCATCCAACAATTGGGTATTTGGGGTTTGGGTGCCGAATATTTAATATTTTTCATGTTTTGATTCGATTCGCTGATCCCCCACACATGAAAATCGCCTTTCTCCACGCCAGCCTCGCATTCTCGGCGGCCGCCCTGGTCGCCTCCGTTCCCGCGTTCGCACAATCCGCGCCGCAGACCGTCCTGATCGGTCTCGCCGCGCCGCTCACCGGCCCGTCCGCGCGGATCGGCAAGGATCTGCAGAACGGCGCGCAACTCGCGATCGACGACGCGAACGCGAAGCATCCGACCATCGGCGGCAAGCCGGTCGTCTACAAGCTCGTCGCGGCCGATGATCAATCCGATCCGCGCACGGCCGTCGCGGTCGCGCAGCAGCTCGTCGACCAGCACGTGATCGGCGTCGTCGGCCACTGGAACACGGGCTGCAGCGTGCCGGCGTCGCGCGTCTACCGCGATGCGGGCATCCCGCAGATCGCACCGGCGTCCACCGGCCATCAATACACGCAGCAGGGTTACACGACCGCCTTCCGCATCATGGGTCACGACGATGCGGGCGGCAATTTCACCGGCGCGTATGCGGTGAAGACGCTGAAGGCGAAGCGCATCGCGGTGATCGACGATCGCACGTCGTTCGGCTCGGGCCTGGCCGACCAGTTCATCAAGGGCGTGCAGGCGAACGGCGGCACGATCGTCGATCGCCAGTACGTGAACGACAAGACGACCGACTTCAGCGGCGTGCTGACCGCGATCAAGGGCAAGCGCGCGGATCTCGTGTTCTTCGGCGGCCTCGATGCGCAGGCCGCGCCGATCTCGCGCCGGATGCGCCAGCTCGGCGTGAACGCGCCGCTGCTCGGCGCGGGCGGCTTCGTAAGCCAGACCTTCCTGTCGCTGGCCGGCAAGGACGGCGACGGCGTGACCGCGCTTGAACCGGGCCTGCCGCTCGACCGGATGCCGGGCGGCAAGGCGTTCGATACGCAATACCAGGCGCGCTTCCGCGCGCCGATCGAGCTGCATGCGCCGTTCGCGTACGACGCGGCCGCCACGCTGATCGCGGCCGCGCAGAAAGCCGGTACGACGCAGCCGGCGAAACTGGTCGCGGCGGTGCGTGCGATCGACCGGCCCGGCGTGACGGGGCGGATCGCGTTCGACAACGAAGGCAACCTGAAGGACCCGGCCTTCACGATCTACCAGGTGCGCGGCGGCAAGTGGAGCGTCGTCGACGTGCTCGGCGGCTCGCGCACCGTAGCCAAGTAACACACAACAAGACAACCAAGACGATCCCCATGACCGAAGCCACCCAGACATCCGCCGCCGCCCCCGAGGACACGCGCCTCGGGATCCTCGCGCGGCGCCGCATCGAAGCGGAAATCATCAAGCCGATCTACGAGATCATGAAGCGCGAGTTCGGCGCCGAGCGCGCGCAGGCCGTGATCGCGGAAGCCGTGCGCGGCGCGGCAGTGGACGCCGGCCGCACGTTCGCCGTACAGGAACCGGATGGCACGAGCGTGAAGTCGTTCATCGCGCTGCAGGTGCTGTGGGAGAAGGACGATGCGCTCGACGTCGAGGTGCGGCGCGCGGACGACGCGCATTACGACTACGACGTGCATCGCTGCAGCTACGCGGAGATGTATCACGCGATGGGGCTCGGCGAGATCGGGCACCTGCTGAGCTGCGCGCGCGACAGCTATTTCATCCAGGGCTATGCGCCGGACATCGCGCTCACGCGGACGAGCACGATCATGCAGGGCGGCAAGCGCTGCGATTTCCGTTACGCGCTGCAAGCGGCGCCGGAGAATGGCGATGCGTGACGACAACACGATTGCCGAAAGCGTGAGCGCGCCGCGCGTCGACGGCGACCGCCTGTGGGCGTCGCTCGACCGGATGGCGCAGATCGGCGCGACGCCGAAGGGCGGCGTCTGCCGCCTCGCGCTGACCGATCTCGATCGCGAGTCGCGCGACCTGTTCGTGCAATGGGCGCAAGACGCCGGCTGCACGGTGCGCGTGGACCGGATGGGCAACGTGTTCGCGCGCCGCGCGGGGCGCAACCCCGACGCCGCGCCCGTCATGACCGGCTCGCACGCCGATTCGCAGCCGACGGGCGGCCGCTACGACGGCATCTACGGCGTGCTCGGCGGGCTCGAGGTCGTGCGCGCGCTGAACGACGCGGGCATCGAGACCGAGCGCCCGATCGACGTCGTGATCTGGACCAACGAGGAAGGCTCGCGCTTCGCGCCGGCGATGGTGTCGGCCGGCGTGTTCTCGGGCGTCTACACGCTCGAATACGGGCTGTCGCGCACCGATGGCGCAGGCAGGACGATCGGCGAGGAACTGGCGCGGATCGGCTACGCGGGTGCCGAGCCTGTCGGCGGCTATCCGGTGCATGCGGCGTACGAGCTGCATATCGAACAGGGCGCGATTCTCGAACGGGCCGGCAAGACGATCGGCGTCGTCACGGCCGGGCAGGGGCAGCGCTGGTACGAGGTGACGCTCACCGGTGTCGACGCACATGCGGGCACGACGCCGATGGAATTCCGCCGCGATGCGCTGGTCGGCGCCGCGCGGATGATCTCGTTCGTCGAAGTGCTCGGCCGCCGTTACGCGCCGTACGCGCGGGCAACGGTCGGGATGATCGAGGCGCGGCCGAACTCGCGTAATACCGTGCCGGGCGGGTGCTTCTTCACCGTCGAATTCCGTCATCCCGATGACGCGGTGCTCGACGAGCTCGACGCGGCGCTGCGCGCGGAACTTGCACGGGTGGCCGACGAAACGGGCCTCGGTGCGCAGATCGAGCAGATCTTCACGTATGCGCCGATTCCGTTCGCGCCGCGCTGCATCGACACGGTGCGTGAGGCGGCGCAGGCGCTCGGGCTGTCGCACATGGATATCGTGTCCGGCGCCGGTCATGACGCGTGCTATGTCGCGCGCGTCGCGCCGACGGGGATGATCTTCGTGCCGTGCGTCGACGGGCTGAGCCACAACGAAGCCGAAGCGATTACGCCCGAATGGGCGGCGGCGGGCGCCGACGTGCTGTTGCGTGCGGTGCTGCGGAGCGCGCAGGAAGCCTGAATCCGAGTGTGACGGCGACGGTCCGGCGGGAGGGTGCCCTCCAGGCCGGGCCGCGTCGCTTTCCACCTGACCACGCGAACGTGCGGTTCGCGTCAGCCCGCCGGCGATTGCCGATCGATATACCGCCGCATCACATGGAACGCCGTATCGGTGCGCCCCGGCATCGTGATCGTCGCGTCATCGGCCGTGAAGCCGAGCTTTTCATAGAACCGGTACGCGGTCTCGCGTGCCGTGCACCACACGAGCGCGGCCCCACGCGCTTGCGCGTGCCTCACGCAAACCTGCACCAGCACGCGCCCGAAGCCCAAGCCACGGACGGCAGAATGGACGGCCATCCCGCGCAGCCGCCATGCCGGTCGCGCAGGATCGTCTTCGCGCAGCTCCTCGCAGAGCGACGCAACGGCGACGATGCCCGACGCGTCGCGTACGCCGACGTGCAGCGTCGTCGGCGCAAGATCACCGGCCAGCGCGCTCGCATCCAGATCGCCATTCAGCAGGATCATCGCGCGCAGCGGGTGCGTCTGCGCGGCATCGATCGGTGCGATGGTGAACAGCGTATCGCCTGACGTCATCAACGTTCCTCGAGTCATTCGATTCAGCCGCGCGTTACTGGGCGGCCTTGCGCCGCGCCATATAAGCGAGATACGCGACGATCTGGTCGAGCTCGCGGTCGCTCAGCTGGTCGGGCGGAAACGCCGGCATGCTGCGGCCCGGCCAGTCGCGCACCGACGCCGGGTTGCGGATATAGCGGCGCAGCGCGGCCGGCTGGAAGTAGTCGACCGGGTTCATCGGCGTGTTCAGGTCGGGGCCGGCGTGGCTGCTGCCCGCGCCGTCGAGGCGGTGGCACGCGAGGCATTGCGTGACGAACAGGCGCTGGCCCGCGCGAGCCGGATCGTTCGCGGGTAGCGCGGCATCGACGGCGAGCGACGGCCAGCGCGCGAGCGGCGACGACTCGATCGTGACACGCACGATCTGGTACGGCCACTGCTCGCCGCGTACCGACGACGCGTCCGGCCCGAGCCAGACCAGGTAGAACGGCCCGGCGCTGACCTGCTTGCCGGGCAGCTTCGGCCACGGATGCGCCGGATCCTCGATCGCGAGCCACGGAACGGCGCCGGCCGGCGTGCGGCGGCGCACGAGATCCAGCGGCAGTTGCGCGGCGAAGCCGTCGGCGGCGCGGGTTTCGAGCACGCCGTCGGGAGGCAGCCTGTCGCCGAGCAGCGCGGCGAACGGCACCGCGCGGAACGTCATCGGCCGGCCGTACGCGATGTCGCGCGGCACGTGGATGTCGGCGGCATCGGGGCGCGCGAGCAGCGTCTGCCGGGTGAGGGCGCGGGCCGTGCCGTCGGTCTCGAGTTCGAGCGCGGACTGGGCCGACGCGCGTTGTCCGATCAGGCAAACCGTCAGCAGCAAAAGCGAAAACCACCGGCGCTTCAGCATTCGTTCTCCGGGAAAGGGCGTTCCGGCGGCGACAGGAGGCGGACGCCGCGGCCGATGGAAGGAATCGGGCGACAGTCTATCCGGTACGCGCGGCGCTGGCGACTGCGGCGCGGGAAGGGGGGCGGTCATGATCGGACCGGCTGGCGGCAGCGCGCCTGGCGGTCGGGTCGTGAGAGGGAAGGATGCGGCATCACGCGGCGTGGATTGAGCCCGAAGGAGCGGAAGGAGCGGAAGAGGCGGAAGAGGCGGAAGAGGCGGGGCGACGGCCCGGCCCGGGGTGAGAGCATGCCGGCCCGCCGCGTCCACGGCGATCGCGCTACAGAGCCACTGTCAATGACTCGAACAAGGCACGGCGCTCTTCGGCATCGGCGTTTCCCGGGCTGGTTCGAAATCGGCTTCGCGCGTGCCCGACGGCGTCAGCGACACGAAATGCATCGCGGTGCCGCTCCCAGGGAAGCCGGCGATACCGGTCAAACCCCACGGAATCGGCGAACGCTGCGCGCCGCTCACCGAAATGTCCGCCGGCCCGAGCGCCAGCGTCAGCAGCCGCCCGTCGCGGCTCGGTACGTACGCATGCGTGCCGGACACCCCGATGCCGGATTCGCGCACCGACGCCGGCAGGCAGTCGAGCGTCGCCGTGCGGCGGCCGTCCGGCGCGATCAGCATCGCGACGCCGCGATCGTCCGCCGTCGTCGTGACGACGATGAAGCGGTCGATCTCCGGCACGTAAGCCGACGAATACACGTAGTACTGGATCGCGTCGTTCAGCGTCCCCAGCTTGTCCAGCTTCGCCGTGACCGGGTCGAACATCGCGTATTCGAGCGTCGCGTCCGTGCTGCCCTCGATGTATTTCTGCCACACGAGCAGCGCGGTGTGCGGCGAGCCCGCGACGATGGGCCACCACTCGCGGCGGTGCGGCACGACCGCGACATGGTTCAGCACGCGCCCGGCCGCGTCGTAGGTTTTCACGTACACGCCGTTGCCGGTGCCGAGGTTGTCGACGCCGCCGCCGTCGATCCAGTCGGCCGAATAGAACACGACGAAGCGGTCGGCCGCCGTGGCGACATGCCCCGAGTGGCCGCCCGATTCGACGTCGTTCGGATAGGGCTTGATCGGCTTCAGGTCGCGGCGGTAGACGCCGTAGCGCTGGCTGACTTCCTGCGGCGCGTTCCAGCCGTCCTCGAACGTGACGAAGATGTCGCCGCGCGCGTTCTGCGCGATCGACACGGGCTCCTGCGCCTCGGGGCGGCTGATGAACGTGCGGACGTGCAGCAGGTTCGGCTTGCCGGGCAGCCATTCGCCGACGTACACGTCATGCGGCCAGCTGCCGCCGCGCATCGCGCCGCGCGGCACGACACCTGAGCTGCTGAAGAACACCCAGCGCTTGCCGTTACCGGCGTCGGCCACGCCGATGCCGTGCATGAAGCTGCGCGGATCGACGGCCGGGCGAGATGAAGGGGTGCCCTGCACGGTGACCGTATGCACGACCGGCGTGGCGGCGAAGGCGGGCGGCATCGCCGTGACGATGCCGCATGCGCCGCACAGCGCGGCCGCGACGCACTGCGCGACCGCCTGTGCCGGGCGCGTTCGACCCTTCATTCGACGGTTACCGATTTCGCGAGGTTGCGCGGCTTGTCGACGTCGGCTCCGCGCGCGCAGCCGACGTGATAGGCGAGCAGTTGCAGCGGAATCACGTTGACGATCGGCGACAGCACGTCGCCCGATTCGCGCACGCGGATCAGGTGCGTGTCGCGGTCGGCGTCGATCCCGAGCTGGTCGCCGGCCAGCACGTAGAGCCGCCCGCCGCGCGCGCGTACCTCGGCCATGTTGGATTTCAGCTTCTGGAACAGGCGGTCGTCCGGCGCGATCGTGACGACCGGCATCGCGCTCGTGACGAGCGCGAGCGGGCCGTGCTTCAGTTCGCCGGCCGCATAGCCTTCCGCGTGGATGTACGACACCTCCTTGAGCTTCAGCGCCCCTTCCATCGCGATCGGGAAATGAATGCCGCGCCCGAGGAACAGCGCGTTCTCGGTACGTGCGAACTTCGTGGCCCAGCCCATGATCTGCGTTTCGAGCGCGAGTGCGTGGCCGATGCGCTCGGGCAGCGCATGCAGCTGCTTCAGGTGCAGCGCGACCTGCTTCGCGTCGAGCCGGCCGCGCAGCTGCGCGAGCGTCAGCGTCAGCACGAACAGCGCGACGAGCTGCGTCGTGAACGCCTTGGTCGACGCGACGCCGAGCTCGATGCCGGCCCGCGTCAGGAACCGCAGCGGCGCGTTGCGCGCGATCGTGCTGGTCGCCACGTTGCAGATCGCCATCGACAGTTCCTGGCCCATGTCGCGCGCCTGCTCGATCGCGCCGATCGTGTCGGCCGTCTCGCCCGATTGCGAAATGCCGACGACGAGCGTGCGCGGATCGGCCACCGTCTCGCGGTAGCGGAATTCGCTGGCGATCTCGACCTGGGCGGGCACGCCCGCGATGGCCTCCAGCCAGTACTTCGCGGTCAGCCCCGCGTAGTAGCTGGTGCCGCAGCCGAGCAGCAGCACGTTCCTCACTCTCGACAGCAGCGCGCGCGTGCCGTCGGTCGCGTCGAACAACGCCGGCGAAATCGTGTCGATGCCGTCGAGCGTGCTGGCGATCGCCTTCGGCTGCTCGAAGATCTCCTTCTGCATGAAATGCTGGTACGGGCCGAGCGCGGCGTCGCCTTCGCGCGCCTTCACATGGCACAGCGGGCGCTGGGCCTCGTGCCCGCCCGAGTCGACCACGGCGATGCGGTCCGGCGTGATCAGCGCGACGTCGCCGTCTTCCAGGTAGACGAAGCGGTCGGTCAGGTCGCCGAGCGCCGCGCAGTCCGACGCGAGGTAGTTCTGCTCGGCGCCGATGCCGATCACGAGCGGCGAGCCGGCGCGCGCGGCGACGAGGCGCTGCGGCTCTTTCGCACTCAGCACCGCGATCGCGTACGCGCCGTGCAGCCGCTTGACGGCGCGCACGACCGCGTCGAACAGGTCGTCGCGATAGAGGCTGTGGATCAGGTGCGCGATCACCTCGGTGTCGGTCTGGCCGCGAAACGTATAGCCGCGCTCCCGCAGCTCCACGCGCAGCGCGTCGTGGTTCTCGATGATGCCGTTGTGCACGACCGCGATCGTGTCGCCCGACATGATCGGATGCGCGTTCATTTCGGATGGTGCGCCGTGGGTTGCCCAGCGCGTATGCGCGATGCAGGTCTGCGCTTCGAGGCCCAGCGTCAGCACGCGGGCCTGCAGGTCGGTCACGCGCCGCAACGTGCGTTCACTGCGCAGCCGGCCTTCGTCCTGTACGGCAATGCCGCACGAATCGTAGCCGCGATACTCGAGCCTGCTCAGCGCATTGACCAGTTGCGGCACTTGATTGTTCAGGCCGCTTGCTCCGACGATTCCGCACATGTTTCACCTCGTCCACAAAGGTTGCCGGGCTGCCGGCAAAGTGCGGCAGCGCGGTATCTGGAGTGACGCCGCGTCGCACGAATGACATCCCCGTGCGCAGCGGCGCATCTCCGCTGACCTACTCGCGGGGCTGCGGCCCCGCGTGGGCTACCCATTCGATGTCGGAAATCGAGCCGTTCGCGTCGTGCGACGCGACGAGAATGCGCGTCGTGCGCCGCGCGCCGCGCCGGCGGGCGCTTGCCAGCACGGTCGGCGGCACCGAGCGCACCTTCGCGCTGGCCGAGCGTCGCAGTATCTTCGACACGCGCAGCCGGTAGGCCAGCGGATGCACGACGCGTCCGGCGATCAGCCACATGACGATGGTGCCCGCGATGAGCGCGATGCTGGTCGCGTAGAACACCATCTGCTCGATCGGCATCTCGGCCGGATTGAACGGCAGCAGGTAGCGGTACGTGTAGATGCAGATCGATGCCCACACGGCCCCCACCAGCGCCGGCCGCAAGAGCCGGAACCAGACGGTCAGCACGGACCCGATGATGCGACCGCGCTCGGCGATCAGTTCGCGCGGTGCGCGCAGGGAAAGGTCAATAATCGGCGCGTTCTTCATGTTGAATGCCTCGGTCGGGGCTGACCCATACGGCCCGCTTGCCTCGGCCCCGCAGCACGATCGCCGGCAGGGCGACGACGGTGGTGATCATGCTGATCAGCCAGAAGGCGACGGGATACCAGATGGTGTCCAGGAAATACATCAGGAGTTTTTCGTCGTAACGACGATCGATCATGCTGCCGATGATCAGTTGCAGGATGCAGGTGGCGACCAGCAGCATGCCGTGCCAGTGCGGCACGACCGATACGTGCCAGTCTTGCGGCAGCGGGTACACGACATTGATGAGCGCGAGCAGCAGGATGAACGTCATCGAGTACGCCCATGCGATGCCGATCAGGTACTCGGCGAACAGCGGCCACATCATCATCTGCGTCGGCCGCGCGAGCGTGCCCGCGTACTTCATCAGCACCTGGATGCCGCCCTTCGACCAGCGCAGCCGCTGCCGGTACAGGCCCTTCACCGTCTCGGGCATCAGGATCCAGCTCAGCGCGTGCGGCTCGTACACGACGCGCCAGTCGCGGCACTGCAGCTTCCAGCTGATGTCGATGTCCTCGGTCAGCATGTCCGAGCTCCAGTAGCCGACGTCGGCGAGCGCGGTCTTGCGGAACATCGTGATCACGCCGGATACCGTGAAGATGCGGCCGTACACCTGCTGCGTGCGCTTGATCAGCCCGACGATCGACGAGAATTCGCCGACCTGCATGCGGCCGAGCAGTGACGTGCGCGTGCGGATGCGCGGGTTGCCGGTCACGGCGCCGACGCCCGGATCGGTCAGGAAATGCTCGAGCATCCAGCCGATCGCGTCATGCGCGAGCAGCGCATCGCCGTCGATGCACAGCAGGTATTCCGCGTTCGACACGGCCGCCGCGGTCGTGAGCCCGACCGCCTTGCCTTCGTTGCGCGCGTGATGGATCACGAGCAACCGTGGAATCTCGACGGCCAGCTCGTTGAGGATCTCGCCGGTGCGATCCTGGCTGCCGTCGTTGACCGCGATGATGTCGTAGTTCGGATACTGCATCCGGTCCAGGTGGCTGATCACGCTGCGCGCGTTCGCGGCTTCGTTGAAGCAGGGCACGACGATCGAGATCTTCGGAATGCCGCTCGACGCGATCGTTCGCGTGGACAGCTCGCGGCCTTCCTCGAGCAGGAAGTAGTGCACGACGCCGCCGATCATCCACAGGTACGACATGAAGAACGGGTAGTAGAAGACGAAATCCTGCAGGCGCTGGATGATGCTGTGGGTGGTCATGGCGTCTTCGTCCCCTGCGTATGTTGTTGCATCAGCGCGTTGATCGAGGTTGGGTCGAGGCGGGACTTCAGCGACATCACGTCGCGCATCGCGTCGAGTTCCGGCTGCCCGTTCAGGAAGTTGTCCGGGTAGTAGCCGAAATTCACCGCGCCTTCGCTGCGCAGCCGTCGCATCTGCGCGAGCAGCGTGCTGGCCGGCACCGGCTTCTGTGCGTGCCAGTCGTACGACTGCAGTTCGAACACGGTGCGCTGCAGCCCGCGCTGCTTCGCGTGCACGGCTTTCACGAGCTGGTCCAGCCAGCCTTGAGGATCCTTCGCCTGCTCCATGTACGGCATCGCCATCAGCGCGACGTAGTCGTAGGTCGCGAGGAAATCGTCGTAGTTCTGCGCGTACCACGCTTCCGATTCGGGCTTGAGCACCGGCATCGCGAAGATGTTGCGCGCGGTCAGCACGTCGCCCACGTTCTGGTGGGCCAGCACGATCTGTTCCAGCTGCTTGGTCAGGTCGATCAGGTAGCGCGACTTCTGGCGCGTCCAGCGCTTCAGCAGGTCGGGGTTCTCGCGGATCTTGCCGACGTCGGCCGGCAGCCCCCACTGCGAATAGATGCGCAGCGCGTGCCGGCCCGCATCCTCGTAGTCGTCGAGCACCGCGTCGTCGCTGAACAGGATGCCGCTGAACGATGCGTGCTTGCTGAGATCCTCATAGACCTGCTGGATCATCAGCCGCGCATCCGGATCGAACGGGCTCAGCCGGAACGTGCGCGTGCCGTTCTCGCGCGCCGGCGCGCCGCCGTAGGCGCTCACGGCCTCGAGCCCGCGCAGCTTGTCGGCCGGCGGCCGGAACGCGAGCACCGGCATCCAGGCATACACCTGCACGTTGGCGCGCGTGTTGAGCTGCCACGCGGCACGCGAGAACAGGTCGGAGCGCATCGGCAGGTGCCGGTTCGGGAAATACACGGATTCGGCCACGCCGGTGCCTTTCGGGTCCGCATACGCCTGCAGGTACACCGATTTCGGCTGCATCCGGTAGATGCGCTCGATCAGCTTGCCGAGATTCGCTTCCTGCCGCGCGGGGTCCGGATCGTAGACCTGGTCCAGGTCGACCTGCACGATGCGCTCGGGCACGTCGACGTCGCCGCGGTTCGACGCCGGCTCGCGCATCGAGCGCTCGAACCCGCCGATGTCGATGTCGTACATCATCAGGATCCGCCGCAGCCGGTCCAGCGGCACGTCCGGCGTATTCGGGCCGGCATCGAGACTGAACTGGATGTCCATCCCGAGCGACGTCGAGATCTGGCGCACCGGCTGGTTTTCCGCGCCGTATGGCCACACCATCGACCGTGCGACGATGCCCGTGCGTTCGCGGATCTGCCGCACGCAAGTCTGCAGGTCGTCGTGCACGCGTGCGTGGAATTCGGCGTCGGTTTCATAGCGTTTCTGGTCTTGCAGGTAGAGATGCGACGTGGTCGCCGGCAATTCGTTGCCCTGCGGATTCGCGACCGCGCCGTGATGGAGGTTGTGGGTGTGGCAACCGAGCTCGACGAACGGCGACTGGCCGAGCTTCTTCACCTCGTCCCACGACAGGAAATAGTCGCGCGGCACCTGGACCTTGTCGCTGATGCGGATCGGCGTATCCGGCGGGGTGTCGATCCACGCGGTGACGAGGCCCATCACCGCCGGATACTTGAAGCGCTCGAGCAGCGGCAGCACTTTCGTGTAGTGGCTGCGAAAGCCGTCGTCGAACGTGAGCAGCACCGAGCGCGGCGGCAGCGGCTTGCCGCCGTGCCGCGACTCCTCGATCTGCTTGACCGTGATGGTGTGATAGTTGTTGGTCTGCAGCCACGAGAAGATGGCGGTCAGCGTGCCGGTATCGACGGCGAACGCGTCGACCATCGCCGTACCGGAGTTGAACGACGCCATCAGGTTGTCGCGCACGTCATGCATGCAGATCACGCGAAACGTCTTGCCGTCGGCCGGATCGGACGGTGGAAGCAGGTCGATCATCCTGGCATTGGTCACGCCCGGAAACAGCGAACAGGCGGCAAATGCGCCCATGCATCCGCACATGAAGGTCCGTCTGGATTGCAGCATTGCTCGATCTCCTTGCTAGAACGGCAGGTTGACCGACATGAAGCCGGTTTCGGAGCGTTCGCGCTGGCCGTCGTACGCGTGGCTGCTGACCTCCACGCCGTAACTCAGCGTGATGTCGTGCTTGAAGGTCCACGCGTGCTCGAGGCGCGCGCTCCACAGGGCGCTGGTGCCGAAGCCGCGCTCGTTGTACATGCCGCCGGACACCGAGACGCGCTGCTGCAGCCCCATGTCGCCCTTCTTCCACAGCGTCAACTGGTGCATGACGGTTGCCGCGGCCGCGTAGTCGCGACCCGGGCTGAAGTAGGGCGCGTCCTTTCGCGTGTTGCTGCTGGTGCCGAGATCCAGCGATACGTTGACCTGCTGGGTGGCGGTCGTGTACACGCGCTGCGTGGCGGTCGCCGAGATCTCCTGGTGGAAGTTCGAATCGCTGTAGCGGCTCACGCCGTAGCTCAGCTTGACCTCGCGACGGTCGTTCTGGCGATACACCACCGACACGTTCGCCGAGCGGCCCCAGATGTGCGCGGCGTACGCCTTCCACGGCAGAGAGTTGTCGTTGGAGTCGAGCCCGCCGCTGACCGTCCAGTAGTCGTTCAGCGCGTACGCGATCGATCCGCGGCCGCCCGTGCGTCCGTCCCCGCCGAGCGAGCGCGTGACTTCGCCCAGCACGGTGAGCGGCCCGTGCCGGTAGTCGCCGCCGATGCCCGTGCGCGTGCGGCTGACGCTGCCGCCGTCGGTTTGCGCATGGCCGTAGAACGTGTGCGCGAAGACCCGCCAGTTGTCGCCGAACGGTTGCGAATAGAGGTAGCTGTCCGACGTGAAACTGTTGTCGGCCAGTGCGCTGTTGCCGTGCTCGAAGCTCAGGTCGGTGGTGAACACCGGGCTGCGGTACGCGTTGTAGTCGCGCTTGAAGCCCCGCACGGCGCCGCTGTCCGGGAACGTGTTGTCCAGCGTCTGGTCGACGTACTTCGCGGTCGCGTAGTCGTCGGCCGTGAGCGATGCGCGACCGAGGCCCGCGAGCATCTCGACGCTGTCGGGGTGGTCGGTCAGCGACGCGCGATACATCGCGATCGCCTGGCGCGGATGCGCCTGGCCGGACACCGCGTCGGCATGCGCGGCGCGCACCTCCGCGTTGAACGGCACCTCCTTCTCGAGCTCTTCGAGTGCGGCGATCCCTTCATCGGGGTGACCCGTGAAGATCAGGTATTGCGCACGCAGCCGGTAGTAGCGCAGATAGTCGCTTTCTCCGGGACCGACGTTGGTCACCTGCTTGGCCGGCGGAAGCGTCGCGCCCATGTCGTCGAGCGCCTGCTTTGCGTCCGCAGCGCGTCCCTGGTCGACGTACGACCAGAACAGCCCTTCGCGCAGTTCGATCGGACGCGTGCGCTCGCCGTACTGGAAGCCGCGGGTCGCGCGATCCGTCGGTGACGCGGTCGCCTGCTTCAGTGCGCGCTGGTACACGGCATTCGCCTTGACCGGTTCGCTCAGGTACAGGTAGGCGTCGCCCACGGCTGCCAGCGCGTCGATCGAGATTTCCGCGTTGGACGGAATCGTCTCGAACGTCGCGACGGCCTGCTTCATGTCGCCGCGTGCCGCAAGGGCGATCGTCCGGTCGCCCGCGAGCGCAGTCCTGACCGGCGTGTACTCGGGCGTGGCCGGTATCCGCTTGTCGAGGTCGTCTGCCGCGCGCAGCGCGTTGTCGATCCCGTCGAAGCGGTCGGGGCTCGTCATCGAGCGCGACTTGTCGCGGCCGCCGCGCACCTGCTGGCGAATCGACAGTTCTTCCAGTTGCGCGATGTCGACGGCGGAGAACGCATCGGGGCGGGCCTTCGCTTCGTCGAGCGCCTTGACCGCGCCGCCGCTCGCCGCGAGGCCGAACACGTCGTTGCGCACGGTCTCGACGTCGGCGGTACGCAGATTCGGCGCCTGGGCATTCGGTGTTTCGACGTCCGGGCCCTGCGATCGCTGTGTCGGCTCGCCGGGCAGCTGGGCGCCGGGCGTTTGCGAGTTCGGCGCCGGGGACGACGGCGGCGGCGAGCCCGGCATCTGGGGAACGGGCGCGGGCGAATTCGGCATCGGGGTGCCGGAGACCTGCGCGGTTTGCGTCGGCGCAAGCGGCGGCATGGCGGGTGCGGGTCGTTCGATCTTCGGCGGGGTGTCCGAAGGCGGCGCGACCGGCGCCGGCGAAGGGGATGCGGACGCGTCGGACGCCGTCGAGGCGGCAGGCGTCGGTGCTTCGGGCGGGCGGGCGTTCTCGGCCTGCGCAAGCAGCATCGGCGCGGTCGATGTCTGCGCGACCGGTGCTGGCGTGTTCACCGTCTCCGGCGAACGTGCACCCGGCGCGGCGGCGCTCGATGGCGGCGCCTCCGGTTCCACCACGACCGTGGTCGGCAGGGTCGGCTGCTGCGGGGTCGATGCCTGCGCGATCTGCATCGACGCATCCGACGCCCGCGCGATCGGCGTCGGCTCATGAGGGGGCGGGGCCACCTCGGCCTGGGCAATCTGGATCGACACGACCATCGGCTGCCCACCGCGCGGCACCGCGTCCGGGGCGCCGTGGGTCCCGGCGAATTCGTTGACGCGGCCCGTTTCCGGATCGCCGTCGGCGGAGAAGCAGGGGCCGGACGCGACGAGCAGCAACACCAGCGGCGCATGCAGGAGGAGCCGTCGGTTGGACGGAGCGACGGTGGTGCATTGTTGTTTCCGATTGTTGTCCACGAGGTGTCCTCCTATTGACACGATCACGTCGGTTGTCCGTGTGACGACGCACGTCGCCGCACGTCGCGCGGCCGGGCTGCGAGTGCCCGGCGATGCGGACCCGACTTACAGCCGGTTGCGGATCGCCTGACCGAGCAATGCACGCGATTCGCTGTTCTTGGGGTCGATCGCGAGTGCCCGGCTCGCGTTTTGTTCCACGCAGTCCCATTCGTCGATCACCGCGCACGAGCGCGCCTTCGCCAGCGCACGCGCGCTTTCCAGCTCCGCGTGCGTGATGCTGGCCGTCTGCATGCGCATGGTGTCGCTGCCGTCCGGCCGGGGCTTGGGCGCGAAGTCCATGCGCCTGCTCGTGCCGGCCAGCGCTTCGGCACGCTGCGCACGGTGCGCGGCGCCGTGCCGCGTGGCGGCGCGACCGTTGGCCGATGCCGCATGCGTACCGGCCGCGAGCGTCACGGGCGGCGCATGCGCCGACTGCCGCTGTTTCACGACGGCTTGGGGGGCGGGCTGCCGCGCGGCTTTCGGTTCGACCGCGAGCGAGACGGGCGGCACGGTGGATACCTCGGGCGCGGCCGACGTCGACGCAACCTGCGACGGCGGCGCGGGCGGCGAGGCCGGCGTGCGTGTCGAGGCTGCCCCGGGCTCGGCCGATGTTCCGGACGTGCCCGTTGCGGGTGCGTGCGAGGCAAGGGCCATGATCGCGTTGCGGGTTTTCCCGACGGCGGTTCCGATCGCGCCGGAGATGTCGTGCGTCACGCTCGCATGGCCGACCGTCGTGTCCCGTTCGGCGTACGCGAAGAGGCCGAAGATCGCGGCGAATGCGGCGAAGCTGAGCGCCGCGTTCTTTCCAGGACCCCAGGAGGGTTTCGGCTGGTGGGCGGGCGAGCCGTCCTGTCGTTCTGCACGAGTCATTCATGTCTCCTCGATTCGATACGTTGTGGTGTAAGACGTGATGCGGTTCGCTCAGGTGGCGCTCACCATTTCAACTGCGTGGTCAGCGCACCCGTTTCGACGATCGCGAACTGGGTCGCGCCCTGATAGGTTCCTTCGACCCGGTAGCTCGCATCGGGCACGCTGAACAGGCAACGCGACCCCGATGCATTGAATTCGACGAGCACGCGGCCATGTCGCCGCAGGCGCACCTGGACGTTGGCGAGCGGCTGCCCCGTCTTGGCTGAAGCAAACGACACGCCCAGGTTGTACGGCCGTCCGTCGGGCGGTAGCGGTGCCGTACCGTCGATCCGCGCATCGCCGCAGATATACGAAATGACGTAGCGATCCGCACCCGGGCCGGATGCAGGGGCGGGCGCGGACGCGGACGGCTGGGACGCGAGCGTCTGGGCCATCGCATTCATGCTGAGCGCGCAGATGAAGACGCTCAGCAAAGGGCGAGCATGCTGTCGAAACGAGGAAGACATTGCAACCTCCCGTCCGGAATCAATGGCGAGCATTTATTCCGAGTCAGATTTGCCAACGTTCTTTTTGCGACACGCTATTGATACACGATGGACTTTGAACCAACAACCGCGTGTGGCCTGAATGGGACGACGTTAAATATCCTATTTAAATAGGATTGCGACGGATTCGTATGATTCCATTAACTATGAAGAAAGTCGATATTGCCGAATATGAATATTGCTAGTCGGTAGCGATGATCCGCCACGCATTGAATCACGTCGGACGTATCGCCATTCGTGCCGAAAAATAACGACTGATAAAAGGAATTTTTGCGGCTGTGTTCCGGAAAAATTGAAATCGATCCAGATACAGGTCGCACGATATGAAATGCGGGGGAGGCGTTGTTGGTATTTTAGATTGTTACAGGTAAATCGAAACTTTTAATTTGTTCTGTAACAGGGTATTTCTGTCCTGATAATCAGACGGAAAATGCCGATGTGCAATGCCGGACGTAAAAAGTTCATCCACGGGATGCAAACGATTGCGAATCATCTGATATCGATTACGCGTCCGGCACGGTCATTTTTCAGGCTAAAGCGGGATCGTTGCTTGCTACCGGAAAGCGGGGCGTGTAATCCGGGAAGCGACGCGGCGCGAATGGATGCGCACACCGGATTGTCGCCAACCGTGCTTGCGTTCGCGTCGTCCGCGGGAACGACGCGAACGCGACGATCAGCGGCTGCCGCCCGCGCTGCGCCGGGCGATGCGCATCGCCGGTGCGGCCGCGGGTTCGGCCGCGCCGGCTGCACCGTCGACCGCCGTGCGCGGCCGGTTCATGATGTAGGTCCACAGTTGCTCGGCCGCGAGCCCGCGCTTGCGGGCCGATCGGTACAGGCGGATTTCGAGCTCGGTGATCCAGTCGCCGGAACCTGCGCACACGAGCGTGCCTTCCGCGAGTTCCTTCGCGACGCAGCTTTCCGGCAGCCAGCCGATCCCGTGCCCGGCCACGACCATGCCCTTCAGGGCCTCGGACATGTGCGTCTCGAAGCAGCGGTGCAGCATGTACGGCTCGGTGGCATTCAGCAGCAGCATCTCGACGATGTTGCCGAGAAACGCGCCCGACGAATACGCGAGCAGCGGCAGCGGTGCATCGGGGGTGCCCGGCAACTGGAACACGGGCTTGCCGCGCGCATCGGGTGTCGACACGGGCAGGATCCGCTCGACGCCGAGGCTGACGAACGGGAAGTGATTCGGGTCGAGCACGATCGGCAGCTGCGGATGGTGATAGCCGAGCAGCAGGTCGCATTCCCCTTCGACGAGCTGCTGCACGCCTTCCGGCACGTTCACCGCGTTGACGCGTGCGGTGACGTGGCCGACCTCGCCGTTGAGCTGCTTGAGCCATTCGGGAAACAGCGTGAAGACGAGCGTGTGGGCCACCGCGAAACGCACGACCTGGTCGCTGGCCGCGAACTGGTCGTAGCCGTTCACGAGATTGCGCGCCGCATACATGCTGCGCAGGATGTCCGCGGCGAGCCCGCGGAACATCTGGCCGGCTGGCGTGAGCGTGATCGGGTTGATGCTCCGATCCACCAGCTTCGCGTCCATCCAGGTTTCGAGTGCCGCTATTCGTCTGCTGAATGCCGATTGCGTGAGGTGCCGGTTACGCGCGGCCCGGGAAAAGCTCTTGGTATCCGCAAGGCTCAGGAAATCTTCCAGCCACTTTGCTTCCATTTCGATCTTCGCTTTTTATAGTCGGGCGCCTGAAAGGCGGCGGCACCGTTTGCTGCACGAACGTTCTAGCGTACCGCGCCTCGCGCCGCTCGACCCGATGTTTTTTTTCGATGGGTGTCAGTCGAAATATGCATGGGCGTTGTCGGCGGGATTACGGCTGCATAGCGTTGAGGTGCCGGACCCGGCTTAACCGGACAGTTCATCGCGTCGAACTGCCGGTGCGGCCGCAGACGGTACTTCCCCCAGGGCCGGTTGCGCCGTGCGCGTGCCGGCCCGCCTTCCCGTTCTTTCGTTCCGGTGGTCCGATGCGCGGGCGGGCCGTTTTTTTGTGCAGTGCAGATTGCACATTCGTGACACGCGGGGGAACTATGTTCGAAAGACGCGGCGCAGCATGAACCGTGCGCGCCGGCGACGCACCGTCGTCGCCCGTCGCGTCGGGCGCTGCACCGTGATGGTGCGCAATGCCGCGCGGGCGTGCCCGGCGCGGCGCAAAAACGGGGGGATATCGAGGGGATCGCGCAAGGCACGTTCCTTGCAAAGCATTCATTACGCCGGTCCGGCATGCGCAATGCCGGGGAAAACGATCGATGGAGAAAAGATCGATGAAGCCATTCGATGAAATGCTGCAATCCGGCGACATGGTAAGGGCGCCCTACGCGCGCCTGAAGCAGTGGCTCGACACGCAGAATCCCGCGAGCCTCGCCCAGAAGGCCTACGACGCGGAAGGCGTGTTCCGCAAGACGGGCATCACGTTCGCCGTCTACGGCGACGCGGAGGCCGCCGAGCGGCTGATTCCGTTCGACATCGTCCCGCGCATCATCTCGGGCGCCGAATGGAGCCGGCTGTCGCTCGGCATCGAGCAGCGCGTGATGGCGCTCAACGCGTTCCTCGACGACATCTACCACCGCCAGGAAATCGTGCGCGCGGGCATCGTGCCGAAGCACCTGATCGCGCACAACGAAGCGTTCATCCCGGAAATGATCGATTTCCGGCCGCCCGGCAACGTTTACACGCACATCATCGGCGTGGACATCGTGCGCACCGGCGAGAACGAATTCTATGTGCTGGAGGACAACGCGCGCACGCCGTCCGGCGTGTCGTACATGCTGGAAAACCGCGAGACGATGATGCAGCTCTTCCCGGAGCTGTTCCAGCAGGTGAAGGTGCGCCCGGTCGAGACTTATCCGCAGATGCTGCGCCAGTCGCTCGCGGCCGTGTGCCCGCCGGGCGGCAACGCCGACAACCCGACCGTCGCCGTGCTCACGCCCGGCATCCACAATTCCGCGTACTACGAACATTCGTTCCTCGCCGACCAGATGGGCGTGCATCTCGTCGAGGGCAGCGACCTGCAGGTGATCGACGGCCGCGTCGCGATGCGCACGACCGAAGGCTTCCAGCCGATCGACGTGCTGTATCGCCGCGTCGACGACGCGTTCCTCGATCCGCTCACGTTCCGCCCCGATTCGGTGCTCGGCGTCGCGGGGATCATGGACGTGTACCGCGCGGGCAACATCACGATCGCGAACGCGCCCGGCACCGGCATCGCCGACGACAAGGCGATCTACTCGTACATGCCGGAGATCGTCGAGTTCTACACGGGCCGCAAGGCGCTGCTGGAGAACGTGCCGACCTGGCGCTGCGGCGAGGCCGACAGCCTGAAATACGTGCTCGACCATCTCGACGAACTGGTCGTGAAGGAAGTGCACGGCTCGGGCGGCTACGGGATGCTGGTCGGGCCGTGCGCGTCGAAAGCCGAGCTCGAAGCCTTTGCCGCGAAGCTGCGCGCGCGCCCCGCGAACTACATCGCGCAGCCGACGCTCGCGCTGTCCACGACGCCGATCCTGACCGAAGCCGGCCTCGCGCCGCGCCACGTCGACCTGCGGCCGTTCGTGCTGGTGTCGGATCGCATCCGCATCACGCCGGGTGGGCTGACGCGCGTCGCGCTGAAGGAGGGATCGCTCGTCGTCAACTCGAGCCAGGGCGGCGGCACCAAGGACACCTGGGTGCTGGCCGACTGAGCCGGACGCGACCGCGCGCCCCGCGACCGGGGCGCCAACCGAACGAAGACGGAGTGGACACGAGATGCTTCTGGGACGTACTGCAAGCGGTCTCTACTGGATGTACCGCTATATCGAGCGCGCGGAGAACATCGCGCGCATCGTCGATGCCGGGCTGCGGATGGCGCTCACGCGCACGTCCGACGCGCCGGCCGAATGGTCGTCGGTGCTCGTCAGCTCGGGCACGGACGACGGCTACCGGCAGAAATACGACGCGTATGCGGCCGATACCGTGACCGACTACCTGCTGCGCGACCGCGACAACCCGTCGAGCGTGCTGTCGTGCATCGACGCCGCGCGCTCGAACGCGCGGATGGTGCGCACGGCGCTCACCCGCGAGGCATGGGAGAGCGTGAACGGCGCGTGGCTCGCGTTGCGCCGCGCGCTCGCGCAGCCGGTGCCGGAGAGCGAACTGCCGGCCGTGCTCGACCAGGTGAAGCGCGAAACCGCGCTGATCCTCGGCAGTTTCTACAGCACGATGCTGCGCAACGAGATCTTCGATTTCGCGCAGATCGGCGCGTTCGTCGAGCGCGCCGACAACACCGCGCGGATCATCGACGTGAAATACCACCTGCTGCTGCCGTCGGTGTCGCACGTCGGCACGATCCTCGACAACTACCAGTGGGAGACGATCCTGCGCTGCGTCGCCGCGCACCGTTCGTACCGCTGGGTGTACGACGTGCAGTACAAGCCGATGAACATCGCCGACTACCTGATCCTGAACGGCCGCATGCCGCGTTCGCTGCGTTATTGCTACGGGCGCGTCGTGTCGAGCCTGAACCTGCTCGCAAAGGATTACGGTGTGACACACCCGTGTCACGACACGGCCACGAAGATCCTGCAAATGCTGTCCGACACCTCGGTCGAGCGGATCTTCAAGAGTGGCCTGCACGAGTTCCTGACCGACTTCATCGGCCGCAACAACAGCCTCGGGCTCGAAATCGCCCAGGCTTACAACTTCGACTGAGACTTGCCATGCGACTCGCCATCCGACACATCTCGCGTTATCAGTTCGACGATCAAGCCACCCATGCGCTGCAACGGCTGCGGCTGCGCCCGCAGTCGGGCCCCGGGCAGACGGTGCGCGCGTGGCAGGTCACGATCGACGGCGTCGAGCCGTCGCTGTCCTATGCCGACGGGCTCGGCAACCGGATCGACCTCGTGCGGCACGACCGCGGCGCGAAGGCCGAGATCGTCGTCATCGCGGCCGGCGTCGTCGAGACGCAGGACCGCGCGGGCATACTCGGTCATCCTGAAGGCTATGCGCCGCCGTGGATCTTCGAGCGCGAAACGGCGCTGACGAAGGCCGGCGACACCGTGCGTGCGCTGGCGCAAGCGCTGCCGATCGAGCCGCACAGCCTCGACGCGCTGCACTGGCTGATGACGGAAGTGCACGACCGCATCGCGTATGCACCGAACCTGGCCGCCGACGCCCCCGTCGACGCGGAAACCGCGCTGCAAAGCGGCGAGGGCACGAGCCGCGACCATGCGCATGCGTTCATCGCGGCCGCGCGCGTGCTGAAGATTCCCGCGCGCTATATCTCGGGCTACGTGCTGGCGGACAGCGCGATGCAACGCATCGCCGACGCGAAGCAGAACGCGGGCGACGTCGAGCAGGAAGAAGCGCTCGCGCTGCAGAGCGGCGAGGGCATGCAGCAGGTGCTCGGCGCGTCGCATGCGGCGCAGTCGCAGTCACAGTCCCAGTCGCAATCGCAGTCGCAGTCGCAGGGAATGCCGCAGCCGGCGCACGGCGCGCAGTCGCAGGCGGCCGGGCTGACGCAGCAGCCGGCCGGCCATGCGTGGGCCGAGGCGTATGTGGAAGGGCTCGGCTGGGTCGGGTTCGATCCGTTCATGAATCGCTGCCCGGACGAGCGCTACGTGCGCATCGCGGTCGGCCTCGACTATCGCGACGCGCAGCCGGTGACGGGGCTCGGCGCGACGGCCGTCGGTGTCGAGATCAGCGTCGTGCAGACGCCCGAGCTCGTCTGACCTCGCGCACGTTTTCGCCGAATCCGCCAGGCCGGGGTGCCGCGTCGCATCGAGCGCGACGCGGCGCGCGGCTGGCCCAACCCGAACCGAGCTCCCATGTCCATCCACGTCGCGCTGCATCACACCACCCGCTATCGCTACGACCGGCTCGTCAACCTCGGCCCGCAGGTCGTGCGCCTGCGGCCCGCGCCGCACTGCCGGACGCCGATCCTCGCGTATTCGATGACGGTCGAGCCCGCGCAGCACTTCATCAACTGGCAGCAGGACCCGTTCTCGAACTATCTCGCGCGGCTCGTGTTTCCGGAGCGCACCGAGCACTTCGAGATCACGATCGATCTCGTCGCCGAGATGTCGGTGTACAACCCGTTCGACTTCTTCCTCGAAGCCAGCGCGGAGCAGTACCCGTTCAGCTATGACGACGCGCTGAAGACCGAGCTCGCGCCGTATCTCGTGTGCGATCCGCAGACGAGCGCGTCGCCGCTGTTCCGCGCGTATCTCGACGGCGTCGACCGCACGCCGGCCGGCACCGTGAACTTCCTCGTCGCGCTGAACCAGCAACTGCAGCACGACATCGGCTATCTCGTGCGGATGGAGCCGGGCGTGCAGACGCCCGAGCAGACGCTCGAACTGGCCTCGGGCTCGTGCCGCGACAGCGCGTGGCTGCTCGTGCAGCTGTGCCGTCATCTCGGCATCGCCGCGCGCTTCGTGTCGGGCTACCTGATCCAGCTGACGCCCGATGTGAAATCGCTCGACGGCCCGAGCGGCACGTCGGTCGACTTCACCGACCTGCATGCGTGGTGCGAGGTGTACCTGCCGGGTGCCGGCTGGATCGGCTTCGACCCGACCTCGGGTCTCCTCGCCGGCGAGGGCCACATTCCGCTGGCCTGCACGCCGCAGCCGACCAGCGCCGCGCCGGTCGAGGGGCTGATCGACGAGTGCGAGGTGTCGTTCGAGCACGAGATGACCGTGACGCGCGTGTACGAATCGCCGCGCGTGACGAAGCCGTACACGGAATCGCAGTGGGACGGCGTGCTCGCGCTCGGCACACAGGTGGACGGCGCGCTCGCGGCCGGCGACGTGCGGCTCACGCAGGGCGGCGAGCCGACCTTCGTGTCGATCGACGATCGCGACGGCGCCGAGTGGAACACCGACGCGCTCGGCCCGACCAAGCGCGGCTATGCAACCGAACTCGTGCAGCGGCTGCGCGCGGAATACGGCGACGGCGGCTTCCTGCATTTCGGGCAGGGCAAGTGGTACCCGGGCGAGCAACTGCCGCGCTGGGCGCTGTCGATCTTCTGGCGCGCGGACGGCCAGCCCGTATGGCACGATCCGTCGCTGTTCGCCGACGAGCGCGAGCCGTCCGCGTATACGACCGACGACGCGAAGCGCTTCATCGACGCGCTCGCCGCGCGGCTGAACCTGACCGGCGAATTCATCCGGCCCGGCTACGAGGACGTCTGGTACTACCTGTGGCGCGAGCGCCGGCTGCCGGTCAACGTCGACCCGTTCGACTCGCGTCTCGACGACGAGCTCGAACGCGCGCGGCTGCGCAAGGTGTTCGAGCAGCAGCTCGACAGCGTGGTCGGCTACGTGCTGCCGGTCAAGCGTACGGAAGCTGCGCCCGGCCTCGACGGCCCGCGCTGGCAGACGGGCCCGTGGTTCTTCCGCGACGAGCGGATGTACCTGATGCCCGGCGATTCGCCGATGGGCTATCGGTTGCCGCTCGATTCGCTGCCGTGGGCGAGCCGCGCCGACTATCCGTACCTCGTCGAGCGCGACCCGTTCGCGCCGCGTGACGCGCTGCCGGATGCCGCTGCGATCCGCGCGCGCTACGCAGGGCCGGCCGATGCGCCGCGCTACCTGTCCGGCGTGCATCGCGAGGCATCCGCGCAGACCGTGATGCAGTGGCGCGACGACGGCACGGCCGGCAACGGCCGGCCGGCCGCGCGCGACCCGGGTCGCCAGCCCGAGCGCTTCGAATCGGCCGCGTGGATCACGCGCACCGCGCTGTGCGTCGAAGTGCGCAACGGCATCCTGTACCTGTTCATGCCGCCGCTGGCCGCGCTCGAGGATTATCTCGAGCTGCTCGGCGCGATCGAGCTGACCGCGCACGCGCTGGGCGTGAAGCTCGTCCTGGAAGGCTATCCGCCGCCGCGCGACGCGCGGCTGAAGCTGCTGCAGGTGACGCCCGATCCCGGCGTGATCGAGGTGAACATTCATCCGGCCAGCAACTTCGACGAACTCGTCGATCACACCGAATTCCTGTACGACGCCGCGTGGCAGTCGCGGCTGTGCAGCGAGAAGTTCATGGTCGACGGCCGCCACGTCGGCACGGGCGGCGGCAACCACTTCGTGCTCGGCGGCGCGACGCCGGCCGACAGCCCATTCCTGCGCCGCCCGGACCTGCTCGCGAGCCTGATCGCGTACTGGCACAACCATCCGTCGCTGTCCTACCTGTTCTCCGGGCTCTTCATCGGGCCGACGAGCCAGGCGCCGCGCGTCGACGAGGCGCGCAACGACCAGCTCTACGAGCTCGACATCGCGTTCGCCGAGATCCAGCGCAACAAGCTGCTGTTCGGGCAGGACATGCCGCCGTGGCTCGTCGACCGCGTGCTGCGCAACCTGCTGATCGACGTGACCGGCAACACGCACCGCAGCGAGTTCTGCATCGACAAGCTGTATTCGCCGGACTCGTCGACCGGCCGGCTCGGTCTGCTCGAACTGCGCGCGTTCGAGATGCCGCCGCATGCGCGGATGAGCATCGTGCAGCAATTGCTGCTGCGCGCGCTGGTCGCGCGTTTCTGGGCCGCGCCGTACACGACGCCGCTCACGCGCTGGGGCACCGCGCTGCATGACCGCTTCATGTTGCCCGCGTTTCTTCAGATGGATTTCGACGACGTGCTGACCGAACTGCGCGACGCCGGCTTCGCGTTCGATCCGGCGTGGTTTGCGCCGCACTTCGAATTCCGCTTCCCGCTGTTCGGCCAGATCGCGGTGAACGGCATGGAGCTGTCGCTGCGCGGCGCGCTGGAGCCGTGGCACGTGATGGGCGAGGAGGGCGCGCCCGGCGGCACGGTGCGCTACGTCGATTCGTCGGTCGAACGGCTCGAAGTGCGCGTAACGGGGCTGAACGACAACCGGCACGTCGTGACGGTCAACGGCCGCGCGCTGCCGCTGCAGCCGACCGGCACCGTCGGCGAATACGTCGCGGGCGTGCGCTACAAGGCGTGGTCGCCGCCGTCCGCGCTGCATCCGACCCTCGGCGTGCACGCGCCGCTCACGTTCGATATCGTCGATACGTGGCTGCAGCGCTCGCTCGGCGGTTGCCGCTATCACGTCGCGCATCCGGGCGGGCGCAACTACGCGACGTTCCCGGTCAATGCGTACGAAGCCGAGAGCCGCCGGCTTGCACGCTTCGTCGAGATGGGGCATACGCCGGGGCGGATGGATGTCGCGGCGGCCGCGCCGAGCCGCGAATTCCCGTTCACGCTCGACCTGCGGCGGCCGTGACCGGACGATGACGACGCGGATGACGATGCGCGGTTCGCGATACCCGGCGGTTTCGGTCGCTGGCGGCCCCGCCGGAATGCTAGGATGCGGGCAGATTGCGGCCGCGCGCCGCGCCCCGCCGCCCGGGTGGCGGCGCGCGTGCGCGGCCGCGCCCTGACGACGGAACGACATCGTGCCGCCCATTGACACCGATCATCTCGCCGCCCTCGACGCGATGCCCACGCTTTTCGATACCGGCGCGCAGCCGGATGCCGCGGAACTGGCCGCCGCGCTTGCGGCGCCGGCTGCCGCCGGCCGCTACGACGAACTGCGCGGCAGCGCGGCCGGCCTGAACGCGCCTGCGCTCGCGCCCGCGTGGCGCAGCTTCTTCACGTCGATCGGCAGCGACGGCGTGGCCGACCTCGATCGCCGCGCCGACGCGCTGCACCGGCGCATGCGCGAGAACGGCCTGTTCTATCAACTGCACGAGCAGCGCGCCGGCGACGGCGCGGCCGGCCCGTGGTCGCTCGACCTGCTGCCGCTGATCGTCACGCCCGAGGACTGGGTCGCGATCGAGCGCGGCGTGCTGCAGCGCGTGCGGCTGCTCAACGCGACACTGGCCGACCTGTACGGGCCGCAGACGATCCTCGAACGCGGGCTGCTGCCGCCCGCGCTCGTCACCGGGCATCCCGGCTACCTGCGCGCGATGCGCGGCGCGCGCGTGCCGGGCGATACCTGGCTGCACGTCGTCGCGTTCGACCTTGCGCGCGGCCCGGACGGGCAGTGGCGGATCGTCGCCCAGCACACGCAGGGCGCGGCCGGCCTCGGCTACCTCCTCGAAAACCGCCTGATCGTGTCGCGGCTCTTTCCGCGCGGGTTTCGCGGGCTGCGCGTGCAGCGGCTCGCGTCCGCGTACCGCGCGCTGTTGCAGAGCATGCAGGCGCTCAGCCCGGCTCGCAAGAATTCGCGGATCGTGCTGCTCACACCGGGGCCGCACAGCGCGACCTATTTCGAGCATGCGTATCTCGCGCGCTACCTCGGCCTCACGCTCGTCGAAGGCGGCGACCTGACCGCGCGCGACAACCGCGTGTTCCTGAAGACGCTGAGCGGGCTCGAGCCGGTGCACGGCATCCTGCGGCGCGTCGACGATGCATGGCTCGATCCGCTCGAACTGCGGACCGATTCGATGCTCGGCGTGCCGGGGTTGCTGCAGGCCGTGCGCGCGGGCAACGTGCTGCTCGCGAACGCGCCGGGCTCGGGCTTTCTCGAATCACCGGCGATGCTCGGCTTCATGCCGCGCCTGGCGGAAGGGCTGCTCGGCGAAACGCTGACGCTGCCGGCCGTGCATTCGTGGTGGTGCGGTGAAGCGGCCGCGTGCGACGACGCGCTGCCGCAGCTCGCGCGCGGCATCGTCAAGGCATCCTATCCACCGGACGTGCAGGAAGGCGGCGCATTCGAGCCGGTGATCGGCGCGCGGCTCACGCAGGCGCAGCTGGCCGAGTGGCGCGCGCGGATTCTCGCGCGGCCCGAGCACTACACGGTGCAGGCCGACCTGCCGCTGTCGCAGGCGCCGACCTGGCCGCGCCACGACGCACCCGACAGCAACGGCGGCGCGCGCATCGTGCCGAAGCCGGTGCTGCTGCGCGTGTTCGCACTTGCCGACGGTGCGCAGCGCTGGCGGCTCCTGCCCGGCGGGCTGTCGCGGGTCGGCACGCGCGACACGCTGTTCAACGCGCCGATGCCGCGCGGCGGCAGCACCGTCGATACGTGGGTGATGACCGAAGGCATCGTCGATTCGACGACGCTGCTGCAGACGCACCTCGGCCCCGACGATCTCGTCGAACGCCCGCGCGCGATCGCGAGTCGTGCGGCTGAAAACCTGTTCTGGCTCGGCCGTTATACCGAACGCGCAACCAACCTGATGCGCCTCGCGCGTGCCGCGCTCGAACGGCTGCGCGGCGAGGACGACGTCGACAGCCCCGCGCACCTGGAACTGCTCGACACGCTGTGCCGCGACACGGGCCTGATCGCGGCCGACGCGCCGAACGCCGTCGATGCGCCGCGCGCGTTCCAGCACGCGCTCGCGACGTCGCTGACGCGCGGCGCGGATCGCACGTCGGGCATTGCGTCCTGCCTGTTCGGCATGCGTGGCGCGGCCGCCGCGATCCGCGAGCGACTGTCGAGCGATCAGTGGCGGCTGATCGACGACGCGACTCAACTGTTCGCGGACAGCGCGGGCCTGCCGGAAGCCGAGGAGCAGATCGGCAACGAGGCGCTGCAGTTGCTGGAGCGCCTCGGCCTGCTGCTTGGCGCGATCACGGGCGCGCAGACCGACAACATGACGCGCGACGACGGCTGGCGCTTGCTGTCGATCGGCCGGCAGATCGACCGGCTGGACTTCCTGTGCAGCGTGCTGAAGGCGGCCTTCGACGAAGGCGCGGTGCACCGGCAGGACGGCTTCGAGCTCGTGCTGGAACTGTTCGACAGCACGATCACGTTCCGTTCGCGGTTCCAGCGCGGCTTCGACGTCGCGCCGCTGCTGTCGCTCGTCGTGCTCGATACCGACAATCCGCGCTCGCTCGGCTGGGTCGTGCAGGCGCTGCGCGGCCGGCTGACGAAGGTCGAGCGCAGCGAAGGCTACGCGCTGTCCGAGCTGGCCGAGACGATTCCCGACGTCCCCGCGTGGTTGCTGCACGAGCTGTGCGAGACCGCCGACGGCGGCCGGCACGACAAGCTGCTCGAAGCGCTCGACACCACGGTGAAGGCAGTATGGGAATTGTCGAACCGGATCGGCGAACGCTATTTCAGCCACGTGCGCGAGGCGGGCAGGACGTTATGGTGACGACGAAAGGCGCGGCGAAAGCGCCGCACGGTTCCGGCAATGCGCGGAACGCATCGGCACCGCCATCGGCGCCGGCCGCAAAGGCCGACGGTGCGCCCGGCCGGTTGCTGCGCGTCACGCACGACACCGAATACCGTTACGCGGCGCGCGTCGAATCGGCGCAGCACCAGGCACGCCTGCAGCCGCTCGTCACGCCGCGCCAGCAGGTGCTGTCGTTCGCGCTCGAAATCGACCCCGCGCCGGAATCGGTCGGGACCGAGATCGATGCATTCGGCAACGCGCGCGCGTCGTTTGCGTTGAACCAGCCGCACGATGCGCTGCTCGTGCGCAGTTGCAGCACGGTACGCGTGACGCCGCCGGTGTGGTCGCGCGGGGCGCGCGGCGAGCCGCCGCCCGCCATCGCGAAACCCGACGCGAAACAGGCGATGGCGTGGGAAGCAGTGCGCGACCGCTTGCGGTTCCGCGCAGGGCAGCCTTACGACGCGGCGAGCGAATTCGTGTTCACGTCGCCGCATGTCATGTGCGATCCCGAACTCGCCGCGTATGCGGCCGCGAGCTTCACGCCGCAACGGCCGCTCGTGCAGGCCGCGTGGGAACTGATGCGGCGCGTGCATGCCGATTTTGCGTATACGCCGAACAGCACCGACATCACGACGTCGGCGCTCGATGCGCTGCGCTTGCGCAAGGGTGTGTGCCAGGATTTCGCGCACGTGATGATCGGCGCGCTGCGCTCGCTCGGGCTGGCCGCGCGTTACGTGAGCGGCTACCTGCTCACGCAGCCGCCGCCCGGGCAGCCGAGGCTGATTGGTGCCGACGCATCGCATGCATGGGTCGAGGTGTATGACCCGGCATGGCCCGAGGATAACGGCTGGCTGCAGCTCGATCCGACCAACGATCGCGCGCCGGGCGACGACTACGTGATGCTGTCGATCGGCCGCGACTATGCGGACGTGACGCCGTTGCGCGGCGTGATTCGCGGCGGCGGCGCGGATCAGGAGCTGAAGGTCGGGGTGACGGTGGAGCCGCTCGATGTCGTTTGACGCGGGTTCGCCGATCGGAGCGGTCGGTTGTTGATCGCGTGTCTGCAGGCGCGTACGTTCGTGACGGCTGCGAACCGGACGGTCCATGCGCGCGGCTCGGAAGACACTTCGTACTCGACCGTGAGACATGACCGGAAAGTCACGTGTCATTCCGTTCGATTGAATCGGACGAGTTCAATTCTGTAGGAAAAGAGAAAACTGCACTTGTGCGCTGGTGCGCGGATTTCCGATGATCCGCATCTGCGTTCACGTCGCGTCAGCTTGAATGACTGGCGGCGGAACGGCAGAACAACACCAAACCGCGCGCAGGAGCCAGGGTGACCCAGCTTTATCCCGAACATCGATCGGCGACGGACGAACCCGTCGCACGGTTGATCGATGCCACCGAGTCGGACAGCACCGGAACGCCACGCAAGCCTCCACCGATCGTCGTCGGCCGAGGCGACGGGGTGTCGATGTGGACGAAAGACACTCGGCTGATCTGCATCAAGCAAATGCCGTTGCCCGGTATCGTCATCTTCGTCCATGGTGTGAATTCCGAAGGCGAATGGTTCGAAGCCGCCGAGCAGGGGCTGTGCGATGGCCTGAATCGCCGGCTCGGCCGGCTGGACGATCAATTGATGTATCACGGCATCGACGCCGGGCAATTGGTGCCGGCGAAGTACACGGAAAGCGTGACGCCGGACGGGTTTTTGAATCCGAAGCTGCTTGCGGACAACTACGTCAAGCCCGATCCGTCGTTTTCACCGGTCATTCATTTCCGGTGGGGCTATCGGGCGACAGCCGAGGAACTCAAAGAATACGGCGACAAGATCTTCCTGAACGAGAAGGACTACTGGGGCGGCGGCCCGTTCACGAACGGTTGCGCGAGCCTGCCCGATCTCTGGCACGGCGGCCTCGACGACCGCGCGGCCGGGTGGATAACCGTGCAGGGCATCAATCCGACCAATCGGCCGCTGTATCGCGCGCCGCCCCGCGCGTATGGCGTGCTCGCGGCGTTGCGCCTTGCGAGGTTGATCGAGTCGATCCGCCGCATGCAGGCCGACGTGCCGATTACCGTCGTGTGCCATAGCCAGGGCAACATCGTGGGCCTTGCCGCGGCTTTCTTCGGCGACGCACTACCCGATGTCGAAGATCCGTGGGGACGTAGCGGGCATTGCGTGGCCGACGCCTACGTGCTGGCGAATGCGCCGTACAGTCTTGCGCGCGCAGACGGCCCGAATCCATCCGATACGTTCATGGATACCTGGTCGCAACGCGCGACCAGGGACGGCAGCGGTCGTCGCGGGCGGCAGACCTACGCCGCGCGCACGAAAACGTTCGGCAAGTTTCTGTCGATCATCGGCACGCGGAAGGCCTATGAACTTCCCGCAGACAAGATCGATGAAGACATGGCGAACGAACGGGTATCGCCGACCAGCAAGCGGTCTTATGCCGCACACGAGGATCGGGTACGCCACGGCCTGAACGGATCGACGTATGGTCGCGTCACCGCGTATTGCTGTCCGCACGACCAGGTGATTTCGGCCGTCACGGTTCAAGGCATCGGCTGGCGCGGCATCGACGAGAACGAGCTGAACGATATCAGCGTCCCCGGCGTGCTGACGCAGCGCGTCTTTGCCTCCGGCTTCCACGTCGGCGTGCAGGAGAAATATCGGTATTGGGAGGATGACTGGCGGCATGGCAAAGAGGGAACGACGTCGGGATTCTGGTATCCGCCTTCACCGCCTGCCAAATTCAACCTCATCGGTGCACTCAAGGGAAACGAGTCCGTGTTCGGGATAGCGGCCACGCTTGCATCCGCGCCGATCATGTTTTTCGTGACCCAGATCAGCTCGACATTGAATATGTTCCGCGTGAACGCCAATCCGCCGGAGGGCTGGGCCGTGGTGGCGGACGCGCCGGCACTCGACGAACCGTTCCCGCCGAAGGCGTTGCGGTTCGGCAAGCGCATCGAAACGAAGGACGGCAATGCGACCAGCGACTTCAACGAAGGCAACGATCCGCCGGCCGCATGGCGCGACGCAAGCAAGAGCGAGGCAGACAAGCGCGCGGACGATCCCTACGATCAGTACGAGGCGAAGAACAATGACAGCGTCGCGCAAGGCACGGCAGAGAGCGAAGCCGGACAGCGTTACGAGGACCGCGCGTTGATGCGGATGGAGGCGCGGCGAACGCTGAATACGGAATGGCTCGATGGTGATGGCCACGTGATCGGCGAGGACGGCAAGAGCGAAATGCCGGAGGGCTACAAGGAATGGCGCGATAAACAGATTGTCGATTGGCTCGATCGTGGCTCGACCAACAGCCCGACGAACCATTCCACGACGATGACCAATCCGGAGCATGCGAAAAAGGCGCTTGCGTACGATGTGGCGATCGGGGTTTGCTATCTGACGCCGGATCAACTCTACGACTTGCGGGTCGAGGCGGATTGGCGGATGGGGGACGGCATCCCCAATGGCAATCCGAACAAGAAGTACTGCGACTATTTTGCGTCAGGAACGCTCGATAGAACGCCCCTCGATGAATGGGTACATGCCGAGAAAAGCGAAGCCAAGATTCCCTCCTCGATCGTGGACGAACGCGAAGGACAAGTCTATCTCAAGGTCGGGGGCGCGATTTGAAGATTCTGATTTCTACATGGCCTCGACGTGTCGCCGTTGCGGTCGCAGCGTGGACGATCGCAGCCGTACTGATGGCGCACGTTGAGCAACCCGACTCGACCCAATTCGAAATAGGAGATTGGATGAAGCGATTTGTAGTAGTGCCGAGTCTGATGGCGCTCGTGGCGTTTCTGTTCACGACGGCCATGGTCCGTTCGGTGTATTCCGCACCCGCCCCTGAGCCGATAGCGAACGCAGTTCCCGCAGTCGAAGAGCCGGCGAAGCCATTCATTGCGCAGGTCGTCGGCCTGATTTGGTTGAACCCGTTGCAACGCATGGACTACCCGACAGAATGGCAATTGCTGTGGACGCAAGGGCTTGCCGCGCCGAACAAAAGCGATGACATGGTTCGAACCGATCCTCAATCCTTTGCGACGCTTCAATCAATTGGCGCACTGGTGTACGGCAATCGCGGCGAGGAGACATTCAAGGGCTTCTATGCCAAGTACATTGATAAATTCATCCTGCTCATACGCACCCGTTATATCAGCAACGCAAAATATTTCTACACGGTGAAGCCCGAGAAGCAAAACGATTGGCGCGAACTCGCGGGTATCCGGGTCGAAATTGCCACTCCACTTCGCCTCGACGCGGCTTATGCCCGATCGCGCATGATCGATCGGATGATGAACTTCTTCGAGATCGGCCCGCCGTCACCCAAGACTTTGTGGAGTCGCGACACGCCTCCCGACGTACAAATCACGCAAGGCGGCCCGAATGCCGGCTTCACATCGCTGAACAACGCATTGGACTACTTGCAGGCGAACCCCGACAAGAGCGTCTGGGTGATGAACTGGGACGCACCCAACTTCCCGCCCACGGATGCACAGATCAACGAGAACCTTGTCGTGCTGTTCCTCGCCGGCCCAGCCTTCAACACGGAGCGTGAACCGCTCGCGTGGATCGGCAAGGCCGCGACCGGTAACACGCTCGATTTTCCGAAGAAAGTCGGCACGACGCGCACCGTGCAGGCGTGGAAAGCGACCATCGACCAATCGGCACGCAATGCCGGCGTCGCGGCCACGGACCTGAACTACATCGTTCACGACGCAGGTAAAGGCAGCGACGCATCGTCGGCCCGTCTTGCCGCGCTCGCGCAAACCTTGACCGAAACCCTTCCCGAATACGACCACCGCAAGCAGACGTTCAACACGGCCGCCGTACTCGGCGACATGGGAACAGGCAGCGCATTGACCGACGTCGCGCTCGCCATCGGCCGGATCAACCACTTCGGCGGCAATGCACTCGTCGCCGGCACGACCGATCCGGATCACCCGGTCGCAGTCGTTGTCCGGCCACCGTCGGAGCTCACGACGATCGATGCCGACAAGGACTGGTTTCGCGCACGCGGCGGCAACAATGCCTACCTGCCGTGGTGGGGACGCCGACACGACACGAATTACGGCATGCAGGGCTATTCGTGGTGAGCTTCGCTGGCGCGATGACCGGTCGGTTTGACACGTACGATGCGCGTCCGACCGGGGTGCGAGACCGTGCGAACGCTTTAAGTCTTCGTTAATTCTGCGCGCCTAGCATGGTGATGCCGGCGAACGGTTCGGATCCCGGTCCGACACGCCGGCGGCACGCGCCGGTGCGTCGACGTCACGGCGCCGCACCGTCGCGCAGCGCCATTCCCTTGCAACGGCGGCGCATCATGATCAAGAACTTCGACTACACGCTCGGCAGCGACACGATTGCGCTCTGCGCGAGCTTCGGCGCGGGGCCGGCATGGCGCCGTGTGCTCGTGAGCCGCGCGGATTCGATGGAAACGCTGGTGGTGCTCGACGCGCGCGGCCTGTCGGGCTTGCTGAAGGTGGCGACCGAAGCGCCGGAAGGATTGCTCGACGACGCGATCCGCAAGGTCGGCGACGAACAGCTCGTCGAGCGGGCGATCCGCGGCAAGGCGATCGTCGAAGCGGCGCTTTGACGGCACATGTGGCACACGAGCGGCGCGGCTGAACGGATCAAAGGAGTATGCTTCCGGTCCGACCGGCTTTTCGACGCTGCCCATGCTCACGACAGGCGCTGCCATTCCTGCTTCCCGCCGCTATACGACGATTCGCGTGATCGCGTATCACGGCACCCTGCAAAACTTGACATCGCTGCTGCAGTTCGTCCCGTTCGTGCTGTTCGTCCAGCACGAGCGATCGCTGAATGCGTTTTCGGCGTGGTCGTGGCAGTTCCGGGCGCTGCAGTGCGCACTGTTCGTGTCGGCGGTTGCGGGGCTGATCAGTCACGTTGCGCTTGCGTTGCGCCGCCGCTGGGGACGCACGCTGGCGCTAGCGACCTGGTGCGTATCGTGTGTCGTGTGGCTCCTGCTGTCGACGTGGGTCCCGGTGCTCGTCGGGTTGCCGTTCGGCATCATCGGCTTTGCGCTGATGTACAACAGGCTCAGCAGCGACTACCTGCACCTGCCGCAGGCCGCGTCGGGTTCGACGGTGCGGCATTTCGTGTCTTTCGGCCTGCTGGCCGTGGCGTCGGCCCTGTATTACTGGGCGATATCGTACGCGGCGGCGCATGCGGGCGCTTTCGCTTACCTCATTCCGAACATCCGGCCGAAGAATCTGCTGCAGGCGGCGGCAGTCGCGCTGGTCCTGGGCACGGCCATCGCGCCGCGCGGGCGGCGCATGTGGAGTTGCGGCATGTCGCTGATGACGGCTGCGATCGCGATGCTGGGCATGCTGACGGGCTATGTGTCGATCGCGACGCCGCTGGTTCGCCATATGCCGCAGGAGTATCAACGCACGGCCGTTGTCATTCCGTGGCAGCCGATCATGGTCTACGTGGTCGTGACGTTCTGCGTTGCGCTGGTGCTGATTCGCGTGACGAAGCCGCCCAGGCCCGGCGATTGGGAGCAGGGGGCGAATCCCGACGCGCCTGCGGATTCGGCGCGCCGGGAAACGACTTCCTGATATCGCGCGGCTAGCCCGCGAACCGGTCCGTCGCCGCGACCAGCGCTTCCAGAATCCCCGGCTCGTTGTAAGCATGCCCGGCGCCGGGCACGATCTCGAACGTTGCGTCAGGCCACGCCTTGGACAGCTCCCACGCGGTGCGTGCAGGCGTCGCGATGTCATAGCGGCCCTGCACGATCACGCCCGGAATGCCGGCGAGGCGATGCGCGTCGCGCAGCAACTGGCCTTCCTCCACGAAGCCCTGGTTCACGAAGTAGTGGTTCTCGATCCGCGCGAACGCGAGTGCGTAGTGACCGTCCGCGAAGTGCGCGGCGAGGGCGGGGTCGGGCAGCAGCGTGATCGTGCGGCCTTCCCAGATGCTCCACGCGCGCGCGGCTTCGAGCTTCGCGGCTTCGTCGTTGCCGGTCAGCCGGCGATGGTAGGCGGCCATCAGGTCGCCGCGCTCGGCTTCCGGGATCGGCGCAACGAAGTCTTCCCACAGATCAGGGAACAGCCACGATGCGCCTTCCTGGTAGTACCACAGCAATTCCGCGCGACGCATCGTGAAGATGCCGCGCACGACCAGCGCGCTCACGCGCTCGGGATGCGTTTCCGCGTAGGCAATCGACAGCGCGCTGCCCCACGAGCCGCCGAACACGAGCCACTTTTCCGTGCCCACCATCTCGCGCAGGCGTTCGATATCGGCGACCAGATGCCAGGTCGTGTTGTTCTCGAGGCTGGCGTGCGGTGTCGAGCGCCCGCAGCCGCGCTGGTCGAACAGCAGGATGTCGTAGCGCTCCGGATCGAACAGGCGGCGGTGGTCGGGGCTGCAGCCGGCGCCGGGGCCGCCGTGCAGGAACACGGCGGGCTTGCCGGCCGGGTTGCCGCAGCGCTCCCAGTAGATGCGGTGGCCGTCGCCGGTGTCGAGGTGGCCGTGGGCGTAAGGTTCGATCGGTGGGTACACAGGCAGGCTCCGGGTAAGGGGCGGCAGGAGGCGGACGACACGCGGGCCGGGGTGCGGGCGGGGGCTACGGATATTGCGCCGCCGCAAAAATCGTTGTGTCGGCATCGACCCGGCCGCCGCCGGACAAGGCTTGTCATTATGCCCATTCGCTGCCCCGGGTGTCGGCTCGTTGCGGTGTGCGCGGCCGCCGGGAGCGGCCCGGGATTTTTGAAGCAATTTCATTCCGATATTTTTCATACAAAATCCCGGCGGCATATCGGCGTGCCGAAGCGGGGGCGCCGGCGTGCTGCCCATCCACCGTGCCAACGGAAACCAGCCGATGAACCATCGCGTCACGCAGTTGACCGGGTTGCGCGCCGTCGCGGTCGCGATGGTGGTGGTCGGGCACGCCGAGCACGTGCTGCCCGGCGGCTACACGGGCTGGTACGCGCCGTTGCGGCTGATCGCCGACGGCCGGCTCGGCGTGCTGATCTTCTTCGTCCTCAGCGGTTTCCTGATCACCAACGTATTGCGCGCCGAGTTCGCACGCACGGGCGGCATCGCGCTGACGTCGTTCTACGTGCGCCGCGCGCTGCGGATCTGGCCGGCCTGCTACGTGTATCTCGCGGTGGTCGCGATCGTGGCCTTCGCCGGCTGGTTCGACGTCGACCGCCGGCAGTGGCTGTATGCGGCGCTGCACCTGTGGAATTACTCGGCGTGGTTCGGGCTGACCGGCGACAACACGCTGCATCCCGACGGCGCGTGGTATCTCGGCCATTTCTGGTCGCTCGCGCTCGAGGAACAGTTCTACTGGTTCTGGCCGCTGCTGTTCGTGCATGGGATGCGGCGCGGCGGCACGCGCTGGCTGGCTGCGTTGATTCTGGTCGTGCCGCTGGTGCGCGCCGTGACGTATTTCGTTGCGCCTGCGCTGCGCGGGCAGCTCGGGATGATGCTGCACACGGGCGTCGATCCGATCCTGATCGGCTGTTATGTGTCGCTCAATCGCGAGCGGCTTGAGGCATGGATTCGTACGTGGCGCAACGAGACGCGCATCGTGACCGCGATCATCGTCATCGTGCTGATCGGCATGCCGCTCGCCGAACATCGACTCGGCGGTTTCTGGAATGCGACCTATGGCGTGACGGTCGAGGCCGCGCTGATCGCAATCGTGATCGTCGTGCTGAATTTCCGCAGCGAATTCTGGTGTGCGCGGTGGTTGCGCGCGCGGCCGGTTGTGTTCGTCGGCACGATCTCGTTCAGTCTTTATCTGTGGCAGCAGCCGTTTGCGAATCCGGATCTGCAGGTTCCGCATGCGTTTCCGCTTGGGATCGTGTGGGCGCTGCTGGCGGCGACGGCCAGCTATTTCCTCGTCGAGAAGCCGTTCCTGCGATTGAAGGATCGTTATTCGGCGCGCGAGGCGCGACGTGTGCGTGACGATGCGCTGCGGATGCCGGCTTCGGGTGAGGCGATCGGGGCGAAAGTGGCGGAGTAGGCGGGTGGGGCGGACTCACCGTGGCTTCGCGTCACCGTCATTTGAATCGCTTCTTCGAGGCAGGCGAATACCAGAAGTCCCGGTACATATCGCTCCCGTATGATTTGCCGTCGTATTTGACGACCGTGCGCACGGTGCGTTTTCCCGCGTCCGGTTGTTTGTCGTCGTTGCTTTCCGCGTTCATGACGTGTGCCGTAATCGACAGGTCCGCAAAGCCGTTGTGCGACGTCTTCTCGACCGCAATCGTCATGCGGGCGGACTCACTACGCAGGTCGCTGGTATCGGGGCCGCACGCGGTGCCGGTGGTGGCGACCCAGCCATTGAGATTGGTACCAAACACGGGGCGGATACGGGCGCCTTCGCGAATCCACAGTGTCAGTTCGTTCTCCATGTAGGCATCCGGACAGCTCGGTCCGTGCGCGGTACTGCTGAACACGACGCCGAATGCCCGTACATCGGGCGACAGTCGGTACGGCGCCGTATCGATGCGGTAACTGTTCTCGCCGATCTGTATCGCCGCGTCCTCCTGGATCACCGAACGGTCTGCCGCTACGACCTTGCTCCCTTCGACGAGCGCGACGACCTGCAGCTTGCTGCTTTCGTCGGGGTTCTTGCTTTTGGGCAGCGAATCGAACGCAACGGCCGCGATCGTCGTTTCCGGCGCGTTCGGCATGGCCTTGCATGCCGATGCGACGACGAGCCGGTTCGTGTCGCGCGTCGCGATGCGTGCGCTTGCGATGCCGGCCCAGCGGGCGATGGCTGTGACGGTTTCGTCGTTGCAGGACTGCTTATCGCCAGCGTGAGCGAACGGTGCCGCGGCGAGCGCCAGCAGCGGAACAAAACGAGCGATTCTCGGGGTCATGTGGGAGGTTTTTTATGGATTGCCGTGGAAATCGCTCAACGGCCGGAAACGAACGTCTTCAGAACGACCCCGCGTCGTCATGGGCGTGGCCACGGTGCCTATAATCGATTCTCGACAAACACCAAGGAAAGTGGCACGGATGAGCATTCGAGGGAAAGACCGGCAGATCGACAACATCGAATTCAATGTTAACAGCATTGCACGAAGCAAGGCCTTCTATGGCAGCGTGTTCGGCTGGACCTTCACGGATTATGGTCCCACCTATACCGAGTTTCGCGACGGCCGGATCACAGGCGGGTTGACGACCGGTGAGCCCGTTCGGCCCGGCGGCCCGTTAGTCATTCTCTACGCTGACGATCTGGTTGAAACCCGTCGAAGGATCGAGGCGGCGGGAGCCACCATCACCCGCCAGATTTTCTCGTTCCCTGGCGGTCGGCGCTTCCAGTTCCTTGATCCCGATGGCTATGAACTGGCCGTATGGTCAGCAGACGAATCGGGCCAGTAATCAAGACAAGAACCAGGAACCGGCCGTTGCTTCCGGCCATGTTCAGGATGTTAATCTAGACGAATTGTTTTGAATTTGACAAATCGTCTTGACGTGGCCAAACTGCCCGGCATGCCAAGGAAAATCACTGGACCCGACATGCCGAAGAAGACGCCCGAACAGCAGCTACTGCTGGGGCAGCTCAAACAGGTCGCCGAAGGGCTGGCCAGGACCTTCGCCCCGTTTACCGAGGTCGTGGTCCATGATCTCCTCGACCCGGAGCACGCGGTGCTCGCGATCCACAACAACCTGTCAGGTCGAGAAGTCGGACAGCCTGCCACTGAATTGGGGCTTGCGCGGATCATGGACGCCGCCTACGAGCAGATCATCGCCAACTATCCGAATCAGTTCTCGGACGGCCGTCAGGTGAAGAGCACTTCCATCGGTATCAAGGACTCCAAAGGCGACTACATCGCCGCGTTGTGCCTGAATATCGACCTCACGTTGTTCCGGGGATTTCAGAACATGCTGAGCAGCTTCATGGCGGTCGAGGGCACCGCGCCTGCCAGGGAATCGCTGGACCCCGCTGGCGCGGATCTCATTCGCGCCCGTATCGACGAGTTCGCCGCACGCATGGCGTCGACACCGCGCTCGCTCAAGCCGGAGGACCGCCGCTCGCTCCTGAAGGAGCGAGCGGCGGCCGGCCTGCTCGAGGTCCGTCGGGCGATGGACACCATTGCCGTCTACCTGGGCGTCTCGCGCGCAACGGTGTACAGCGATGTCAAATGACGCCACGCGACTTCTCGTCGACCAGCATGTCGTCGCTCAATTGCTCGTGCCGGACGCCGTGATCGCGGCGGTGCGCGTGGCCTTCGAACTGCATGGGCAGCGCGCGGGCCGTGTGTTTCACCCCCAACGTCCCAGCCGTCATCGTCTTGCTCTTGCAGCGATCCGGTAGGTGCCAAAGCGGAGGCGGAAAACTTGAAACCGCACTATGTCGAGCCGCTCAGCGGCACTACTTATCCTCTCGACACGCCTCGGTGGTGTTCGGACGACCGCAGGCCGCTCCTGATCTCGCCGCAGGCTGGCATTTCCCGGGACGACATCGATCGACACGTTCGCTCCCAATGGCGCTATCGCGCGTCGCTTCCAGTCGAGATCGTCTCCCCCATCTCCATGGGGGAAGGGTGCACCCCGTTGATCCAGAAGACGTGGGGCGACCACCGGCCGCATTTCAAGCTGGAGTGGTTCAGCCCCACAAGCAGCTTCAAGGATCGCGGCACGACGGTGATGCTCTCGATGTTGCGGCAGCAAGGCATCGCGTCCGTTCTGGAGGACAGTTCGGGAAACGGCGGAGCGTCGGTGGCGGCGTATGGCGCTGCAGGCGCCGTGCGCGTGAAGATTCTGGCGCCCGCATACGCGTCGCCCGCGAAGATTGCCCAGATGCGAGCCTATGGGGCGGAGGTACAGCTGGTCGACGGCCCGCGACAGGCGTGCGAGGACGAGGCCGTCCTGCAGTCCGCGAGCATCTTCTACGCCAGCCACAATTGGCAGCCATTTTTCCTCGAAGGGACCAAGTCGGTCGGCTACGAGATCTGGGAGGACCTCAACTTCCAGGCGCCGGACAACATCGTCATGCCTGCAGGCGCGGGCAGCAATGTACTCGGCTGTTATTTGGCGTTCTCGGAACTGATGCGCGCGGGCCAGATTCACAAAATGCCCAGGCTCTTCGTATGCCAGCCATTGAACTGTTCTCCTATCGATGCCAGCTTTCAGGCGGGCGTCACGACGCCCATTCCCCGCGAGGTCCGAAAGACGGTTTCCGAGGGGACGGCCATCGCCCATCCTCTACGGCTGGCGCAAGTGATCAACGCTGTCAGGGAGACGGGCGGTACGACTGTGGCCGTGGAGGAAGAAGCAATCGTCGACGCGCTCAGGCGGATTGCGCGACTGGGCCTTCTGCCGGAGCTGACTTCGGCGACCGCGGTTGCAGGATTTGATCGGCTCACGCAACTGGGGGCGATTGAGGCGCGAGAGGAAACGGTTGTCCTGCTGACGGGCACGGGTATCAAGAATGCCGAGGCCATCGCGGATATGTACGCGGAAATTCCCGATACGCTTGCGTAAAGGCTCCCTCCATGAAAATCGGACTTCTGAATTGCGGCGGCACCATCACGGAAAGCTATCAGAGTGATGGGACGATCAAGCGTCTACTGGCGCGTGATCTGATCGTATCGAGCGGTCAAGCAGACTGGATCGGACGTGATATCGATCCTGTCGATAGCTGCGATCTGACTTTTGCCTCACTTTGCCGCGCTCGTGACGTCATGCGGCAGGATCGCGAGAGCGAAGCTTTCGTCATGTGCTGCGGCACCGACGCAATGGAAGACGTCGCCTATGCGGCCGCTCTGCTTTTTGATCGCGATCGGCCCGTCGTTTTGACCGGTGCGGCGATCCCCGGCGGCAATGCCAATGCCGACGGTCCGCGCAATCTGGCGGATTCCGGACGTCTGGCACAGGCCATGCAGAGGGGCGCGAGCGCTCTCGTGACCTTCGCGGGACGGATTTTCGATCCGGTCTCGATCGTCAAGGTATGGCCGCAGGCCATTCAGCCCTTCGGACCGGAAACAGCGATCCGCGGCTCCATCGAGGCCGACATTGTGACGCTCACAGGTTCGGGAACCGTTGACGAGAGTTACGCGGATCTCGATGTATCCGACCTCGGCGCCCGCGTTGCGATCGTCATGGAGACCTTCGGGCCACTCGTCGGCTTGCCGGCTATCTCCGAACTCGACGGTCTCGTCGTGGCAGGCAAGGGGGCAGGGGGGTTCTCGGCGCAGTCGGAGAGATTCCTGAGCGAAGCCGCGCGGCATATCCCCGTCGTGCTATCGACACGCTGTGCCCAGGGTTTCCGGGTCAATTCAGCCGTACCCAAATATGCCTATGAGCGCGCCCACAACCTCGGCCTGACCACGGCAGGTTATGACGGCCTGGACGCATCAAAGGCACGAATCCGGCTCATCGCGGAGCTTGGTCGTGCAACTCGCAGCGGAAAGGCTGGGCGCTGATCCGCGGACGGCGGCCACTCAACGATCTCGGCGAAGATGCGCCCGGTGCGGGGCCGGCGCGGGGGGCTTGAAGGCGCCCGCGTCGGCCCCGCCTCGTTCACATCTTCTCGACTTCCAGCAGGGTTCGCTTGCCTTTCACGTACTTGTAAAGGGAGATGGTGCTGTCCTTCAGGTCGCCGTGCTCGTCGAACCGGATATTGCCAATCAGCGTGTTCAGATTGGTCGCGGGCATGGCGGACAGGATGCCGGCGCGCGTGATCGAGTTGGCGCGTTTCATCGCATCGACGATCACGTAGACGGCGCTGTACGCAACCGGCGAGTAGACCACTGGATCGTGGCCGTACACGGCCTTCAGTTCCTTGCTGAACGCAGCGCTGCCCGCCATCGCGGACAGATCGCCGCCCGCGACGGAACAGACCAGATTGTCGGCGGCGTCGCCGGCCAACCTGGCCAAATCGGTCGTGCAGACACCGTCGCCCGCCAGGATCCTGGCGCGTAGGGCCAGTTGCATGGCCTGTTTGGCGAAGGGGCCGCCGGTGGCGTCCTCGCCGCCATACATGATCGCGTCGGGGCGTTCGGACTTGATCTTGGTCAGGATGGCCTTGAAGTCAGTGGCCTTGTCGTTGGTCGCATCGCGCGATAGCACCTGGATGCCTTCGGCCTTGGCGGTCTTCTCGAACTGGTCCGCAAGACCCTGGCCGTAGGCCGTGGCGTCGTCGACGATGGCGACCGTCTTGACTTTCTGGTTTTTGGCGTATTTCGCGAGGGCGGGGCCCTGCTGGGCATCGGTGCCGATCACGCGGAAGGCGGTCTTGTAGCCTTGCAGTGTGTACTGCGGGTTGGTGGAGCCCGGCGTGATCTGCGTGACGCCGTTGTCGCGGTAGATTTTGGACGCGGGGATGGACACGCCGGAGTTCAGGTGGCCGATCACGGCCACGACGCCATCGTCGACCAGCTTCTGCGCGACGTTCGTACCGATCCTGGGATCGGCCTGGTCATCCAGCGACTCGACCTCCAGGATGACCTTTTGACCGCCGATGACCAGATTGCCGGCCTTGTTGATCTGCTGGACGGCGAGCTTGGCGCCATCGGCCGCATCCTGGCCCATGTGAGCAATGTTGCCGGTCAGCGGTTCGGCGCTGCCGATCTTCACGATCACGTCCGCGAGAGCCGCTTGACCGTAGACCATGGCAACGCAGGCGAGTGTCAGCGCGGCGTTGCCGGGTTTGAGTTGAGATTTCATATGCTTAGCCTCTTGTTGAACTGGGTTGCTGTTGAAAATGCAAGCGGCGTCTCCTGTCGAAGTCGCGACGTTGGCGACGTTTCCGAATGTGAGTATTCGTCAGAGCAGCCCATCACCCGAGGAAAGACTGATTAGCATTCCGTAGCGTTATGGTCGGGAGCGCGGCCGCTGGTGAGCGGCCCGTCTGCTCCTTGGGCTCCCGTTTCTAGAAAGATTATCTAGAATTAAATAAAATGTATTGTAGGGGTAAACGCTTGGTATTGTCCGGCATCGACCAGAGGCTGAACGACTGACTGATGGACGGGGGGTAGGTCCAGACTGGAAGAAGCACCGCGTCTCGGTCCACGCAGTTGATTTGAACGCAACATTGATCGCTGGATCGACCGGTGATATTTGGCATTGCCGCGCCCGCAGGTACGTGCTGCTGGAGGCACCTCAGGGCTGAATGCGATCGGGATGACGCGAAGTCTCGAAGACCTCCAAAGCAGCCACCATTCCGTTAAATACACGCGGCCGATGTGGGTCGACAACCGGCCAGCCACCGCTGCCAGCCGAACGTTGTCAATGAGTTCAGCCTTTGCCGGAGCATCGCGAACAATAAAAAAGGCCCGGGAGCATTGCCCGGGCCTTTCGTAGATGAGGTGCGGATAACGCTTACCGCGTCAGTGCCGTAAACCCCTCCAGCAACCGCTCAACATCAGCCGCCTGAATCGCGCCCATCGTCGAGATACGGAACAGTTCTTTCGACAGCCCGCCTTGCCCCGCATAGATCACGAAGCCGCGAGCCTTCAGCCCGTCATGCAGCGTTTCGTACGTCACACCTTGCGGCAACCGGTACGCACGCAGCACGACCGACGATTCACCTTCCGGCAACACCAGCGGCATTCCGCGCGCCGCAAGCCCGGCTTGCGCCTGATCGGCGAGCGCCTTGTAATGCGCATGCCGCGCACGCCAGCCGCCGGCTTCGGCAAACTCGCGCAGCGCCTCGACGAGCGCGTAATACGCATGCACGGAAGGCGTGAACGGCGTATTGCGCTGGTCCTGCAGCTTCGCGAGACGACCGAGATCGAGGTAGTAAGTACGGCTTGAGGCCTTCGCGAGCGCACTGCGACGCACGATCACGAACGCTGCGCCCGGCACACCATGCAGGCATTTGTTCGCGGTCGCAGCCACAGCATCGATATCACCACCGGCAAAATCGATCGCTTCCGCCCCAAAGCTGCTCACACCATCAACGAGCATCTTCACGCCGCGCGAGCGGCAGACTTCCGCGATCGCGCCGAGGTCGTTCAGGCGGCCCGTCGTGGTTTCGTGATGGATCACGGCGACGTGCGAGTAACCACCCGCATCGAGCTTCGCACCAATCTGCGCAAGATCCGGCGCCTGCATCCACTCATGCTTGAGCACATCATGCGCGATCCCATACTGCGTCGCGATCTGCGTGATCCGCTCGCCATAAACACCGTTCTCGATCACGAGCAGCTTGCCGTCCTTCGGCACGAGCGCCGCGATCATGCTTTCGACAGCGGCCGTACCCGAACCGGTCATCAGCACGGCCGTCCACTCAGCCGGATCAAGCTCATACGCAGCAACGAGCCGCGCACGCGCCTCATCCTGCAGATCGAAGAATTCGCTTTCGCGATGGCACAGGTCGGGTTGCAGCAGGCTGCGGCGCACGCGTTCGGTGAGCGTGACCGGGCCGGGGTTCAGCAGCAGCATCAATGGGCTCCTTCAACGTGGGCTTCGGTCTGTGCGGCGCCGATGTGCCGCATCAGACGGGTCTTGACCTCGACCGGCGTGACGGTCGGGCGGGGCAGGCCGTCGGGCACGCCGGTGCGGATTGCCAGTCGCACGAACTGCGCACCATCGGCCGACGAAGCAAGCGCCGTATCGAGCACATCCAGCGTATCGCCTTCGACCGCCGACGCATACCCGCACGCGGCAGCCACGCCCGCGAACGAAACATGTTGCGACACGGTGGCCTGGCCACCCGTCGATTCGTGCGCGCCGTTGTCGAGCAGCACGTGCGTGAGGTTGGCCGGGCCGTAGGTGCCGAGCGTCGCGAACACGCCCATGCGCATCAGCGCGGCGCCGTCGCCGTCGACCGCGACCACGCGCAGGTCGGGGCGTGCGAGCGCGAGACCGAGCGCCATCGGCGTGACGCAGCCCATCGAGCCGACCATGTACAGCTGGTTCGGGCGATCGTCGATTGCGTAGAGTTCGCGGCCGCAGAAGCCGGTCGACGCGAGCACGACGGTCGAATCGACCGGCGTGTGCGCGATCACGCGCTGCAGCGCGTCCTGGCGGGTCGGCCAGGCTTCGGCCGACGCAGCGCGCGACGACGCTTGCGCGGCGACATGCGCACGCGGCTTCGCGGCCGGGTTCGATTTCAGCTCATACGGCGCGACGCTGCCTTTCTGCATCACGAGCGCGTACGGGCGGCCCGTCGCGTCCATGTGCGCGATCGCGCGGTCGAGTGCCGGGCCGACCTGTTCGGGGTCGGTCGGGAACGTCTCCCACGGGATCTCCATCGTGTCGAGCATCGCGGGCGTGATCGGGCCCATCAGCGCGTGCTGCGGCTCGTCGGCCACGCCCGGCTGGCCGCGCCACGTGACGATCAGCAGCTGCGGCAGGCGGAACGTCCACGTAAGCGACGTGAGCGGGCTCACCGCGTTGCCGAGCCCCGAGTTCTGCATCATCGCGATCCCGCGCTTGCCGCCGAGCGTCGCGCCCGCGATCAGCGCGACCGCGTCGCCTTCGTTCGCGGCCGACACGTAATTCAGCGTCGGGTCCTGCAGCACGTAATTGATGAACGGCGTCAGGTACGAGCAGGGCACGCCCGCGTACCAGTCGAAACCGCGCTCGCGCGCGGCCTCGACGAACTGGGCCGCTTCGATCATTGCGCGCCCCCGTTGCCGGCACCCGGTTCGGACAGCGGCGTCTGGCCGTGCGCGAAGTCGCCCGCGCGGCGGAAGTCCTCGAGATCGTTGACGCCGCGCCAGTGGCCGTGCACGTATTGCACCTCGATCTTCTCGCCGGCGGCGATCAGTTCGTTGAGCAGCGACGGGATGTCGAGCGTGTCGAAATCAGGACGCGCCTGCAGCGTCGCGAGCATGGCCTTCAGGCGGTCGACACCGGCGCCGCGCACGTTCAGCAGGCCGATCCAGCGGCCGTGCGGCGTGCCTGCGGCGACGTCGCTCGATACGCGTTGCAGGTACGTCTTCTGGCCGAACAGGCCGCGATCGTCTTCAGCCGAGCAGAGTGCGAAGTCGCGCACGCTCTGGTTGGTTTCGGTGAGCGACGAATCGACCACCACGCTGAACTCGGCCTCGCTCTCCGCGAGGTCGCGCACGATGTAGCTGCGGAACAGCAGGTCGCCGTACGAGATCACGGTGTCGCCGGTCAGGCGGTCGGCCGCGCAGGCGAGCGACGCGAGTTCGCCCGTCTGTGCATGGCGTTCGTTGACGACGAGCTTGATGCCCGACGTGTCGATCGCGTCGGCACGATAGCCGCCGACCACGGTGATGTCGTTCACGCCGTGCGTCTTGAAGCCGTCGACGAGCCAGCGCAGCAGCGGCTTGCCGGCGACCGGCAGCATGACCTTCGGCTTGTCTTCGGTCACGGCTTCGAGGCCCTTGCCGCGGCTGGCCGCCAGCACGATCGCGGCGTTCGACGCGCGCGACGACGACGACAGGTAGATGCGCTCGGCCGCCGAATATTCGTCGGCGTCCTGCAGGCGGAAGATTTCGTTGACCGATGCAACGCGGTCTTCGACGTTGATCAGCGTTTCGCTCTCGTGGATCTCGCGTGCGGTTGCCTGCATCGCGGATGCCGACGCGCGGATCAGGTGGTTCGCCCAGATCACGGTGCTGATGCCGGCCTGGCGGAACACGTCGGTCGGCGTGCTGTAGTACTTGGTCGGCACGATCACGAGCGGCGCCTTGCCGCTCCATTCGCGCGCGAACTGCAGGATCTCGTCCGGGCGCGACAGCTTGCTGTGGATCAGGATCGCGTCCGCACCGGCTTCCGCATATGCGTTCGCGCGGCGCAGCGCCTCGTCCATCCCCCAGCCCGCGATCAGCGCTTCGACGCGCGCGACGATCGAGAAGTCGGGATCGGTCTGCGAATCCTTGCCGGCCTTGATCTTGCCGCAGAACTCGTCGATTTCCGCGAGCGGCTGGCGCTCGCCGCCGATGAAGCTGTTGGTCTTCGGAAACTGTTTGTCTTCGATGCAGACGCCCGCGATGCCGCGCTGCTCGAGCTTCTTCACGAGGCGGCGCACGTTGTTGAAGTTGCCGTAGCCGGTGTCGCCGTCGAGCAGGATCGGCAGGTCGCTCGCGTCGGCCATGAATTCGAGCACGTCGACGACCTGGGTCCAGCTCGCCTCGTTGTTGTCACGCACGCCGAACTGCGCGGAGATCGCGAGGCCCGATGCCCAGATCCCCTTGAAGCCGGCTTCGCGGACGATCCGCGCGGACAGGCCGTTGTGCGCTTCCATCAGGAATTCGAGTTCGTTGCTGACGAGCATGCGGCGCAGGCGTGCGCTGCGCGATTCGGAGAAGTTGGGTTCGCGTGCATTCATCGTGCAGCTCCTGCGGTAGTACGTTGAATCAGGGGGAGGATTTCTTGCGTGGCGCGCGCGACGTCGTTCGGGAAGTCGATCTCGATCCACGGCGAGCCGGTGACGTCGGCGACGTCGAACGAATGACCGCCTTCGAGCAGCAGGTCGCGCACGGCTTCTTCGTGCGGCATGTTCGCGCGGCCGCTGTCGACGTAGCCCGCGACGATCGTCGCGAGGCGGCGCGCGGTGCCTTCGGTGAAGCGGAAGAAGCCGACCGATTCGCCGATCGTGTCGTAGTCGAGGTCGACTGCGAGCTGCTTGCGCAGCTCGACCGGCACGCCGTTCTTCAGGCACAGCTTGACGGGCTCGTCGCCGGCCTCGAAGTCGCGATCGATCAGCAGGCGGTCGACCGCCTTGTCGGAATCGGCCACCAGCGCGTGCAGGATGTTCTCGTCATACAGCACGTCGGCGTCCATCAGCAGCACGTCGCCGCCGCGCGTCATCGCCTCGGCGACGGTATGCACGGTCAGCACGCTGCCGAGGTCGTAGCGGTCGTTGATCACGATCTCGGCCTGGCGGCCGAGACGCTTCAATTCCTGCTCGACCTTCTCGTGCTGGAAGCCCAGCCCGAGCACGATCTCGTCGACGCCCGCGGCATCGAGTACGCGCAGATGGCGCTCGAGCAGCGACACGTCGTCGAAGCGCAGCAGGCACTTCGGGAACTGCGCCTCGGGCGGTTGTTGCAGGCGCAAGCCGAGGCCTGCCGCAAGAATGATGGCTCGCATGGGTTCTCCAACCAAAAAGCCGGCGGATCTGAACGATCAGTCGGCGAGCGGCTGCGGCGCACGGCGCCGCTGCCAGTTTCTTTCACTGAAATGCAGATAGAGCAGGCCGGGCAGGCCGAGCGCGAGTTCGCGCGCGCGTTTCGCAAGCGACAGCGCGAGCGCCGCGTCGGGCGGCAGTCCGACCAGCGGCGCGAGCAGCAGGTAGCCGCCTTCCTGCGCGCCGAGCGAGCCCGGGATCGCGAAGGCCGCGCCACGAATGGCCTGGCCGACGCTCTCGAGCAGCAGCGCGTCGAGCCAGCTCACCGGATGCCCGAGGAAGTGCAGCGCGAGCCACACTTCGGCGGTGCCGACGATCCAGCCGACGAGACTCAATGCGAACGTCTTCGCGACCTTCGCACGATCGCGGTACAGCGCGCCGACCGCGTCGTCGATCGCATCGGCTCGGGTGGCCAGCGACGACCAGTCGCGCGGGCCGAGCAGCTTCGACGCGAGGCGCAGGCCGCGGCCGAACAGCCCGCGCCGCTGCGCCGCATAAAACGCGACGGCGAGGGCGCCGAGCACGCCGGTGGCGATCAGCGCGGGCGTGCGCAGGTGCGCGACCGATTCGTGCGTCGCATACAGGCTGAACGCGGCGATGCCGATCAGCGCGAACGCCATCTGCGCGAGCGCCTGCATCGTCGTGCTGACCGTGACGGCTGCCGCCGCGTCGGCCATCCGCGTGCCGCGCTGCGCGAGGTGGCGCACCATCAGCACGGGGCCGCCGATCTGCCCGGCGGGCAGCAGGCTGTTCACCGATTCGCCGACCCAGCGCGCGCGCAGCGCGTTGCCGAGCTCGGCGCCCGGCTGGCCGGGGCGGAACATCACGGAGATCGCGACCGCGTCGATCGCGAGCGGCACGACGTGGAACGCCGCGACGAGCGCGAGCCCCCAGCCGGCCGCGAGGAACGTGGACGCCACGGCGCCGACGCCCTGCCAGGCCAGCAGTGCGATGAAGAGTGCGGTCCCGAGGGACAGCAGGATGAGGCCCGCGCGTGTCATGACCCGCTCGTGCGTCGCGTCGCCAGTTGCTTGAACACCTGGCGGAAACCGAAATACGCGATCGCGTCCTTCATGTTCGAGATGAAGCGCTTCCACGGCCGCATGCCGGGGTTCGTCACGTATTCGAACGTGAGCGACACGCGCATCTCGTTCTGGCCGAGCGGCGTGATGCGGTGGCGCAGCTTGTCGCCGTCGAACAGCACGATGCCGCCGTCGGCGATCTGCACGGAGCCCGGCTCGTCGGCTACGTCCGGATTGCGTGTGTGCAGCTCGTAGTCGAGCCGGCACGACGATTCGTCGATCACGCCGATCAGCAGCGTGTAGCGGCGGCCGTCGTAGTACGACGTGTCGTAGTGCCAGCCGATGTGGTCGCCGGGCTTCGTGTAGTAATACAGCGCGTATGCGTGCGGATCGTCGTCCGGCGACAGCATCAGCTTGTCGCCCGTGACTTTCTCGAGGAACGAGATCAGTGCCTTCGAGCGATACAGCTCGGCGATGTACGGCGCCTGCTCGTCGATCGTATGACGGCTGACGCTGCCGCCCTGCTTGTGGCCGGGCAGGTAATTGCGGTTCAGGCCGGCCTGCAGCGCGCGGGCGGCGTCGGCCAGTTCCGCGTGCGCGTCGGCCGGCAGGAAGGTGTCGAGATAAAGGAACGAGCCCTGGCGCGTGTAGTCGCCGCGCAGGCGGTCGAGGTCGAGCTGGCCGACACGGTCGGCCACGGTGCGATCGGGGTCGGCCGCGGCCGCGCGCACGGGCGCGGGGCGTGCCGGGCTCAGCACGGAGTCGTCGCGCGTGCTAGGAGTCATTTGGAAGCCTGGATTTCAGTAGGGTTCTGCGAAACGTTGCCGCGCCGAACGATGCGCCACCAGTCGAACACGACCCACGCCGCGAACAGCGGGGCGCCGATCGACGCCGCGAGCAGGAACGGCTCGACGCCGTCGAACAGCGTCACGAGCGGCAGCAGGTACAGCACGTCTTCGGTCTCGAAGCCGCCGGCGAATGCCTGCTTGGTGCCGGCCTTGCCGGCGAACGATTCGATCCGCATGCGCAGGAAGAAGATCAGCGCGACGGCCGCGCCGGCCACCGCGCCGAGCAGCACCGGCGACGCAGCCATCTGGCCGCCCTGGGCGACGATGCCGACGCCCATGCTGACGAACAGCGCGACCGTGACGAGCGCGTCTGCCGCGAGGTCGTAAAAATGACCGATCTTGCTGGATTTCCCGCTGATGCGCGCGAGCTCGCCATCGGTGTGGTCGACGAAGTTCGACAGCACGATCAGGAGCGCGCCTGCATTGCTCCAGCCGAAGCCGCCGTGCGCGAGGCACCAGGCGCCGGCGAGGCCGATCAGCAGGCGAACGGTAGTGAGGTGATTCGGGGTGACGGGCGTGTCGACGAGCGGTCGGACAAGCGAGCGCGCCAGCCGCGCATCCCAGGTGCGCGGCAGGGGCGGTTCGGAACGTGTGGCGGTTTTTCTTTGGTCCATCGGCGAAATATATACGGAATTGTAATTTGGTGCTTTTTATTCGATCAATGTCCTGACATGAGGGAGTGTTACCGCGTCTTGCGGCGATCGGCCGGCCGAAAAAAGCGTGCGCGAAAGGGCGGCCAGACGGGGCGGCGGCATCCGTATTCCAGTGTGGTTCGCAACGCGCGACTGTCAAGGACGGACGGGCCTCACAGGCCGGTGCGGCGGCGCTTTTCGCGCTTCCCGCCGCGCGTCGCGAGGCGCGTGCGAGCTTGACGTGCGTCAGGTCGGGACAAGCCGCATCGGGCGACAATTGGCCGCGCCGGACGGGCGTCGGTCATTGCTGATCCGCAGGCGATAAAGCGCAGTGGAAATTCTTCGATTGATGCGCGTGAGTTGTCGATCGGCGACCGGTCGTTCGCCCGATGCTTTCGCGCACCTTTCGTGTGCATCCGATTTAAACGGCACGCCTGTCACAGAACGGTCGTTCGATACCCGGCAAATCCGGCAAGGATCTTTTGCATTTAGCGGACATTTTGCGGCGATGGCCTCTGCGATACTCCGACCGTGCCTGTGGTGCCGGCCGCCCCTCGCGGCCCCAAGGGCTTCATGTCGCTCAGGAGACACCCCTCGCGACGTCAACGACAGACCCCAAGCGTCAGAAACCAGCCATGTCTTCATCACGCATCCTCGCTCCCGCCCTGCGTTCGCTCGTCCGCACCGCCGACGAAGCCGCCGCGCTGATCCGTCCCGGCATGACCGTCGCCATGAGCGGCTTCACGGGCTCCGGCTATCCGAAGGCCGTCCCGGCCGCGCTTGCCGCCCACATCGACGCGGCGCACACGCGCGGCGAGGACTTCCGGATCAACGTGCTGACGGGCGCGTCGACCGCGCCGGAACTCGACGGCGCGCTCGCCCGCACCAACGGCATCTCGATGCGCCTGCCGTACCAGTCCGACCCGACGTTGCGCGACAAGATCAACGGCGGCGAAGTCGACTACCAGGACGTCCACCTGAGCCATGTCGCGCAGTACGCCTGGTTCGGGCTGTACGGCGATCTCGATGTCGCGATCGTCGAAGTCGCGGGCATCCGCGAGGACGGGCTGCTGATTCCGTCCGCGTCGATCGGCAACAACAAGACCTGGCTCGAACGCGCGAAGCACGTGATCCTCGAGGTCAACTCGCGCCAGCCGCTCGGCCTCGACGGGATGCACGACGTCTATTACGGCACCGCGCTGCCGCCGCACCGCAAGCCGATTCCGCTGACGAAGAGCGGCGACCGGATCGGCGAGCCGTACCTGCGCTGCCCGGCCGACAAGATCGTCGCGATCGTCGAGACGGATGCGCCGGATCGCAGCAACGCGTTCTCCGCGCCGGACGCGACGTCCAAGCAGATCGCGCTGCAACTGATCGACTTCCTGCGCCATGAAGTGAAGCGCGGCCGCCTGCCGGAAAACCTGCTGCCGCTGCAGTCGGGCGTCGGCAACATCACGAACGCGGTGCTCGCTGAGCTCAGCTCGGCCGGCTTCTCGAACCTGACCGCGTACACGGAAGTGATTCAGGACGGCATGCTCGACCTGCTGCAGGACGGCACGCTGAGCTTCGCGTCGGCCACCGCGCTGTCGCTGAGCCCGGCCGCCGTGCAGCGCTTCGCCGACGAAATCGCGACGTTCCGCGAGAAGATCGTGCTGCGCCCGCAGGAGATCAGCAACCATCCGGAGCTCGTGCGCCGGCTCGGCTGCATCGCGATGAACGGGATGATCGAGGCCGACATCTACGGCAACGTGAACTCGACGCACGTGATGGGCACGAAGATCCAGAACGGCATCGGCGGCTCGGGCGACTTCGCGCGCAACGGCTACTTGTCGTGCTTCATGTCTGCGAGTACCGCGAAGGGCGGCGCGATCTCGCGGATCGTGCCGATGGCGAGCCACGTCGATCACACCGAGCACGACGTCGCGGTGGTCGTCACCGAGCAGGGTCTCGCGGACTTGCGCGGCCTGTCGCCGAAGCAGCGCGCACGCAAGGTCATCGCGACCTGCGCGCATCCCGACTACCGGCCGATGCTCGAGGACTACTTCGAGCGTGCGTCGCGCGAAAGCTTCGGCAAGCACACGCCGCACCTGCTCGCCGAGGCGCTGTCGTGGCACGAGCGCTACGTGCGCACGGGCACGATGAAGGCCTGACGCGGGGCGAAGCGGGCGCGCGCCGCGCGTGCGCCCGTCAATCCATCGCCGCGTGCGCGATTTCCACGCTCGCCGCCTTCTGCGGCGGGCGGATCAGCAGCAACAGCGGAATCATCAGCAGCGTCGCGACGAACATCAGCTTGAAGTCGTTCAGGTACGCGATCATCGACGCCTGCTGGTTGATCGTGCGGTCGAGCAGCGCGATGTCGACGCGGCTGCCGACCATCGCCTGCACGGCCGGGTTGAACGGCGTGATGTGGGTCGCGAGGTCGGCATGCGCGACCTGGGTGTTGCGCGTCATCAGCGTCTGCACGATCGAGATGCCGATACTGCTGCCGATGTTGCGCATCAGGCTGTAGGTGGCCGTGCCGTCCGCACGCAGGTCGGGCGGCAGCGTCGAGAACGACAGCGCGCTCAGCGGCACGAACACGAGCCCCAGCCCGAAGCCCTGCACCACGCCCGGCCACACGATGTCCGCTTCGGACAGCACGACCGTGTACTGCATCATCTGCCAGAGCGCGAGCGCGGAAATCGCCAGCCCCGCGAGCAGCAGCATCCGCGCATCCACGTATTTCAGCAGCCTGCCGACGAACAGCATCGCGATCATCGTGCCGGCGCCGCTTGGCGCGGTGACGAGGCCCGTCGTCGCGACCGGGTAGCCCATCAGGTTCTGCAGCATCGGCGGCAGCAGCGCGCGGGTCGCGTACAGCACCGCGCCGACCACGAAGATGAACAGCGTGCCCGTCGCGAAGTTCGGGTCGCGCAGCAGTTCCGACTTGAAGAACGACGCCTTGCCGACGGTCGCCGTATGCACGAGGAAGAACGCGAAGCTGAGTGCCGCGACGATCGCCTCGATGCGGATCTCGTACGAGCCGAACCAGTCGAGTTGTTCGCCGCGGTCGAGCATCGCCTGGAACGCGCCGATCGCGAGCGCCAGCGTCGCGAAGCCGAACGCGTCGAACTTCACGTGCGGGCGCGGCGCGCGTGCGGGCAGGAAGGTCATCACGCCGGCGAGCGCGAACGCGCCGATCGGCACGTTGATGAAGAACACCCAGCGCCAGTTGTAGCTGTCGGTGAGCCAGCCGCCGAGCGTCGGGCCGAGGATCGGGCCGACCATCACGCCCATTCCCCAGATCGCCATCGCCTGGCCTTGTTTCTCGCGCGGATTGATGTCGAGCAGGATCGACTGCGACAGCGGCACCAGCGCGGCGCCGAATACGCCCTGCAGCAGGCGCGCGCCAACGATCTGCACGAGCGTCTCGGACAGCCCGCACAGCGCCGACGCGACCGTGAAGCCCGCGATCGACACGATCAGCAGCCGTTTCACGCTGAGCCGGTCGGACAGCCAGCCGGTGAGCGGGGTCGCGATCGCCGCGGCGACGATATACGAGGTCAGCACCCATGTGATCTCGTCCTGCGACGCGGACAGCGTGCCCTGCATGTGCGGCAGCGCGACGTTCGCGATCGTGCTGTCGAGGGTCTGGATCAGCGTGGCGAGCATGATCGACAGGGTCAGCATCGGCCGGTTCAGGGCGGGCGAGGCGGGGGCGTCGGCGGCGGGGTTCAAGCGGGTGTCTCCACGGGGCGGTCGCCGTGGGCGGCGATCCGGTATGGCTGGAATTATAAGCACGCTTATTATATATCCGCTTATCGCCGAGGCATGGCCGGCTTGACCCCTATAATCGCCGGATGGACAAGACTTACGAGAACCGGATCGGCTATCTGATCGCCGATGTCGCCCGCCTGAACGGACGCCTGTTCGACCGGCGCGCGAAGCGCATCGGGCTGACCCGGGCGCAAAGCCGCGTGCTCGCGTACCTGACGTGGAAGGGCGAGATGAATCAGGCGCGGCTCGCCGAATGGCTCGAGATCGCGCCGATCTCGCTCACGCGGTTGCTCGACCGGATGGAAAGCTATGGCTGGATCGAGCGCATCGCGAACGACGACGACCGCCGCGCATTCGTGATCCGGCTGACCGACAAGTCGCGCGAGATCTTTCCGCAGATGCTCGAAGTGGGTGACACCGTCGCCGACGACGGGCTGCGCGGCTTCACGCCCGACGAGCGCGACACGCTGGTGCGGCTGCTCGGGCGCGTGCGCCACAACCTGATCGATTGCGGCGGGGAGTGACGTGGCCCGCCGGTCGGGCGGGCCGGATGAACGACTTGAAAGCACCGGGCGGCAGCGCGCGAGCATGCGGCGTTTGCCCGCATGCCGGCACGCGGCGTTGTCGTCGCCGTTGCGCGGGTGCCGATGCCCGGCGTGGCCGTCGTCCGGCTGGCACACGAGACGATACGCTCGCCATGTTCGACGAAGCGCTTGCGTGGGTATCGACGTCGGCTCGGTTGAGCCGACGCTAGCTGTTACGGCCTCCGGAAGTCCATCTGCTCAACGGGTCAGTGCCGCGAGCGTGTACGCAGCCAGATAAAGCCCCACACCGTAGGACAGATGCGTGATGAGACTGCGCCGGCGCGCGACGCCCGGGTTCGGCGTGCGCGACGCCGCGATGCCGAAACCGAACGCGGGCTGCATCACGAAGAACGGTGCGACGACGCTGGCGAGGCCGGCGACTAGCGCGGGGAGCGGGGTCGGCGCGTCGATCCACGCCGGGCCGGCGATCAGGAGAGGCAGTGCCGCGAACGCGATGCCGATCGCGTAATGCGCGATCCAGCCGAGCGCACGTTCGCCCGGCACGGGCGCCGCGGCTCCGATCGACGCATGCCGGAACCGGCCGTGCATCATGTGGCCGATCCAGCGGCCGACCAGCGCATAGTCGAGCGACGGAATGCCGAATGCACGCCGCCGGAACAGTGTCCACAGATCCATCACGAGCGTGGCGCCCGTGCCGATCAGCAGCAGGTCGGGCAGGACGTCGGGCAGGCTCATCGCGTGCCTCCGCAGAGAAGGGAACAGGCTGCGCGGTGCAGCGGAATACGGCGTGGTTTCAACGGTTTCATGGCGATCCGGGCTTGTCTTCATCGAGTCGAACGACTATCTTGCAACCTCAAGTTCACTTGAGGTCAAGCATGAGCCGGCTGGACATTGCCGAGGTGGCGCGACGCTCGGGATTGCCCGCGTCGACGCTGCGCTACTACGAGGAAAAGGGGCTGATCGTCCCGATCGGCCGCCACGGGCTGCGGCGGCAATACGACGAGTCGGTGCTGGAGCGCCTGGCGCTGATCGCACTGGGCCGCGAGGCCGGCTTTTCGCTCGACGACATCCTCGCGATGGTCGGCACGGACGGCATGCCTGCGATCGATCGCGCGAAGCTCGACGGCAAGGCCGACGAACTCGACCGCACGATCCGCCGTCTCGGCGCCGTGCGCGATGCGTTGCGGCATGCGGCCGTGTGCCCGGCATCGAACCATCTCGAATGCCCGTCGTTCCAGAAGCTGCTGCGGATCGCCGCGCATCGCCATCCGGCCCGCCGCACGAAGACGGAGGGTGCGTAGGCGGCGAGTATGCATCGGCGGGTTGGCCGATGGCAGGGTGATGCGCGGAGTCATGCGGTGCCAGACATCGCAAACTGGAACAACGGGGTTGCAGCGTGTGGATTTTGCTTGTGTTTCCTGCCGCGTATGCGGCATCGCGGGTCGCGCCGCATTACGGGGTGCTCGCCGGGCTCGCGACGGTGGCCGTCGTGATGGTGACGCCGCAAGTGCTGCTGGCGTTGGGAATCGATTGGGTGACTCGGCGGTGCGGGGGCATTGAACCGCCTGTCATGGCCGCTCCGCCTGTACGGACCGATAGTCCGGAGGACGAACTGGCTGACGAGCCCGGCGACGCACCCGATGTGCCGTTTCGATACGGCGAGCGTGCACGATTCTAGCAACTGGTGCTGATCGCCGACGCCGTGCGGTCCGACGTCACGCGCAGTTTCTACGACAAGGCGAAGCTGACGATCGAAGCGTACGTGGATGTCGAGACGGGGCGCGACGGTTCGGGGGCGGCGATGGTGTCGACGGCCGAGCTGGCCCAGGAAGACGCCCCGACCGTCGTGCTGCCGGACGAAATGCTGACCGTGTTCGTGTCGAACGACGGCGCGTGGTCGGGGTTCCGCGTCGGTGACGACACCATCCGGTTCCGCCACGGTGCAATCACGAGAATGCAGCTCACGCAGGTGATTCCGGTTCGCTGGAAGGGCGGCTACATGGTGAAGTTCTGGTTCGACGTACCGAAACGGAACAGTCAAGACGATTGCGGGCCGCATTCGACCTGGTTCTATCTCGCGGCAGATTATTCCGGCCGCCGATCGCGCGTGCTCACCCATGCATGTCGCGAAGTCGCGTCGGTGCTCGACGTCCCGTTCGACGTCGACGAAACCGGCGACGACTGAGTCATCCCGCGTAGTACACGCGGCATTCCTGCTCGCGCCCGCGCACGATGCGCTTGCCGACGAGCGAGCCGTACGTTTCGGTGAAGACGGTCCGCTGATGCTCGCGTTGCAGGGCGTCGTAGAAATAGAGCGAGACCCAGTCCGTCGGGCGGGACGCCTCCGGCGTGCGCATCGCGGCATGCAGGCACAGCGCGGTGAAATGCCAGCCGCCCTTGGTCATGTGCATCACGGGCAGCGGCACGTAGTCGTCCGCATTCGGGCGCCGATGCGCGGTGACGCGTTGTACGACGCCAGGCGTCGGCAACACGCCGGCGGCGGCCTTGTTGCGGTACAGGCGGTCGATGTAGAGCAGCAGTTCGACGGGCGGCTCCGTGCCGCGGCCGGCGTCCTGCACGTGGCCCTGCCAGCGCCGGCGGCGGCTCAGCACGTCGTCGAGCGCGGCGCGGATGCCGGCCGCGCGCCGCGGGCCGACGCCCGAGATCGTTTCGAGCTGGCCGTTGCGGGCCGCGCGTTCGAGTTCCTCGAGCGTATCGATGTGCAGCAGGTCGTGAATGCGCAGCGCGAGCGCGTGGCCGATGCCCGGCACCGCTTCGAACGCGGAGGTGCGTTCGGCGTCGCCGCACAGCCGGTCGAGCTGGCGCCAGCGCCCCGTCACCAGCAGCTCGGCAATCGCCTGGGCGACGCCCGTGCCGACCTCGGGCAGCATCCCGAGCGCATCGACGCCACCGGATTCGAACAGGGAGCGGATGTCGAGGTCGAGCGCGTCGACCGTCTCGGCCGACGCGCGGTACGCGGCGACCCGGTACGGATTCGCGCCCTGGTCAGCCAGCCGCTGCGCCGCCTCGCGCAGGCAGGCCGCGATATGCCGGTTTTCCTCGAACGTTTGGCTGACGGTCGTCTGCATGGCGAGGGATCCGGGGAAGCACAAACGGAATGGACACGGCGAACGATGCGCCGGTCGGCCTTTCATCATTGTCGCGACACGCGATGAAGAAAACTTGACGCACGTCAATGGCAACCGTAGCACAGGTTCGACGCGCACGGTCGTGCCGGAAAGCGGCACGACCGTGCGTCGCGTGAGGCGGTCACGCGTCGAGGAACGACTGCGCGTTTTCGGCCTCGGCGGCCGTGCGCAACGCGGCGAGCGCCCGCTTCTCGATCTGCCGCACGCGTTCGCGCGACATGCCCGCGTCCTGCGCGATCGCGTCGTAGGTGTCAGGCTCGGCGCCGCCGAGCCCGAACCGCCGGCGCAGCACGTCTGCCTCGGCCGGCGTGACCGACCGGAGCAGCGACCTCACGCATTCGCGCATCCGCGTGTCGGCCAGTTGCTCGAACGGGCTGGCCGACGCCTGGTCCTCGATCAGCTCGACGAGGCCGGTGTCCGCGTCGGGCAGCGGCGCGTCGAGCGACACGGGCTCGGCAGGCAGCGCGAGCACCGCGCGCAGCTTGTCCTCGTCGAGGCCGGTTTCGGCGGCGAGGTCGGCCGGCGTCGCCCGGCGGCCCGTGCGCTGCCGAAAACGCAGCGCATGCCGCTGCACCCGCTGGTACTGGTCGCCGACGTGCACGGGCACGCGGATCGTGCGGGCGCGATCCGCGACCGCGCGCGCGATCGCCTGGCGGATCCACCAGGTCGCATAGGTCGAGAACTTGAACCCGCGCCGGTATTCGAATTTCTCGATCGCGCGCATCAGGCCGAGGCTGCCGTCCTGCACGAGATCGGGCAGGTCGACGCCGCGGTTCATGTACTTGCGCGCGATCGACAGCACGAGCCGCAGGTTCGCTTCGAGCATCGCGCGCGTGGCGTCGCGCACTTTCTGCTGGCCGTCGGTGAGCGCGGCTGCGAGTGCCCGCCGCGCGACCGTGTCGAAGCAGGCGGCTTCGCCCGCCGCGGCGCGATGCGGCGCGGACACGAGCGTGCGCACGACGCCGCTCGCGTCGTCGACGGCCGGTGCGACCCACGCGATCGAGCCGAGCAGGGCGGCGACGTGGTTGCGTGCGTCACGGTATTCGTCTGAACGGTAGCCGTGCGCGTGCAATGCGCCGCGCAAGGCCGCGACGGCCGCCTGCAGCGCGTCGTAGCTGGCGGGCGCAGGCGTGTCGCCGGCGTCGTCGTCGGACGACCCGGCTGCGCGGGTCGAAACCGGGGCGCGATGACGCGCGAGCAGCGCGTCCACCGCCGCCGGATAGCCGGCGAGCGCGTGCAGGATCTGGTGGCGGCCCGTCTCGATCTCGCGCGCCAGCACGATTTCGCCTTCGCGTGTGAGCAGCGGCACCGCCTGCATGCGGCGCATGTAGAGGGCGAGCGGATCGGTCGACGCGCTCGTGCCGCGTGCGAGGTCGCCGAGCATCGCGCGGCCTTCGTCGAGCGCATCGCGATCGACGTCGACAGGCGCCGAACCGGCGAACGGCGCAGGCGCGGCCGGCTCGTCGAGCACGGCGATGCCGATGTCGGCGAGCGCGGCGCGCACGACGTCGAGCGCGTCGGGGCTGTCGCTTTCGGGCGGCAGCGCGTCGACGAGGTCGGCGTGGGTCAGATAACCCTGTTCGCCGGCGAGCGCCAGCAACTGGATGATCGGATCGAGCGGCGTGTCCGCCCGGGGAGTGGGCCGTGGCGTAGTCATGTCGATGGCGGCGTGAGCCGCGTTCCTGTCTGGGCGGGCCGAAGTCCGCTGGTTTCGGGCCGCCGGTTGCTCGCGAACCCCGTCCGCGCCGGCCAGCCTGACATCGTTCAAGTTGAGGGCATTTGCGCGAACTTCAACGCGGGTGCGGCAGACGTGCCAGCATGCGGCGTGCCCGCGCGCCCGTCCGGTGCACGAAACAAAAAGTAACCGATCATACCGGGCGGAAATCTGCAGGGGACGTAAGCTAGAGTCAGGCGCGCGCCTGGCGGCGACGCGTGGATTCTGCCGGAGCAACCGATGACCCCGATTCCTGCCGCGAGGTATGCGGTATTCGCATTGACGACGCTGGCCCTCGGCGGCTGTTATTACACGAGTCCGTATGGCTATGCGCCGTACTACACACCGGCGCCGGCCACGCTGACGCAGCGCGAGATCCCCGTCACGCCGGCTGCGCCGGCCACCACTGCGCCGGGCCCGGCTGCGGCGGCGGTCGCGCCGCCGGTGGTCGATCCGGCGCCCGTCTACGTCGCGCCGGCCTATCCGCCACCGTATCCCTATCCGTATCCGTACTATGCCCCCGCGTATTACCCGGGCTGGTACGGCTGGGGCGCACCGGCGATCTCGGTCGGCTTCTGGGGCGGATGGGGCGGCGGCTGGCGTGGACGCGGCGGGTACGGGCATCGTCCGTGGGGCGGCGGCCACTGGGGCGGCGGCTGGGGCGGGCATCGGCACTGACCGGCGCGCGGCGGCACCGCGCGGGAGAGCATCATGAGGAACACGATTGTCCGTAGCCTGTGCGTCGTCCTGCTCGGCCTGGCGGCCGCGCCGGATATTACACAGGCACAGAGCACCGGCTACACGAATTCGCCGGCCGAACTGTTCGCCGGGCCCGCGCCCGACTATCCGGTCGTCGCGCAGATTCCGCCGGGCACCGCGCTGGACGTGTTCGGCTGCCTGAGCGACTACACGTGGTGCGACGTCGCGCTGCCGGGCGTGCGCGGCTGGATCGACGCGCAACTGATCGACTATCCGTACCAGGGCGGTTATGCGCCGCTGCTCGAATATGGCGCGATCGTCGGCGTGCCGATCACGGGGTTCGCGATCGGTGCGTACTGGGATCGCTACTACCGTCACCGCCCCTGGTTCCATGACCGCGATCGGTGGGAACACCGAGCGGAACCGCGGCTCGGCCCGGGCGGCGTGCCGCCGGGACAGGGGCGCCCGCAACCGGGTGGGCCGCCGCAGGCCGCACCGGGCGGACCGCCGCCCGTGCATGACGCGCGGCCGTCCGCTGCACGCGGCGGCTGGAACGGCGCGATTCGCACGCCGCCGCCGGCTGCGCCCGCGCCGGCGCCTGCGCCTGCGCCGATGCCGGGTGCAGCCGGCAATCCGCGTCCGGCAGCGCCGCCGCAGGCCGTCATGCATCCGCCACCGGCCGCCGTCATGCGTCCGCCTCCCGCGCCGGGCGGTGAGGGCCGTTCGATGCCGGTACCGGTGCACCCGGGCGGTGGTTGGGGTGGCGGCGGTGGGCGTCCGCAAGGCGGCGGGAACGGCGGCGGAAGCCACGGTGGTGGCGGAGGCGGCGGCCCGGAAGAATTCCGTCACTGACGATGCCGATGCATTCGGTCGGCGCAGGACGAAAAAAAGCCGCTCCGGAGAGCGGCTTCTGGATCGGGCGAGCGGGCGACGGCCCGCAGCCTGACCGGCTACGTGTTACAAGCAGCCGGCCTTGCTAGTTGCTACCCCAATCAGTCGTCGAGCAGCGACAGGTCGCGCACCGCACCCTTGTCGGCGGACATGACCAGCTTCGCGTAGGCCTTCAGCGCAGCGGACACCTTGCGCGGACGCGGCTGCGCCGGCTTCCAGCCCTTGGCGTTCTGCTCTTCGCGGCGGCGCGCCAGTTCGTCGTCCGACACCAGCACGTCGATCGTGCGGTTCGGGATGTCGATGCGGATCTTGTCGCCGTCGCGCACGAGGCCGATCGCGCCGCCCGCTGCCGCTTCCGGCGAGCAATGGCCGATCGAGAGGCCCGACGTACCGCCCGAGAAGCGGCCGTCCGTCAGCAGCGCGCATGCCTTGCCGAGGCCCTTCGACTTGATGTAGCTGGTCGGGTAGAGCATTTCCTGCATGCCGGGGCCGCCCTTCGGGCCTTCGTAGCGCACGATCACCACGTCGCCGGCCTTGACCTTGTCGTTCAGGATGTTGTCGACTGCCTCATCCTGCGATTCGGTCACGTGTGCCGTGCCTTCGAACACGAGGATGCTCTCGTCGACGCCGGCCGTCTTCACCACGCAGCCGTCGACCGCGATGTTGCCCGTCAGCACGGCGAGGCCGCCTTCCTTCGAGAACGCATGCTCGTACGAGCGGATGCAGCCTTCGGCGCGATCGAGGTCGAGGCTCGGCCAGCGCGTGTTCTGGCTGAACGCGACCTGCGTCGGGATCCCGGCCGGGCCGGCCTGGTAGAACGTGCGGACCGCGTCGTCCTGCGTGCGGACGATGTCCCACTGGTCGAGCGCGTCCTTCAGCGACGGCGCGTGCACGGTCGGCACGTCGGTGTGCAGCTTGCCGGCGCGGTCGAGCTCGCCGAGGATCGCCATGATGCCGCCTGCGCGGTGCACGTCCTCGATGTGGTACTTGTTCGTGTTCGGCGCGACCTTGCACAGCTGCGGCACGACGCGCGACAGGCGGTCGATGTCCTTCATCGTGAAGTCGATGCCGGCTTCCTGCGCGATCGCCAGCAGGTGCAGGATCGTGTTGGTCGAACCGCCCATCGCGATGTCGAGCGTCATCGCGTTCTCGAATGCCTTGAAGCCCACCGAGCGCGGCAGCACGCGTTCGTCGTCCTGCTCGTAGTGCTGGCGGGTGAGTTCGACGATGCGACGGCCGGCGCGCTTGAACAGTTGCTCGCGGTCGGCGTGGGTGGCCACCACCGTGCCGTTGCCGGGCAGCGACAGGCCGAGGGCTTCGGTCAGGCAGTTCATCGAGTTCGCGGTGAACATGCCCGAGCACGAACCGCAGGTCGGGCAGGCCGAGCGTTCGACTTCGGCGACTTCGGCGTCGGAATACGACGGGTCGACCGCGATCACCATCGCGTCGACGAGGTCGAGCTTCTTCACCTCGATGGCCTTGGTGACCGGGTTCGCGAGGCGCGTCTTGCCCGCTTCCATCGGGCCGCCCGACACGAAGATCACCGGGATGTTGAGGCGCATCGCGGCCATCAGCATCCCCGGCGTGATCTTGTCGCAGTTCGAGATGCAGACCATCGCGTCCGCGCAGTGCGCGTTCACCATGTATTCGACCGAGTCGGCGATGATGTCGCGGCTCGGCAGCGAATACAGCATGCCGTCGTGGCCCATCGCGATGCCGTCGTCGACCGCGATCGTGTTGAATTCCTTCGCGACGCCGCCGGCCGCCTCGATCTCGCGCGCGACGAGCTGGCCGAGATCCTTCAGGTGCACGTGCCCCGGCACGAACTGCGTGAACGAGTTGACGACCGCGATGATCGGCTTCGAGAAATCGTCGTCTTTCATGCCGGTGGCGCGCCAGAGCGAGCGCGCCCCTGCCATGTTGCGGCCAGCGGTGGAGGTTTTGGAACGGTAAGTGGGCATGGTCGTTGCTGAAGAAATATCGCGGGAAAAGGGTGGAGGCACGGGGAATAAAGGCCTCTCTCGCGCCCGTGCAAACAACCTCTTGAGCTGCGCCCTGGGCAAACTTCGTGATTATCCCACAGCCGCCGGGCGCGCGGCGCCGGCGGGCAAGGCCGACCGGCGCGGGTGGGGCGCGGCGGGCAGCGCGTGGGCGCACAGGCCGAAAGAACCGAACAAAGCGCGGCGCGAAGACGGAATGGCGGGAGCACGCGAAGCCGGAAGCCGGCCATCGCCAGCGGAGCCCAGCAGCGGCTTCATCGCCCGTCTTGCCGACGACGAAGCCGCGCCGCTCGATCGCGCGTCAGTCGAGCAGCGTCAGGATCTCGTCGTACAGCGCCTTCGGAATCCTCACGCCGTTCGCGATGCTGCGCGCGCGGGCGTCGAAGCGGCGTTGCGACGGCAGCCGCGCACCCTGCGCGACGATCGATTCGAACATCCGTTCGCCGCGCGCGAGCCCCGTGTCGAGATCGTCGCCGAGGAACACCTTCGGGTCGAATGCGATCACGAGCTCGCCGTGGCACGGCGTCGCGCCGACGCCTTCGTCGAAGTCCATCGATTCCCGGCTCGTCATGTCGCCGATCAGCGCGCCGCCGAGCAGTTCGACCATCGCCGCGAGCGCCGAACCCTTGTGGCCGCCGAACGTGCGCATCGCGCCCTGCAGCGCGGCTTTCGGATCGGTGGTCGGCCGGCCGTCAGCGTCGATCGCCCATTCCGGCGGGATCGCCTTGCCTTGCTTCGCATGCAGCTCGATGTCGCCGCGCGCGATCGCGCTCGTCGCGAAATCGAACACGAACGGCACGCCGCCCGGGCGCGGCCATGCGAACGCGATCGGGTTCGTGCCGAACACCGGCTCCTTGCCGCCTTCCGGTGCAACCCAGCTATGGCTCGGGTTCATCGCGATGCCGACCAGCCCCTCGGCCGCGATGGCCTCGACCTCCGGCCACAGCGCGGAGAAGTGGTAGCAGTGGTTGATCGTCATCGCGGCGATGCCGTGCTGCTTCGCCATCTCGACGAGCACCGGCAGGCCGGTCTCGAAGCCCAGCAGCGAAAAGCCGCGATGTGCGTCGACCGAGACGATCGACGACGACAACCGGCGCAGCGTCGGCACGGCTTGCGGATCGACCTTGCCCTTCTTCAGCGAACGCACGCAGACGAGCAGCCGGTACACGCCATGCGAATGGCATTCGTCGCGCTGGCCCTGCGTGATCACGTTGGCGATGGCACGCGCATGCGCGTCGGACATGCCGTTGTGCGTCAGCACGCGCAGCGCGAGCGCGTGGACGTCATCGAGCGACAGGACGATTTCGTCGGTGGAGGCGGTCATCTCACGCCTCCCGCGGCGCGGGCACGCCGTCGATACGTTGCGGCACGTTCAGCGGATTGCCGTTGCGGATCGCGTCCGGCAGCAGCGCATCAGGCAGGTCCTGATACGACACCGGGCGCAGGAAGCGCTCGATCGCGCGTGCGCCGACGGACGTCGTGCGCGTGTCGGACGTGGCCGGGAACGGGCCGCCGTGCACCATCGCATGGCCGACCTCGACACCCGTGCCGAAGCCGTTGACGAGAATGCGGCCGGCCTTGCGCTCGAGCCGCGGGCGCAGCGCGGCGAACAGCGGCGCGTCGCCATCGGCGAGGTGTGCCGCGATCGTCAGCTGGCCTTCGAGCGACTTCAGCACGCGATGCAGCGTGTCGGCGTCCGGGCAACGCACGATCAGCGAAGCGGGGCCGAACACTTCTTCTCGCAATTCGGGATGCGCGACGAACGCGTCGGCCGAGGTCGCGAGCAGTGCCGCGCGGGCCTGCAGGCGGTTGCCTTCGGCGCCTTGTGCGAGCAGCTCGACGGCCGCGTGATCGCGCAGCGCCGCGACGCCCTGTTCGTAGCTGGCGTGGATGGGCGGCGTCAGCATCGTTTGCGCGGGCGCGGCACGCACCGCAGCGGCGGCCGTTTCCTCGAACGCGCGCAGCCCGGGCCCGTCGACGGCGAGCACGAGGCCCGGGTTCGTGCAGAACTGTCCTGCGCCGAGCGTGAGCGACGCGACGAACTGCGGCGCGATCGCATCGTGGCGCGCGTCGAGCGCGGCGGGAAACAGCAGCACGGGATTGATCGAGCTCATTTCCGCATAGACGGGAATCGGCTCGGGGCGCGCGGCCGCGATGTGCATCAGCGCGACGCCGCCGCGGCGCGAGCCGGTGAAGCCGACGGCCTTGATGCGCGGATCGGCGACGAGCGCCTGGCCGATCTCGCGCGACGCGTCGAACAGCAGCGAGAACACGCCGGCCGGCATCCCGCATTCGCGCGCGGCTTGCTGGATTGCGCGGCCGACGAGTTCCGACGTGCCCGGATGCGCCGAATGCGCCTTGACGATCACCGGGCAGCCGGCCGCGAGCGCCGACGCGGTATCGCCGCCGGCGACCGAGAACGCGAGCGGGAAATTCGACGCACCGAACACGGCGACGGGCCCGACCGCGACGTTGCGCAGGCGCAGGTCGACGCGCGGCAGCGGCTTGCGCTCGGGGCGCGCCGGATCGATGCGCGCGTCGAGAAAGGCGCCGTCGCGCACGAGCGACGCGAACAGCGCGAGCTGGCCGACCGTGCGGCCGCGCTCGCCTTCGATGCGCGCGCGCGGCAGGCCCGTTTCGATGACGCAGCGCTCGATCAGGTCGTCACCGAGCGCCGTGATGTGGCGGCCGATCGCGTCGAGAAACGCGGCGCGGGCTTCGAGCGACGTTTCGCGATAGGTGTCGAAGGCGTCGTCGGCGAGCGCGCAGGCCGTTTCCAGGTCGTGCAGGCTCGCACCGCCGAAGGCGGGTTCGAGCCGTTCGCCGGTGGCGGCGGCGATCGCGTGGAGGGTGCCGTTCTGTCCGGCGACGGCGGATGGGCCGATCAGGAGCTGACCTGTGAGTTGCATGGTTTTCCTCGGGAAAAACAGGAGCCGGGCGTGGAGCGCCCGGCCGAAGGGATCATGGGAGAAGGAACGAGTGCGTCAGTCCTCGTCGTCGTCGAGTTGCAGCTTCTCCGAGCGCACGCCGGTGTTCGCCCCCCAGTAATAGATGACGAGCGCGACGGCCGCGACGACGACCGTGTCGTACGGATGGGCAAGCTGGCCCGTGCCGCCGAAGCCGCCGAGATACGACAGCACGATCATCGCGGCATAGAACGCGATCAGCCACGCGGACGAGCGCACCTGCTCGGCGAGGCTAAGGTGCGCGGTCGGCACCCAGCGACGGCACGCGAGATAGATCACGAACATCACGATCTGCAGGCCGAGCAGCCAGGACACCGTGCTCCAGCCCGACCAGTAGACGATCAGCGCGGCGATCACGAACGACGCGGGGCCGGTGATGCCGAATGCGCTGGCGCGGAACGGCCGCGGCAGGTCGGGTGCGGTGCGTCGGAGGGCGGCGACCGAGACGGGGGCGACCGCATAGCTCAGCACCAGCGCGGCTGACACGATGTTGATCAGCGCTTCCCACGACGGGAACGGCAGCGTCCAGAAGATCGCGAGGCCGAACGTGAGCCACAGGCCCGCGCGCGGAATGCCCGATGCTTCGTCGACGCGCGTGAACACCTTGAAGAACGTGCCCGTCTTCGCCCAGCCGTAGACCACGCGCGGCGTCGCGTTCATGTAGATGTTGCCGCAGCCGCTCGGCGAGATCATCGCGTCGGCGACGACCATCACCGCGAGCCAGCCGACGCCGAGCGCCAGCGCGATGTCGCGGTACGGCAGCGAGAACGCCTTGCTCACGTCGTGCCAGCCGGCGGCGAGCATGTCGGTGGGGATGCTGCCGATGAACGCGAGCTGCAGCAGCACGTAGATCAGCGTCGACAGCAGGATCGACAGGATCAGCGCGATCGGGATCGTGCGCTGCGGATTGCGCACCTCGCTCGCGACCGACACGATCGGCGTGAGCCCGAGGTACGCGAAGATGATGCCGCCGGCGGACACGGCCATCTCGATGCCTGGCATACCGAACGGCGCGAAGCCCTGGATCGTCAGGTTCGCGGGCTTGAAGAACGTGAACAGCACCGCGATCACCGCCAGCGGCACGATGAACTTGAAGAGGCTGATGATGTTGTTCGCCTTCGCGAACGTCTTCACGCTCGAATAGTTCAGGTAAAAGAAGAAGCCCAGCAACGCGGCCTGCACGAGCCAGCCGAGCGTGGTCGGGTCGCTCGATCCTGCGACGGTCAGGCCCGGAAACCACGCGGCCGCATACTGGCGCGCGGCGACGACTTCGATCGCGATCAGGCTCGAAAAGGCGATCAGCGTGATGAAGCCCATCAGGTAGCCGAGCAGCGGGCCGTGCGAGAACACCGGGTAGCGCACGACGCCGCCCGCGCGCGGCAGCGCGGCGCCGAGTTCGCAGTAGACGATGCCGAGCAGCAGCACCGCGAAGCCGCCGAGCAGCCACGAGAAGATGCCGGCCGGGCCCGCGATCGTCGACACGTGACTCGCGGCGAACAGCCACCCCGAACCGAAAATGGCGCCGAGACCGATGAACGTGAGATCGGTCAGCGACAGCTGTTTCTTGAACTTGCCGTGACCCGCGTCGGGGTGCGCGGAACGGGAAAGCGGGACAGACGGGTGAGCGTTGCCTTGGCCTGGCATGGGCGTGTCTCCTGGAGGAATGTCGGCACAGGCTCGAGGTGCGCCGCGCTCCGACGGAGCAGCGGCGCCAGCCTGCCGGCCGGCGTCGCCCGGTTCGAACGACCGGGGCGGGCTGCGGGGCGTTCACGCGCGGCGCGCTCGGGCGCCGGTATGAACGGGCCCGCAGGCCATGCCGGACCGAAGACGGCGGCGCGCAGGGGGAAAGCCCGCGTGCCGCCGCAGGGGAAGTCGGTCAGAGACCGACGTCGGGCAGCGCCGGGCGCGTTTCGAGCGCCTTCGCGACGATGGCCTTCACTTCCGCGAGCGTGTCGCCCTGCAGCGCGAGGCGCGGCGGGCGCGTGATCGCGCTGCCGCGGCCGACCAGCTCTTCGCACAGCTTGATGCACTGCACGAGGTCGGGGCGCGCGTCGAGGTGCAGCAGCGGCATGAACCAGCGATACAGCGCGAGCGCTTCGTCGAAGCGCTTCTGCTTCGCGAGGCGGAACAGCGTCTCGCCTTCCTTCGGGAACGCGTTCGACATGCCCGACACCCAGCCTTCGGCGCCGACGGCGATGCTCTCGACCACGACGTCGTCGAGGCCCGCGAACAGCACGAAGCGATCGCCGACGGCGTTGCGCAGGTCGATGAAACGGCGCGTATCGCCCGACGAATCCTTGAAGCAGACGATGTTCTCGCAATCCTGCAGCGCGATCAGCACGTCGGGCGTCACGTCGTTCTTGTAGATCGGCGGGTTGTTGTAGACCATCACCGGCAGGTCGGTGCTGGTTGCGACCGCGCGGAAGTGCGCGGCGGTTTCGTGCGGCTTCGCCGAGTAGACGAGGGCGGGCATCACCATCACGCCGTCGACACCGACGCGCTGCGCCTCACGCACCGTGTTGCGCGCGAATTCGGTCGTGAATTCGGCGATGCCGGCGATCACCGGAATCTTGCCGCCGGCCGCGTCGCGTGCGGCCTCGATCACCTGGAGCTTCTCGCTCGTCGACAGCGACGTGTTCTCGCCGACCGTGCCGCAGACCACGAGGCCCGATACGCCGTCGTTCACCAGGTTCTTCACCACGCGGTGCGTGGCATCGATGTCGAGGGAAAAGTCCGGCTTGAACTGGGTGCTGACGGCCGGGAAAACCCCGGTCCACTGAATGGCGTTTCGGCTCACTTCAATCTCCTACGTGTTTGTATCGGTCGGCCGACAGGTGTCGGTGTGGCAACCAGTATCGCCGCGCAAATGCCCATCACGCTTGAGTCGTATCGCGGAGCAAAATGACGAAATCGGCACAGCGGCCGGACGGCGCGGGAAGGGCGCTTCGCACTATGCCGATTTCGTCGTCGTCCTCATCGAAAAGCCACAAGCGGGCGGACGCGCGACGGAGGAAGCTGTGCTCCTTTCCCCACTTCGGACAGCTCATGATGAAGCGCATCCAGATCATCGATTCGCACACGGGCGGCGAACCCACTCGGCTCGTCGTGTCCGGTTTCCCCGCGCTCGGCAGCGGCACCATGGCCGAGCGCCGCGACGTGCTCGCGCGCGAGCACGACCGCTACCGCACCGCCTGCATTCTCGAACCGCGCGGCAGCGACGTGCTGGTCGGTGCGCTGCTGTGCGAACCCGTGTCGCCCGAGGCGGCGGCCGGCGTGATCTTCTTCAACAATAGCGGCTATCTCGGGATGTGCGGGCACGGCACGATCGGTGTCGTGCGTACGCTGCACCATATGGGGCGCATCGCGCCCGGCGTGCACCGGATCGAGACGCCCGTCGGCACCGTCGAGGCGACCCTGCACGACGACCTGTCGGTCAGCGTGCGCAACGTGCCTGCGTATCGCCATGCGAAGGGCGTCGCGCTCGACGTGCCGGGTTACGGCCCCGTGAAGGGCGACGTCGCGTGGGGCGGCAACTGGTTCTTCCTGATCAGCGACCATGGGCAGCGCGTTGCCGGCGACAACGTCGCGGCGCTCACCGCGTATGCGTCGGCCGTGCGCGAAGGGCTCGAACGCGCGGGCATCACCGGCGCGAACGGCGGCGAGATCGACCATATCGAGCTGTTCGTCGACGATCCCGAGCACGACAGCCGCAGCTTCGTGCTGTGCCCGGGCCTCGCGTACGACCGCTCACCGTGCGGCACCGGCACGAGCGCGAAGCTCGCGTGCCTCGCGGCCGACGGCAAGCTCGAACCGGGCGCCGTTTGGCGGCAGGCGAGCGTGATCGGCAGCGTGTTCCAGGCGAGCTACGAAGTGGCCGACGGCGGCATCGTGCCGACGATTCGCGGCAGTGCGCACCTGAGCGCGGAAGCGACGCTGCTGATCGAGGAAGACGATCCATTCGGCTGGGGTATTGCGCCGTGAGCGACACGAAGACGGATGTCGTCGTGATCGGCGCCGGCATCGTCGGCGCGGCGTGCGCGCACGAACTCGCGCAGCGCGGGCTGCGCGTGCTCGTCGTCGACGACGCGAGCGGCGGGGCAACCGGCGCGGGCATGGGGCATCTCGTCGCAATGGACGACAACGCGGCCGAACTCGCGCTCAGCCATTACTCGATCGAACTGTGGCGCGCGCTGAGCGGCGAGATGCCGGAAGGGTGCGCGTACCGCAACTGCGGCACGTTGTGGCTCGCCGCCGATGCGCACGAAATGGATCTGGCGCGCGCGAAGCAGGCGACGCTGGCCGCGCATGGCGTGGCGGGCGAGCTGATCGACGCGGCGACGCTCGCGCGGCTGGAGCCGATGCTGCGCGCGGGCCTCGGCGGTGCGCTGAAGATTCCCGGCGACGCGATCCTCTATGCGCCCGTCACCGCGAACTGGCTGCTGCAGCGCGCGCCGCGCATCACGTTGCGGCGCGACCGGGCCGTCGCGGTCGACGGCCCGAGCGTGACGCTCGCGAGCGGCGACACGCTGCGCGCGGAGCGGGTGGTCGTCGCGAACGGCGTCGCCGCGCGCACGCTGCTGCCCGAGTTGCCGCTGCGCCCGAAAAAGGGCCATCTGCTGATTACCGACCGCTATCCGGGCCAGGTGTCGCACCAGCTCGTCGAGCTGGGCTATGCGGCGAGCGCGCATGCGAGCGACGGCACGTCGGTCGCGTTCAACGTGCAGCCGCGGCCGACCGGCCAGTTGCTGATCGGTTCGTCGCGCCAGTTCGACACCGAGGACGCGCAAGTCGACCCGCCCGTGCTCGCGCGCATGCTGCGCCGCGCGGTGGGTTATCTGCCGGACCTGGCCGACCTGAACGGGATCCGCGCATGGACGGGGTTCCGTTCCGCGAGCCCCGACGGGCTGCCGCTGCTCGGCGAGCATCCGGCGCGGCCGGGCGTGTGGCTCGCGGTCGGGCATGAAGGGCTCGGCGTGACGACCGCGCCGGGCAGCGCGCGGCTCGTCGCGGCGCTGATGGCCGGCGAACGGCCGCCCATCGATATCGAACCGTATTTGCCGGGACGCTTTCTGAGCGCGTCCCTCGTAGCCGGAGCGCTGACATGAAACGACCCCCACGCTCTCATCGTTCGCTGTCGACCGGTGTTGGCGCTTCAGAGCTGACTCCCGTCCCATGCACGGCGCCCCTCGCAGCGGCGGCCCGGCGGAGGCTGAGATGAAACGACCCCCACGCTCTCATCGTTCGCTGCCCCCCGCGGGGGCGGTCAGCCTCCTTGGGGCGGCCCGGCGGAGGCTGACATGATCATTCATCTGGACGGCCGCGCGCTGACGGTGGCCGACGGCGCGACCGTCGCGGCCGCCGTCGCGGCGAGCGGCGACGACACGACGCGCGTGTCGTGCACGGGTGCGGCGCGTGCGCCGTTTTGCGGGATGGGAATCTGCCAGGAGTGCAGGATGACGATCGACGGACGCCGCCGGCTGGCCTGCCAGACGCTGTGCCGCGACGGAATGCAGGTGGAGCGCACGCGATGAAACAGGAACGATTGAGCGTCGACGTCGCGATCGTCGGCGCGGGGCCGGCCGGGCTGTCGGCCGCGCGGGCCGCCGCACGCAGTGGTGCGACGGTTGCGATCGTCGACGACAACCCGCGGGCGGGCGGGCAGATCTGGCGGCAAGGCGCGGCGGCGATGCCGACGCCGGCCGCCGCCGAGCGGCTCGCCGTATTGCGGCAGCCGAACGTCACGCATCTCGCGGCGACGCGCATCGTCGCCGAAACGCAGCCGGGCACGCTGCTGCTCGAAGACGACGAACGCGGGCTGTTGCTCGATTTCCGCACGCTGATTCTCTGCTGCGGCGCACGCGAGCTGCTGTTGCCGTTTCCGGGCTGGACGCTGCCGGGTGTTACCGGCGCGGGCGGCTTGCAGGCGTTGATCAAGTACGGCCTCGACGTGCGCGGGCAGCGCACGGTGATCGCGGGCAGCGGGCCGCTGCTGCTGGCGAGCGCGGCGACGGCCCGTCAGGCTGGCGCGCGCGTGTCGCACGTGCTCGAACAGGCCGCATGGGGCGACGTGGCCGGTTTCGGGGCAGGGCTGTGGCGCTGGCCGTCGAAGCTCGCGCAGGCCGCGAAGCTCGTCACCGCCGCCTATCGGCCTGATGCGCATGTCGTCGAGGCGTTCGGCGACAAGCGGCTCGAACGCGTGCGGATTCGTCAGGGCGATCGCGAGTTCGACGTCGACTGCGACCGGCTCGCGTGCGGCTTCGGCCTCGTGCCGAACACCGCGCTGCCGAGTCATCTCGGCTGCCGGATCGACGATGGCGCGGTGGCGGTCGATGTGCACCAGCGCACGAGCCGCGATGGTGTTTTTGCGGCGGGTGAGTGCACGGGCGTCGGCGGCAGCGAACTGGCGATGGTCGAAGGCGAAATCGCCGGTTTGGCGGCGACCGGGCAGACGGCGCCGTTGGCCGCGCTGGTTACGCAACGGGCGCACTGGCAGGTGTTTGCCGATGCCGTACGCGAGCGCTTTGCGATCCGCGAATCGATCCGCCGGCTCGCGCGGGCCGACACGTTGCTGTGCCGTTGCGAGGACGTGCGTTTCGATGCCGTCGCGCAAGCGCCGGGCTGGACGGCCGCGAAACTGCAGTCACGTTGCGGGATGGGCGCGTGTCAGGGGCGCGTGTGTAGCGCGGCTGCGCAGGCGCTGTTCGGCTGGACGCCGCCGATGCCGCGTACGCCGCTCGTGCCCGCGCGGGTCGGCACGCTGATGCTGGACGGTACGGCATCCTGCGACGGCGCGTGACGCGTCGCGGCACCACGGCACCACGGCACCACGGCACCACGGCACCACGGCAACACGGCAACACGGCAACACGGCAACACGGCAACACGGCAACACGGCAACACGGCAACACGGCAACACGGCAACACGGCAACACGGCAACACGGCAACACGGCAACACGGCAACACGGCAACACGGCAACACGGCAACACGGCAACACGGCAACACGGCCCGGTTGACACCGGGCCGCGCCATTCATTCCACCTTCACTTTCTCCCATCCGCCGACCTGCGGCGCCGCACAGGCGCGCAGGCACTCGATCGTCGCGGCCACGGCCGCGCGATTCGCGCTGTCGGGGTGCCAGTACATCGACACCGCGCCTTGGCCCTCGAGCTGCATCGGCAGGATCCGGATCGCGTTCAATTGCGCGAAGCGCTGCGCAGCGCGGTGCGATGCCACGCCGAGCAGGTCGGTGTTGTTCAGCAGCGTGAGGTTGAGGATCGACGAATTCGATTCGACGCAGTGCGGCGGCCGCACGCGGCCGGCGGCCGACAGCGCGGCCTCCAGCGCGTTGTGCACGGGCGTGCCCGACGGCCACACGATCCACGAGTAGGCGAGCACGTCGTCCCAGCCGACCGACGTTGCACCGGCGAGCGCGTGGCCGGGCCGCGCGACGAACACGACCGGATCGACATACAGCGCTTCGGCATGCAGCAGCGGATCGACGGAGGTCGATCCCGAGCGGCCCACGACGATATCCAGTTCGCTGCGTGCGAGCTGCGGCATCAGCTGGTTCATCGTGCTTTCGGTCATCCGCACCTGCGCTCGCGGCATCCGTTTCAGCAACTGCGACACCGCGAGCGGCACCGTGTCGGCCGCCGCCACGCCGGACGTGCCGATCGTCACGAGGCCGCTGCCGCCTTCCCGCAGCGCAGCCATGTCGTCACGTGCGACGTCGAGCTGCGCTTCGACGCGGCGCGCATGCTCGATCAGCGCTTCGCCGTACGGCGTCGGCCGCAGGCCGCGCGCATGCCGTTCGAACAGCGGCAGCCCGACATCCTCTTCCAGTTCCTTCAGCCATTTCGACAGCGCGGGCTGCGTGGTGGCGAGCGCGACCGCCGACTGGCTCAGATTGCCGGTGCCGGCAAGGCTCAACAGTACCTGCAGATGCCGCAGTCGCAGCCGGTGGGTCCAGTCCATCGCATGCCTCGTCGCGAGTAGGTATATCCAGAAACATATGGATCAGATGATTTGACCATTTTACCGGGTATGTCTTGGTCGAATATAAATCCACTAACGGACTGCAGCACGGTTCCCGCCCCGACATAGCGCCGACGCCGATCGGCCGATTCCAAGGAGACATCATGACGACCCACCCGGACGCGTCGCGCGCCGCCTACTACGCACGGATCGCCGAGCAACGCCTGGCGCCGCTGTGGGAATCGCTGCACAACCTCGTGCCGAAAACTCCGCAGCCGGCCGCGCAGGCCGCGATCTGGAAGTACGCGCAGGTGCGCGACCTCGTGATGCAGGCCGGCAGCGTGATCAGCGCGGAAGAAGCCGTGCGCCGGGTGCTGGTGCTGGAGAACCCGGGGCTGCCCGGCAAGTCGAGCATGACGCCGACCCTGTACGCGGGCCTGCAGCTGATCCTGCCGGGCGAGATCGCGCCAAGCCACCGGCACACGCAGTCGGCGCTGCGCTTCATCGTCGAAGGGCGTGGCGCGTGGACGGCCGTGAACGGCGAACGCACGACGATGTATCCGGGCGACTTCATCATCACGCCGTCGTGGGCTTGGCATGACCACGGCAACCCGTCGGAGGAAGCGGGCGGCGAGCCGGTCGTATGGCTCGACGGGCTCGACATCCCGCTGCTCGCGAATCTCGACGCAGGCTTCGCGGAGAACTACCCGGAAGCCGTGCAGCCGGTGAATCGCCCGGAAGGCGACAGCTTCGCGCGCTTCGGTCACAACATGGTGCCGGTGCGGCATCGCGTGAGCGATCCGACGTCGCCGGTGTTCAGCTACCCGTATGCCCGCACCCGCGAAGCGCTCGACGCGCTGTACCGGAACGGCGAGCTCGACGCGTGGGACGGCGTGAAGCTGCGCTACGTCAACCCCGCGACGGGCGGCTGGCCGATGCCGACGATCGCGACCTTCATGCAGTTCCTGCCTGCCGGTTTCGACGGCCGCACGTACCGCAGCACCGACGCGACGATCTACTGCGTCGTCGAAGGCCGCGGCACCGCGCATATCGGCGGCGTTGCATTCGATTTCGAGCCACACGACATCTTCGTCGCGCCGTCGTGGGCGCCGGTGCGGCTGTCTGCGTCGTCCGACAGCGTGCTGTTCAGCTATTCCGACCGGCCTGTGCTGTCCGCGCTGAACCTGCTGCGCGAAGCGCGCGACTGACGCCGGCCGGTTTCGACGATTCGTTTCCCGTTTCCCGTGCGTCGCTGCGGCGGCGCGCCCCTTCATTCGTATTGACACTGGAGCCATTCATGACTTTCGTTTTCCCGCCCGAAGCGCCCGTGGCGCTCCCCGTTGCCGGCAGCGACGCGCAGTTCGCGGTACGCCGTGTGTATTGCGTCGGTCGCAACTACGCGGCCCATGCACGTGAAATGGGCTTCGATCCCGATCGCGAGCCGCCGTTCTTCTTCTGCAAGCCGGCCGACTCGATCGTGCCGGTCGCGTACGGCGACACGCTCGACCTCGCCTATCCGTCGCAGACGCAGAACTATCACTACGAAGCCGAGCTTGTCGCGGTGATCGGCAAGGGCGGTTCGGACATCCCGCTCGAGCACGCGCTCGAACACGTGTGGGGCTACGCGGTCGGCCTCGACATGACGCGCCGCGACCTGCAGATGAAGATGCGCGAGATGGGCCGTCCGTGGGAAATCGGCAAGGCATTCGACCGCTCGGCGCCGATCGGGCCCGTGCATCCGGCGAGCGACGTCGGTCACTTCGAACAGGGCGGCCTGTGGCTGACCGTCAACAATGCGACGAAGCAGAAGAGCGACGTGTCGCACCTGATCTGGTCGGTCGCGGAAACGGTGGCCGACCTGTCGAAGTTCTTCCGCCTCGAACCGGGCGACGTGATCTTCACGGGCACGCCCGAAGGCGTCGGCGCGGTGGTCGCGGGCGACGTGATGAAGGTCGGCGTCGAACGGCTCGGCGAGCTGACCGTGCGCGTGGTCTGACGCATCTTCATCGAAAGGCGACATCGTGCAACTGCATAGCTTCTTCAACAGTTCGACGTCCTACCGGGTGCGCATCGCGCTCGCGCTGAAAGGGCTGCCGTACGACACGCTGCCGGTGAACATCCGCACCGGCGAGCATCGCGAGGCGGCGTACGTCGCGAACGTGAACCCGTCGGCCGCGGTGCCGGCGCTGGTCGATGGGGATTTTCGTCTCGGGCAGTCGCTCGCGATCCTCGATTACCTCGACCAGATCCAGCCGACGCCTCGACTGATTCCGCTCGAACTGCACCATCGTGCGCGCGTGCTGGAACTCGCGACGCTGATCGCATGCGACATCCATCCGGTCAACAACCTGCGCGTGCTGCGCTATCTCGACACCGAGTTGAAGGTCACGCCGCAGCAGAAGACCGCGTGGTACCGGCACTGGATCGCGGAAGGGATGGCCGCCGTCGAGCGGCTGCTCGCGCGCGCGGACGACGGCCCGTGGTGCTTCGGCGACACGCCGACGCTCGCCGACGTATGCCTCGTGCCGCAGGTCGCGAACGCGTTGCGGATGGATTGCGACTTGAGCGCGTATCCGCGCAGCCTCGCGGTATATGAACACGCGCGGCACGAGCCGGCGTTCGAGGCCGCGCAACCGCAGCGGCAACCGGATTATGTCGCGTAACACGAAGCAGGAGACAGACATGGGCGAGACACAACACAACGGCCGGCGCGTGCTGGTGATCGGCGGCGGCATCGGCGGGCTCGCGACGGCGCTCGCGCTCGCGCGCCAGGGCATCCGCGTGAAGCTGCTCGAACAGGCCGACCGGATCGGCGAGATCGGCGCGGGGATCCAGCTCGCGGCGAACGCATTCAACGCGCTCGACGCGCTGGGTGTCGGCGAGGCCGCGCGCGGCCGGGCGGTGTTCACCGACTGGCTGCAACTGATGGATGCGGTCGATGCGCGCGAGGTGGCGCGCGTCGATACGGGCGCCGCGTACCGCGAGCGCTTCGGCAATCCGTATGCGGTGATTCATCGCGCGGACATTCACCTGTCGATCTACGAGGCGGTCAAGGATCATCCGCTGATCGAATTCCGGACGAGCACGCAGGTGTGCGGCTTCGAGCAGGACGGCAACGGCGTGACCGTGACCGACCAGCACGGCGAACGTTATCGCGCCGATGCGGTGATCGGCTGCGACGGCGTGAAATCCGCGATCCGTCAAGCGCTGATCGGCGACGCGCATCGCGTGACGGGCCACGTCGTGTATCGCGCGGTGGTCGACGTCGACAACATGCCGCAGGACCTGCAGATCAATGCGCCGGTCGTGTGGGCAGGCCCGCATTGCCATCTCGTTCACTACCCGCTGCGCGGCGGGCGGCAGTACAACCTCGTCGTCACGTTCCACAGCCGCGAGCAGGAAACCTGGGGCGTGCGCGAGGGCAGCAAGGAAGAAGTGCTGTCGTACTTCGACGGCGTCCATCCGCTGCCGAAGCAGATGCTCGACCGGCCGACGTCGTGGAAGCGCTGGGCGACCGCCGATCGCGATCCGGTCGAACGCTGGAGCGAAGGCCGCGCGACGGTGCTCGGCGACGCCGCGCATCCGATGACGCAATACATCGCGCAGGGCGCGTGCCAGGCGCTCGAGGACGCGGTGACGCTCGGTGCGGCCGTCGCCCGGACCGATGTCGACTTCGAGGCCGCGTTCGCGCTGTATGAACGTGTGCGGATTCCGCGCACCGCGCGCGTGCTGTATTCGGCGCGCGAGATGGGGCGGATCTATCACGCTAAGGGCGTCGAGCGGCAGGTGCGCAACGGCCTCTGGGTCGGCCGCACGCAGGCGCAGTTCTACGACGCGCTCGACTGGCTGCACGGCTGGCGCGCGGAGGATTGCCTGAAGTCCGTCGCGTAACGCGGCGCGGTTGGCCGATTCCGGCGGCGCGCATTTCAACGACACGACGCGCGACCGCCTTCCTGGAGGAGACATCATCATGGCCGATACGCTGTCCATCGACGTCAGCGAATGGATCGACCGGCATCGCGTGGCGCCGTTTCAGGCCGCGATCGTCGTCCTGTGCTTTCTGATCGTCGCGATCGACGGTTTCGATACCGCATCGATCGGGTTCATCGCCCCCGTCATCCGCGCGGAATGGGGGCTGTCGCCCGCGCAGCTCGCACCGGTGTTCGGCGCGGGGCTCGCCGGGTTGATGGCCGGCGCGCTCGTGTTCGGGCCGTTCGGCGACCGGTTCGGCCGCAAGCGGCTGCTGCTCGCCTGCGTGGCGTGCTTCGGCATCGCGAGCGCCGCGTCGGCGAGCGCGGGCGGCCTGACCGAGCTGATCGCGTGGCGCTTCGTGACCGGGCTCGGGCTCGGTGGCGCGATGCCCAATGCGATCACGCTCACGTCCGAATACTGCCCGGCGCGGCGCCGTTCGCTGCTGGTGACGACGATGTTCTGCGGCTTCACGATCGGCTCCGCGCTCGGCGGGCTCGCGGCTGCGTCGTTGATCGAACACCACGGCTGGCGCGCGGTGCTCGTCGTCGGCGGGGCCGCGCCGTTGTTGCTGCTGCCGGTGCTCGCGTGGCGGCTGCCGGAATCGGTGCGCTATCTCGTCAACGCAGGTGCGGCGCGCGAACGGATCGCGGCGATGCTGGGGCGCATCGCACCCGATCCGCATCTTGCGAACGCTTCGTTCATCGCGCCCGACGGCAAGCCGGCCGGGTCGCCGCTTGGCCGCCTGTTCGGTGCCGACCTGCTGCGCGGCACGCTGCTGCTGTGGCTCACGTTCTTCATGAGCCTGCTCGTGATCTACCTGCTGTCGAGCTGGCTGCCGACGCTGCTGCGCACGACCGGCGCGACGCTGCAGACGGCCGCACGCGTCACCGCGATGTTCCAGATCGGCGGCACGCTCGGCGCGATCGTCCTCGGCGGCTTGATGGACCGTTTCGATCCGCATCGTGTACTGGCCTGCAGCTATGCGGCGGCCGGTGTGTTCGTCGCCGCGATCGGCGTGTTTGCCGCATCGCCGTGGGGCGCCGCGCTCGCCGTGTTCGCGGCCGGCTTTTGCGTGTCGGGTTCTCAGGTCGGCGCGAACGCGTTGTCGGCCGCGTTCTATCCGACCGAGTGCCGCACCACCGGCGTGAGCTGGGCGAACGGGATCGGCCGTGGCGGCTCGGTCGTCGGATCGATGGCGGGCGGCGCGATGCTCGCGATGGGCGTGCCGTTGTCGACAGCGTTCGCCGTCGTCGCGGTGCCGTGCGTGATCGCGGGGATGGCGGTGCTGGCGCTCGGTGTGGTTCGCGCCGATTCGACGCGCGTAACTGCCGCGAAGGCGATGGCGGGCAAGCAGGCCTGAGCGACGGAGGGGGCACGGCCGCCTGCCTCTGCCGGTAAACCGCGGGGAACATCATTATATAAATCAATATAATATTGATTCTTTAATTGTGTCCCTGCGCCGATGAACGACGATCTTTCCACCGGGTTGCCGGAACCCGACCCGATGCGTGCGGCTGCCGAATCGGCCTGCGCGCTGCTCAAGGTGATGTCGAATCCCGACCGGCTGCTGCTGCTCTGCGAACTGTCGCAAGGCGAGCGGTGCGTCAGCGATCTCGAGACGGCGCTGGATATCCGCCAGCCGACCCTGTCGCAGCAGCTCGGCGTGTTGCGGGACAACGCGCTGGTTCGCACGCGCCGCGAGGGCAAGAACATCCACTATTCGCTCGACAGCCCGGCCGCGATCGCGGTGATGGGCGTGTTGTACGAACAGTTCTGCGGCCCGGCCGCGAAGGGGCGGCGCGATGCAGCTTGATGCGCTTCATTTCACGCCGTGGCTGTCGCTGGCCGGCGGCGTCCTGATCGGGCTCGCGGCCGCGTGGCTCGTCGCGTTCAACGGCCGGATTGCCGGCATCAGCGGCATCGTCGGCGGTCTGCTCACGGCACGCGCGGGCGAGCGCGACTGGCGCGCTGCGTTCGTCGCCGGGCTGATCGCCGCGCCGCTTGTGATGTACGTCGCAGGGAATCGTATGACGCCGCTTGTCGATGCAGGCTGGGTCGAACTGGTGGCGGCCGGGCTGCTGGTCGGCGTCGGCACGCGCTATGCGGGCGGTTGCACGAGCGGCCACGGCGTGTGCGGGATGTCGCGCGGTGCGTTGCGCTCGGTGGTCGCGACGGTAGTCTTCATGGTCGCAGGCTTCGCGACCGTCTTCGTGCGACGGCACGTGCTGGGAGGCTGACATGCAGGCAGGATTCGCGTTTCTGGCGGGGCTGCTGTTCGGCACCGGCCTCATCGTGTCGGGCATGGCCAATCCGCAGAAGGTGCTCGGTTTTCTCGACCTGGCGGGCCGCTGGGATCCGTCGCTCGCGTTCGTGATGGCCGGTGCGACGGGCGTGGCCGTGTTCGCGTTCGCCTGGGCGAAGCGCCGGACGCGGACGTGGCTCGGCTTGCCGATGCAGTTGCCGGCCGTGCGTGCGATCACCGTGCGGCTGGTTGCCGGAAGTGCGGTGTTCGGCATCGGCTGGGGGATCGCCGGGTTCTGCCCGGGGCCCGCGATCGTGTCGATCGGCTTCGGGTCGGCGAAGGGGATCGTGTTCGTCGTCGCGATGCTGGTAGGGATGGCGGTGTTCGAGTGGGTCGAGCGGCGCAGGAGTGTGCGGTGATGTCGGGGCCGCCGCGTGCCAGGCAGGGTGCGGCGGTTGCGCGTGCAGCGCGACGTGACGACCGATGCGATTGCGCGGCATTTCCCGGCCGGAACGCGGATGAACCAGCCGCCGGGCGGGATGCTGCTGTGGATCGCGCTGCCGGACGGCATGCGCTCCGAGGCGCTGTTCGACGCCGCGCTCGCGCACGGAGTCAGGATCGCGCCCGGCTCGATCTTCTCGAATTCCGACCGCTTCGACCGCTTCGACGGCTATATCCGGCGCGCTTGCACGCGCGTGTCCGATGCGGCGCACGAAGCGGCATTTGAAACGCTCGGCCGCCTCGTACGGGAAGCCACCGCGGCCACGTAAGCATGGTGTCGGCCGGCCGGGCCAGCGAATTCGCAGGCCCTCCGGCTTTCCGGGCCACCGACGCGGCCAGCCGCCGCCATTTCATCGGCTGGCCGAGTGCGTGGCGAGGTGCTGGCGGATCAACGACAGGTAACGATCGCCGACCGAGAAATCGCGAGCGGCGCGCGGCCGTTCGGCCTGGCGCAGCGTGGCCGGTGCGCTCATGCCCAGATACCGGCATACGGCGGACGGGAAGGGCTTGCGCGTATGCCCGAGCTGGCGAGCCGCGCGCTCGACGCGGGCATCACCGACCTGAGCGCGGAGCCACGCCAGCACTTGGCGATCAGCTTCGTTGACGATACGGACCAGATGTTCCATCGCGCACCTCACTGTTCATAAATACAGTACTGTAAATATAACCAGTGTTTGCGGTGACCGCAAGCGGGTGCGCATGCGGCTGGCCGTTCGGCCAGGGTCAGCGAGCCGGTACGGTGGTTCGCGTGATCCGGCCAGCAGGAGCGGCGGGCGCCACAGGAGCCGCAACCTTCGTGTAGCGCGCGTCGGTCAGCGTGCCGAGGAACGCGACGATGTCGTCGATTTCCGCGTCGCTCAGTGCGGGTGGCGTGCCCGGCCGACGGTTCATCGGCGTCGAGTTGACGTTGATGTTGCCGCGGTAGGCGGCCGGCACGTCGTCGAACGTTCTGGCCCCGTGATACCAGAAGCCCGGGTCGGTCGAGCGCGTGTTGTAGAACGCGACCGCGTCGCGCAGCGTCGTGAACACGCCGTTGTGCATGAACGTCTGCTTGACCGCGACGTTGCGCAGCCCCGGCGTGCGCAGGTAGCCGCACCATTGCGTCGGCTCGGGCCAGCGCAGCCGACGTGCGGTGTCGCACAGCCCGTTGTCGAAATGGCGCGGATCGCGGTTCGCCGGCAGCGCGCGGTTGCGCGGCACCGCGATCGCGTCGTAGCCGAAATCGGTGAAGAGCGAACGCTCCGGGCGGCTCGACGTCTCCGACAGCGTATGGCAGCTCATGCAGTTGCCCTTGTCGGGATTCCGGAACAGCGCGAGGCCGCGCATTTCGGCCGGCGCGAGTGGCTTGCGCGTGCGCAGGAAAACATCGAAACGCGACGTGAACGGCGCCATCTCGTCGCTCTGCAGATAGGCCTCGACGGCCAGGCCCATCGCATGCACCAGTTGCTCGGGATCGCGCCGCACCGGCGCGCCGAAACGTGCGGCGAGATCGGGCGCGAGTTCGGTCGCGTCGACCTTGCGCAGCAGCGCGGCCGGCGACCGGTTGTTCATCTCGTTCGGATCGAACAGCGGCCCGCGGATCTGCTCGGCGAGCGTATCCGCGCGGCCATCGCTGAACAGGCCGCCGAACGGCGACGGCGCGGGTGCGTCGTCATCCTGGTAGAAGTGGCGGCGCGGCACGTAACGCACATAGAGCAGCGACGGCGCGTTGCGCTGGCTGAAACGCCCGGGCCGGCTGCCTTCCGGCACACCGGGCCCCGCGAGCGAGGCGGCCGACAGCGTCGGCGCGAACGCGCGGCCCGGATCGTGGCAGCCCGCGCACGACATGCCGCGCGGCTCGGACAGCCGCGGATCGAAGAAGATCCGGCGGCCGAGCGCGACGAGCGTCGGGTCGGGCGCGAAGCGGGCGGTCGCCGCATCGATCTTGCCCGTCACCTGCGGCGTGCCGTTGCCGATCGTGTCGACCACTCGCGAAGGCGGCGCGCCGGGGAGCAGGACCGTTTCGGCCGGCGCGGCGTGAGCCGCGAGCGTCAGGCCGGTGAATACGACCGCCGTGGCTAGCGTGCGCAGCGTTTGCAGGCCGCCCGCATGGCGGCCGTCACATCGAACCCCTTCACTCACGGCGCAATGAACCCCGTCTTGTCGCAGGCGAGCGTCGTGCCCGACTGGTCGCACGACGCGAGCAGCTTGCCGGCCGCCGAATACGCGTGGAACACCCAGCCGGTCGCCGGGGCGGCGCGACGTTCCATGATCAGGAAGCCGAAGCTGTTGTTGTGCGACAGCCGTTCGATCACGGCGCCCGGTGCGGGCGTCAGGCCGGCCGGGAACGGGTCGGGCAGCGCGACGTCGAGATTGTCGCCGCCGTTGCCGGACACGATCGTCGCGGGATGCCCGGACGAGAAGTTGATTGCCTGGAAGTCGTGCACGTGCCCGTGCAGCGCGACGTGCACGCCGGGCGGGTAGTACGCCTGCGCGTTGAGGCTCGACATCACCGACTGCAGCGCGAGGTTGCCCGGCGCGGGCGTGCTGCCGGCGATCGGCGCGAACGCGAGGATCGGATGGTGGTTCGTGAAGATCGTCGTCGTCATGCCGGCCTTCGACGCGAGCGCGGCGACCGTCTGGAACTGCTTCTGGTAGATGCCGAATTGCGCGTCGGTCGTCTTGAGCGGCGTGCGGCCGACCTTCGCGGTGTCGAACACGATCACCTGCGAGCCGCCGCCGAGCGACACCGCATAGGGTTCCGAATAGTTCGCGTTGTTGTCGTTGGCCGGATCGTCGCACGAGCGCGCGGCCGAATACGGGCGCGGATCGAGGAAGCGGAACCAGCCCTGGCCCGCCCGCGCGCACTCCTCGTGGTTGCCGCGCACGACGACCCATGGCGCCTTCGCGAGCAGCGGCGCGGCCGGGCGGAACAGGTCGGCCTGCCACGTATCCCAGCCATAGCCCCACGGGCTGTCCTTACAGCCGGCGATGTCCGGCGGGCACGCGTTCTCGCGATAGTGGTAGTCGCCGATGTGCATCACGAGGTCGGGCGACAGCTTCGCGACGCTGGCCGCGATCGTGTCGAACGGCCACACCGTCGCGTCGTTGCACGCCTGCCACGCGTTGTCGGCTTTCTTCATGCGGCAGCCGGTATCGGCGATGATCGCGATGCGTTGCGGCTGCGCCTTCGGCAGCGGCAGCGTGCGGCCCGCGACGCTCGCCGCCTGCGCGCCGGCCGGCAGCGTCATCTCGCAGACGGACACCGGGAAGCTCGACGGCTTCGAATCGGACGGATCGCTGGCGGTGGGCCGCTGGGCAAGGGTAGCGGCGCCCGCGCGCACGGCCATGCGCGACAGCTTGCCGTCGACGGTCAGTTGCGGGCACAGCGGATCGCCGGCCGACGCGGGTGTGTAGTTCGTGATGACGCGCGCGATCGCCTGGTTCGACTCGCCGATCTCGACCCATGCGGCCTGGACGTTGGCCGATGCGCTCGCCGGATCGGCCGGCGAATCGATGTGGTTCGAGCACGCGGACAGCGCGGCGAGGGCAGCAAGGGGAGCGCAGCGCACGAGCAGCGCGCGCGTGAGGAGTCGTCGCATGGGAGGCACCGTAGGAAAGTCGTCAACGATACGCAGCGCGAATGTAAGAAATATGAAAAAAACCGGGCGCGACAGGGCGCTTGAGCACGGCCCGGGGGCTTGACCTCAAGCCGGCTTGAAGCAGCATAGTGCGAGGCACGATCAATGAGCCAGAAGGGGAATCGACGATGGAAACCAGCCTGCCCAATGACGAACAATCCGCGCTCTGGAACGGCCCGTCGGGGCGCGCGTGGGTCGACACGCAGGCGCCGATCGACCGGATGTTCGAGCCGCTGGAAAAGTTGCTCGTGGATGCAGCGGCTACATCGTCCGCGCGCAGCGTGCTCGACGTCGGCTGCGGCACGGGCGCGGTCACGCTCGCGATCGCGCGGCGGCTCGCGGCGGACGCGCAGTGCACGGGCATCGATATCTCTGCCCGGATGATCGACGCCGCGCAGGCGCGCGCCGAACGCAGCGGCGTTCACGCCCGTTTCGTGCGCGCGGATGTGCAGACCCACGCGTTCGAGCCCGCGAGCGTCGACCTGATCGTGTCGCGCCTGGGTGTGATGTTCTTCGACGATCCGGTTCGTGCTTTTGAGAATCTGCGGCATGCGGCACGGCCGAATGCGCAGATGCGGTTCATCGCATGGCGCAGCGCGGCCGACAATCCATTCATGACGATCGCCGAGCAAGCCGCCGCGCCGTTGCTGCCGAACCTGCCCGCCCGGCGGCCCGGCGCGCCGGGGCAATTCGCGTTCGGCGACCGGCAGCGCGTTGCGTCGGTGCTGTCGGACAGCGGCTGGGCGGACATCGTGATCGAGCCGGTCGATCTGGCGTGCGCGCTGCCTGCTTCCGCGCTGGACGACTACATCTCGCGGCTGGGCCCGGTCGGGCTGGCGTTGCTGGAGGTGGACGAGGCGACCCGGCGGCGCGTGGTCGACACGATGCGTGCCGCGTTCGCGCGTTACGTGGAGGGTGCCGATGTGCGCTTCGACGCGGCATGCTGGCTCGTGACGGCGCGGGCACCGTCCGCGTAATGCGTTGCGGTAACGAGGCAGGTCAACGAAGGGCCGTCCGGTTCGCCCCGCGCGTGGCCGTTCGCGCGGGACGAAGCCGGGCCGCGTGACACACGCGCGTCAGTGTCGCCGCGCGCGCAACATCAACCACGCGCATCCGCCGGCGACCAGGGCGAGACCGAGCAGCACGGCTTCGACGCCGAGTGCAAATCCGGGCGGCATGTTCCCGGTATCCGGCACCGGCGACAGGTTGACGCCCATCGCGATGGCGCCGCCGGCGAGCAGCGCCGCGCAGACGATCCAGTAGACCTTGCCGCTGGGCGCCGCGGCCCGGATTCGCCACAGCGCGATGCCGGCGCCGCTGAGATAGAGCACGGCGAGCGTGCCGAGCGCGATGACGTCGGAGGCGCGGCTTTGCAGGAGTCCGGTCATCGTGCCGCTCCATCGTGGATGGCGAACCGCCACGGCATGGCAAGGGCGGAGTTCATTCGGCCTCCGTCGCATGCCCCGGCGCGCGGCTCAGCAGATGCGTGCGCTTGTCAGCCGCGAGCGACACGTAGCGTTCGTACTGGCGCAGCACATCGGCAATCACTTCGTCGCCGCGCAGGTATTCGACGTCGTAGCCGAGCCGCCCGTCCTCGAAGAACGTGACGATCCCGTACACGTGGGCCCGTTCCGCTTCCGGCTCGGCTGCCTCGCGCACCAGGAACGCGGCCGCGGATTTCACCGTCACGCGCACGCCGTACACGAAATCGCGGTGGTCGGCGGTCGGCACGGTGAGCCGCACGGCATCGTCGCTGTCGCGCTGCACGTTCGCATCGACGCCGCTCGCGCGCAGCTCGTCGGCGACCTTGCGCAACGCGGGCTCGACCGTCTCGGCGACGAACTGGCGCGCTTCGGCTTCGGTCGTCTGCCGCAGGATGTGCGTCAGGCGGTGGCGCCAGTGCTGGCCGGTCCAGAAGCTCGTCGCGGGCGCGATGTCCTGCGAATAGTGCGCGCGGTCGGCCGCGAGCCCGCGCCACAGCCCGTAGCAGAGCGCGAGCATGATGATCGCCACCGGAAGCGCGGCGATCAGCGTCATTGCCTGCAAGGCGCCGAGGCCGCCGGCGACGAGCAGCACCGCGGCCGTCACGCCGAGCAGCGCGGCCCAGAACAGCCGTTGCCACACGGGCGAGTGCGCGTTGCCGCGCGTCGCGATCTGGTCGAGCACGAACGCGCCCGAATCGGCGGACGTGACGAAGAACACCGCGATCAGCACGATCGCGACGATCGACAGCCCTTGCGACAGCGGCAGGAAATCGAAGAAGCGGAACAGCAGCGCGTCGACGTTGGTGGCCGTCTGCGCTAGCGCGCCGGCCGCGCCGTGCGTATCGAGCCAGATCGCGCTGTTGCCGAACACGGTCATCCACACGAGATTGAACGCGGTCGGCACGAGCAGCACGCCGATCACGAACTGACGGATCGTGCGGCCACGCGAGATGCGCGCGATGAACATGCCGACGAACGGCGACCACGATACCCACCATGCCCAATAAAGGATCGTCCAGCCGCCGAACCAGCCTTCCTCGCGCGGCGACGCGTACGCATAGGTGCGGAACGACAGGTCGACGAGATGCGACAGGTACTGGCCGATGTTGTCGCCGAGCGCGCGCAGCAGGAACGACGTCGGTCCCGCGACGACCACGAACGCGAGCAACAGGAACGCGAGCAGCAGGTTCAGCTCGGACAGCCGCCGCACGCCCTTGTCGAGGCCACTCGCGGCGGAAGCACCCGCGAGCAGCACGACCAGCACGACCAGCCCGATGCGGAACGCGTTGCCGCTGGTGTCCCAGCCCACGACCGTGTGCAGGCCGGCGCTGATCTGCATCACGCCGTAGCCGAGCGTCGTCGCGATGCCGGCGACCGTGCCGACCAGCGCGAACGCGTCGACCGTGTGGCCGATCCAGCCGTTGATGCGCTCGCGCAGCACCGGATACAGCCCCGAGCGCAGCGTCAGCGGCAGGTTGTAGCGGAAGCCGAAATACGCGAGCACGAGCCCCATCAACCCGTAGATCGCCCACGCGTGGAAGCCCCAGTGGAAGAACGTCATCAGCATCGCCTCGCGCGCGGCGGCGGGCGTGCCGGGGTCGACGGTCGGCGGCTTCAGGAAGTGCTGCATCGGCTCGCCGACGCCGAAATACATCAGGCCGATGCCCATGCCGGCCGCGAACAGCATCGCCGTCCACGACACGAAGCTGAATTCGGGTTCGGCGTCGTCGGGGCCGAGCCGGATGTTGCCGAAGTCGCTGGCGGCGATCAGCACGAGAAACACGAGGAAGCCGGTGACGGCGAGCACGTAGAACCAGTCGAAGCGTGCGATGACCCATTGCTGGCCGGCGGAGAACAGCGCGCCGGCTTCGCTCGGGTGCAGTGCGCACACGACGAGCAGTGCGCCGATGACCGCGAGCGCGGGCAGGACGACCTGCGGCTTGAACGTCGTGCGGGGCGAGGGACGGGAATCTGGCATGGCTGGCATCCAGTTGTGGGCGCAACGAGGCGCGACGCCGCCCGGCGCGCGTGTCGCGCGTCGGACCCTGATACGGCGTGCGTCGAGTGTACCGCGGTGTCAGGACTGCAAGAAGGGGGCATGCAGAAGAGGTGAACCTGACGAATTGTAAGGTATTGGGAGGATCGAGAAAACCCGGGAGGTTCGCCCGGCGGGCGGACGGGGCGCGGCAAACGCCGTGGCGGACGTTTATCGGGCGCCCGGACGGCGCGCGTGGAATGCGGGAAATGCGCGTGTCGTCCGGGGCAGGGGCAGCGCGCCGAAAGCGCTGCCGCGAGGGTTCAGAACGTGACGGCGATCCCGGCCATGCCGACGAACTGGCCGCGCGTCGTCGACGGCGTGAGCTGCTGCGAATCGCCGACGATCGGTGCCGCGTCGATCACGTGGCCCGCGCCTTGCGCACCGAGCGTCTGCCCGCTCGAATGCGTGTACGCCTGCAGCGCATAGAGCGTCGTGCGCTTCGACAGGCTGTACGACTCCTTCAGCGAATACTGCTGGTAGCGGGCCGCACTGTTGATGCCGTTCGCCTTCGACGCGAGCGTGTACGCGAACGCGCCGGCCACCGAGAATACCGGCGTGAAGCGGTACGCGGCGAGCGCGCCGTAGGTGTTGAACACGGCCGTGTCCGTGAACGCCGAGCCGTTGCCGGGCAGGTACTTCACGTTCGAGTAGTTGAGACCCATCGTCAGGTCGCCGAGCGTGTAGTTGCCGGCCGCCGCGACCTGCTCGACGGCCTTCGCGGTCAGGTAGCCCTGGTTCAGCACCGACACCGCGAAGCTGCCCGACGCGGCGGTCGCCGGATTCAGGAAGCCCGCCGACGAGCCCGAGCTGTTGATGCGCAGGTAGCCGGCCGCGACGCCGATCGGCCCGTTCGCATAACGCAGCGCGGCGCTGAACGTGTTGCCCTTGCCGGTCGCGCCGGCAATGCCGCCGAAGGCATACATCGTGCTGGCGGTCAGCCCGGCGAAGGTCGGCGACGTATAGGTGACCGAGTTGTTCACGCGTGTCGTCGTGTCGAGGCCGTCGATGTCACCCGGATGCGCGCCCGTCGCGCCGGTCAGCCAGCTGCTCGATGCGTACGGCCCGACGAACAGGAAGTAGGGCGTGTACTGGCGGCCGGCCGTCATCGTGCCGTAGTGATCGTTGCGCAGGCCGACGAACGCCTGGCGATTGAAGATCAGGCCGGCGGCGGATTGCGCGCCGTTGTTCAGGTTGAAGCCGGACTGCAGGTCGAAGATCGCATGCGTGCCGCCGCCGAGATCCTCGTCACCGCGCAGCCCGAACTTCGACGCATACAGGTTGCCGTCGCGCATGTAGACGTTCGAGTGGCCCTGCTGGTTGTTCACGTACGCGAGCGAATCGTCGACGACACCGTACAGCGTCACGCTGCTCTGCGCGTGGGTGGCGGTCGTGCCGAGCGATGCAGCCGATAAAATCAGGATTGCATAGCGATTGACGGGTGCTTTCATTGACGATCTCCAGATCTCTTCATCTTTTCAAGGGGGGCGGGAGGCTCGGTCGCCTCCTCTGTGGCGGGCGGCGGGCCGCGTGAACGGCCCGTCTTGCGCGGGTGACGCGGTTCAGCTGTCGAATGCGACGACGAGCCGGCGCCATACGCCGTCCTGCGCATCCTGCTCGATGCGCGCGCCGCGCACGGCGACCGTGCCGTGCAGCGACGCGGGCAACAGGATCTCGACGCGGTCGGCCGGGCGTGCCGGGCGGCCGTCCCAGCGCACCGATACGCCGAGCGCGCCCGACGCTTCGCGGCCGGTCTCGATGCGCCACAGCCCGTATTCGCCGTCGCGCCATGCTTCCGTCTCGCCATCGTCCTCGACGCATTCGCCGTACGCGACACCGTCCTCGATGCGCGGCGCAACGAGGAAGCCGCGCGTGTCGGCACGCGCGCCGAAATGCTGTTCCGCGACGTTCAGCGGCAGCACGCGGCCCTCGCGCAGCAGCATCACCGGCGTGTCGAGCGGCGCGGGCAGCGTCACGCTCGCGCCGCCGTTGAACGCTTGCGCGCTCGCGCAGCACAACCAGCGCGCGCCCGACGGCAGATAGACGGTGCGCGCCGTCAGGCCGGGATCGACGACCGGCGCGACGAGCAGCGCGTCGCCGAGCATCATGTCGTCACATTCGTCGTAGCAGCGCGCATCGCCGGGGAAATCGGCGAAGGTCGGCCGCAGCACGGGTTCGTAGCGCGTCGTCGACAGCCACAGCAGGTGATAGAGGTAGGGCAGCAGACGGTAGCGCTGCTTGATCAGCGACGCGATCTGCGCGGTGATCTCCGGGTACATCCACGGTTCGTTGACGGTGCCGTCGTCGTTCCACGAGTGGATGCTGAAGCGCGGCATGAAGAGGCCGAACTGCACCCAGCGCAGCAGCAGTTCCGGCGACGGCGCGGGCCCGGAGAAGCCGCCGATGTCGTGACCGATGTTCGACACGCCCGACAGCGCGAGCCCGAGGCCCATCTTCAGGTTGTAGCGCAGGGTTTCCCACGACGTATAGTTGTCGCCGGACCAGGTCTGCACGTAGCGCTGCATGCCGGCGCCGCCGGAGCGCGACACGAGGAACGGCCGCCGCGCCGGCGCATGCGCGCGCTGCGCGTCGCGCGACGCGCGCATCATCAGCATCGTCTGCAGCACCTTCGCTTCACGCACGGGATACGGCTGGCCGAAACCGTGCGCGATCGCGTCGGGCGACCAGATCTCGTACTCGTTGTTGTCGTTCCAGGTCGACTCGATCCCGTAGTCGAGCAGCGCCGACGTGACCTGCTCGCGCCACCAGCGGTACGCATCGGGCTGCGTGAAGTCGAGATACGCGCCGACCTCGTCCCAGAACTGCACCCATGCGGGCTCGCCGGACGCCGAGCGGATCAGCAGCCCGCGCCTGGCCGCCTCTTCGAATGCGGGATGGTCGCGCAGCAGGCACGGCTTGATGTTCGCGCACAGGCGGATGCCGTGGTCGCGGTAATGCTTCACGAAGCCCTTCGCGTCGGGAAACTTGTCGCGGTTCCAGTTGAACACGTAGCGCTTCGCGCCGATCGACGTATAGCCCGACGACAGGTGGAACGAATCGCACAGGATGTCGTGCGTGTCGCATTGCTCGACGAACTGGTTCATCTGCTGCTGCGCGTCCGGCGCATCGGTGTAGCGCATCGTTGAGCCCGAATAGCCGAGCCCCCATTTCGGCGTGCGCGCGGGGCGCCCGGTGAGCCACGTGAAGCGCCGCGCAGCGGCGAGCGGCGTGTCGGGCGACGCGATGAAGTAGTAGTCGAGATCGCCGTGCTCGGCGACGAAATAGCGGTATGGGCCGTGATAGTTGTCGAGCTCGCGGCCCATGTCGAACGCGCAGTCCGACAGCGTGTCGTAGAACAGCCCGAACCCCTGGCACGCTGCGGGCGACCAGGTGATGTAGAACGGAATGTGCTTGTACAGCGGGTCGGTGTGCTTCGCGCTGTAGCCCATCGCGTCGATGTTGCGCATCTCGAAGCGCGCGCCGGTGCGGTCGAGGTCGCCCGCACGTTCGCCGAGGCCGAACACCTTGTCGCCGCGCTCGCGGGCGACGTAGTGATACGCGCGATCGTCCCACCAGCCGAAGTTGTACGCCTGCGTCGCACGGTCGGCGAGTGCGACGCGCCAGGTGCCGTCCGCGCCGCGCATCGACCACGTGCAATGGCCGCCTTGCCGGCGCACCGCGAGCCGGATCTGTACGGTCTCGATGCACACGCTCTCATCGTCTTCGACGAGGGTAAAGGAGGGCAGCGCGAAGCCGCTCAAGTCGAGGCGGTCGCGCCCGTCGAGCGACACGTCGTCGAGGCCCGGCGCGATCGACCACGTGCGCGGGTTGCGCGCCGTCGCGTCGGGCAGCACGCGCACCCGTACGATGTCATCCTCGAGCACGAAGATCTCGACGGTTGCGCCCGCCTCGGACGCGAGCAGCACACGGTTCGCGTGCTGGCCGGCGACGCGGAACACGGGCGGATGAAGAAGCGAAGTCATGAATGCGATTCCTGGTAAGGGCGAAGGTCAGGCGTGCCGGGCGAGCAGGCGTTCCTGCTTCGACTGCCCGCGGATCAGCATCGCGAGCAGCGTGACGCCGATGATGTCGAACAGGCCGAGGCACGCGAACAGCGGCGCGTAGCCGATCTTGTCGGCGAGCGCGCCGACCAGCAGCGAGAAGCCGAGCCCGCCGATCCACGCGGCCATTCCGGCGAAGCCGCTCGCGGTACCGACTTCCTCGGGATCGAACACGTCGGCCGACAGCGTGTTGACGAGCGCGGAGATCATCTGGTGCGCGAAGCCGCCGACGCAGAACAGCGCGATGGCCATGTACGGCGACGCGACGAGCCCGATCATCGCGGGACCGAGCATCAGCACCGCGCCGAGCGCGACGCCGGCAACGCGCGACCACACGAGCGGCAGCTTGAACCGTTTCGCGAGATACGGCGACAGGTAGCCGCCCGCGATGCCGCCGAGGTCGGCCGCGAGAAAGGGCATCCACGCGAAGATCGCGATCTGCTTGAGTTCCATGTGGCGCTCGGTCGCGAGATAGAGCGGAATCCAGAAGCTGAAGGTCTGCCACGCGGGCTCGGCGAAGAAGCGCGGCAGCGCGATGGCCCAGAAGCGCCGCGCGGTGACGACGTCGCGAATGCGGCGCTTCGACACGGGCGGCATCGTCGCCTGGCCGTCGCGGATCAGCGCGCGCTCCTGCTGCGTGATGCGCGGATGGTCGGCCGGCGACCGGTACTGCGCATACCAGAGCGCGGCCCACACGAAGCCGAGCGCGCCGGTGGCCATGAACGCGGCCTGCCAGCCGAACCGCATCGACAGGAACACGACGAGCGGCGGCGCGATCGCGGCGCCGAGCGACGTACCCGCGTTGAAATAGCCGACCGCGACGGATTTCTCGCGATCGGGAAACCATTCGGCGACCGCCTTCATCCCGGACGGAATCGCGGCGGCTTCGAACAGGCCGAGAAAGCCGCGCAGGATGCCGAGCGACAGCCAGCCCGACGCGAAGCCGTGCGCGACGCCGACGATCGACCACAGCATCGCGAACAGCGCGAACCCGAGCCGTAGCCCGATCAGGTCGACGACGAAGCCGCACACGGGCTGCATGATCGTGTAACCGATCTGGAACGCGCCGACGATGTACGAATACTGCTGCGTCGAGATCGAAAAGACCTGCTTCAGCTCGGGGGCGAGCACCGCGAGGGAGTTCCGTGCGAGGTAGTTGAGGATCGTGCCGAGACATACGAGCACGATGATCCACCAGCGCAATGCCTTGACTGTCTTCACTGCTGTCTCCTGTCAGAGGGGCGGGCGCCCAGCGCCCGCCGATCCGTAAGGGCCATCCGCCCGGGATGGCTTATTCGTTTTATTCGTACGATGTCCGATCTTGATTGGAGCGGGTTATGCCGGCTTATATCGAAAATACGGTATTCGAACGAACATTTTGTCGTCGTCGAGCTGCGACGTTATCTGACGACTGATCATTTTCGAGCATCCTATGTTCGAATTCGAATCCGGTCAACGTGAAAATGCATTCGAACGAACTTGCTCGGGGTTTTCCCGAGGAGCACGGCCACACAGCGTGCTTGGCAACGCACGGCGATCACGCGCGAAGGCCCGTGCGGCGGGGCAGTGCGCGCATCGGGTGATCGAAAGGCGCGGGGCGCGGCGTGACGAATCCTGATGAAAATTTATTTCTTTTCGAGGCGGGAGTTGTGTAAATTCATTTTCATCATCCTTGCAACAACCCTTCGCATGACGCCTCTCGTTCCGCCCGACGCCAGTCACGACGAACCCGCGATCGCCGAGCGGATCGCGTCGGCGATGCCGTTGATGACGCCGATCCACCGCCGCATGGGCGAGTTCGTGCTCGCGAATCCGTTCCGCGCGGCGACGATGCGCATCGACGAACTCGCGCAGGCCGTGAACGCGTCGATCGCGACCGCGAACCGCTTCGCGAAGGCGCTCGGTTTCGACGGCTATCCGGCGATGCGCGCGGCGCTCGTGCGTGGCTTCGAGGCGACGCTCGGGCCGGTCGAGCGGCTGCGTTCCGCGCAGGAGCAGGAGCCCGGCGTACGCGGCGCCGCGTGGATCGACGCGGTATTCGACCAGGCCGTCGCGAACATCGAGAACACGCGTGCGCAACTGGACGCAGCCGATGTCGAGGCCGCGGTCGAGGCGATCGTCGGCGCGCGGCGCGTGCTGATTCTCGGCGCGGGGTCGAGCGCGTTTCTCACCGGGCTGATGGAGCACGGGCTGTCCGTCTGCCATGACAACGTGCAGTCGCTCGCATTGCTCGGCGGCCCGTCGCACGCGGCGCGGCGGCTGTACACGGCCGACTCGCGCGATCTCGTGATCGCGCTCGCGTTTCCGCGCTACGTGAAGGACACCATCGAACTGGCCCGTCGCGCGGCGGCGCGCGGTGCGCGCGTGCTGGGCATCTCCGACGGCCCGCAATCGCCGCTTGCGCCGATTGCGTCGCTGAACCTGTACGTCAAGGCCGAGCGGCGCTTCGCGGCGACGTCGGAAGCGGCCGTGCTCGCGATGATCGAGGCGCTGATCGACGCGGTCGCGCTGCGCACGCACCGATCCGCGAAATCCGCGGCCGAGATGACCGAATTCCTGCTGCCGTGGCTCGTCCAGCCGCAAGCGACGCTGCCGGCCGCCAACCCTTCTACTCACCGTCCGAAAAAAACATGACTTCACCCGCGATCGTTGCGATTCACGGCGGCGCAGGCACGATCCTGCGCGAGGCGATGGATTCCGACACCGAACGTCAGTACCGTGCCGAACTGACCGCCATCCTGACGGCCGCGCAGCAGGTGCTGGCCGACGGCGGCAGCGCGCTCGACGCCGTCACCGTCGCGGTGCGGATGCTCGAGGATTGTCCGCTGTTCAACGCAGGACGCGGCGCCGTCTATACGGCGGAGGGCAAGCACGAACTCGACGCGGCGGTGATGGATGGCGCGACGCTCGGTGCCGGCGCGATCTGCTGCGCGACGCGCGTGCGCAATCCGGTGCTGGCCGCGCGGCGCGTGATGGAAGCGAGCGAGCACGTGCTGTTCGCCGGTGAGGGCGCCGATGCGTTCGCGGCCGCGCAGGGGCTCGAACTCGCGGAACCGGATTACTTCCACACCGAGGCGCGTCACGCGCAGTGGGTCAAGGCGCGCGCAGCGGCGGGCGCCATGCTCGACCACGACGCGGCGACGTTCACGTTCGGCGCATCACAGCAACTGCAGCAGCCGGCCGAACCGCTCGACCCGGACCGCAAGCACGGCACGGTCGGCGCGGTCGCATGCGACCAGCACGGCCACATCGCGGCGGCGACGTCGACGGGCGGCATCACGAACAAGCAGCCGGGGCGTGTCGGCGATTCGCCGATCATCGGCGCGGGCTGCTATGCGGACGACGCAACCTGCGCGGTGTCGTCGACGGGCACCGGCGAGATGTTCATCCGGCTCGCGACCGCACACGACGTGGCCGCGCAGATCGCGTATCGCGGCGCATCGCTCGCCGATGCCGCGCACGACGTCGTGATGAACAAGCTGCCGCGCCTCGCAGGCCGCGGCGGGATCATCGCGGTCGATGCGCAGGGCAACGTCGCGATGCCGTTCAACACCGAAGGGATGTACCGCGGCTATGCGCGCGTCGGCGAAGCGCCGGTGGTCGGCATCTATCGCGACGACGACACGGCCTGATCCCGGCCCGCACGAGGAGGAGACCCACGATGACTTCGAGCCGTAACCCGTCCGGCCTGGTGCTGCCCGAGCAGCGCGTGGTGGCCGTCGACGACCTGTCGGTCACGTTCCGCCGCGAAGGCGCGACGTTCGACGCGGTACGCAACGTGTCGTTTCACGTCGACCGCGGCGAGACGCTCGCGATCGTCGGCGAATCGGGCTCGGGCAAGTCGGTCACGTCGCTCGCGCTGATGCGGCTCGTCGAGCACGGCGGCGGCGCGATCACGAACGGCCGGATCGCGTTCCGCCGGCGCGGCGGTGCGATTGTCGATCTCGCGCAGGCCAGCGGCGCGACGATGCGCGGCATTCGCGGCGCGGACATCGCGATGATCTTCCAGGAGCCGATGACGTCGCTGAACCCGGTGTTCACGGTCGGCGACCAGATCAGCGAGGCGATCGCGCTGCACCAGTCGAAAAGCCTGTCGGAAGCACGCGCGGAAACGCTGCGGCTGCTCGAACTCGTGCGCATTCCGGAGGCGCGCCGCGTGTTCGCGCGCTATCCGCACCAGTTGTCGGGCGGGATGCGGCAGCGCGTGATGATCGCGATGGCGCTGTCGTGCCGGCCGTCGCTGCTGATCGCCGACGAGCCGACGACCGCGCTCGACGTGACGATCCAGGCTCAGATCCTGCAACTGGTGCGCGGGCTGCAGGACGAGATGAACATGGGCGTGATCTTCATCACGCACGACATGGGCGTGGTGGCCGAAGTGGCCGACCGCGTGCTCGTGATGTATCGCGGCGAGAAGGTCGAGGAGGGCGAGTCGGATCGCATCTTCGCGGCGCCGGAGCATCGCTACACGCGCGCGTTGCTCGCGGCCGTGCCGAAACTCGGCTCGATGCAGGGCACCGATGCGCCCGAGAAATTCCCGCTGCTGAAGGTGGAGGGCGCGAGCACGGCGGCGCCGGCTGCGTCGCCCGCCCCCGCGGCGAACGACGCTGCGCAGCCGCCCGTCGATCAGTCCGCGTCGCCGATCCTGCGCGTGCGCGATCTCGTGACGCGCTTCCCGGTGAAGAGCGGTGTGTTCGGCCGCGTGTCGCAATACGTGCATGCGGTGGAACGGGTGAGCTTCGAGCTGCGCGCGGGGGAGACGCTCGCGCTGGTCGGCGAATCGGGCTGCGGCAAGTCGACCACCGGCCGCTCGCTGCTGCGCCTCGTCGAATCGCAGAGCGGCTCGATCGAGTTCGACGGCCGCGACATCAGTGCGCTGAAAGGCCCGGACCTGCAGGCGCTGCGCCGGAACATCCAGTTCATCTTCCAGGATCCGTTCGCGTCGCTGAACCCGCGCCTGACCGTCGGCTTTTCGATCATGGAGCCGCTGCTCGTGCACGGCGTCGCGAGCGGCCGCGAAGCGCAGGCGCGCGTCGACTGGCTGCTCGACAAGGTCGGCCTGCCGCCCGAGGCCGCGCGCCGCTATCCGCACGAATTCTCGGGCGGCCAGCGCCAGCGGATCGCGATCGCGCGTGCGCTTGCGCTGAACCCGAAAGTCGTGATCGCCGACGAATCGGTGTCGGCGCTCGACGTGTCGGTGCAGGCACAGATCGTCAACCTGATGCTCGACCTGCAGCGCGAGCTCGGCGTCGCGTATCTGTTCATCTCGCACGACATGGCGGTGGTCGAGCGCATCAGCCATCGCGTCGCGGTGATGTACCTCGGCCAGATCGTCGAGATCGGCCCGCGCCGCGCGGTGTTCGAGGCGCCGCAGCACCCGTACACGAAGAAGCTGATGAGCGCGGTGCCGGTGGCCGATCCGGCACGCAGGCATGCGCCGCGCCAGCTGGCGGCCGACGAAATCCCGAGCCCGATCCGCGCGGTCGGCGACGAGCCCGCCGTCGCGCCGCTCGTCGCGGTCGGCCCCGATCATTACGTCGCGACGCATCGCGTCGGCGGCGCGTACTGAAGCAATGCGTCGCCACGGCGATGCGCGAGCGTGCAGGAAGTCGAAACCGAAACGCCCGTGAGGCGTCACCGATTCACCGATAGGAGCCCAGCAACATGACCAAGCAGCATCCGTTCCCGATGTTTCGTCCGCGCGCGTGTTTCGTCGCGCTTGCCGGCGCGTTCGCGCTGTCGGCCGCGGTGCCCGCGTTCGCGCAGCAGACCGCGGTGATGGCGGTGGATTCGACGTTCACGACGATGGACCCGTACGACGCGAACGACACGGTGTCGCAGGCCGTCGTCAAGTCGTTCTACCAGGGGCTGTTCGGCTTCGACAAGGACATGAAGCTCGTCAACGTGCTGGCGACGAGCTACGACGCGAGCCCCGATGCGAAGACGTACACGATCAAGCTGCGCCAGGGCGTCAAGTTCCACGACGGCACCGATTTCAACGCGGCGGCCGTGAAGGCGAACTTCGACCGCGTGACCGATCCGGCGAACCACCTGAAGCGCTACAACATGTTCCGCGTGATCGAGAAGACCGAAGTGGTCGATCCGTACACGGTGAAGATCACGCTGCGCGAGCCGTTCTCGGCGCTGATCAACACGCTCGCGCACCCGTCGGCCGTGATGATCTCGCCGGCCGCGCTGAAGAAGTGGGGCCGCGACATCGCGCTGCATCCGGTCGGCACCGGCCCGTTCGAATTCGTCGAATGGAAGCAGACCGACGACCTGAAGGTGAAGAAGTTCGCCGGCTACTGGAAGAAGGGCTATCCGAAGATCGACGCGATCGACTGGAAGCCGGTGGTCGACAACAACACGCGTGCCGCGCTGATCAAGACGGGCGAAGCCGATTTCGCGTTCCGCATCCCGTTCGAGCAGGCGGTCGACCTGAAGGGCAACCCGAAGGTCGACATCGTGGAGCGGCCGTCGATCGTGCAGCGCTACGTGTCGCTGAACATGCTGCAGAAACCGTTCGACAACCCGAAGGTGCGCCAGGCGCTGAACTACGCGGTGAACAAGGAAGCGCTCGCGAAGGTCGCGTTCTCCGGCTTCGCGACGCCGTCCACCGGCGTGGTGCCGCAGGGCGTCGACTATGCGACGAAGCTGGGCCCGTGGCCGTACGACCCGGCGAAGGCGCGCGCGCTGCTGAAGGAGGCAGGCTATCCGAACGGCTTCGAGACGACGCTGTGGTCCGCGTATAACAACTCGACGTCGCAGAAGGCGATTCAGTTCGTGCAGCAGCAGCTCGCGCAGGTCGGCGTGAAGGTGCAGGTGCAGGCGCTGGAGGCCGGCGAGCGGGTCGCGAAGGTCGAGAGCGCGCCCGATCCGGCGAAGGCGCCGGTGCGGATGTACTACATCGGCTGGTCGTCGTCGACGGGTGAGGCGAACTGGGCGATCACGCCGCTGCTCGCCGGTGCGTCGGCGCCGCCGAAGCTCGTCAACACCGCGTACTACAAGAACGACACGGTCGACGGTGATCTGACGAAGGCGCTCGAGACGGTCGATCGCGCGAAGAAGACCGACCTCTACGCCGATGCGCAGAAGCAGATCTGGACCGACGCACCGTGGATCTTCCTCGTGCAGGAGAAGATCGTGTATGCGCGCAGCAAGCGGCTGCAGGGTGCGTACGTGATGCCGGACGGTTCGTTCAACTTCGACGAAATCTCGCTGAAATGACAGTGGTGATGACGGCGGTTCGTCCGCCATGCGGTGCCGGCGGCGCGAGCCGCCGGCACGCTGATTCGATCGGTGCCCCATGCTGAATTTTCTCGTCAAACGCCTGTTCGGCTTGCTGCCCACGCTCGCGATCGTCGCGGTGCTGGTGTTCCTGTTCGTCCACCTGCTGCCGGGCGATCCGGCGCGGCTCGCGGCCGGCCCCGAAGCCGACGACGCGACGATCGCGCTCGTGCGTGCCGATCTCGGGCTCGACCGCCCGCTGCCCGCGCAGTTCGTGAACTTCTTCACGAAGATCGCGCACGGCGACTTCGGCATGTCGACGCGCAGCAAGCGGCCGGTCTCGACCGAGATCGGCGAGCGCTTCATGCCGACGCTGATGCTGACGCTCGTCAGCATGGTGTGGGCGACGGCCTTCGGGATGGCGATCGGCATTGCGTCGGCAGTGTGGCGCAACCGCTGGCCGGATCGCCTCGGCATGACGCTCGCGGTGTCGGGCATCTCGTTTCCCGCGTTCGCGCTCGGCATGCTGCTGATGGAAGTCTTCTCGGTGAAGCTCGGCTGGCTGCCGGTCGTGCCGGACGGTTCGTGGAAGAGCTACGTGCTGCCGTCGCTGACGCTCGGCGCCGCGGTCGCGGCCGTGATGGCGCGCTTCACGCGCGCGTCGTTCGTCGAGGTGCTGAACGAGGATTTCGTGCGCACCGCGCGTGCGAAAGGCGTGCACGAGCCGATGGTGGTGCTCAAGCACTGCCTGCGCAACGCGATGATCCCGGTCGTCACGATGATGGGGCTGCAGTTCGGCTTCCTGCTCGGCGGCTCGATCGTCGTCGAGGTCGTGTTCAACTGGCCGGGGCTCGGCCGCCTGCTCGTCGACGCGGTAACGATGCGCGACTACCCGGTGATCCAGGCGATCGTGTTGCTGTTTTCGCTCGAGTTCATCCTGATCAACCTGACCGTCGACGTGCTGTACGCGGTCATCAACCCGACCATCCGGTTCAAGTGAGGCGCACATGAACGCGACAGTCCAGACCGCGGCGCCGGCCGCACCCGCCGCGATCCGCACGCCGTGGCGCGAATTCTGGCGCAAGTTCCGCAAGCAGACCGTCGCGCTCGTCGCGGGCGGCTTCGTGCTGGCGCTCGTCGTGCTGGCGTTCGTCGGCCCGCACATCGTGCCGTTCGATCCGGAGAACTATTTCGACTACGACGCGTTGAACGCGGGGCCGTCGGCCGTGCACTGGTTCGGCGTCGACTCGCTCGGCCGCGACATCTTCAGCCGGATCATCACGGGCACGCGCATCTCGCTCGCCGCCGGCTTCTTCTCGGTCGCGCTCGGCGCGGTGATCGGCACGTTCTTCGGTCTGCTCGCCGGCTACTACGAAGGCTGGTGGGACCGCATCACGATGCGCGTGGCCGACGTGCTGTTCGCGTTCCCGGGCATCCTGCTCGCGATCGGCGTGGTGGCGATCCTCGGCAACGGGATGGTCAACGTGATCTGCGCGGTCGCGATCTTCAGCATCCCGGCGTTCGCGCGGCTCGTGCGCGGCAACACGCTGATGCTCAAGCACATGACCTACGTCGAGGCCGCGCGCAGCATCGGCGCGTCGGACTGGACGATCATCATGCGGCACATCCTGCCGGGCACCGTGTCGTCGGTCGTCGTCTACTTCACGATGCGGATCGGCACGTCGATCATCACGGCCGCGAGCCTGTCGTTCCTCGGGCTCGGCGCGCAGCCGCCGACGCCGGAGTGGGGCGCGATGCTCAACGAGGCGCGCGCGGACATGGTGACGGCGCCGCACATCGCGATCTTCCCGAGCCTGGCGATCTTCCTGACCGTGCTCGCGTTCAACCTGCTCGGCGACGGGCTGCGCGACGCGCTCGATCCGAAGCTGGAGCGCCGCTGATGCGCGATGCACCGATGTGGACGGCGACGCTGCCGTCCGGGCCGCGCGGCACGATCGCCGACGTGCCGGGCGTGACGGTCGGCCATTGCACGCTCGACGCAGGCAACGTGCAGACGGGCGTGACCGTCGTGAAGCCGCATCCGGGCGACGTGTACCGCAGCAAGGTGCCGGCTGGGGCGGCGGTGATCAACGGCTTCGGCAAGAGTGTCGGGCTTGTGCAGGTCGACGAACTCGGCACGCTCGAGACGCCGATCGCGCTGACCAATACGTTCGGCGTCGGCGCGCTCGCGCAGGCGCAGATTCGCGCGGCGATCGCGGCGAATCCGCAGATCGGCCGCGACTGGTCGACCGTCAACCCGCTCGTGTTCGAGTGCAACGACGGCTATCTGAACGATATCCAGGCGTTCGCGGTCACGCCCGCGCATTACGACGACGCGTGCCGCGCGGCATCGCGTGACGTCGCACGCGGCGCGGTGGGCGCGGGGCGCGGGATGTCGAGCTTCGACCTGAAGGGCGGGATCGGTTCGGCATCGCGCGTCGCCGTCGCGGCCGGGCGGCCCTATACGGTCGGCGCACTCGTGCTCGCGAATTTCGGCCGGCTGCCGATGCTGACGCTCGGCGGCGTGCCGGTCGGGCGCATCGTCGCGCAACGGCGCGCGGCCGGGGCCGCGCATGCGGCGCCGCCGGAGCAAGGATCGATCATCCTGTTGCTGGCGACCGACGCGCCGCTCGATGCGCGGCAACTGTCGCGGCTCGCGCGCCGCGCCGGGGCGGGGCTGGCCCGCACGGGCTCGGTCTACGGGCACGGCAGCGGCGACATCGCGCTCGCCTTCTCCACCGCCTACACGATCGCGCACGACGCATCGACCCTCGCGCTGCCGGCCCTCGTCGCCGATGCGGCGCTCGATCCGCTGTTCATGGCCGCGGCCGAAAGCGTCGAGCATGCGATCGCCGACGCGCTGCTGCAGGCCGTGACGGTGGCCGGGCGCGACGGCCACGTGCGGCAATCGCTGCGCGATGCGGTGCCCGATCTCGATCGCCTGTTCAACGAAGGCCACGAAGGACGTCTTACCCAGTCATGAAGATCCTGATTTCGACCGACATCGAAGGCGTCGCCGGCGTATTCGCCATCGAGCAGACGCGCGCCGGCAATCCGGAATACGAGCGCGCGCGCCGCTGGATGACCGCCGAGGCGAACGCGGCGATCGAAGGCGCGTTCATGGGCGGTGCGCAGGCGGTGTGGGTCAACGATTCGCACGGCGGTTTCCGCAACCTGCTGCCCGACGGGCTCGATGCGCGTGCGCGTGTCGTCCTCGGCAAGCCGCGCACGCTCGGAATGATGACGGGCCTCGAGCAGCAGCCCGATCTCGTGTTCATGATCGGCTATCACGCGAAATCGCAGACGCGCGGCGTGCTCGCGCACACGATCAACAGCTTTGCGTTCACGCAGGTCTGGCTGAACGGCGTCGAACTCGGCGAAGCCGGGCTGTACGGCGCGCTGGCGCGCGAATACGGCGCGCACGTCGCGCTGGCCACGGGCGACGACGTGTTCGCGGAGGAAACGCGGCCGCTGTTTCCGGATGCGCATTTCGAGACGGTCAAGACGGCCGGCGGCGCGTCGAGCGGCGATACGCTCACGCCCGCCGCGTCATGTGCGCGGATCGCAGCGGCGGCGCGCGAAGCGGTTGCGCACGCACTGTCGGCAGGCGTGCGCGCCGGCGCCCATCGGCCCGCGCCGGCCGCGTGCACGCTGCGCGTGCAGACGGCGGCGCAGGCCGACCTGTTCTGCGTGCTGCCGTCGCTGGAGCGCGTCGATGCGGTGACGCTGCGCTTCGACGGGCCTTCGGTCGAGCATGTGGTGCGCACGCTGAACAGCTTGTCGGCGATGTCGTTCATGCTGCGGTGATGCGCATGACCGCCATGCTCCTTGCGCGCCGCGCGTCGTCAGGGGTTGCCGACGGGGTGCGCCGTCACGGCGAGCAGGAACGCTTCCATCGCGGCGACGAACGCGAGCGGCGTCTCGTTCATCGGGTAGTGGCCTGCATTGCGCAGCACGTCGACGGTGGCGAGCGGATAACGCCGCAGGTAGGTGCGGGCCATCAGTGTCGCGTCGAACGCCGGATCGTGCTCGCCGATCAGCACTTTCACCGGATGGGTGCCGGCGATCTCGTCGCCGAAATCCGTATCGGCCCACGCGCCGAAGTACGCGCCGAACGCCGGCGGCGAAGAACGGGCTGCCGAATACGCGGCTTTCCACTCGACCCACGCGGCGGGCAGCCGGCCGCCGGTGCTGCGATCGATGATGGTCCGGCGATCGGCGACGTGGTCGGCGGCGCGCTCGAATAGCGCACGTTTCTCCGCGTCGAACGGCAGGCCGCCGCACGGCACGGGCGTGATCGGCACCAGCGCGCGCACGCGCCCGGGCGCGATGACGGCGACTTTCTCGGCCGCCATCGCACCCATCGAATGGCCGACGATGCTGAAGGTCGCGAAATCGAGCGTGTCGGCCAGCGCGAGCGCGTCGGCGGCGATCTCGTCGATCGTGTAGTGGCCCGCTGCGTCGCGCATGCGGCCGTAGCCTCGGTAGTCCATGAATACATAGCTGAAGTGCTTGCGCGACAGCCACGCTTCGACGGGTTCGAACGCGTGGGCGTCGCCGAACCAGCCGGGCAGTACAAGAACAGGGTGGGGGCCGTCCCCCACGCGATGAAACGTATTCGGCATGTCCGCTCCGATGCAGTGGTAATCCGGCCGATCAGGCCGACGGGTCTTGCGGCCGTCAGGTCGCGCAAGGGTGGAGCGGATCGTAGATCGCGCGAAGGAGACCCGCCTTCGATATCGGGTCATTGATGATGGAATTCGGGCCGTGAGAAATACGCTGCTAGATCCCTACGAAAACATTCCCCGGAGCGTGGTGGTGACCGCGAACGACTATGCGGCGGGCACGACGTTTCCGGAACACGCGCACGGGCGCGGGCAATTCGCGTTCGCGTCGCGCGGCACGATCAGCGTGTCGACGCCGCACGGACGCTGGCTGGTGCCGCCGCAGCGCGCGTGCTGGGTGCCGGCCGGCGTGCGGCACGAAATGACGATGACCGGGCCGGTCACGATGCTCAACACGTTCGTGTCCGGCGCCGCCGCGCAGGAGGCGGGCCTGCCCGAACAGTGCGGTGTGTATGGCGTATCGGCGCTGCTGCGGCAACTGATCGACGATGCGATCGACTTGCCGGCCCTGTACGACGTCGACGGGCGCGCGGGCAAGCTGATGGCGCTGCTGGTCGCGGAAATCGCGACGATGCCGCGCCTGTCGCTGCATGCGCCGCTGCCGGCCGACGCACGGCTGGCGAAGGTGTGCCGGCACCTGCTCGCCTCGCCGTCGATCGCGGCCGATCTCGACCAGGTCGCCGCGGACGCGGGCTTGAGCCGCCGCACGTTCACGCGGCAGTTCCGTGCGCAGACGGGCGTGAGTTTTGCCGTATGGCGCCAGCAGGTGTGCATGCTCGCGGCGATCGCGCGCCTGAGCGACGGGCAGCCGGTGACGCGGGTCGCGCTCGATCTCGGGTATGCGAGCGCCAGCGCGTTCACGTCGGCGTTTCGCCGCATTCTGGGTGATACGCCGAGCCGCTATCTGGAGATTCGGCGCTGACCGGAACGAAGTGACGCACGCCACGCCGGTGTGCCGGCCGCCGCCAAAAAATACGCGCCTGCCAACTTCGGTCAGACGCGTTTCAAGGCACTCGGTCAGAAAAAATGCGCGCCCAGCCTGCCGGGCGGTGTCGCGCATGACATGCGTAATTGTTTCCTGTTTCGATTCAATCTCATTGAAGCGTTGCGGATAGCGAAGAATACGCCGCATAACGCGCAAACGATATCGTGTCGGACAGACGACTTGTGTGCTGTCGCAGCATGCGTTTCAATCGCGCGTTCGATGCAGGGGCAGGAGGCCCGTGGCAAGGCCGTCGGCACCCGCGATATGGCACGCTGCACCGCAGCATCGAATGATGACGACGGACCATGAAAAACGCCGCGTGGCGCGATGCCTGTCGGTATCGCGCCACGCGGCGGTGCGGTAGCGGGCGAAGCCGGCGTGAGCCGGCCCGCGCGTCACACGTCGAAGAACACGGTTTCGTCCGGCCCCTGCATGCGGATGTCGAAGCGGTAGACGACCGGGCGCCCCGGCTGCGCATCGCGTTTCGCGATGAGCGTCGCGCGGCGCTCGGCCGGTACGGCGTTCAGCACGGGGTCGGCTGCGTTTGCGGCGGCTTCGTCGTCGAAGTACACGCGCGTGAATGCATGGGTGAGGATCCCGCGCATCATCACGGTCACGTTGATGTGCGGCGCTTCGTCGGCGGCGAGGCGGCCCGGCTTCACCGTCTCGACGACGAAGCGCTGCTGCGCATCGGTGCCGGTGCCGACCCGCGCGAAGCCCGTGAAGCCGGATTTCGCGATGTCGTCGCGCGACGTGGGGTAGCGGCCCGCGCCGTCCACCTGCGTGAACTCGAGCACCGCGTCGCCGACGACGTTGCCGTCACCGTCGAACACCTGGCCGACCAGCAGCACGTGTTCGCCTTCGGCGTGTGCCGCGGCGATCGTCGGCGTGAACAGGCTCTTCAGGTCGTAGTCGTATTGCTGCGGGCACAGGCCGTACGCGAAGTACGGGCCGACCGTCTGCGAAGGGGTTTGCTTCAGCGTCGTCATGGTTCAGCGCTCCATCGGGGTAGCGTCGCGGCCGCGCAGCACGATGTCGAATTCGTAGCCGAGCGCATAGCCTTCTTCGGTGATGTCCATCGAGAAGCGCGAGATCAGGCGATCGCGTGCGGCCTCGGGCGTGCCCTGGAAGATCGGGTCGTACGCGAGCAGCGGGTCGCCGGGGAAGTACATCTGCGTGACGAGACGCGAGCCGAAGTAATCGCCGAACAGCGAGAAGTGGATGTGATTCGGGCGCCACGCGTTCGGATGGTTGCCCCACGGGTATGCGCCGGGCTTGATCGTCAGGAAGCGGTAGCGGCCTTCGTCGTCGGTCAGGCAACGGCCCGCGCCGAGGAAGTTCGGGTCGAGCGGCGCGTCGTGCTGGTCGACCTTGTGCACGTAGCGGCCGGCCGCGTTCGCCTGCCATACCTCGACGAGCGTGTTGCGCACGGGCTTGCCGCCTTCGTCGAGCACGCGGCCCGTGACGACCATGCGCTCGCCGAGCGGCTCGCCGTTCTTCACGGCGTTCTTCGTCAGGTCATGGTCGAGCGCGCCGAGATCTTCGGCGCCGTAGACGGGCGCGTACTGGTCGCGGAGCTTCTCCTTCAGCGGGATCAGCGGGCGCGTCGGGCCGCGCTTCACGGACGAACGGTACTCGGGGTGGATATAGGCCGGATGCGACGGCCAGTCGCGCGGCGTGAGGATCGTGGGGGAATCCATCGGGGCGTCTCCTGATAGGTCTTTCGCGAAGTGGATGGCACGACTGTAGCCAATCCGGAAAGTTATGCAAAATGACCTTTTTTAGCAAATCGCATAACCGTTCGTTATGTTCGATGCGCCAATGAAAATTCCGCCGGACAGGATGCCTGTCCGGCGGAAAAAGCGATCGGGCTTCGCGTCGTCGGTGACGACCCCGTGCACGGCCCTCCAGCCAGCCCGTCGCCGCTTTTTTGTGTTGTCGTTCTTGTTGTTATCCGGTCTCCCTGAGCGCCTGTTATGACGGGCGGCCGGGATCGAACACGATCCCGTCGAATTCGAGTGACAGGGTGCCGCTGCGCAGCAGTGCGGCCGGCGTCGCATCCCGGTCGGCACCGAGCACGTCGCTCACGTAGCGCGCGCAGAACCCGCGCCGCGTCCGCAGGTTGAAGCGGTTGCCGAGCAGGGCGTCGATCCGTTGTTCGGCGATTGCGTGCACCTGGCGCTGCGCATCGGCGGTCGGCGCCGCGACGCGACGGGCCAGCGCGATGCGTCCGCCGTCGGTACGGGCGACGAAGCGCGACAGCGGCGTGAGCTTCGTCCACGCCAACGCGGATTCGGCGATCACGGGCTCGTCGCCCGACGTGTCGACGACGATGCCGAAGCGATTGGCCCACGCACCCGTCGCGCCTGCCGCGTCGCGCGGCGCATTCGCCGGCACGCGGATGAACACGAGATCCCCGACGTGCGCGCTGGCGGCCAGCGTGCGGACCGTGGCGAGCGGCATCGTGCGATCCGTGTCGCGGGCATCGCGCGGGGCGGGGTGATGCGATTCGTAGGCAGCGGTGTCGGTTCGGGGGGGCATGTCGGCTCCGTCGTTCAGTGACAGCACGGAGCGGATTATGCAGACAAGTATCCGAATGTGTTCATCTGCGCGCGCAGGTAGCCTAATATCTGACCTCGAGCATCACTTTTCGATACCAAAATGACCGAAACCGCCCAACTCATCGACATGCTGAAGCGCCAGCTGAAGGCGCAGGGCATGACCTACCGCGACGTCGCACGTGCGCTCGACGTTTCCGAGACCAGCGTGAAGCGGCTGTTCGCCAGCGGCCGCTTCACGCTGGAGCGCGTCGTGGAGATCGCCCAGCTGCTCGGCTATACGCTGGCCGAGCTCGTACAGGAGGCGTCCGCATCGGCACCGAGGCTGCACGTGCTGACCGAGCAGCAGGAGGCGCTGCTCGTGTCCGACGACAAGCTGCTGCTCGTCGCCGTCTGCGCGATCAACTACTGGACGGTGCAGGACATCGTGTCGGCCTATCAGGTGACGAAGGCCGAGTGCGTGAAATACCTGCTGATGCTCGACCGGATGAACGTCGTCGCGCTGTTGCCGGGCGACCGGATTCGCGTGCGCGTCGCGCGCGATTTCGACTGGCTGCCGGGCGGGCCGATCCGCCGTTACTTCCATGCGCACGCGCTCGGCGATTTCCTCGACAGCCGCTTCGACGGCGAAGGCGAGACGATGACGTTCTCGCAGGGGATGCTGACGGAGGCTGCTTCCGCCGAGCTCGAACTGGAATTGCGCCGGCTGCGCAGCAAGGCGGCCGCGCTGCACGCGGAATCGTCGTCGGCACCGCTCGCGCAGAAGCGCGGCACCAGCTTGCTGATCGCGAAGCGGATGTGGGAGCCGGCCGGTTTCCAGGCACTGCGGCGCAACGCGTGACGCGTGACGTCTCGTCGAGCGCTTGGGGCTATCCGGAAAGTTATGCAAAATGGCATTTCATCGTCAATCGCATAACCACCTGTTATGAATAACCGTATCGCGGACGGCCGCGTCAAGTTCCGGCATCTGCAGTGCTTTCTCGCGGTCGCGCAGCTGGGCGGCGTGCAGAAGGCAGCCGAAAGCCTGTCGATCACACAGCCGGCCGTGTCGAAGACGATCGCCGAACTGGAGGCGATCCTCGGCGTGAAGCTGTTCGAGCGCGGCCGGCAGGGCGCGCAGCCGACCCGCGAGGCGCAACTGTTCATGCCGCACGCGAACGCGTGCGTGCTGGCGCTGCGGCAGGGTGTCGGGCTGCTTGCGCGCGAAGGCGGGGCCGCCGCGGCGACGCTGGAAATCGGCATGCTGCCGACCGTCGCGGCATCGCTCGCGCCCGCGTTGATGAAGGCGCTCGCGGAGCGCTGGCCGCGCGTCGTCGTGCGGATCGCGACGGCCGCGAACGCCGATCTGCTCGAGCGCCTGAAGTCCGGCGCGATCGAGTGCGCGATCGGGCGGCTGTCGGAGCCGGAGCGGATGATCGGGCTCGCGTTCGAGCAGTTGTACAACGAGCCGCTCGTTGCCGTCGTGCGCGCCGGGCATCCGCTGCTCTCGAATGCGGCGCCGGCGGCCGAGCTTGCGCGCTATCCGGTCGTGCTGCCGCCGTTCGGCACGCTGATCCGCCAGTCGGCCGAGCAGCTGCTTGGCGCTTGCGGCGTGCCGCCGCTGGATTCGTTCATCGAGGTGCTGTCGGTGTCGGTCGCGCGTGCGCTGGCACTCGAAAACGACGCAGTCTGGTTCGTGCCGCTCTATGCGGCCGAATACGACCTGTCGGCCGGGGCGCTGGCACGCCTGCCGCTGCCGTCGGCGGGCACCGACGAGCCGGTCGGGCTGGTGCTGCGCACCGATGCGCAGCCGTCGCCGGTCGCGCGGACGCTGATCGACGCCGTGCGCGACATCGCGCGGTCGCGGTTCGGCGAGACGCGTGAACGCGGGGCGCCACGCGCGGCGCGCAAGCCGGCTCGTCGCGACGATTGAGCCGGCGGACCGCCCGCCGTTCCCGGCTGCCGGATTGGCCATCCGGTCAGTAGCCGGCTGCGGGGTGCTTGGCATATCGTACCGATTTTGGTACGATTGGTGTCAGGACGATGACGAGACAGCAGATCCAGGTCACGCTCGGCGTGCGGTTCTTCCAGACGGCCCGTGGCAACGAGCCGGTGCGCGAATGGCTGAAGGCGCTCGGGCAAGCGGAGCGAAGGGCGATCGGCGAAGAGATCAAGACCGTTCAACTCGGCTGGCCGCTCGGCATGCCGCTGGTTCGGAAGATGGCGCAGGATCTGTGGGAGATCCGCGTGATGTTGCCGGGGCGGAGCGCCCGCGTGCTGTTTACGGTCGTCGGCGACACGATGGTCCTGCTGCACGGCTTCTTCAAGCAGTCGCGGGCCACGCCGTCGGACGATCTCGATGTCACCGTCGCGCGCCTGAAAGCGCTGATGCGCGCCATCTGAATTCCCCGGTTGCGCCGGAACACGCCGTCTTCGACGGTCAGGCCGCCGGCAACGCCATGCACTGGAGTACCCATGACGACCACGAACAATCCGCATATCGGCAGCGATTTCGATACCTTCCTCGAGGAGGACGGCAATCTCGAGGCGGCCACCGCCACCGCGATCAAGCGCGTGATCGCGTGGCAGATCGGCCAGGAAATGAAGGCGCAGCAGATCACGAAAACCGCGATGGCCGCACGGATGAAAACCAGCCGCGCCGCGCTCAACCGCCTGCTCGACGAAACCGACACGAGCCTCACGCTGGCGACGCTCGCGAGCGCGGCCACCGCGCTCGGCAAACGGCTCAGCTTCGAGCTGGTGCCCGCCTGACGGGCGCGCAGCGTCGGCGGCGGCCGAGGCTGCGCCCCTACGCATGATGCACGCGGCGGCGTGGCCGGCAATCCGGCCAGCGGTTCGGTGATGTCAGCCCGCGCGTCGCCGCAAGCAGGCGCGTGTCGACCCCGCGCGCAGCTGCCGGGTCACTGACGCGGCCCGGCCACCTGCAGATAGAGCAGCGCCCCGCCCGCGAGCAGCAGCGGGCACAGGATGTACCAGCCGGTCGTCAGGAACAGCCCGGCCACCGCGACCAGCGAAATCCATGCGCAACGGTGTGCGATGCCGCCGCGCGGCAGCAGTTTCAGCGCGGCGGCCGCGCCGAGCCCGTACACCATCACGAAGCACCCGGAGGTGACGAGCACGAGCGGCTTCGGCCCGACGTCCGACAGCGTCGTCGCAGCGAGTGCGACCACGGCGAGCAGGGCGATCACGCCGAGGCTGCGACGCGGGACGCCGCCGACCTGGCTGCCCTGCGCGAGCCACGCGGGCAATGCGCCGTCGCGCCCGAGCGCCGCGCCGAGCTTGGCCGCGCCCGCGAAATACGCGTTCATCGTACCGAGCGTGAGCAACAGGGCGGCTGCGGCGGCCAGCACCTGCGCATGGCCGCCGATGCCGCCCGCGATCAGTTCGGCGAGTGGCGCACCCGATCCGCCCGCGGACGGCCCGAGCACCGTCACGCTCGCGGCAGCAACCGACAGATACAGAAACCCGACCACCACGACCGCGATTCCCGCCGAGCGCGGCATGTCGTGCGCGGGCCGGCGGAATTCGGCCGCGAGATGCGTGATCGCTTCCCAGCCGGCGAAACTCCATACGAGCAGCGCGGCAGCCTGGCCGACCGCGAGCCAGCCGTGCGGCGCGAACGGATGCAGGTTCGCGGTGCGTGCATGCGGCGCGGAGGCGAGCACCGCGGCGAGCAGCAGCGTGACGAGCAGTGCCGACAGCACGAGCTGCATGCGGCCCGAAACCGTGACGCCGAATGCATTCGCGGCCGACACGGTCGCGATCAGCGCGGCAGCGGTGACGATGACCGTCGTGTGCCCGCCGCCCGTGACGGCCGCGACGTATGCGCCGCCGAACATGGCGGCGGCCGGTGCGCCGGCCGGTACCGCGAAGTAGAAGCACCATCCGACGATCGCGGCGGCTTTCGGCCCGAATGCGCGCCGCGCGTAGGTCGAGACGCCGCCTGCGTCGGGATAGCGCGCGCCGAGTGCGGCGAAGGTGGCCGCGAGCGGCCCGGACAGCACGACCAACGCCGCCCAGGCAAGTAGCGAGGCCGGCCCCGCCACCTCGGCGGCCAGTGCGGGCAGCGCGATCACGCCGGTGCCGAGCACCGCGCCGATATAGAGCGCGGCGCCCTGGAAAATCGTCAGCGAGCCCGCGTGATGAGCGGCGGGCGATTCGACATGCGAGGGCATGGACGGCAGTCTCCGGAAGTCTTGTTGTGTTCGAGCGCGGGCGCTCGCGCGGAAAATCGTTCGATGCTACCCGAACGACGGCGGCAGCGCGGCCCGGCGATCAGTAGTCCGTGCGGTGTCGTGTGTCAGCCGATGTCAGCAGTGGCGTGCGAGCCGCAGGCGGGCATCCTCGCGCGCGGCGGGCGACAGCTCGGGGGCGTAGTGGAACGCGCCCGAAACCAGCGAGGCGACGGGCACGCCGTCGCGGAACAGCACGCGATTGCCGGCCAGTGCCGGCACCTTGTCGCCGGGCAGCAGCGTGCCGGCAAGATTCAGCGGATCGGCGCCCGTCACGCACACGTACTGTCCGTCACCGGGTTGCCGCCGCATTTCGCGCAGGATCGGAATCGCTTCGGGCAACGCGAACTGTTCGCCCGCGAGCCCGGCGACGAAGCGTCCGCCGCGAATCTCGCCGCGCGCTTCGAGGCGCTGCAGTACCCGCACGAGTTCACGCCAGCTCGGCAGCCAGTCGGCTTCGCGTTCGAGCAGCCGCCAGAACACGACGCCGTAGCGGCGCAGCAGCGTCCAGGCGATGTGTTCGAGCGCGTCGGGGTCGGTCGCGGCCTGGCCGCGTTTCGGTGCGGGCGCATCGGCCGGCGGCGCATGACGTTGCACGAGTGCCCAGCGGCCCGCGTCATCCATCCCGCCGATCAGCGCACCGCCGCGCCGGGTGCGTGGCGCATAGGTCGCGCTGCGCTTGACGGCGGGCTTCAACAGCGCACGCAGGCCCGCGTAGCTGTCCGCATTCACGAGGCCGGCCGACACGAGTTCGCCGAGCGCCTGTTCGAGTTCGACGGGCAGCATGTGCAGGTCGTCGAGCAGCGCATCGAAGAACATCGCGCCATGCGCGGCGAGGGCGTCGCGTACCTGCGTGGCCCGCGCGGACAGCGCCGGTTGCGCATCGGGATCGCGCAGCGCCTGCCAGGCCGAGAGGTGGCGGCGCGGCAGCAGCACGATCGGCGTCGTCTTAACGGGTGTGCCGGCTGCGCGCGCCGGCGCGCCGATGCGTGTCCAAACGAGCTTGCCCGAGCGGCACAGCTCGTCGAGCCCACCCGCCATGTAGTCGGTGAGCCGCGCGGACAGCAGCGCGTCTTCCCAGGCGCTTGCCGCGGCCTCGTAGCCTTCGAGCTGTTCGACCACGGCCGCGAGAGCGTCGCGGCCCGTGCCGCGCGTGTCCGGCGTCAGGTGTTGCCAATGGAACAGGAAGCGCATGAAATCGGCGCGCTCGACCGGCTCGATCTCGCGGCGCAGGCGCTTCACCGTATAGCGATGAATGCGCGCAAGCAGATGGCGTTCGCACCATTCGTCCGTCGTCGCGCCCGGCGTGAACCGGCCGCGCATCACATAGCCTTCGCGCTCCAGCGCCGCGAGTGCCGTCGCGATCGACGCAGGCGGCAGGCCGAGCGGTGCCGCGATCGCGTCGAGTGCAAGCGGCCCGAAGCCGGTGAGCCGCGCGCGGATCACGTCGACGAGTGCGGCGTCCGATTCCCACGGCTGCGCGCACGCGGCCGGCACCTTGAGCGCCGGCACGATGCGTGCGTCGGGATGCAGTGCACGCACGCACACGAGTCGTTCGACCGGCACCCATAGCGCGGCGTCGCCGGGTGTCACGAGTTTCGTCGCACGGCGGTGTTCGGCGAGTTCCGCGAGCCGGTCGAGCCAGCCTTCGTGCTGGCGTGCTTCGCTGTCGGCGATGCACGCGAGCGTGAGCAGCGCGTCGTGCATTTCGTCGGCGTCGCGCACGAGCGGCCAGGCTTCGTCGCGCACGGCAGCGATCGCGTCGGCGTCGAGCGCGCCGAGATCGTCGGTCGATTCGGGATCGCTCCAGCGGCGCGACTGCACGGCCTGCGTGCGGCGTTCCTCGAGCGGTGCATCGTCGAGGAACGCGTAGGGTTTCGCGTTCAGGATCTCGGCCGCGAGCGGCGACGGCGCGGGCAGGTCGCGCGCGACGAGCTCGATCGCGCCGCTTTCGATCCGGCGCAGCAGCGCAAGCCAGCCCTCGGTGTCCATCGCGTCGTGCAGGCAGTCGTCGAGCGTCTGGTCGACGAGCGGGTGATGCGGGATCTCGCGCTCGCCGACGATGTTCTCGAGGCACGCGACCTGATCGGGGAACACGGTCGCGAGCAGGTCGTCGCTCTTCATCCGCTGCAGTTGCGGCGCGGTGCGCTTGCCGCCGGTGAAGCGCGGCAATGCGAGCGCGGTGGTCGCGTTCCAGCGCCAGCGCACGCCGAACATCGGCGCGTCGAGCAGGGCCTGCACCAGCACGTGCTCGGCGCTCGCCGAACGCAGGTAGCGCCACACTTCGTCGAGCGCGAAGCTGTGCGCGAGCGACAGCGACAGGATGATCGCGTCGTCGGTCGCGGCCGCCTGCAGCTCGAAGTTGAAACTGCGGCAGAAGCGCTTGCGCAGCGCGAGCCCCCACGCGCGGTTGATGCGGCTGCCGAACGGCGAATGGATCACAAGCTGCGTGCCGCCCGATTCGTCGAAGAAGCGCTCCATCACGAGCGTGTCCTGCGTCGGCAACGCGCCGAGCGCGGCGCGCGTGCGCGCGAGATAGTCGGCGATCTGGTGCGCGGCGTCGGGCGACAGGTGCAGATCGTCGACGAGCCAGCGCAATGCCGGCGCGAGCCGGCTGTCGGCCGGGCTGGCAGGGGTGGCACGGGAGACGTCGTTTCGTACACTGATCGCGGCTTCGGCTTCGGCTTCGGCTTCGGCTTCGGCTTCGGCTTCGGCTTCGGCTTCGGCTTCGGCTTCGGCTTCGGCTTCGGCTTCAACGCGTCGCGTCGATTTTGCACCGCCTTTGGTCTTGGCTTTGGTCGTCGCCTTTGTTTCAGCCGTCGTCTTCCCGCGGATATCGTCGTCAGTGCGTTCACCGCCTCGGGCGTGCCCTTGCCGCTCGCCGTCGGCGAACAGTCCGTCGAGCCGCGCGCGCAGCCGGCCGACCGCCGCCGACAATTCGTCGCTGCGCCCCGGCGCCTCGCCGAGCCAGAACGGGATGTTCGGCGACTGCCCCTGCGCATCCTCCACCCGCACGCGGCCCGTTTCCACGCGAATGATCCGGTACGACTGGTTGCCCAGCTGGAACACGTCGCCGGCCAGGCTTTCGATCGCGAAATCCTCGTTGACCGTGCCGACCTGGATGCCCTGCGGTTCGAGGAGCACCGCGTAATCGGCCATGTCGGGGATCGTGCCGCCCGACGTCGTGGCGGTCATCATCGCGTTGCGGCGCCCGCGCACGGTGCCGCCGACCACGTCGCGATGCAGGTAGGCGCCGCGCACGCCGCGCCGGCTCGTGAAGCCTTCGGCGAGCATCTTCATCACTTCGTCGAAGCGCTCGCGCGTCAGCCGCGCATACGGCGCCGCGCGCGTGAAGCTCGCGTACAGCGCGTCCTCCTGCCACTCCGCGCACGCCACTTCGGCGACGATCTGCTGCGCGAGCACGTCGAGCGGTGCTTCGGGAATGCGCAGCGTGTCGAGCTCGCCGCGCTGCACGCAATCGAGCAGCGCCGCGCATTCGACGAGCTCGTCGCGCGACAGCGGGAACAGCCGGCCCTTCGGCACGCCGCCGACATGGTGCCCGGAGCGGCCGACGCGCTGCAGGAACGGTGCGATCCCGCGCGGCGAGCCGACCTGGCAGACGAGATCGACGTCGCCGATATCGATGCCGAGTTCAAGTGATGCCGTGGCGACGAGCAGTTTCAGTTCGCCGCGCTTCAGGCGCTGCTCGGCGTCGAAGCGGTGCTCCTTCGCGAGACTGCCGTGATGCGCGGCGATCGCTTCCTTGCCGAGCCGGTCGGCGAGATGGCGCGCCATGCGCTCGGCGGTGCGCCGCGTGTTGACGAACACCAGCGTCGTGCGATGCGCGGCTGCGAGGCCGGCGATGCGGTCGTACACCTGTTCCCACACGTCGGTTGCCATCACGGGTTCGAGCGGCACGTTCGGCAGTTCGAGCGCGAGGTCGCGCTCGCGCGTGTGGCCCGTGTCGATGATCGTGCAGTCGCGCGGCGCGTCAGCCGGGCCGCCGACCAGGAAGCGCGCGACCGCATCGATCGGTTTTTGCGTCGCCGACAGTCCGATACGCGGCAGCGCACGGCCGGCCAGCGCGTCGAGACGTTCGAGCGACAACGCGAGATGGCTGCCGCGCTTCGATGATGCGAGCGCATGGATTTCGTCGACGATGACCGAGCGCACGTCCGACAGCATTCGTCGCCCCGACGTGGACGACAGCAGCACGTACAGCGACTCGGGCGTCGTCACGAGGATGTGCGGCGCGCGCTTGCGCAGCGCGGCGCGTTCGGCTTGCGTCGTGTCGCCGGTGCGCACGGCGGTGCGGATCGCCGGCACCGGCAAGCCGAGTTGCGCGAGCGATTCGGCGATGCCGGCCAGCGGCGCATCGAGGTTCACGTGGATGTCGTTCGACAGCGCCTTCAGCGGCGACACGTACACGACGAGCGTTGCGTCGGGCAGCGTGCCGTCGTGCGCCAGCGCATCGCGCACCAGATCGTCGAGTGCACACAGGAAGGCGGTGAGCGTCTTGCCGGAGCCGGTCGGTGCCGCAACGAGCGTCGATCGGCCGGCCTTGATGTGCGGCCACGCGAGCGCCTGCGCGCCGGTGGGCGCGGTGAACGTGCGCCGGAACCACGCGGCGACGGCCGGGTGGAACACGTCGAGCGCACTGGCGGCAGGGCGGGTAGTGGTGACGTCCATCGGAGCGTTGAAATGGGGTGCAAGCGCGCGGAGGGCGCGGGTGCGAATCGAATCGTCAGTGTGCCAGACGTCGCGCGTGCGCGCCGGGCACGTGTGGCGACGATTCCGCTTCAGATGGGGGCCGTCACCGTACTTTCAACGAACGGAAAGTTGCATGCGCGTCGGCACGCCGATCGCGTGCCGAATTGCGTCGAATTGCAATCAAACGCGATTGAGCCAGCCGAGCCAGTGCTCGAGCAGCGGTGCACGCGAGCACAGCGACTGCGCGAGCCACAGCGTGCCGCCCCAGGCGGCGGCCACGACGATCAGGTCGCAGCGCCCGCTCTTCCACAGGTTGAGCGAGTGACGCCGCCAGATCCACGGCACGCCGAGCGGGTTCGGCCAGTCGGCGAGCAGGTGCATCACGCCGCCGCAGGCGAAGCCGAACAGCGGCGCGGCCCACAGCGGATGCGGATGATGGATGAGCCCGTGCCACCCGAGCGCCAGCAGCGCGATCCAGCCGATGCCCCAGTGCGTGACGGTGCGATGCGTGATCCACAGGCGGCGCTTGCGGCTCCACCATGCGACTTCGAGCCAGTCGGGCGCGGTGCCGCCCGCGACGCCGGCCGCGAACGCGGCGAACAGGCTCGAATGCCACGGGCCGGTCGCGCCGGTTTGTGCGACGAGGACGGCTGCGGCGACACCGGCCGCGAAGCCGGACGCATGATGCGCATTGTGTGATGCCATAGGAAGCGAGACGAAGAAACGTGAAGCGATGCGTGCGCGAAAAATGATGCACCGCGAAAGCGGGGCGCTATCTTCGCAGATCGGCCCATGCAGCGGGAGGGACGTTGGCAGATTTTTTTGCACGTGCCGCGCGGCTTTCCACGCAGTTCGCAACTTTCGGTTTTTTGTGCGTTGCGTGATGACGGGTGCCGCGGACGTACACGGCAGACGCGCACCGTGTGCAATTTCGACCGATCTGCATGCATGTTCAGAAGCCGCGGCATGACCGAGGGCAGATAACAATGCGCTTTCGTTGCACGCCCCGTGTTCGACCCTTTTTGTCCCCCTATACTACGAAACCGGAGATGGCCGTCGGCGCGCCGGCGGCCATGAGCGGAACAGGTGCTTTTCCTGCCTGAAGGAGATCCATATGGGGGACGTGCAATGACTACGCTGAATCGCTTCAAATCATCCGCTGTCGTGCTCGCGACGGTGGCCGGCATCGGCTTCCTGCCGAACGCGCCCGTCTATGCGAAGGGGCCGCAGCCGGCCATCCTGACGAGTTCGGCGGTCGCGGTGGCCGACAAGTACAGCGCGGATGCCGCGGAGCGGATCTTCAAGGAAGGCGGCAACGCGATCGACGCGGCCGTCGCGATCGCGTTCACGCTCGCCGTCACGTATCCGGAAGCCGGCAACATCGGCGGCGGCGGCTTCATGACGATCTACAAGGACGGCAAGCCGTACTTCATCGACTACCGCGAGCGCGCGCCGCTTGCCGCGACGAAGGACATGTATCTCGACAAGGACGGCAACGTCGTCAAGGGCATGAGCCTGTACGGCCCGCGCGCGGTCGGCGTGCCGGGCACGGTCGCGGGCATGTGGGAAGCGCAGAAGCGCTTCGGCAAGCTGAAGTGGAAGCAGGTGCTCGCGCCGGCGATCCACTATGCGCGTGACGGCTTCGTCGTCGACGAGCAGCTCGCACAGCGCGGCGTCGACGCATCGAAGGAGTTCGGCGGCAAGACCAACTTCGACAAGTATTTCTCCGGGCTGAAGGCGGGCGTGAACTTCAAGCAGCCGGATCTCGCCGACGTGCTCACGCGCATCGCGAATGACGGCGCGGAAGGTTTCTACAAGGGCAAGACGGCCGAGCTGATCGCCGCGTCGATGAAGACCGGCGACGGCAACGGGCTGATCACCACCGAGGATCTCGCGCAGTATCGCGCGGTATGGCGCCAGCCGGTGCAGGCGAAGTGGAACGGCTATGACGTGATCACTGCGCCGCCTCCGAGCTCGGGCGGCATCGGCCTCGTGCAGCTGCTGAAGATGAAGGCCGACCTCAAGCAGGACTTCGAGGGCGTGAAGCTCAACTCGCCGCAGTACATCCACCTCGTCGCGGAAATCGAGAAGCGCGTGTTCGCCGATCGTGCGCAGTATCTCGGCGATCCGGATTTCTACAAGGTGCCGATCGCGCAGCTGACCGACGATAAGTACATCGCGAAGCGGGCGGGCGAGGTCAACCCGAAGGAGCCGTCGGATACGAAGAGCGTGCAGCCGGGCCTCGGCACGACGATGCCGGAGAAGGCTGAAACGACGCACTTCTCGGTGGTCGACAAGTGGGGCAACGCGGTGTCGAACACGTACACGATCAACGGCTATTTCGGCTCGGGCGTGATCGCCGACGGCACGGGCATCGTGCTGAACGACGAGATGGACGACTTCTCCGCGAAGCCGGGCGTCGCGAACATGTTCGGCGTGGTCGGCAGCGATGCGAACGCGATCGAACCGAAGAAGCGCCCGCTGTCGTCGATGTCGCCGACGATCATGACCAAGGACGGCAAGGTGTCGCTCGTGATCGGCACGCCGGGCGGCTCGCGCATCTTCACGTCGATCTTCCAGGTGATCAACAACATCTACGACTTCAAGATGCCGTTGAAGGAGGCCGTCGGCGCGATGCGCTTCCATCACCAGCTGCTGCCGCCGAACACGATCTTCTGGGAGCCGTACCACCCGATCGAAGGCGAACTCGCGAAGCAGATCGAGGCGCGTGGCTATACGCTGAAGGGGCAGGATTTCAGCGGCGACATCCAGGTGATCAAGATCGACGGCAAGACGCCGGAGGCGATGGCCGATCCGCGCGGGCGTGGCGTGACGCGGATCATCCACTGACGTGAAGGGGCGCGTGCGCGGGTGCGAAGGCGGCCGCGCACGCCATGTTCCGCAGCCGGGTGTCGTGCAGCCGGCTGCGGAACGCACTCAGCCGGTGGTCCGGATGAATTCGGCGATGCGCGCCGCGATGGCGTCGGGGGCATCCTCGAAGCAGTAATGTCCGACGCCCGCCAGCCGCTCGACGGGCGCGGACGGAAACAGTGCCGTGAAGAGCGGCAGGAAGTGTTCGGCGCCGAGCGTTCGATCGGCGTTTCCCCAGATCGCGAGCGCGGGCTTGTCGCGTATCGCGCGCAGCGCCGCCGCATCGGGTTCCTCGAACCGGTGCGCGCCAGCAGCAAACCCGCGGGCCCATCCGATCGCGCCGACGCAGTCCTCCGGCTGCGCGAACGGCGTACCGTATGCGGCGATCCACGTGTCGTTGATCACCGCGTGATTTTCGAACCCGTTCAGCTTCAGCGTGCTCAGGATATTGAAGCCGAGCTGGCCGAGCACCGTCTCCAGCGTATCGTCCGCCGCCGCGCGTGCGATCCACTGGAACCACGGCGCAGTGCGACCGTTCGCGTTCAGTCGCTCGACCAGATCGGGTTGGCCGAACGGCGTCGGCCCGTTCGCGGACACGATCCGCCGGATGCGGTCCGGATGCCGCGCGGCCAGCCCCATGCCGACCGGGCCGCCGAAGTCGTGCATCACGAGCGTGATGCGATCGAGGCCGCGCGCGAGCACGAAGCGCTCCAGGTTGTCGATATGGTCCTGCAGCCAGTAGCTGCGGTCCTGCGGCGTCGCGCTTTTGCCGAAGCCCATGTGATCGGGGACGACGACGCGGTGCGTCGGACTCAGCGCGGCAATCAGATGGCGGAACAGATAACCCCACGTGGGTTCGCCATGCAGGCAAAGGAGGGTTTCGCCGTCGTGCGGACCCTCGTCCACGTAGTGCATCCGGAAGCCGGATGCGTCGTCGAAATGCGGGGCGAATGGAAAGGTGCCGTTGAACGTGGCATCGGACCGGATCATCGAACGCTCCTTCGGATAGTCGGATAGTTTGGTTTCAAATTGAAACCGAATCCAAGCGTAGGATATCGGGTTGCAAGTTGCAACCAAAAAGATTGCCTCGATAGCCACCGAATGACCGAGCCGTGGGCGCGTGATGACGCATCGGAAAGGAGCAGTGCCGGAATTTGTCGGCTGGAAATAGGAGTTGAAGTGCCAATCTGGCCCGAATCGGCCATTCCATTCGGCGATCGCGAACAGTCGGGCGCCGGGCGATTGATCTTTCGTTCGACGAGTTTTATATTGCAACCATTCATTTCACCGAAAACGATCGCCGTTTCACCCGCATACCGGGAACGGCATCGCCCCATGCAACGATGAACAGACGAACCACGCACGAGGAATCCCCCTGCGGCGTTGCCCGCCCGCTGGACGCGATCGGCGACTGGTGGTCGCTGCTGATCGTCCGCGACGCGTTCGACGGGCTGTGCCGCTTCGGCGAATTCCAGAGGAATCTCGGGCTGGCCAAGAACATCCTGGCCGCGCGTCTGCGCAACCTGGTCGCGCACGGGATCATGGACATCGTGCCGGCCGCGGACGGTGGTGCGCATCACGAATACGTGCTGACCGAGAAAGGGCGCGGCCTGTTTCCGCTGCTCGTCGCGCTGCGGCAGTGGGGCGAGGATTTCTTCTTCGAACCGGACGAGGCACACGTGCTGCTCGTCGACCGGAAGAGCGGTTTGCCGGTCAGGAAACTGGAGCTGCGTTCGCAGGACGGGCGCGTGCTCGGGCCGGAGGACACGGTCGTGTTGCCGCCGCCGGACTGATGGGCGGCGACCAGGCTCGCACCGCGCTCAACTCCGGTCGCTCGCCGCGTTGCTTTCGAGGAAGCTGTCCACCGCGATCAACGACTGTTCGTCGAGCGTACCCAGCACGCTTTTCAGCTTCAGCTGCAGCTTCAGCGCGTCGAGATAGCTGTCGAACAGCTTCTGCCGGATGCCCGAGATTTCACGGCGCAGGTTCAGCGTTTCGTACGTCGTGCTGTAGCCGACCTGATGCGCCTTCATCGACGAATCGTACGCGAGCCGCGCGGCCTGCAGCGACTGCTGCAGCGCGCGGATGCGCTTGCCGACCGATTCGAGCGCGGACAGCGCCTCGCGATGATCGGTGCCCAGTTGCTCCTCGACCTCGCGCAGCCGGTTGCGGTATTGCTCGGTCACGTGTTCGGCTTCCACCTGCCGGTAGTACACGCTGCCGCCGGAGAAGATCGGAATCGTCACCTGCACGCCGACCGCGCTCTGATGGAAGTCGGAGCGATCGGTGAGCCCGCGCAGGTTCGGGTTGAGCCCGCGCGAATACGACGCAAACAGGTCGACGGTCGGCAAGTGCTCGGCGCTGACGCGCTTCGCGGCGAGCCGCGCGACCTGGACGTCGCGATACGCCTGCCGGTACGCGGGGTTGTCCTGCGGCGCGTAGTCGCCCGACGGAATGCGCGGCGACGACCCGCGCATCGCGAGCCGCGGCCAGCGCGAGAAATCGATCGTCGAACCGAGCAGCGTCTCGTAGCGCGCGCGGCGTGCGTCGACGTCGGTTTGCGCGAGGGCTTCGTCGGATTGCGCGAGGCTGCGGCGCGCCTCGATTTCCGCCGTATCGCCGATCGTCTTCATCCCGAGTTGCGCCATGCGTCGCGTATCGCTTTCGAGCCGGGTGAGCGCGTTCACTTCGTCGTCGGCCGACTGCAGTTTCTCGCGCGCGCTCAGCAGGTCGAAGCACGCGTTCGCGACGCGCAGGATCAGGTCCTGCCGCGCCACCTCGAGCTTCTGTTTCGCCGATTCCTCGTACTCGGTCGCGCGCCGCATGTCGTACAGGTAGGGCACGTTGAACAGCGCCTGCGTGACCTGCGCGGAACCGTATGCGGCATTGCTCGATCCGCTGACGTCGATGCCGAACAGGTTCGCGTGCGTCCCGTAGCGTCCCCATTCGAGTTGCGCGGCGGCCTGCGGCAGCATCTGCGCGCGCGCTTCGGGGAATTTCTGGCGGGCCGCGTCGTATTCGCTGCGTGCCTGCAGGTAGCGCGGATCGTGCACGACCGCGTACTGGAACGCGGTGTCGAGGCAGAACGCGTGCGCGTTCGCGGACACGCCGGCTATCGTTACAGCGAACAATGTCATGGTTGCAAGTCGGGGATTCCACCTAGTCGAAAAACTTGATAGGGAATTACCCGCATTCCGCGTTGCCGATCCGCGATTCGCGCGCCTCGTTTCAAACATGGCCGTCTCCGTCTCCTGCCCGTGCCGCAACGCAGTGCGGCGGGATTTAAACGTATTGAAATTGAAATTCAAACAGCGTGAATGCCTGCCAATCGTGGCGCATCGGAAAACACCACTGTAAGAGTGTGTCCTCCATTGAATTCCGATGCGCTCGCATGATAGCCTGATTTCGGCTCGTAATCGCAGTGATTATTAGATTAACAAGTCGCTAGGGATTAAAAGCCGTTTGTCTTTCAATGAAGGTTCTTTGCGTCATCTTTATTTTTTACGAGGAGAGAATGATGAAGGTCATGACGACGGAACAGGTCAGGAATGTGCATGGCGGCGGTGCGATCAGCTCGCTGGGTAGCCTCGCTGTTGACGCCGCGCCGGTGGTGACCGCGCTCGGCCAGTTCCTGCCGAGCCTCGGCAATTACCTGCAGAACCCGAAGACGTTCAATAACACCGGCAAGTAACCGCCGTGCGCGGGGAGGCGCCCCCCGCGCGAAATGCTGCGAAACAGAAGGAAAAGAATCGATCGCCGCAGTGGAAATAAAGCGAATCCGGAATGCATTATTTTCGGTTCGGGCGATTATCAGGAGGCGGGAGTGCCGGATTATCCCCGTAATAAAGTTGACGGCCATTGAGATTGCAATTGGCTGACGGTGGCGGGCATTCCGACAATATAAAGGCCACAACAAATGCGAGACATCACGGAAGAACAGGCCCGCCAGATTCGCGGCGGCGCGTCGCTTTACTCCAATTCGGCCGCCTATACGGTCGATCTCGTCAACCAGTCGATCGGGACCACGCTCCAGGGCCTGATGACCCAGTACCAGACCCGCGCCGTCGAACAGTTCCGGATGTCGCTCGGCTCGTCGCGCTGAGCGGCCCGCCCAGCAGCCGGTAACACCGATCTTCCGTCGCAGCCGGCAGCGTGCCGGCTGCGCCCATGCGTATCGCGCACGACCCGCCACGGGCCCGCTAGCGGCAGGCCCGGGCGGCGCGTCGTCGCGCCCCGGGTGCCCGACCATGCTCTTCAATACGCGTAAAGTCCGTCCGATCCTGCAGGACGAGGTGACGGAGTGCGGCCTGGCCTGCCTCGCGATGATCGCGTCGTGGCACGGGCGCGAAACCACGTTGCGCACGCTGCGCAACCGCTATCCGGTGCGGATCGATTCCGGGCTGTCGTTCTTCGACCTGATGGAGATCGCGAACGATCTCGGCCTGCGCGCACGCGGGCTGCAGTTCGACGCGGGCGAACTCGACGCGCTCAAGACGCCGTGCATCCTGCACTGGGGGATGAACCACTATGTCGTGCTGACGAAGGTCGGCTACGGCAGCGTGCACATCGTCGATCCCGCGCTCGGCGAGACGAAGCTGCCGCTCGCGCAGGCGCTCACGCACATCACCGGCTACGCGCTCGAGCTGAATCCGGACATCGGCTTCACGCGGTCGGGGCAGGCCGACCGGATCCGGCTGCGCGACTACCTCGAAGGGCTGACCGGCATCCGCAAGAGCCTCGCGATCGGCATCGCGGGCGGCGTCGCCGCGCAGCTCCTGCTGCTGCTCGGCCCGTCGTACGTACAGCTGACGATCGACGAAGCGCTGAAGAAGACCGACGTCGACATCCTGTACCTGCTGACGATCCTGTTCGCGATCGTGTTCCTGTTCGACACGCTGTACGCGAACCTCGTCGGCAACATCAAGAGCTACCTGCGCAACATCGTGTCGCAGCAGTTGTCGGCGAACATGGTCGGGCATCTCGCGCGGCTGCCGATCGGCTATTTCCTGTTCCACAACACCGGCGATTCGATCTCGCGCGTGTCGTCGGTGTCGGAGGTCGGGTGCTTTCTCGTCGATGGGCTGGTCGGCGGGCTGCTCAATATCGTCACCTGCACGCTGACGCTCGTGCTGATGCTGTACTACAGCCCGGTGCTGGCCGGCATCAGTCTCGCGGGGATGGTGCTGTTTGCGCTGAGCCGGCTCGCGATCCAGCCGCAGTTGCAGGACTCGATGTCGCAGATCCTCACGCGCGGCGCCGAGGCCGACGCGCTGCTGATCGAGAACATTCGCTCCGCGCACTCGATCAAGCTGCTGTCGGCCGAGACCGCGCGCAGCAGCCTGTGGGTGAACGCGTTCACGCAGAAGCTGCAGGCGATGCGTCAGCAGGAGCGGCTGCAGCTGCTGTTCGATGCGATCTCGAAGGGGATCGTGCACGTCGAGCAGCTCGTGATCGTCACGTACGGCGCGTGGCTCGTGATGCATGGGCAGAGCACGATCGGCGTGATCTACGCATTCATCCAGTACAAGAACCTGTTCGCCGACAAGTTCATCGACTCGATCCAGCTCTACGTGCGCCGCAAGGTGTTGCAGGTGCACATGGACCGCGTCGCGGACGTGCTGCAGACCGGGACGGAGGAGCCCGCGCCGGACGCGGTCGTGCGGCCGATCGACGGTTTCGACGGCGCGCTGGCGATCCGCGCGCTGTCGTACACGCCGAAGGGCGGCAACCGCCCGATCCTGCGCGACATCGCGCTCGACGTGCCGGCGGGCGGCAAGATCGCGATCGTCGGCCGCACCGGCAGCGGCAAGACGACGCTGCTGAACCTGATCTGCGGGCTCGTGCGGCCCGAGCCCGGCACGCTGTTCGTCGGCGGTGTGGATCTCGCGGAAGTGAACCTGCGGCAGTACCGCAAGCATCTCGCGGCCGTCACGCAGTCCGACCAGCTGTTTCGCGGGACGATCCGCGACAACATCACGAACTTCGCGCCCGCGCCGCGGATCGGCGCGATGTTCGATGCGGCGAAGCTCGCGTGCATTCACGACGAGATCGAGCGGCTCGACCATCGCTACGACACGCCGCTCGGCGATACGCAGAAATTCCTGTCGGCCGGCCAGATGCAGCGGCTCCTGATCGCACGCGCGCTGTATTGCGAGCCGCGCCTGCTGATCCTCGACGAATTTTCGTCGAACCTCGACCAGGCGACGACCCACGAGATCTGCCGCAACGTGCTGACGCTGCCGTGCACGATCGTGCTCGTCACGCACGACGCGTCGATCCTGTCGAGGGTCGACCGGATCTACGAGATGCAGGACGGCGTATTGACCGATGTGACCGACGCGTGGCGTTCGGCCGCGGAGACGCGATGATGCTCGGGCGACTTTTTCTGCTCAATCCGTTCTCGTACGCGTTCCTGGTGCGCCGCGCGGTGCGCGCCGTCGCGCTGCGCACGTCGCCCGCGCGCGGGCTGCGGCTGGTGCGCTGGTGCTCGGGCGCATGCCTGCGCTGCTTTCCGTGCATTCGCGAGTCGATCGAGCGTGCGGTCGCGTTCATGCTGGGCACGCACCTGAACGACGATCCGCGGCGCGTGCGGGAAGTGGCGGCGGCGATCGTGCGCGAGCTGTTCGAAGCGGAGTTCGCGGGGCTCAAGCTGCGGTCGCACAGCCTTGAATCGATGAAGTCGATGATCGATGGAATGGCGTGCGACGGCGACGCGCAACTGCAGGCGGCGCTCGCGCGCGGCGGCCCGCTGATGCTCGCGGGGCTGCACTTCGGCAACCTGATGCTGTTCGTCACGAAGCTGCGCTTCATGATTCCCGACGACCGCAAGCTGATGGTGATCCTGCACCGCGATGCGCCCGGCGCGTTCTTCGACGATGCACTGCGCCTCGTCGCCGAATACGGCGCCGGCGAAGTCGAGTTCATCGACATCGAGGAGCGCGTGCATCTGCGCCGGCTGATCACGAGCCTGCGGCGCGAGGCGCCGGTATTCCTGCTGTTCTCCGACCTGCACGGCAAGTTCGGCAAGACCAACCGCTGCCGGCTCGGTGGCCGCTGGGTGCGGATGGCCGGCGGCGGCGTGAAGCTCGCGGTCGAGCAGGGGATTCCGCTGCTCGTCGCGTATGCGACCGGCGTGCCGTTCCGCGATCGCTGCGCAGTGCATTTCACCGAACTCGCGGCCCGCCCGCTCGCGCCGATGCTCGGCGCGGACGACGACGCGTCGCCCGTGCGCGCGACGCACCAGCGCATCGTCGACCGGCTCGAGCAGGCGCTCGTGCGCCAGCCCGAGCAGTGGCATTTCTGGGAACACTTCACGCCTTACCTGATGCCGGCGCCGCTGCTCGATGCGGCCGCGCGGCGTCGCTCCTGACGAGCCCGCCCCATGCCGACCTGGAATTCCGCCCTTCGAGAACAGAAGCCGTCGCGCAAGCTCGCGCGCGGCACGACCTTCGGCACCGTGATCCACGGCGTCGTCGACGTGCCGGTGTCGATGCGGTTCTTCTGCTACCTGTCGCTTGCGATGTTCGCGATGTTCGTGACCGCGCTCGTCGAGCTGAGCTATGCGAACACCGAGAGCGTATCGGGGATGCTGACGCCGCGCTCGGGGCTGATCGGCGTCAGCGCGCCGCCGGGCTGGGCCGTGCGCGACGTCTACGTCGGCAAGGACCAGCACGTGAAGGCCGGCCAGCGGCTGCTCGCGGTGACGCGCGACACGAGCTTCGTGAGCCAGGCGAACAACGTGCAGGGGCTGCGCGCCGCGCTCGACCGGCAGCGCGTCGAGGTCACGCAGCAGATCGACGCGGCGCGGCTCGAATACAAGTCGTCGGTGCAGCAGATCAACCAGCAGATCGCCGCGCAGGGTGAAAGCCGCGGGCTGATCGACCGGCAGATCCAGGACCAGAAACGCATCGTCGACGAGTACGGCGAACGGCGCGCACGCGTGAAGCAGCTGCTCGACGAACAGGTCGTGACGCTCGAGCAGTACAACCAGGTCAACACGCAGTACCTGCAGGCCGGGCAGGCGTACCAGGATCTGCTGCTGCGCCGCGCAGAACTCGCGAAGAACGCGATGAAGCTGCGCGGCGACCTCGACACGATGCAGAGCAAGTACGACGGTGCGAACGCGGAACTGAAGATCAAGCAGGAGGAGCTGAACGCGAAGGAATACAACATCGACGAGAACGTGAACCAGGTGCTGTACGCGCCGGCCGACGGGCAGATCGTGCGGCTCGACGTCGTGCAGGGCGGCGTGATCGACCCGCCGGGCACGCGCGTCGTCGAGATCCTGCCCGCGAAGGCGGACGGGCTGATCGCCGAGGTCTACATTCCGTCGTCGAAGGCCGGCTTCGTGAAGAAGGGGCAGGAAGTGAAGGTGGCGTACGCCAGCTATCCGGTCGAGAAGTTCGGCACGTATCGCGGCAAGGTGCTGTCGATCTCGCCGGTCGCGTTTTCGGCGAAGGAGCTGAACCTGCCGGGCGATGCCGCCGCGCCGCAGACCTACTTCAAGACCTGGGTCGAGCTGGCCGACCGCACGCCGGCATTCGAAGGGCGGCCGCTGTCACTGCGCGCCGGGATGATGCTGAAGGCCGACATCGTGCTGGAGCGGCGCAGCCTGCTCGAATGGCTGTTCGAGCCGCTGTACCGCATCCGTCAGCGCCTGTTCGGCGTGCCGGCCTGAGCCGATGGCGAGCCGGGACAAGGACCGCCGCCGCGCGCGGCCGGGCACGGTGCGTCCGCTGTCGCGCTGGCTCGGCGCGACGCTGTTCGCGTGCGCGGCCGCCGCGCACGGCGCGCCGCAGCCGGACGGCGACGCTGCGCCACGCTGGCAGGCCGGCGCGGACGGAATCGGCTTCTGGCCGGGCGGCGACGCGGACGGGTTCGATGCGAGTGCGTGGGCGACTGATCCGGGGCCGGCCCGCGGCGGTCGCGGCGAGTCGGTCGATGTGTCGCCAGCCGATGCCGTACCGTTCACGGCACGCAAGATCACGCTCGGTCAGCGGACCCGCGGGGCGGGGCGCGCATGCGCGGCCACACGCGACGACGGCGCGGACGGCATCGGCTTCGACGACAACGGCTCGGCCGGCGGTTGCGAGCCGGCCGCGACACGCGATGCAACGGCGGATGACGCACCGGCGGGCGGTGTCGTCCACGCCGACCGGATGCCGTACGAGCTGCATCCGATCGACCCGTCGCGGCTGCCCGATCTGCCGGCCGCCCAGGCGCCGCCGCTGCTGACGCAGCTGATGGGCGACGACCGCAACATGGTCGGCCTCGGCTGGCACTTCGTCGGCACGACCGGCCGATCGACGCCGGTGACGACGCACACGGACGCACTCGGGCTGAACAGCTTCCAGAACCGGGGTTCGAGCCTGTCGCTCAGCAATACGAACACGCTGGCTTTCACGTTCACCCACTTTTTCTCGGAGAACTGGGCGGCCGAACTCGGCGCGGGCATTCCGCCGGTGCTGACGCTGCGCGGGCACGGCAGCATCGCGTTGCCGCTCGACCGGATCTTTTCCGGCGTCCAGGGGCGCTTTCCGCTGATCGACCTCGCGAATACGCAAAGCAACCCGCTCGCGACCACGCGCGCGTGGCTCGGCTCCGTCGTGTTCAAGTACTACCTCGGCGAGCGCGAGGATCGGTTCCGCCCGTTTGCGGGCATCGGCATCAGCTATACGCGCTTCACGAACACGAACCTGAATCCCGTGTTCCAGCGCAAGCTCGCGTCGCTCGGCGGGCTGCTCGCGGCGGGCGCGGACATCGGCAGCCTGCAGTCGCTGCTGCTCGACCCGTCGCTGTTCCAGCGGATCTGGGACGCCGGCGGCGACCTGCTGCTGTCGGGCAAGACCAATGTGTCGGCCAAGGTGAAGAGCGTGTGGGAGCCGGTGTTCACCGTCGGCGCGAGCTACCAGATCACGCGCCAGTTCTGGATCACCGGCATGGTGACCTATATCCCGTTACGGACGAAGATTACGCTGGACATCGACCAGCCGAATCGGCAACTCGCATCGAACACGTTCGATATTTCCGCGAACCCCGTGCTGGCCAGCGTGCTGCTCGCGTTCCGCTTCTGACCGGCGCGCCGGCCCTTTTTTCATGAATTTGACGCGCGACACTGAGATAATGTCAGCGTTTGGCTGCGTCAATGATGGAAGGAGGCCCCATGGGCGACAACGATACCCGCACCGAGACCGACGACCGCACCGATATGGAATCGATGGAGGCGCGCCAGCGCCGTTTCGAGGAAGATCTGGTCGACGCCTACGACGAAGAGCTCGAGATGGAGCTCGACGATCGCCGCTTCGACGACAGCGACGACCTGCTGTTTTCGCAGGAGCGCCGCGAGGCGCGCAAGGAGTATTTCCGCGAGCTGTTCCGGCTGCAGGGCGAGCTCGTGAAGCTGCAGGACTGGGTCGTGAGCACCGGGCACCGGCTCGTCGTCATTTTCGAGGGGCGCGACGCGGCCGGCAAGGGCGGTGCGATCAAGCGCATCACGCAGCGGCTGAACCCGCGCGTATGCCGCGTGGCGGCGCTCCCGGCGCCGAACAACCGCGAACGCACGCAATGGTATTTCCAGCGCTATGTCGCGCATCTGCCGGCCGGCGGCGAGATCGTGCTGTTCGACCGCAGCTGGTACAACCGCGCGGGCGTCGAGCGCGTGATGAACTTCTGTACCGACGAGGAATACGAGGAGTTTTTCCGTTCGGTGCCCGAGTTCGAAAAGATGCTGGTGCGTAGCGGGATCCAGATCGTCAAGTACTGGTTCTCGATCACCGATCACGAGCAGGAAGTGCGCTTCCAGAGCCGGATCGAGGATCCGCTCAAGCAGTGGAAGCTGAGCCCGATGGACCTCGAGAGCCGCCGCCGCTGGGAAGCCTACACCGCCGCGAAGGAAGAGATGCTGCAGCGCACGCACATTCCGGAAGCGCCGTGGTGGGTCGTGCAGGCCGTCGACAAGAAGCGCGCGCGGCTGAACTGCATTCACCACCTTCTGCAGCAGGTGCCGTATCACGAGGTGCCGCACGCACCGATCGACCTGCCGCCGCGTGAGCATCACGAGGATTACATCCGTCGACCGGTGCCGGACAACATGATCGTGCCGGACACTTACTGAACGGCCGGCACGGATTCGATGCCATGACCGGGCGCGCCGCGCAACGCGGCGCGCGTTACTCCCGGATCAGGAACGCGGTGCGGTCGCGCCCGACGATCCATGCGGGTGCACGGCCGCGGCCGCTCCATGTCGCGCCGGTTGCCGGGTCGCGATACTTCACGCCGACGGTGAACAGCTTCGCGCGATCGCTGTAACCCTGCCCGAAGATTTCCCGCGCGGTCAGCGCGTAGCTCGTGACGAGTTCGCGTACCTGCGCCAGCACCGCATTGCGTTCGCGGCTCCGCGCCGCCTTGATGCGCCGATCGAGTTCCGCAAGCTGGGCTTGCAGTGTCTGCACTTGATGCATGCGTCCGTTATCCCGTAGCTGAATTTTGATTATTGGCGACGCGTGACGAATCGCACGTCGGCACACCCGGCCTTGGCGTGCCGACTCGGCCGGTGGCGGTTGCGTGCTGCCTGTGCCGGCCTGCGGATAAAACGTATGCGGCGCGAGTCGCCGGGAACCCGGTGAGATTAAGTGGCAGCGTGCGGTTTTTCTATCGGACGTATCTGATTTTTCGGCGGAATTTGTCGGCAGCAGGAACGACGGGGCGGCCGGTTGCCGTTCGTCACAGATCGGGAAAGCCTGATCGCCCCTGCGTCAGGTCGAACAACTCGGTCCGCGCGTTCGCGTCGGCGGTCTCGGGCAGCTTGATCACGAGCTTGACCGTCATCCCGTACGCGCTGTCCACCAGTTCATAACCGGCCTGTTCGATCCAGCGGCGCACGCGCGCCTCCTCGGGATAGCCGATCTCGATGGCGAGCCGCGTGTAGCGGATGCGCTCGACGTGCTCGGCATCGAGCAGCGCTGACGCGATTGCATCGGTGTACGCGCGCACCAGCCCGCCCGCGCCGAGCTTCACGCCGCCGTAGTAACGGACGACCGCGCCGAGCACACCGTCGAGATCGTGATGGCGCAGCACTTCCAGGATCGGCCGGCCCGCCGTGCCGGACGGCTCGCCGTCGTCCGACATCCCCGACTGGCCGCCCGCCAGCAATGCCCAGCACACGTGCGTGGCGGCTGGATGTTCGTCACGCAGGCGTTGCAGTGCCTGCATCGCGGCGTCGCGGTCTTCGACGGGAATCGCGTAGGCGATGAAGCGGCTCTTGCGGATCTCGAGTTCCCGGATGTAGGTGGTGGCGAGCGAGTACATCATGCGTCGCGACGGGGAAAGTGTAGGGAAATCAAGGTGATGATGGGTGTCGGTTCTTTGGGTGCTGGCCGCGCAGGCAGTGGCCAGCCTGAAGACTGAATATTACCGTGGCGCGCGTCGAAGCCTTTCGATGCCGTCAGGGCCCGATCCGGGTGAGGTGCCGGATGCGGAATGGCGAAGTGCCACTGTGCATGGCGCGGCAGCGGCCGTTCCAATTTTTTCTCCGATGGTTCAAGCGCGCTATCACCGCGCGCCGACCGACGACCGCAGCGCCGCGCCCAGCGTGCGCAGCGCTTGCCGGGCCCGCGCATCGGTCAGGTTCGAGTAGAGCACCACGTCGCGCGCCGGCAAGGGCGGCAGCCCGTATCGCGCGCCCACGTCGACCGTCCCGACGGGCGCCACGCGATGCCCGAGCGCGGCGACGGCCAGCCCCGCGGACACCGCCGCGCCGATCGTCGCCACGCCGCCGCCGACGAACACTTCAGTCCACGCGACACCGGCTTCGTCCAGCGCGCCGATCGCCATGTGGCGCACGCTGCACGGCTCGGCCTGCGTCGCGAGCCGCAGCGGTTGCGGCGGATGGTATTCGAAATCGGTCGCGGCCATCCAGCCGAACGACGCCGACAGCAGGGTTTCCCCATCGAGCCGCCGGCTGTCGTGCTGTAGCGCGACGGCGGCATCGAGCTGGCCGCGATCGAACGCATCGAGCACGTCGCGCGACGCGGCGACCCGGATCTCCAGCACGAGCCCGGGTTCCGCTTCGCTCATGCGCCGAAGCAGCATCGGCAGATCGGCGCCGACGGCATGATGGCTCACGCCGATCACCAGCCGCCGCTGGCCGGCGCCGAACGCGCCGACCGCACCCTGGTGAGCCGCTACGAGCTCGCGCGCGGGTTCCAGGAACGCGGTGCCGTCGGCCGACAGGCGAACCTGCCGCGGCGTGCGTTCCAGCAAACGGCGGCCGAGGCCGTCTTCAAGTCGCTTGATCTTCAGGCTCACGGCGGACTGCGTCGTGTCCATCGCCTCGGCGGCCCGCGTGAAGCTCTTGAGGTCGGCGGTCAGCACGAACGCCTGCACGGCTTCGATGTCGAGCGTTTTCATCACGCACTCATCCATTAATAAAACGAATCATTGAAATATTCTGCCATCGTCTTTTCAAATGATTCAAGGTCTTCTACGCTGTTCTCGAGCCGTTCGGAATCTCCCTTGTCAATCCCAGGAGTCGATCATGCTGACCGCGTACTACGTGCACCGCCTGCCGGCGGACTACGACCTCGATATCATCCGCAATCGCGTGCGCGAGCGCGGCAGGCTCTGGGACGACACGCCGGATCTCGTGTTCAAGGGGTTTCTGCTGCGCGAGGCGGGCCGCTACGGTGCGACGGAAAACGGCTATGCGTCGCTTTATCTGTGGCGCAATGAACAGGCGTTCGCGGGGTTCGTCACGGACGGCCGCTATCGGGTCGTGACGGACAGTTTCGGACGCGCGCCGATCGATGTGCAGGTCGCGCTCGATGCGCGCAAGGGCAGTGCGTCGGCGGGACGCTTCGTGCGGCTGGAAGCCATCGACATTCCGGCGGACGCCGACCTCGATGCGACGCTGGCACAGGAGGTCGAGCGCAATCGCGACGTGGCGGCGCGGCAGGGTACGGTTGCGGCCGCCGTCAGCCTCGATCCGCTGCGCTGGCGGCTGACGCGCGTGCTCGTATCGGAGCAGGAGCAGGAGCGGGATGGCGGCGGCGCGGGCACGGTGTACCAGGTTTTGCATCTGGCCCGGCCGTTGCTCGATACGCTTGAAGGGAGCGGGGTGTGATGGCCGGCGCTGCGTTCCGATCGCGGGCCGGGCCGGCGGGTGGGGCCTGCGGCCCGGCATCCGCGCGATTGCCGGCCGGCCTGGTGATCGCCGCGCATCTGGCCGGGATGGCGGCGGGGATCGCCGCGATTGCCGCGCTCGCGACGGTGCTGGCGCTGTTGTTCCGGTGAGGTGCGCGTTTGCGGATGAGTGAATACGGAAGCGCCGCGCACGACGCACGCGGCGCTTCCGTTCTTCCTCTACCGCTCAGTGCCCCTGCAACCGGATATCCCGCGACGACGCACCGACGTACACCGTCCCGCCCGGCACCACGCGCCAGCCGTTACGCGACGTATCCCACACACTCTGCATCCGCGGCGACACGGTCACGTGCACACGCCGCGCCTCGCCCGGATTCAGCCGGATCTTCTCCCAGCCGACCAGCCGCTTCGGCGGCTCGTCCTTGTACGGCACGCCGAGATAGACCTGCGGCGTTTCCGCGCCGGCAACGCGCCCGTCGTTACGCACCGTGAACGCGACGCTCAGCGATCCGTCCCATTGCTTCGACACCGACAGCCCCGAATACGCGAAGTGCGTGTACGACAGCCCGTAGCCGAACTCGAACATCGGCTTGATGTTGTGCGCGTCATACCAGCGATAGCCCATGTTCAGCTTTTCCGCATAGACGGGATCGTTGTCGAACGCACCGTTTTGCCCCCAGGCCGGCGAATCCTGATCGCGCGCGGGGAACGTGACGGGCAGCTTGCCGGACGGATTGACCGCGCCGAACAACACGTTCGCGATCGCCTTGCCGCCGGCTTCGCCCGGATACCACGCCTCGACGATCGCGGAGACCTGGTCCTTCCACGGCATCAGCACCGGGTTGCCGCTCTGGACGACGACGATCGTGTGCGGATTCGCGCGCGCGACGGCTTCGACGAGCGCATCCTGGTTCGACGGGTTCGCGAGGCTCAGGCTCTGGAGATCACCGAAATCCTCGCCGGCCGGCTGCGCGACCACGACGATCGCGACGTCCGAGCGGCCCGCGAGTGCCGCGGCCTGGTCGATCTCCTGCTGCGTGTACGCGCGGAACGGCGACTGCTGATCGCTGTTGCCGGCATACGTGACCTGCGCGGCCGGCGCGAGCGCACGGATCGCCGCGACGATCGGCACGTCCACCTTCAGCCACGGATTGCGCCACCAGCTGCATCCCGTCGATGACCCGAACGTCAGGCCGCCGCAACCCGCGAACGATCCCGATACGGGGTCGCGCGTGTTGCCCGAGCCGCCGCCCGACAGCACGGCCGCATCGGCATGGCCGCCGATCACGGCGATACGCGACAGCGCCGACGCGGCGAGCGGCAACTGGTTGCCGTCGTTCTTCAGCAGCACGATCGACTGCTCGGAAGCGGCCTGCGCGAATCGGTTGCCGGCCGCGAAATCGATCGTGCCGCCGCCCTTGGCCGGATCGTCCATCACGCCGACGCGGATCATCACCGCGAGCTTACGGCGCACCATGTCGTCGAGGCGCGCGGTCGACACCGAGCCGTTCGCGATCGCCTGCTTGACCGCCGCCGGCGTCAGGTACACGCTCGGCCCGACGTCTTCTTCCTCGTCGAGCCCGGCGTTGATCGCGGCGGCGGTGCTGTGCGTGGCGCCCCAGTCGGACTGCACCTGGCCCTGGAAGCCCCATTCGTTCTTCAGCACGTCGTTCAGCAGATGGGGGTTCTCGCACGCATAGGTGCCGTTCAGGCGGTTGTAGCTGCACATCACGCTGCCGGGCCGGCCGCGCTTCGCGGCGATCTCGAACGGCAGCAGGTACAGCTCGCGCAGCGTGCGTTCGTCGATCTGCGTGTTGCCGCCCATCCGGCCGTGCTCCTGCTCGTTGCCGGCGTAGTGCTTGATGGTCGCGATGACTTTCTGCCGTTGCGTGGCCAGCGTGCGTTCGGCGAGCAGGTCGCCGGCCAGCAGCGGATCCTCGCCGAGATACTCGAACAGGCGGCCGCCGCGCGGTTCGCGCGCGAGGTTGGTGCCGCCGGCGAGGCCCATGCCGAATCCTTGCGCGCGCAACTGGATCGCGACCTGCTTGCCGTAGTCGTACGACAGGCGGCGATCCCAGCTCGCGGCGACGGCGATCGTCGCGGGGAACGTCGTGCTGGCCTGCGACGTGCTGCCGGAACCCGTCGCCGAATCGACCATGTTCAGGTCGGGAATGCCGAGGCGCGGCACACCCTGGATGTAGCCGGCGCCGCCGCCCGGCACCTTTGACATTTCGTATTGCGAATGAATGAATTGAAGTTTTTCGTCGAGCGTCATCTTGCGCACGAGCAGGTCAGCGCGCCGAACCGCCGCAGCCGACGCGAATGCATCGGTCGCGTCGCCCTGCGCGTTGAAATCGGCGTCGCCCGCATAGGCGGTGGTGCAGAGGGTCGCTGCCAGCACGACGGCCGGCCAGAGTGTGTCCCGCATGTTGCTCTCCATGATCGTATTGCCGGTTGTTCGGATGATGTCTGGAGCTGCGCACGTCCGGTGGATTCGCACCGGACGCAATTGGCTGGCGATGCTGGGTGGTTGCGCGTCGGCATGCCGGGCCAGGCGGGGAATCGTTACGGCCGGTTGGGCCCGATCGAACATCGAGGACGGCGACGCGGACCGCCCGACGCTGCCGAATCGGATGTAGCGATTCTCTGCAGCGACCAATCGTACAAATGTAGTTTGACTACAGCATCGGTGTTTCTACCGATACGTGTGATCTTTATTTCGTAGGGGCGCGTAGCGGGGCGGAAAGACGGTCATCGTTCCCGATCGAGCGTGCGCGGAGGAGTAAGAAGTACCCGTGTGCGAGCGTACGGAGGCGGCGGGCAATGAGGAGGCGTGTGGTCGCGCGGGACGGTTCGTTGCGCGCGCATCGAACGGAGCACCGTCGGATGCCGGCCGCCTCGCGCTAGCCGCGTCGTGCGAGCGGACTACCGGGAAGCGGAATCCCGGCGCGATAGACGACGGTGGCGAGTGCCGCGGCGACCGCCGCCTCGGCCGTCAGCACGGCGGCGGCTGCGCCCAGCTCGGCGAAGTACTTTGCGAGCACGGGTACCAGCACGATGTTCAGAACGCCCGATGACATCAGGATGCGCGTGAATGCGGACTTCATCCCGAGCGGCAGCATCGTCTGCACGCCGAACAGGTCGGTCATGCCGGCCATGAACGGAATGAAGGCCATCCAGCGCAGCACCTGGACCGTCGGTTCGTACGAAGGGCCATACAGGATGCGCACGGCGAGCGGCGCGCCGAAGAAGATCACGAGCGAGATGCCGAGCACCATCGCAACCTGCACGACGAACAGCTTGCGCAGGAACGAGAACGCATCGTTGCGCGCGTGCCGCATCAGGTAGTTGATGCGCGGATAGGTGGCGGCCTTCAGCGGTTGCAGCATGCTGAGCGCCGCACGGATCAGCTTGTCGCCGGCGGCGAAGTAGCCTGCCGCGACGTTGCCCGATACGAAGCCGAGCAGTACGGTGTTGGTCGACGCATAGAACGCGATGGACGTCGACGCGAGGAACACCTGCCAGCCGCCTTTCAGCGATTCCGCGACGTCGGAGAACTCCACGCGAATGAAGTCGATTTCGCGCTGCGCATACAGGTAGATGGCCAGCACGATCGCGGACAGCGTCGGGACGGCTGCGTTGACGATCATCGCGCGGTCGATGTCTGCCGGGCTGTGCACGAGCGCGAACATCGCGGGCAGGCTCAGGATGCGGCCGATGAACAGGATCACGCTCAGCGCGCGCAGTTTCTCCATGCCCTGGAAATACCAGCCTGGCGTGAACGCCACGCCGGCCACCATGCCGAAACCGATCAGTAGCAGATCGCGGTCCTCGCCGAAGCGCTTGAACAGGAAAGTCAGCGCGACCAGCACGATGAAGCAGATCATGGCGATGCCGATCTGTGCGTACAACGTCGCCCAGAAGATACGGGAGCGCTCCGCGCGGTCGTCGCGGGCGAGCGCGATGCGCGGCGTGGCGGTCAGGTCGAAGCTGTAGCTCGTGCAGTTGGTCAGGTAGGCGATGACCGCGAGCGAGAACGCGAGTTGGCCGTAGCCTTCAGGCCCCAGTGCGTGCGTCAGCAGCGGTGCGATCAGCAGCGGCACCGCGTACATCGAAATCTGCAACGTCAGCAGCAGCAGGAAGTTCTTCTTGAGGTTAGACATTCGCTCGGTCGGCGCCGTGGGTGTCGCGGTGCGGCGGCATGGGGCCGCGGTGCGCGTGTGCAGCCGGTCGGCGCTGACCCGGATGCATGGGTGGGTGGCGCGTCCGGCGTCGCCGGGCACGGCCACATCATCGTATGGCGGCCATGATACCGGCGGCACGAGACGACTGTGTTCGCGAGCCTACCGTTCGCGGATGCCGTGCGCGCGGCATGCGTGGATCCCGACACCGCGCACGCCGTCGCGCGTCGTCGGATCGCGACAGTGACGAATCCATTTGTAAGCTGGCGCACCGAAGGACGCTCGAACCGGGTGCTTTAATCGAGTGCACAGTTTTGGTTCACGGCGCACGGGTTCCCGGCGCAGACCGTGACGGCGTGCCAGGCACACAACATCACCTCCCGCGGGCATGCGGGCAGGGCAACGGACGAAACAGGGCGGGCCGCGCAGGGGCGCGGACGGGGGCGCCGTCGTGTGTTCGCCGAGCAGTCGCACGATCGTGGAATCGCTCATTTCGGTGGAGCCGCCGGAACACGCGTCCGCGTCCGATAAAAATACCGATCCGAGGAGTACCGATTGAAGCCGATTACGTTCGGCAGCTGCGTGGGGTGGCTGCACGAGGGACAGACGACACAAGGGGTGGTCCTGTGCGAAGCATTGGGCCACGAGGCATCGTGGACGCACAAGTTCATGCGGGCGATCGCCGAGCGCCTTGCCAGTAACGGTGTCACGGTGTTGCGATTCAACTATCCGTGCAGCGGTGACTCCGCGGGCGACGATCTCGATGCCGGTCGGTATGCCGCGTGCATCGACAGCATTCACGATGCGATCGGCATGCTGCGCGACCAGGTCGGTGTCGCGTCGCTAACGCTCGTCGGAATCCGTGCGGGCGCGCTGTTCGCGATGCTGGCCGCCGCAGGCAACGGCCAGCGCCCGTCGCCGCGCGTCGACGCATTGGCGGCGTTCGCGCCCGTCGTGCGTGGGCGTGCGTACCTCCGCGAGATGTCGTTCGTGCATCGGCAGTGGCTCGACATCACGTCGCCGGCCATTCGTGCCGCACATCGCGACGAACCGTGCATGAACGTGCTCGGGCACCGCTTTCCCGACGATTTCGTCGATGCGCTGAAGGCGGTCGATTTGTGCGACGTCGTGCGCGATGCAGCGACGTTGCCCGGCGCGATGCTGCTGATCGATCCCGATCAGGGGGACGGTCCTGCGTTGCGCGATGCACTGCTCGCTCGCGGCGTCGACGTGGCGACCGACTCGTTCCGCGAATGGTCGACGACGATGCTGGACGGCACGCGCTCGCGCTTGCCGCTCGACGCGATCGACACGCTCGTCAACTGGATCGCCGAACGGGCACCGCACGTGGCGACTCGCATCGACCCCGCGCGGCCGCTGGATCCGTCATGGAATGGCGAGTCGGCTGTCGCGCTCGACATGACGGACATGACCGAGCAGGTCGTCGCGGTAGGGCCGGACCGGGTGGTCGGCGTGCTGTGCCGTCCCGCCGATACGGGGCCGGCAAATCCCGTCGCGCCGGCACTCGTGATCGCGAACACGTCGACGAATCCGCGCAGCGGAGAAGGGCGCTTCAGCGTGCGCCTCGCGCGGACGCTCGCACGCGCCGGCGTGACGACGCTGAGGATCGACGTGCATGGCGTGGGCGACAGCGGGGTTGCCGCGCCCGACGACCAGGCGCCGGTCGTGTATTCACCGCAGTCGAGCGACGACGTGGCAGCCGCCGCCGACTGGCTGCGTGCACTCGGCTACCCGGAGGTGATCGCAACCGGCATCTGTTCGGGCGCCTATGCGGCATTGCATGCGGCCGTGAAGACGCCGTCGCTCGGCGGCGTGATCGCGATCAACCTGGCGCGTTTCGTGTGGCCGGCCGGGCTCTCGCTGGAGGCGGTGCAGAAGCAGCGGAACAATTCGGTGCGCGGCTACTGGCTATCGGTGCGCGACTGGAAAAAGTGGAAGGGCCTCGTGCGCGAACGGCGCGATTTGCGGCCGATCGTGGCGGCCGTCGCCGCCAATGCGATCGCGCGGGTCAGCGTGCCGTTGAAAGAGGCCGCCGCGCGCTTCGGCTGGAAGCCGCGCGCCGGCACACCACGCGGCGTGATGCACGTGCTGGCACAACGCAATGTCCGGACGACGCTGGTGTACGGCGCGCTCGATCCCGGCATCGACGACGTGCGGCGCCACTTCGGTGCGATCGAGCGCGCGTTCAGGCACTCGCGTCACGTGCGACTGCATCTCGAGCCGCAGGTCGATCACGCGGTGTACGGCGCGGTCGGCACGGACATCGTGATCGGGCTGTGCATGCAGGCACTCGGCCGTGATTCGGCGAGGTCGGTCGTGCGCGTTGCCGATCCTGCCACGCTCGACGCGGCCGCAGGGTCGTACGGGAGCGTGTCGGTCGGCAGGCCGTGACGTGCGCTGTGCCGCATGCGTTGCATGCAGCGGCGCGTTGGGGTGCGATCGCGCCCGCGTATGAAGATGGGCGTTCGGTGAGGTTGCTCACAGACGCGCCGTTTGCCGTGGTGTCCAATCCCTTATCGATGCATGCGCGGTCATGCCGAGGCATGACCGGCGGGTGCTTCAGTCCGGCTCGGCTGGCGCGTCATAGGGTGATTTCGCGTAGGGCGATGCGTACAACGTGTTGCTGCCCCATACGTCGTCGGCCGGTGTACTGGCCACCTGCGCGCGGTGCGGGCGCGCCGGGACGAGCGGCCGGCGCAACGTGCTGTGGGCGCGCGGGTCGGGCTGGACGGCGGCGCTCGCGGCGGAACGCGTGAGCGCGGGTGCGGCAGCCGCGGCCGCGCGTGCGACCGCCGCTTGCGCCGAACGTTGTGGCGGCACCAGGCCCGGTAGCGTCGACGACGCAAGGGACGGAGTGTCGGCGGGGCTGCTGGACAGCGTCTGCGCACCGGCGGCACAGACGAACCCGGCCGACACGATGCAGACGAACGACGAAAGCGATGAAGAGAAGTTCATGACGAATCGTATGGAGTGACGTGCGGTGAAGAGGGCGGTGCGGCGATGCAATGCGAGCCGCGCTGGGCAAGCGTAATGCCGGAATTCGCCGCGTTCGGCGGGTTACCGCACAGTTTTGGAAGGACATCATGTCAATCACCACGCAACCGGAATCGACGCTCGGCACGCCGAGGCCCCGTCGGGCCGACGCCCGTCGCGCACCGTGGCAGTCGCGCCTGGCGATCGCGGCCGCCGCGTGCGCACTGAGCGCATGCGCGCTGTCGCCCGGCATGACTTATCACCCGCCGGCCGAGCGCGACTCGAATGCGCGCGTGAGCGCCGACGCATCGGGATCGGGCGGCCTCGACGGCGTGCAGAACGTGTCGAGCGAGGATCTGATCGAGATCACGCCGGCCTTCGTCGCGCAACACCATGCGGGGCGGCCGGCCAACGTCGACGCGGAAATCCGCCAGCTGTTCGGCAAGCCGATGCCGTACACGATCGGCCCTGGCGATGTGCTGGGCATCGTCGTATGGGACCACCCGGAGTTGAACCTGCCGACGACGCAGACGGTCGGTGGCGGCGACGGGGTCGGCGCCAGCTCGGTCGCGACGGGCTATACGGTCGACGCGAACGGCAACGTGCAGTTCGCTTACGCGGGCCTCGTTCACGTGGCCGGGTTGACCGAGGCACAGGCAGGCGCGCTGCTGATGAAGCGGCTCGGCGAATACGTGCGCAAGCCGCAGCTCTCGCTACGCGTGCAGAGCTACCGCAGCAAGCGCGTCTATCTCGACGGCGAGGTGCGCACGCCGGGTCTGCAGATCGTCAACGACATGCCGATGACGCTGCCCGAGGCGATCGACCGTGCGGGCGGTTTCACCCCGACGGCAGACCGCTCGCAGGTTTCGGTGACGCGCGGCGACAAGACCGTAAACGTGAGCCTGCCCGCATTGATCTCGGCGGGCGTGAATCCGTCGAACATCCTGTTGCGCGACGGCGATCTCGTGCGCGTGCGCGCGGCGAGCGACGCGAAGGTGTTCGTGCTCGGCGAGGTGTCGCGACCCGCGACGCTGACATTGACCGACGGCCGGATGAGCCTCGGCGAGGCGCTCGGCGACACGGGCGGCGTAAGTCAGTACACGTCCGACGCGCGCCAGGTGTTCGTCGTGCGCCGTGGCCCGGACAACCGTCCGCGGGTGTACCACCTCGACGGCAGCTCGCCCGCGTCGTTCGCGCTCGCCGACCAGTTTCCGCTCGAGCGGCGCGACGTCGTGTTCGTCGATGCGTCGTCGCTCGTGCGCTGGAGCCGCGTCGTGAACCTGCTGATTCCATCGTCCGCGCAAGGTGCGCTGACGGCGAAGGCCATTTCGCCGTGATGCTCGCGGCGGATTTTGTGACCGCGACGGTGCGTCGCGCCATACAGGACTGAGGCTGTATGAATACTTCGACCCTGCCTGACTCGCACAGCGGGCGCATTCCGCGGCCGTCCCATTCGGTACGCCGCTACTGGAGCGTGCTGTATGGCGGCCGGCGCCTGATCCTTTGCACCGCGCTTGCGGGCGCGATTGCCGGAGGCCTGTATGCGCTGTGCGCGGCCCCCGTCTACCGCTCCGACATCCTGTTCCAGGTCGAGCAAAGCCAGACCGACTCGAAGCAGACGTCGCCGCCTGGCGATCCATCGTCGGTGTTCGATCTGAAGACGGATGCATCGACGGAGATCGAGGTGCTGAAATCCCGCGCGGTGCTCGATCGCGCGATCGACAGTACCAACCTCGCGCTCGACGTTCGACCGCATTACCTGCCGCTGATCGGCTGGCGGTTCGTGAATGCCGCCGACGGGTTGTCGTCGCCGTTGCCGGGCGGATACGTGTACGGCACCGAACGCATCGACGTGCCGACCTTCGACGTGCCGAAACGACTGCTCGGCAAGCGCTTCGCGTTGACCGTCGGCGATGACGGCGCCTATACGCTGCAGCGCACCGGCATCTTCGGCCGGAAAGGGCCGATGTGGCAGGGCCGTATCGGCCAGCCGTTGCACGTCGAGACACCGGAGGGCGCGATCGACGTGTTCGTGCGCGGCGTGGCCGGCAAGCCCGGCGCACGCTTCGACCTGACGCGTTACAGCGACGAGGAGGCGTCCACGTGGCTGCAGAAGAACGCGCTGATCTCGGAGCGCGGCAAGCAGTCGAACATGGTTGGCGTGACGCTCGACGGCACCGATCCCGTGCAGGACAGCCGCGTGCTGAACGCGATCGGCGACGCGTATCTGGCGCAGAACACGCAACGCAAGTCCGAGGCGGCCGACAAGCTGATCCGCTATATGGACGGCCAGTTGCCGCAGTTGAAGGCCCAGCTGGAGGCGGCGGAAAACCGCTTCAACGCATTCCGCGCATCGCACGGGACGGTCAATACGAGCGACGAAGCGCTGGCATTGCGTCAACAGGCGGTCGACATCGAGACGCGCGTGCAGACGCTGCAGCAGCGGCGTGAGGAACTGATGACGCGCTTCATGCCGAAGCATCCGGCGGTTGCGGCCGTTGATGCGCAGCTCGCCGATGCGCAGCGTACGCTCGACACGACGCGCAAGCAGATCCAGCAGTTGCCGACCGTGGAGCAGGGCGTGCTGCAACTGCAGCGCGACGTGGCCGTGGATACCGCGCTGTACACGAACCTGCTCAATACGCGCCAGCAGATGGTCCTCGCACGTGCCAGCAAGACCGGCACCGTGCGGATCGTCGATACGGCGAAGATCGCCGAGCAGCCGATCGGTCCGCATCGCGGGGTTGCGGTGGTCGGTCTCCTGGTGGTGGGCCTGCTGGCTGGCGCGGCGATCGTGATCGCCCGGCAGCGCGTCGTCGGCACGATCGGCGACGCGGAGGAAATCGAATGGGCGACGGGGCTGCCGGTGTTCGCGACCGTCCCGCACAGCGCGATCGCTGCGGCCGCGGAACTGCGGACAAAGGCCGGCCGGCCCGGTCCGCGCGCATCGATTGCGCCGGTCGGCGCGCAGGACGCCGCGCTCGAAAGCCTGCGCGGTCTGCGCGCGTCGCTGCAATTGGAGATGCCGGCCGCATCGAATCCGGTCGTGCTGATCTCCGGGCCGACGACGGGCGTCGGCAAGTCGTTCGTCGCTGCGAATATCGCGTCGCTCGCCGGTGCCGCGAAACGGCGGGTCCTGCTGATCGACGCCGATCTGCGCAAGGGTTCGCTGCACGACCGGTTCCGCTATAGCCGCGCGCCGGGGTTGTCGGACGTGGTGGCGGGCACCCATGCGCTCGACGAGGCAATCAAGCGCGGCGTCACACCGGGCCTCGATTTCATCGCGATGGGCAGCGTCGTTCCCGATCCGGGCGAACTGCTGCTGCAGCCCGCGTTCGCCGAATTGATCGGGCAGCTCGCGTCGCGCTACGACATGGTGGTGCTCGACGGCCCGCCGTTGCTGCCGGTCGCCGATGCGCTGGTGCTGGGGCGTCTGGCGGGCACGGTGTTCCTCGTCGCGCGTAGCGGCGTGACGACGCTGACGGAGCTCGACGAAAGCGCGCGACGGCTCGAGCACGCGCATATCGATGTGCGCGGCGTGATCCTGAACGATTACCAGGGCGCGCCGGGTCGGTACGACTACGGCTATACGGATACGAATACGCATCAGGCCGCGGCGACCGCCAATGGAATGGCGGTGTCGCGACAACAGATGGAACGTGCTTCATGAGACCGCGTGGCGTGGGCGAAGGCAGGCCCCGTCCGCGACAGAGCGGGGCGACGGCACGCAAGGCGGCGCGTGTCCGTCGCGAGGCAGGTGCTTACACGGGTTACTGGTGGGAAGACCCCGCCCGGCTCGTGCTGATCTTCATCCTGCCGTTGTACGGGATGTTGTCATTGAGTCTGCTGGTCAATCAGAAATCGATTGCGCGGCTCTACTTCGACGGCTATTACGCCTGGGTCGGCGCATTGTTCCTGCTGGTGGTCGTGGCGACGGCGTGGCTGGCGACGACCGAGGCGCAGTCGCGCCGGGGGCCGCCGGCCGCCCCCGCCGAGTTGCTCCCCGGCGTACTCGATTTCGTGTTCGTGCTCGCGATGTTCGGCAATCTGATGCTGCTGGGCGGGATTCTCGCGCGTCCGGCGTTGGTGCTGGCGTTCCTGCACGGCGAAGCGAACGCGTATGTCATGCTCGAGCAGAAAGGGCACTTCACGGGCCTGAGCTCGTTCACCCAGGCAGCCGCGCCGTACGTCGTGCTGTATTTCTACGTGTTCAAGACACCGGTCAAGGGCATGAACCGCTACAAGGCTTACCTCGGCGTGCTCGCGGTGCTGACGCTGCTGCGCAGCTTCATCTTTGCCGAGCGGCTCGCGTTGATCGAGGTGGCGCTGCCGTGCGTGCTCATGATCGTGCGGTTCCGGCTTCGCGGCCGGTTCTCGCGGCTGCTGACGCTCGGGCCGTACGCCGCGATTCCGTTGCTGTTCGGGCTCTTCATCGCGAACGAGTACAACCGGTCGTGGGAGGCCTATTACGTCACCGTCTACGACAACATTTTCGATTTCGCGATCGAACGTCTCGGCTTGTATTACTCGACGGCGCTGAACAACGGTGCGGGGATACTGAGCGTGCTCGGGTGGGACAGCGGTCATCCGATGTTCACCTTCGACTGGCTGCTGCATTTTCCGATCATCGGTGCGCCGTTGGAGCCGTGGCTCGATTCGACCGACAGCATCACCGTGTTCCTGAACAGCTACGCCGACCCGGAATTCAATAATCCGTCGGGGATCTTCGTTCACTTTTACGAATGGGGCTGGTTCGGGCTGCTCGATGCGGTTGTCCTCGGCTGGGTGTTCGGACGGAGCTACGCAGGCTGGCGGAGCGGAGCGGGGTTCTGGTGTTGCGCGCATGCCGTGCTCTTCGTTTCGATCATGGAAATTCTTCGAATTCCGAATTTGTTCAGCGGACGGAATTTCGTGCCGATCGTCTTGCTGATCGTCGTGTTCCGCTATTTCGTCAAGCGACCGGCATCGGTCGCGCCGCTCACCCGTCCTGCCGCGCCGTGAGGCGCACGCGGTCGCGCCGACGTGTGGAACGACGGCCGGGTTCGCGGCGTATCGCAGCGCGAACGCGGCTGATACCCCGTTGACGTTCGGTCCCGCGTCGCGGCGCCTGCCGCGCGCGAAGCGGCGGGGCGGCTGCGCACCCGCTCGACATTCCGCCCGGGATTCGAAACCCGCATTCGAGCCGTGCAGTCTCCCGGAAAAGTAGCTTTTCGCACGTTAATGATTCGATCGCCGGGCTAGCATTTGTACGATGGTCGAGGTTGTCGTGCTGCCACGGACCGCTGACCGATGCAATGCGATGACGTGCGCGAGAACGACTTCGACCGCGCACATCGCATCGTTCATTTTTCCCTACGTCAAAGGATGCCTTCGCCGTGAGCCAATCTGCCGTCTATGCCAAGTTGACCGATGTGTTGCGGGACGTATTCGACGACGACGAGCTGGTGGCAACGCCTCAACTGACCGCCGCCGACGTCGACGGCTGGGACAGCCTGTCGCATATCCGTCTGGTTCTGAGCGTCGAGCGTGCGTTCGGAATCAAGCTTGCCGCCGCCGATATTTCAGGCCTGAAGAACGTCGGTGAATTTGCAGACCTGATCAGCAAGCGCCACGCCGCATGACGCGCGTCGGCCCGCATTTCCCGTCCAGAACCCGCTTCGCCGAGAGCGCCGTCCGATGAAAGATGATTTGTACACCGCGCTGGCCTGGTTGCCGCGCCCGCCTGACGATTTCTCCGCGCGCTGCCGCGAGCTCGGCGAAACGATCCACGACGATCCGGGTGCCGGATTGGGCAGTCGCGTACGCCAACTGGCCAGCTGCGCGCTCGGCGAAAATCAGTTGATCAAGCTGGGGCGCGCGATCGTCGCCTTGCAGCGCGCGGGGCGCACGCTTGCGCCGCTTACGCCGTTCCGGCTCGGGCTGGTCGGCAACGGCACGCTCGATCATCTCGTGTTGCCGCTCGTGGCCAGCGCCGCGCGTCATGGCGTTGCGCTGGAGATCGTGTCGGGACACTACGGGCAGGTCATGCAGGAAGCCCTGGCGCCGGATTCGACGATCAATCGCGCGCAAGTCGATGCCGTGCTGGTGGCCCTGGACTACCGCGGGCTGCCGCTGAACGCACAACCGGGCGACGAGGAAGCGGCGCAGCACGGCGTGGCTGCGGCGCTGGATCAGATCGATGCACTGCGCGCCGGCTTCAGGCAGCACGGCAACGCGCTGTCGATCGTCCAGACGCTCGCGCCGCCGTCCGACACGCTGTTCGGCAACCGGGATGCACTGATTGCCGGCACGCCGCTCAATCTCGTCGAACGTTTCAATCGAGCACTTGCGCAGCGTGTGGCGGAATCGAATGACATCCTGTTCGACGTTGCACATGTCGCGGGGACGGTCGGCGTCGCGAACTGGCATTCGCCCGCGCAATGGAATCTGGCCAAGTATCCGTTTGCCGGCGACTATGTGCCGCTGTATGCGGATCACGTGGGCCGGCTGCTCGGCGCGGCGCGCGGCAAGAGCCGGCGCGTGCTGGTACTCGATCTCGACAATACCCTGTGGGGCGGGGTGATCGGCGACGACTTGCTCGAAGGCATCAAGGTGGCGCAGGGCGATGCGGTCGGTGAAGCCCATCTCGCGGTGCAGCAGCTCGCGCTTTCGCTGAGAGCACGCGGCATCGTGCTCGCGGTGTCGTCGAAGAACAATGACGATACGGCGCGTCTGCCGTTTCAAAAACACCCTGAAATGCTGTTGCGCGAGCAACACTTCGCGGTGTTCCAGGCCAACTGGAACGACAAGGCGACCAATATTCGCGCGATTGCCGACGAACTGTCGCTCGGTATCGATGCGATGGTGTTCCTCGACGACAATCCGGTCGAGCGCAATCTGGTCCGTACGACGTTGCCCGAAGTCGCCGTTCCCGAGTTGCCCGATGATCCGTCGCTGTACGCGCGAACCCTGGCCGCCGCGGGCTATTTCGAGTCCCTCGCATTCTTGCCGGAAGATCGGAAGCGCGCGGACATGTACCAGGACAATGCGCGCCGCGTGGCGCTACGCAGTCAGGCCGGCGACATGGATGCGTACTTGCGATCCCTCGACATGAAGATCGATTTCGCACCGTTCGACGATACCGGACGGGCCCGCATCGTTCAGTTGATCAACAAGTCGAACCAGTTCAATTTGACGACGCGCCGCTATACCGACGCGGAGATCCAGGCGCTCGAAGGCGACGGGCGGGTTTTTACGCTGCAGGTTCGCCTGACGGATACGTTCGGCGACAACGGCATGATCTCGGTCGTGATTTGCCGGCCCGACGAACAGGCGCCGAGTACCTGGCAGATCGATTCGTGGTTGATGAGCTGCCGCGTGCTCGGGCGCCAGGTCGAGCAGATGGTGTTGCGCGAAGTGCTGCAGCATGCGCGCCAGCGCGATGTCACGCGCGTGATCGGGCGTTATGTCCCGACCGACCGCAATGCGCTGGTCAGGGATCATTATGCGAAGCTCGGTTTCGAAGCCGTGAGCGAAGAGCCGGACGGCACGACGGTCTGGGAAATGGCCAGCGACCGCGAGATCGCGCCCGGTCACTTCGCCGTGACGCGGGCGGGTTTCGATACGATGGCTGCCGCCTGAACCATGAAAAACACCGTACCACTCACGTCATTTCGCGAGACGGATGACGTCGCGGTTTCTCGCCGGCTGCCGCGCCGGGACTATGTATTGCTGCCGTTGATCGTCGTGGCGACGGTGATCTGCCTGTTCGTCGCCGCCGAATGCGTGACGAGGGCGATCTGGAGCGCGGGGACGCGCGGGGGCGAATGTCATGTAGCCGATGCGGCGGAGGGCATGCGAAACGTTCCGAATTGCACGATGACGGTCAAGACCCCGGAAACGCCGTGGATCGCTTATCACTACAACGCGTGCGGTTTCCGCTCGACCGAGGGTTGCGGGCCGAAGCCGGCCGGAACGCGCCGCGTGGCGTTGCTCGGCACGTCGTTTGCCGAAGGCACGAGCCTCCCGTATGACCAATCGTTCGCGGCGCTGGCGGAACAGGATTTGAGCAGGATGTGCGGCGCGCCGGTCGAGGTCCAGAATCTCGGTGTCTACGAACTGCCGTTCCGCAAGGTGCTGAACCGGATCGGGCCGGCGCTCGCCTTGCAGCCGGATGCAGCGGTGCTCACGGTCGCGCCGTTCGATCTGGAAAAGATCAACCTGCCCGACGTCGCGGATGCGCCCGCGGCCACCGCGGCGCCGGAACCGCGCAGCGACCTGATGGCGCGTGCCAAGGGCTGGCTGAGCGGGAGCCGTGCCATTGCCGTCGCGCAGCACTACATGTTCGAAAATCCGGACATTCAGGTGCCGATGTATCTGAAATACGGCGACAAGGCCGATTTCCTTCGCCCGCCATTTTCGACCGCCTGGCGCGAGCGGCTCGAGACGTTCGACAAGGTGGCCGCCACGGTCGCGGACAGGTTTCGCGCGACAGGCGTGCCGGTGGCGCTGATGCTGATTCCACAGCGCACGCAGGCGGGGCTGCTGGCCGCGAAATCGCTGCCGAGCGGGATCGATCCGTGGGCGCTCGATCGCGCGATGGCCGAAATCGCCGCGAAGCACGGCATGCGCTACATCGACCTGGCCTCGAGCCTGAAGCAGTCGGCGAACCCGGCCGATTACTACTATCCGGTCGACAACCATCTGAACGCCGCCGGCGCGCGCGTCGTCGCGCAAAGCATGGTGACGGCGCTTACCGCCGGCGGGTCGCCCGCGTTGTCGGCATGCGGATCACATTGAATCTGGCGGCGCATGCCGCCGCCATCGTTTCGAACCGTATCCAGGCCGCCCGATGAATATTCCATCCTTCCAGTTCTTCGCCTTTGCAGCCGTCGCCGCGCTGATCTTCAACCTGTCTCGCTCGCTGACCTGGCAAAACGCGGTGTTTCTCGTCGTCAACCTGCTGTTCCTGGCCACGTTTTCCCGCGATCCGGTCGCGTGGATTCCGTTCGCCGCTTTCCTGCTCGTCGGCTATCTGAGCGTCCGGGGCATGCAGACGAAGCAGTGGCTGGCGGCGTTCGCACCGATCCTCGCGATCGTGATCGCGCTGTTCTTCTGGCTCAAACGCTATACGTTCGTGCCGTCCGCGTTGCTGCTGTCGCACCCTTACGCGACGATCGGCGTGTCGTACATCTTTTTCCGGATGCTCCACCTCATCATCGACGCTCGCAGTCCGGGCCTGCCGGTTCGCGTGACGCCGGTGGTGTATCTGAATTACGTGCTCAACTTCACGTCGATCGTGTCGGGGCCGATTCAACGCTTTCAGGATTACAGCGTGACGCAGACGAACGAGCGGCCGGGGCCGGATGCCATCGATTACGGCGTCGCGCTCGAGCGCATCATCGTGGGATTCTTCAAGGTGGCGATCGTGTCGGTGGCGTTGTCGCACGTCCATCATCAGGCGCTTGCGCAGCTGTCGCCGGCGCAACCGCTCGGCGAGCGCATTCTGACCGGGCTGACGATCGCTGCGATCTACCCGGTCTATCTGTATTTCAACTTCTCCGGCTACACGGACACGGTCGTCGGTGTCGCGCGCTTCTTCGGGATCTCGCTGCCGGAGAATTTCGACCGGCCGTTCTCGTCGACCAACTTCATCGGATTCTGGAGCCGCTGGCACATCACGCTCTCCGGCTGGCTCAAGACCTACGTCTACAACCCGCTGCTGATGGCGCTCATGCGTCGCTTTCCGTCGCGCTCACTGGAGCCGTATCTGGGTGTCGTCGCGTTCTTCGTGACGTTCTTCCTGGTCGGCGCCTGGCACGGGCAGACGTCGATGTTCCTGTTCTTCGGTGTCCTGCAGGGCGGGGGCGTCAGCATCAACAAGCTGTATCAGATCCGCATGACCAAATGGCTTGGCAAGAAACGGTACGTCGCGCTGTGCAACACGCCGCTCTACACCCATTGCGCGCGTGGGCTGACGTTTACGTTCTTCGCATTCAGCCTGTTGTGGTTCTGGTCGACCTGGAGCGAAATCCAGACCATCGCGACCACGCTCGGCCCGGTACTCGTCGCGCTCGTGTGGCTGATGGTATTCGTCGGCGCGACGGTGACGCTTGCCGTGCTCAACGCGGTATATACGCGTATGACGCAAGGCGGCATGGCCGGACTGTTCCTGTCGCGTTACGCCCGGACCTCGTGGTGCACGGTATTGGCGGTCGTGACCGTGCTGGTGCTGGTCATTTCCGATTCGCCCGCGCCGGACATCGTCTACAAGACTTTCTGATCCGCGTCGGCGGTACGGCGATCGCAGGGTGCCGGGTTGCCGGACCCGTGCAAGTGCGCGCCGACGCGTGCCGAACCTGCAAGATCGATATTTCCCGGAGCCACTCACTTTCATGGCCAGTCACAAGCAGAAGTTCGAAATCCTGGACGGCTTGCGGGGCATCGCTGCCATCAGCGTGATGTTCATGCATTTCCTGCAGGAACTATCGAGCACGATCCTGCAGGGCGCCTATCTTTCCGTCGACATGTTTTTCATGTTGAGCGGGTTCATTCTTGCGTATTCCTACGGTGAAAGGCTGCGCCAGGACGCATGGCGTGGCGAGTATCTGAAGCGCAGGTTGATACGCCTGTACCCGATGATTTTCATCGGGTTCGCGATCGGCTTCGCCAGCCTCATCGTCATGCAGGCCAATTCGTCGGCCCGGTTCTCGTCGGGCAACCTGGTGGCCGCCACCGGCCAGAATCTTTTTCTCGTTCCGTACCTCGGTCGCTTTTCGGTGTCGGGTTTCGTCGGCGCGGCGAATCACAGCTTGCCGTCCGTCAACGATCCCGGCGTATTCCCGCTGAACCCGCCTGCCTGGTCGCTGTTCTTCGAGATGTTCGCGAGCGTCATCCTGATCGTGGCAATCAGGATGAGCGCGCGCAATCTGTCGAGATGGGCCTACGCCTGTCTCGTCGCATTCCTCGTATACGGTTTCCTCGCCAGCCTCGATAACGACAAGCTGGCGATCCTGATGAGCCAGGGCTGGGCGGCGGATAACTTCTTCGGCGGCTTCTTCAGGGTGGGCTACGGGTTCTTGTTGGGAATCGCGATCGGCAAGATGTACGACGCGAATCTTCCGGCGAAGCCGCATTGGTTCATCGGCGGGCTGGTGAAGAACGACTACATGCTGTTTGTCGTTTTCCTGGTGGTCGTCGCGTTTCCGTCGTCGATCAAGGGGATGTATTCGGTTGCGATCCTGCTGTTCGTCGCCCCCGCAATGGTTTACCGGGGGGCCATGCTCGCGCCTAGCGGCAAGGCGACTGCAAGGCTCAGCGCGTTCCTCGGCTGGATCTCGTATCCGCTTTATTGCGTGCACTATCCGATCGGCAGGCTGGTGTTCGCGTATGCACCACAGGCCGACATCCACATTGTCCGAACTGCGATGCTAGCTGCGTTTCTTTCGATCGTGTCCGCCGCCATCCTGGCGAAATTCGTCGAAGAACCGATCAGGTCGTATCTGGGCAAGCGCATGTTCGGAAATCACCGGGCCGCGACCGGCAACCCGGTCAACGCCGGGTAACGGGCGCCGCGCGCGGCGCACGCCGGCGTCGTTGCGGCGCCGGCGTGCGGGAATGCGGGAATGCGGGATGGCGGGAGTCGCGCTTACAGCCCGTCGAAGATCTCCGTCATCATCTCGGCGCTTCGGCGCCAGCGATATTTCTCCGCGTGCAGGCTGCCCTTGCGCTTGAGCTCGGCCCTGAGTTCGGCCGAATCGAGCAGGGTCCGCAATTTCCGTGCGATGTCGTCCTGGGAATACGGATCGCAGTACAGGGCCGCATCGGCACAGACTTCCGGCAGCGCGGCCGATTTGCCGACGACCGCCGGACAGCCGCAGCGCATCGCCTCGAGAGGCGGTATGCCGAACCCTTCGTAGATCGACGGATACAGGAAGCACGCCGCGTTCTGATACAGCGCCTTCAATTGCTCGTCGCTGATGTAGCCGACGTACTTGATGTTCGGTTCGGCGGCCGACAGAGGATCCTGCTTGCCGAATACGGTGGTGTTCTGCATGCCGACGATGACGAGATCGACCGAAGGATCGTCGATCTGCCGGAAAGCCGCGATCAGCCGCCCGAAGTTCTTGGTCGGATTCATGCTGCTGACCGCGAGCACGAAGCGGCCGGGCGTCAGCGCATGCTTGTCGAGCACGCTCGTGTCCGCTTCCAGCGCATCGAGATGATCCGCACCGAGCGGCACGACGCTGATCTTCTCCGCGGACACGCCGCAGTGATGCGCGAGGCGATCCCGTGAGAAATAGGAGTTGGTCAGCACGCATACGGAGGTTCGCGCGAGGATCCAGAACATGATCCGGTACCACACGCGAAACGGGCGTGAGAAGTGCGCAGGCGTGTCGAACACTGCCGCATCGTGCATGTAGATGATCTGGTTGCCGATGAAAACGGATGCCGAATTGCTGAGATTGACGATGCGGCCTCGGCGAGCGAATAACGGGAGCACCAACTGCTCCCAGACCACGCCCTTGTAAAAGCCGACCTTGACCGTCCTGGCGCCGCTGACCTCGACGCCGGGCTGCGGAGGCACCAGCACGGTCACCGGATCCTGCGGCTGAAACTTGATCAATGCGGCGATCAGCTCGCGCGCGACGCGCTGCACGCCGGTCGTCTTCTGCGTGGTGAAGCGGCCGTTATAGACGAGTTGCTTCGGTTTATTGAAAGTGATCATGTCAACAAGAAGATATCGAAATCGGAATCAGGCTTTGACGTGATCCGGTGCGACCGGCTTGAAGTCGCGCGTGTCGACCCGCAGCTCCTCGGTATCGAGTCCGTAGAGCGCATTCCACTGCCGGAAAATCGCGTTCATCGAAAACCGCTGAATCGCCCGTTTTCGGGCTGCCGCGCCCATTTGCTCGCGAAGCTGCCGGTCGTCGCGCAGCGTCGTCAGATACGCGGCCATCTCGGCGGCGTTCGACGCGACGTAGCCGGTCACGCCGTGAATCACCACGTCGCGATTGCCCACGACGTCCGTCACCACGGCCGGTATGCCGGCGACTTGCGCTTCGATCAGCGCGACCGGCATGCCTTCCCAGCGGGAAGTCTGGACGTAGATGTCCAGTTCCGACGTCAGCGCGAGCGCACGTGCGCGGGGTATCCAGCCGCTGCAGACGACGGCTCCGTGCTGGGCGGAATCCGGAATCTCGGCCGCGTTGCCGCCGATCCAGAGAAACTCGACGTCCGCGTCGTGCAGCAGGTCGGCGAGTCGCACGAAGGCTTGATGATTCTTCTGGTACGACGCCCGACCGCTCATCCCGATGACGACTTTGCGATCGTCGCGCATTCGACGCGGCGGGATCTCCGCTACATCGACACCGTTTTCCACCAGGACCGTCGATTTAGCCCGGACCTTTGCCCTGATCTCGGCGAGCTCGCTGCCCGAGCACGCGACGATGGTGCCGCCGATGTGCGCCGCGATGCGTTCGAAGCTCAGATAGGCGTACTGCTTCATGCGCGACACGTCGCGACGCAGGAACGAGAGTCCGTGCGGCGAGTAGAGCACCTTCGCGTTCGGGGCGGCGATCCGGGCGGCGATTCGCCCCAGTACGCCGGCCTTCGACGAGTGCAGGTGAATCGCGGTCGGCCTGCAGTCGCGCAGGTTCAGGACCAGCGCACGCACGCTCTGCAGATCCTGTCTGACGCTCACCTCGCGCGCCATGTCGACGTACACGAGCTTCACGCGGGGCAGGAACAGCGTCGAAAAATCGGTCGGGGTTTCCGATCGGATCGAGTGCAGAACCGTCACGTCGACGCCGGACGCTGCGGCATGGTTGGCGAGATGGGTCAGCATCGAAAGCACGCCGCCACCGAATGCTTCGGCGATATGAACGATCTTTTGTTGGGTCATCTGTGGGTCCAGCGATTCGCTCGCACACTCATCGCACGTCGTGACGATGAGTCGCCTGCGAATCTCGCGGTCTCGATATCCGGTTCGTGAAACTATGCATTCCTGATTGATAAATGCATGGCAGTCGCGGCCATTGGATCCTGCTGTCACAGTCGCTGGTTTGCGCCGACGTTGCAGCGTGATGGTTTCCGCCGATGAAATGCCGAGTCGACGTTGCCGCAGGGCGCCGGACACGATGCAGCGTGAGGAATCCATGCCGCGACATACGTGCAGGCGCGATTCCTCCGAACATCGAAACCGGCGTTCGACTACGACGACTGGAGCCGAGACAACGACGAAGTCCGGTCAGTGCGCGTGAATCCACTGGTCCGGATCATTGTGCAGCGCATGCGCGACCCACTGGGTGCGATGGCTTACCGAATGCGCGATTCGGCGACGCTATCGCGCGTCGGCGTGATGGCCCGACGATTTGCGCACGCGCGCGAGCGGATTGGAGATATAGCGAATCGCGCGGTTGCTGAGCGTTGCCGACGGCAGCAAGCATGCGAGCGACAGCCCGGCTACGGCCGCTTTCTTGGCAACGCCCCAGAACGGGTTGCGCAGCACGGTTTGCCAGTAGCGTCCGGATTCGCACAGGAACCAGCGCCAGCGCCGCACGAGTGGGGCGTGATAGAGCGTGCTGGCGAAGCGGGCCTTCTCGATCGCGAAGTCGAGCGGCGCGATCGGCAATGCTTCGTGCAGCCGCGTGGCGGCGAGCATGCGCAGCGTCGCCCACCGGCGTTCGGCTTTCAGCGCGCCCGTCGCGGCGTCTTCGGAGTTGGTGAGCGCAAGCGCCGGCGTGTCGGCGGGCAGGCGCATCCCCGGCTGCTGGTGGACGCGATAGCCGCCGAGCGTTGCATCGATCATGTGCACGGCGCCGAGCAACGCGATACCGTAGATCGCGTAGAAATCCGCACCGTGCAGATTGTCCGGGGTGACCGGCACCGGAAAGATGCGCTTGAGCGCGTCGACCCGATACGCGTTGCCCGATGCGGGCGGCGACGGGTACAGCCAGCCCGCGCGCAACAGGCGGCCGCAATCGGTGTCGACGGCCGACTGCGGTACGCTGGCCCCGGTCACCGCACCGTCCCGTGCGATCACGTCGAGCCGGAAATGCACCTTCACGAAGTCGCCGGAAGCGAATGCGGCCAGCACGCGGGCCGCGGCGTCGGCATAGAGCAGGTCGTCGGCGTCGAGCAGGATCACGTAGCGCGTCGTGACATGCTCGATCGCGCGGTTGTATGCGGCGACCTGGCCGCGATTCTCCTGGAACACCGCCGTCACGCGCTCGCCGTACGAGCGAATGATGTCGCGCGAATCGTCGGTGGAACCGTCGTCGACGACCAGCACGGGGACGCCGTGCGCGCTTTGTGCGAGCGCCGAATCGATCGCATCGCGCAGGTACGCGCCGTGGTTGTAGTTGCAGATTGCGATGGTCAGGGTGGTCATGAACGGATTCCGGACGAGCGAAGTGCGGACGATCCGGGTGCCCGGCGCGCAGGGTTCGGGCCCCGGAGCACGGTCGCGTCGCATGGCGGCCATGATACGCGTCGTCGATCGGCATTCGGTTCGCGAGCCTACCGTTGCGCGATTCGCTTCGTCGAAAGCGCGATGACGCGTCAACCGCAAGCCGGATACACCGCGCAGGCAGGGTGTATTGGTCTGTTGACGCACTGAAACGCGGCGGGTTCGAATGATCCAATCGACCGTAGCATGCCGTCGCGTCGACGGTATCGTCGGTGGGCAACTCGGTCGGCATGCAGCGATTCGGATGCGCGTGCCGGCACGTTCGAAGTCATTCCAGGGAGTCGACTCGATATGCGTAGATCACATGGCACGTTTCTCGCGCGCGCAGCGCTCGCCGCCATGTGCGCGGCAGGCGGGCTGGCTTGGCCGGGCAGTGCCGCGGCGGCATCCGGCACGTCCGTGCCTGGGGCGCTTAATGCGACTGTACCGGATGCGGTCGTTCGTCCCGCTGCGGACGCGGCCGATCAGGCCGACATGCTGCAACATGCGCTGGACGCGTTGCAGCCGGGCCAGCGGCTGGTGTTCGCGCCGGGCCGGTATGTGGTCGGCCGGTCGCTGGTCGTGCGGCAGCGGCATGTGGTGTTGTCGGGTTACGGCGCGACGCTGATCGCGACCACACCCGGCGACCAGACGATCGAGATGAGCGGCGACGGTACGACGCTCGTCGGCTTCCGGCTCACCGGAGCCGGTACGACACGCCTCACGACGCCGGAGTCGTCGAAGGTCGAGGTGACGGGGCGCGGTGTGCAGGTGCTCGACAACGTCATCGACGGTGGCGCGGGCGGCGGGATCTTCGTGTTCGGCGGCGCGGACGTCGCGATCGTCGGCAACGAGGTGCTGTCGACGCTGGCGGATGGCATTCACATGACGCACGGCACGCGCAACGTGCTGGTGCAGGGCAATGTCGTTCGCGGCACCGGCGACGACATGATCGCCGTGGTGAGTTATCAGGCGGAAGGCGTGCTGACGCGCAACGTGCTGATTACCGGCAACTCGCTGGAGGGCAATCCGTGGGGGCGGGGCATCACGGTGGTCGGCGGTGCGGAGGTCACCATCTCGAACAACGTCGTGCGCAACGTGCAGGTGAGCTCCGGCATTCTCGTCGCTCAGGAAGACAGCAATCGCACTGCCGGCTCGTCCGATATCCGCATCGAGGGTAATTCGATCGCGGATATCCAGACGGCGACGGATCGGGCCGATGCTCGCCCGGTCACGCAGCAGGCGGCGATCGAGGTCAGCACGTGGTCGGGTTCGGTGTCGCGCGTGACCGTGATCGGTAATCGCGTGTCGCATGCGCGATTCGACGGCATTCGCCTGTGGGGAAACGTGTCGGGCGTGCGTCTCGCGGACAATCAACTGTCGGGGATCGGCGGAATGCCGGTCCGGATCGACCCTGCGCATGCTTGCGCGGCCGGCCGGCAGGTGGGGGCATCGGGACAGCAGGCGAAGGGCACGCCGTGTGCCGGCGCCGCGCTTCAGCCGCTGTCGGCGGCAGGCGATGCGATCGGCGCGGATACGTCGTTGTTGCCGCGCGTGCGCGAGTCCGTCAGGCGGCCGCGCTGGCCGCAAGGCGGCCCCCACTGATCAGGTGTTGCGTGGGCCGCCGGTTGTTCGCGCGGCGGCGGGTGTTGGCGTCGCACACGCCGTCGCAACCCGCATGCCCTTACCGGATGACGTCGCGTTCCGCGGCTTCCTCGTGCGGTTCGCGCGAGGCGAGCGACGGGGGCTGCTGCGCGGTCCCGACGACTGCCCGCCCGTACTGATCCTCGAACCGCACGATATCGTCCTCGCCGAGATAGTTGCCCGATTGAACCTCGATGATTTCGAGCGGAATCCGGCCGGGATTCTCGAGTCGATGCACTTCGCCGACGGCGATGTATGTCGATTCGTTCTCGCACAGCAGGAACGTCTCGGCGCCGCGCGTCACCTTCGCGGTGCCGCGCACGACGATCCAGTGCTCGGCGCGGTGATAGTGCATCTGCAGCGACAGCTGCTTGCCGGGTTCGACCACGATCCGCTTCACCTGGAAGCGCTCGCCGAGGTCAATCGAATCGTAATGGCCCCACGGCCGCTGCACCTTGCGGTGCTCGCTCACCTGCGGGCGCTGGTCGCTCTTCAGGCGCGCGACGATGTTCTTCACGCGCTGCACGTCGTGCTTGTTCGCGACCAGCACCGCATCGGCCGTCTCGATCACGACGACGTCCTTCATCCCGACGCACGCGACGAGGCGGCCTTCCGAACGCACGAGGCTGTCCTGCGTATCCTCGAAGACGATCGGGCCGCGCGCGACGTTGCCGTGATCGTCCTTCGGCATGATTTCCCAGATCGCGTCCCACGTGCCGACGTCCGACCAGCCGGCCGCGAGCGGCACCACAATGCCTTCGATGCCGAGTTCGGCGTGTTCCGCGAGGCGCTCCATCACCGCATAGTCGATCGAATCCGATGGGCACGCGTCGAAGGCGGCCGCATCGACCCGGAAGAACGGATCGTCGGCGACGCCCGCGCGCCACGCGCTGTCGCAGGCAGCATGGATGTCCGGTGCGAGCGCGCCGATCGCCTTCAGCCAGACCGATGCGCGCGTGACGAAGATCCCGCTGTTCCACCAGTAATCGCCCGATTGCAGGTAACGCTCGGCGAGCGTCGCATCGGGTTTTTCGACGAAGCGTCCGATCGCGTAGCCGCCGTGGCTGCCGTGGCGGCCCGAGCGCGGCTCGCCGACCTGGATGTAGCCGTAGCCCGTCTCCGCGCGGCGCGGCAGCACGCCGAGCGTGACGATCGCGCCTTCCTGCGCATAACGCGCCGCGCGCGCGACCGCGTCCTGGAACGCGGCGACATCCGCGATCACGTGATCGGCCGGCATCACGGCGAGGACAGGATCGTTCGCGAGCGCGTTCGCGTCGAGCGCGGCCAGCGTCAGCGCGGGCGCCGTGTTGCGCGCCGCGGGCTCCAGCAGGATGCGGGCAGGCACCGAGCGGCCGTGTACCTGCTCGGCGCTCATGAAGCGATGTTGTTCGCCGCATACGAGTAGCAGCGTGTCGCCGAGCGACGCGTTCGCGATGCCGTTCAGGCGGCGCGCCGTCGCCGACAGCGGCGACTCGTTCGAGACCAGCTCGATCAGCTGCTTCGGATACTGCTCGCGCGACAACGGCCACAGCCGCGTGCCGGAACCGCCGGCGAGAATCACCGGCAGGATGCTCGGCAGATCGGGTTCGGGAACCGGGTGAAGGGCGCGGGTCATCGGTTCGCTCCGGTATCGGCGGGCAGCCGGGCGTGAGGGCGGCCGTCGGCGCGCGTATCGTCGTCGCGCGAGAACGAAACTGCGCGCGACAGCAGGTGACGCAGCGCACCGGCCGTACGGTCGGCCGGCCGGACCAGGCCGACGAACGGCGCCCCTTGTTCGAGATACGGGCCGTAGGCTTTGCGGAATCCGAACCGTTTGTAGAACGCCTGACGCGGCGCGGGGACGTGCATGCGCACCGCGGTGTCCGGCCATGCAGCCTGCGCGGCGGTGAGTGCGCGCCCGATCAAACGCTCGAGCGTCTCGTCATCGCGGCAGCTTTCGCTCGTCAGCACCTTGTCGATCACGACGTCCGGATCGATGTCGTCGCCGGGCAGGATGCGCGCGTAGGCGGCGACTTCCGTCGTGTCGCCGTCGCTCACGCTCGCATAGACGTGCAGCGCGCCTGCGTCCTTGCCGTCGATGTCGAGATGCGTGTGGGCGTCCTCGACCACCAGCACGGCGTTGCGCGCGCGCAGGATTGCATAGAGATCGACGGCGCTCAGATGTTCGAATTCACAACAATGCCATTCCATGATGCTGTCCTCGCGTGATGCCTTCGGCACGCCGCGCTGCACGGACGCGATCGTTCCGTGCGACGTGGCGATCTTCATCATCCGGATGCGCGGTCCTGCGGTCTGTTCGACAGCGTACTCACGCTCCGGATTCGCCGGTCCGGCGCGGGCTGCGGGGCGGTGTGCGCGACGGGCGAGCGTCGCAATGTGCGACAGCACACATCGTCCGTGCCGCTGGCTTTTCATAATTGATTCATCGTGGCTCGCTGCAATGAAGCGCGACTGGTCCGCATCGCACGCGAACGAGGCAGCGGGGCGCGGGACCGAGGATTGCGCGCGGCCGACGACGGACCGCTCGCGTACCGCATCGTCGGCACGCGGCCGCCCGCGTGCATGCACGACCGTCGTGACCTGTCGCGGGCCTGCATCCGGTCGAACCACGGGGTTGTCCGGTCGCGCGGGAATGGCCATCATGCTGCGCCGCGAGACGCGCGTGCCGGCCCCCTGAAGTTCGAGCTCGCCGGCGGCGATTCGCGCGAAAAGCGCCAGCGTGGCGCGATGCCGTTGATTACGGCGTGATTACGACGTGTAACGGCCGGATGGCTCTCGCGCCGGCGCAATGGGATCGGGCTATCCGGGGGCGGGCGCGATTATGTGGTGCGACGGATACGGTGCCGCCACTTTAAGGAGATTTCGACGGAAGTTGCGGGTAATCGACGGTATCAATCTTGCGGAAAAGTAGTATTTGCCACTGATTGACGGGAAAGGTCATAGATAATCAAATCTCAGTGTTCAAAAAGGGGGCGGTGCGGAACGGCCGGCCCCGTAACCGCTTGATTCAGGTTTATCTTTTGCTAACAAAACCGGCCCGAAACGGGGTGTAAATTCAGGTGCGGTTGAAATGGGGCAGTCAATCCGGGCGCGGTTTGGCGGCCCGCCGGTTCAGCATCGGCGCGCTTGCCGTGTACGACGCCATGCCCATGCGGACGGGTTTTGGTTTGCCGACGTGCCCCGCCTGGCGGCGGGTTGCTTCAAAGCCGGAATGTCGTGGCTCCCGTAGCCGCGCGTTCCGTTCGAGTTCGATGACAACGGGACCGGATGATATCCGGCTCGATCTCCGGGGGTTCTCGCCGTGTGCAGTTTCGATCTTCGCCAAGGCTGCGGAAACGCAGCGCGGAAAGGCGGCCATGCGCCGCCTGCCGCCGCGCACGCGAACGGTTCGCGGAGTGCAGAAAATGATGGTTCGTTATGAATATGCCAATAACGCGCGATAAGAGCGCCGGCGTGGGGAGCGGTAACGGGCAGCGTCCGCTGATTTACTGGACGCAATCGCCGTCCGTGATGCTGCGAAAGGAATTGTCGCGCCGCGACTGGAAGGTGTCGGTCGTCGCGCATGCGAGCGAGCTGCGCGACACGTCCGGCGAAATTACCTGCGGCATTCTCGACCTGAGCGGCGGTCATGCCGATGCGATCGGCAACATCGCGTCGACCTGCGCGTCGATGCGCGATGTCGTGTGGGTGGCGCTCGTGGATGTCGGCCAGACCACCTCGCCCAACGTGCGCGCGCTGTTGCGCGACTACTGCTTCGACTACGTGACGTTACCGGCGTCGCATCAGCGGATTGCCGATACGGTCGGCCATGCCTACGGCATGGAATGCCTGTTCGCGCGCGATCGCGAACAGCTCGAATCGGAGGAAAAGGGCATCGTCGGCACCTGCAGCGCGATGCTGCGGCTGTTCGATACGGTGCGGCGTTTCGCACGCACCGACGCACCGGTGTTCGTGTTCGGCGAAACGGGAACCGGCAAGGAACTTACGGCCGTCGCGATCCATCGCCATTCGGCGCGGCGCAACGGCCCGTTCGTCGCGGTCAACTGCGGTGCGATTCCGCCGCATCTGCTGCAATCGGAACTGTTCGGCTATGAGCGCGGCGCGTTTACCGGCGCGAACGCGCGCAAGATCGGCTACGTCGAAGCCGCGAACGGCGGCACGCTGCTGCTCGACGAGATCGGCGACCTGCCGCACGAGAGCCAGGCGAGCCTGCTGCGGTTTCTGCAGGAACGCTCGATTCACCGACTTGGCGGCAGCGAACCGGTGCCGGTCGATGTCCGGATCGTGTCGGCGACGCACGTCGACCTGCGCGATGCGATGGAAGAAGGACGCTTTCGCGCCGACCTGTTCCACCGTCTGTGCGTGATGCGCATCGACCAGCCGCCGCTGCGCGCGCGCGGCAAGGACATCGAACTGCTCGCGCACCACATGCTCGAACGCTTCCGCGGCGATGCGCGCCATCGCGTGCGCGGGTTCTCGACGGATGCGATTACCGCGCTCTACAAGCACGACTGGCCGGGCAATGTCCGCGAGCTGATCAACCGCGTGCGCCGTGCGGTCGTGATGACGGAGGGGCGCCTGATCACCGCGCGTGACCTCGAGCTCGAATACTGTCTCGATGCGGCGTCGCCGTCGGTGGCCGACATCCGCAAGTCGATCGAGCGCGAGGCGATCGAAACCGCGTTGCTGCGAACGCGCGGGCGCGTTGCCGCTTCGGCGCGCGAACTCGGCGTGTCGCGCGCGACGCTGTATCGCTGGATGGAGGCGTACGGTATCGAGCGGCCGCGCGGGACGGGCTCGTCCGATTGATACAGGGCGACCCGACGCTCGCGGCGGCCGCGAGCGTCGGGTCAGCCGGCCTGCGTGGCTCGCACCGCGCGCGCGGCGTTCACGGCACGGATTTCCACCGCGGGCGGGGCGTTGTCGTCGGCCGCCACAGGCTTCCCGTCGATGCGCAATGGAACGAGCGCGATGCGCGCCGGCGTGCCGGGCGCGAGATGGAACCAGTCGTCGCCTGGCATGAATCCCGGCGCGTCGATCTGCACATGGCGCGCGACATGTCGCGTGTCGACGTCGACGTGCCAGGTCTCGCCGGTGCGCGACACGCATGCCTCGATCCCGAGTTCGCGACGCGCCAGCACGGCCGGATGCGTGCGCGACACAAAATGGAACGCCTGCGACAGCAGCGTGCCGTCGTCGGCACGCAGGGTCGCGACGACCGTATCGTGTTCGCACGGGCCGAAACGGTATGCATAGGTCCAGTCGAAGAAGCGGCCGAGCAACTCGGCCGAGCCGAGCCGCACCGTGTCGTGCGCGGCGATCCGCACCGGGCAGCCGGCCCGCGCGACCGGCGTACGGCCGTCGCGCAGCGCGACCAGCTCGATTGACGCCGACAGCGGCGCCGGGCGCTCGTTGACGACGTGCACGTCGAGCCCGTTCAGCCCTTCGTCGACGAGGAGCACCTGGATCGGCTGCAGCACCTGGCGCAGCGCATACCATGCCGATTTCGGCCGGTGGGCGGCGTCGATCACGCCCCATCCGGCGCCCGGCATCACGTCCTGGAACTGCCACACGAGCGCGCCGGCGCAACGCGAGCCGGTGCGGCGCCATTCGGAAAACGTCTCGCGCATCACGTCCGCGACCACCGCACGCGACAGCTCGACATAGCGCGCCGGATCCTCGCGCCGCAGCCGGTCCGGCACAACGTCGTACAGCGTCTGCAAATAGTGATCGCGGATATCGTCGAAATCCCACGACGTGCCGGGGTCGCGCGGCACGGCCGCCTTCCAGCGCGGCTCGTGCACGCCGGGCCAGCCGAGTTCGGCGAGTGTCGCGTCGCACGGGACGTTCGCGAACGCGAGGCATTCGCTCGCAAAGCGCACGTCCGCGCGGCGCGCGTCGTCGAGCGGACGCAGGTACGCACCGACGCCGTAGTAGTGCGACACGCGTTCGCGCGGCGTGAACGGCAGTACGCCGCCGTCGGGCGAATCGGGCACGTACGGGACATCGGGACGGAGCGCGGCCGCGTGGCCGGCCAGCCGGTCGGCCGTCAGTTCGAGGAAGCGCTGCTTCGGCCCGAGCCCCGACATCGCGGCCTGTTGCGCGATCTCGCTGCCGCCGCACAGCACCGCAAGCGACGGCGAAGCGCCGTGACGCGAGAGGAACTGGGTCGCTTCGCGATCGACGTTGGCCGCGAACGTGGGATCGTCGAGCGCGTAATCGAAGTTCGCGAAACCGAAGTCCTGCCAGACCAGCAGCCCGAGCCGGTCGCACCACGCGTGAAAGGCATCGGCCTCGTAGGTCATGGTGCCGCCGACGCGGATCATGTTGAAGCCGGCGTCGCGTGCGAGCCCGAGCAGGCGGCCGTAGGTCGCGTCGCCCGCGTGGAGCGCGAGCGGCGCGGCGCTGCTCCAGCATGCGCCGCGCGCGAACACGGGCACGCCGTTGATGCGCAGTCCGAAACCCTTGCCGTCGGCGCCGGAATCGATCTCGATCGTGCGGAAACCGGTCGAGCCGAGCGGCCGGCGCGCATCGCCGATATGCAGCACAACGTCGTAGAGCGACGGTTCGCCGTGCGTATGCGGCCACCAGCGACGCACGTTCGGTATCGCGACGTGCGCACGCAGCCGGTCGGCGCCGTCACGTTCGAGCTTCGCATGATGTTCGCCGCACGACAGCCGCGCTGCGAACGTATCCGGCAGCGGCGCGGCGAACGTCAGTTCCGCGTCGAGCCAGCCCGTGTCGCCTTCGACACGCGCCTGCAGTTTGCAGTTGGCCAGAACGGGCCCGTCGGCCGGATCGAGCACGTCGACGGGCCGCCACGGGCCGGTGGGCACATACGGCGGAAACCAGCCGGGCATGTGCCCGAACAGCGACGTGCGGATCGTGCGCAGCCCGGCCGGCTCGGCGAGCCGCGTGCGCCAGCGCGCGCGGCGCGGTGCGCGCGCGTCGCGCAGGTGCGGCGCGAGCGCGCGGAAACAGAGGGTCAGCCGGTGCATGCCGTCGAGCGATACCGGCACGTCGTGCGCGACGAACATGCTGTCCGAGCCGTGAATCGGCGTGTCGTCGAGCCAGGCCTGTGCGAGCGTCGCGAGGCCGTGAAAGCGCAGGATGCGCGGCCCGCGCCCACGCAGCTCGACGCGGTACCAGTGGTCGCGCTCGTCGAGCGATGCGGCTTCGTCGAGCCGGCCGGCCAGCGCGAGCGCCTGCGCGACCGTGCCGGGCACCGGCGCCGCGATCCAGCCGCCGTGGCCGGCCGGGAGGTCGCGCGGTTCCCGAACGGCGCCTGCGGCCGTCGCCAGCATCGACCACGCGGGCAGGGCGCGCGCGCGCGTCACCGCATGACCGACACGGGCGCCGTGTCGTAGCGTGCGGGCGTCACGTGCCGCAACGGCGCGCAGATCTGCCGCGCGCACGCGACGACGTCGACATACGCGGCCTCGATCGCCTCGAGCGTCGAGTCGCCGCGCTCCTCCTTGCCGCGTGCGCATGCGCGCGCGAGCCGGAATTCCAGCACCATCGCTTCGGACGCGATGCGCTCGCACGCGGCGCGAATCTCGGCGAACGGGCCGATGCAGCCGCTCGCCTGCAGCCAGCGCGCATAGTGGCCGAACAGTTCGAAATTCGCGCCGAGCTGCCGCACCGAATTGAACGAGTATGCATGGAAATGTTCGAGCGGCGCCTGCGCGAGGCGTTGTGCGTCGGTCTGCAACTGCCGGCGGAACGCCGCGATCGGATCGACGGTCGGCAGGCGCCGCAGGTGGCGCTGCAACGCGGCGAGCGAGGCCTCGCAGAGCGCGCGTTCGTCAAGCGGCGTAAAGCGTCGTTTCGCGCATTCGACGTACGGCGGCAGCGTCATCGGCGAGTTGCCGCCGACGAGCCCGTTGTAGTCGAAATCCTCGGCCACGTAATAGCCGCTGTTGTGGAAGTAGCCGATCTGGCGGTTCGCGCGGTCGATCGCGTCGATGCCGATCGTCGTCTTCGTATGCTGCGTGCGGTAGCTGCTGCCGCGCGTATCGGGCAGGAACCACGCGTCGACCTCGACGATCATCAGGTGGCCGCGCGCGACCTGCGTCTCGATGTGTTGGTCGAGCGGCTCGTAGATCGAATGTTCCTGCACGACGATCCCGTAGAGCCGCTCCAGCTCGTCGAGCGGAAACTTGAAGAACGTGAACTGATCGCCCTCGAAGTCGAGCGCGATCGTAAACGGCAGCGCCGCGTACGGATTGAGACCCCACCACCGGAGCACCTCGAGCCACATGTCGACATAGCAGTTGGTCTGCTTCCAGACCATCGCCTGGCTGTGCAGCGGGTGCGGCCGGTAGTGGCGGGCGCGGTGGCGCACGCTCTCGAACGACGCGTCTTCGCCGTCGCGGGACACGAACCTCATCGCGTCCCCCACAGCACGTCGCGGACCGCTTGCGGCCACGCGTCGATATCGAAGCCGTGGTGGCGGAACAGCGCGAGCGTGAGCCGTTCGAGGCCGAAGCCGACGCAGCCCGTGTGCGCGACGTCGCCCGTCGCGGTGCGGATGTCCCACAGCAGCCCGAAATGGTCCATGTGGTAGTTGAAGCTCAGGCACGCCGTCTGGCGATCGTCGTGCTCGATCGGGATCAGCAGCTCGAACTTCAGGTTCTGCTCGCGCTGGCTGTCCGCGACGATCTTGCCGCCGCGCCCGAAGAACGGGTCGTTCGCGAGATCGATCGCATTCGGCAGGCGCAGCGCGTCGATCATCTTCGTGCCGCGTTCGATCCACGTCTCGCGGAACGAGACGATCTGCTCGGGCGTGCCGATCCGCACGTACTCGCGCATCCGGAACAACTGCATGCGGGTCGGGTCGAGCGACGGTTCGTGACGGAAGCAGTACGAGAACACGTCGACGATCCGGCCGTCGGCGGGCAGCGCGCCCGCGCGTGCGACGACCGGATAGACGGGGTAGCACGCGGCCGGTGTCATCACGACGTAGGTCGGCTTCTGGTTCTCGGTCCAGTCGTCGCCGCGATCGAGGCATTGCAGCACGCGCTGATGCTGGCGTTCGTCGCCGCAGAACGCATGCACGCTGCCCGCCAGCTGCGGGAAGCTCTTCATGTATTCGCTGCGCTCGAACTCGGTGCGGCTCATGGCCGGCGGGAAGCGCAGCACTTCGGCCTGCTGGTCGGCACCGATGCGCGTGACGAACGCGTCGAGCGCTTCGACCACGCGCTCGAATCGCTCGCTGCGGCCGAACAGGCCCTGGATGCCGGTCGAGACCAGCAGGCCCGCGTCGATCAGTTCGTCGCGCAGCGGGTTGACGCCCGCGCGGTCGAGCGGGGCGTCGGCGGGGGAGGCGGCGGGCACGGCGAGGCGATCGTTCACGTATGTTTCTCCAGCGTCGCAGGACGCAGCGCGAGCAACAGGCTCGCAGTGTTGGCGGCAATGCGGTCGTTGCTGATCATCAGCGGCGCCGCGTGCAGGTCGCGAATATGGCGGCCGATACTGAAGGGCGTGCCTTGCTTGTAGCCGGCCATCCCGCAGATCATCATCGCCTGGTGCGCGACTTCGAGGGCCGTCTCCGACACGTAGGTCTTCAGCGTATTGATTTCGGCGGCCCAGGCCATGCCGGCCGACCACGAACGGGCCGACGCATTCGCGTGAAGGCGCAGCACGTTGTCGACGCGGGCCTGCATCGCCTGCATCAGTGCAAGCGATTCGGCGATGCGCCGCGCGGCGGGCGAAGGTGCGCCGTCGGTCTGGCGTGCCTGCGCGCGGAAGAACTGGTGCGCGCGATGGAATGCGTCGCCGGCCACGCCGATCCACACCGCGGCCCACAGGATGTGCGAGACCGGCACCATCGTTTCCTCGGCGATCGTCGCGAACGGCACCGGCAGGCATTGCACGGCGGCGCCCTGCGCATCCAGCACGAAGCCGTTGCTGCACGTGCCGCGCATGCCGAGCGTGTCCCATTCGCCGCGGCGCGTGAGCGTGTAGCCGTCGCGCAGCAGCGTGACGAGCACCTGCTCGGAAGCCGGCGCATCCGCATCGCGTCGCGCGGTGGCGAGAATGCCGTCCGCGTAGTCGCCGTACGAGATCGTCGGCGCGGATTTGTGCAAACGGAAGCCGCCACCGTCGATTTCGAGTGCGCACTGGCTCGCGCGCAGGTTGCCGCCCACGCCGTCTTCCGACGTGGCTGATGCGAGCAACCACTGGTGGCGCACGAGCTGTTGCAGGAACAGCTTGTGCCAGCCCTGGCCGGCGGCGTGATCGACGATGCAGGCGACCTGGATCTGGTGCATCGCGAACACCATCGCCGACGACGCACAGGCCTGGCCGAGGATCGAGCAGGCCGACGCGATGTCTTCCAGCGACGCGCCCGCGCCGCCGAGATGGGTCGGCACCATCGCGCCGAGCAGGCGGCGCGCGCGCATCGCCTCGATCGCCTCGACGGGGCAGCGCGCGTCGCGGTCGACCGCGTCCGCGTGCTGCGCGGCGATCTGTGCGACGGCATGCGCGGCCTCGTCGAGCCGACGCGCATCGCTGTCGGCCGCGAGTTCGGGAAGCGGCGCGCTCATGCTGAATGCTCGGTGCGTTGCAGCGTGGTGATCGTGTCCGCGAGCGCGTCGATGCTGCGGAACAGGTTGCGGTTCAGCATCTCGTCGGGAATCTCGATGTTGAATTGCTTCTCGATCGCGAGCATCAGCTGGATCGTGTCGAGTGACGAAAGGCCCGCGTCGTAGAGGTCGTCCCCGTCGCCGATCGAATCGATCGCGGCTTCGAGATGGGCGACGTGTTTCAGGATGGTTCTGATTTCGTTTTTCACGTGCTGCTCCGGCGTGCGTGGTGTCGTCCGCTCGGGCAGACGCGCGACACGCGCTGACGTCCCCCCGGCAGTCCGGCATCAGTAGACCATTGGCAGACACGGTGTTCTGTTCGCCACCCTACAAACAGCTGACCCGGCAGGCACCGGACGGCACGCGACGCTGCGTCCCGTCCTGATGCGGCACGCCGATCAGGCGCGCGACGCGGCCGGCACGCCCGAATCGGCCGACAGGATGCGCTTCATCTCGTCGCGCACGATCGCGCGGCAGCCGCACGACATTTTTTCGAGGCCGTCGAGGTCGGCGAGCTCGATCGAGCTCCGGTACTGGCGGATCAGGCCCAGCTTCTGGATTTCGCCGGCGGCATCGGTGACCGTTTCGCGCCGCACGCCGAGCATCTGCGCCAGCATGCTGTGCGTCACCTGGATCTCGATGCTGCGGGTCCGGTCGTACGCGAGCAGGAACCATCTGCATAACTGATGTTTGAGCACGTGATGACGGCTGCAGAACGTGATCTGCGAGACCTGCGCCATCAGCAGCCGCACGCAGACGAACACGAGATGGCGGATCACCGGCGATGCGTCGAACGCGGCGGCGAACACGCGCCGGTCGAGCCGGTAGACGAAGCCGTCGCGGCAGGCCACGGCGCGGCAGGGCATCCGGCCGCTGCCGCCGATCACGTCGTCGCACACCACGCTCTCGCTGCCGATCTCCGCGACTTCCAGCGTCATGCCGCCGGACGACACGTACTGCAGCGAAATCGCGGTCGTGACGGGCAGGTAGACCGCCGCGAGCATTTCACCGGGCTCGCAGAGCACTTGCCCGGATTTCAGGTGGACGAGTTGAAGGTGGGGGGCCAGCGTCGCGCGCTCGTCGCGGTCGATGGCCGCGAGAAAGCGGTTCGCGTCGAAGCTGTGGGAAAGCTCGATCATGCCGTTCGCGTACGCGACGGTATCCGGGGCCTGGTGAGTCACGGCGCATCCTCGTAGGGTGGCGGTCACGCGTCGTCGCGGCGATATCCCGGGAATTGGGAATTCGCACGATCGTGCGGACTTGTGTTCGTCAAAAATGGAGTGACGATACTGGCGAAAAGGCTAGCACGCCATTGAAATCGATCAATTGCATATTACGTCATTTCACAAAGTTTGACGATTTTGGCGCATGCAAACGTGATCCGGATTTAATGACTCATTTCCGTGAAATTAATCATCCGGAAGTTGAATGCGACCTCGGGCATTCATTCCATGTCGACCGTGAATCAATCTGCCGGGAGGGGCGCATCGCACGGGAAAAGTGCCAGATGGGCATTGAACATTTTTTGACAAATAAATTGCTATTTCAATAATGTCTATATAAATCAGGCGGTTGCGTGAGAATTGTGCGGTGGATGACAGAGGCGAAAATTAGTGTGCCGATTCAGATTTGAGACAGTTTCAAACAACCGTGTGAGGCGCGATGCCATACCGGAGTGCTATCCGGGCACGTCATGGAAACAATTGAAAATAGACTGTAAGTATATGAGCGACAAGCCGTGCAGCACCGGTGCGGCTGCCTCGGCTCGAGGCAGATGAATGATCAGTCAAATTGCCCGCAGTGTCCACCATCAGGAAGAGTGTCCGGAAATGAGACGCTTTTTTTGTTTCTTGGCCGGTTATTCGGTCGATCTAAATCAGGCGTGATTCATATATTAAGGATGGGCATGTATTGGCACGTAAATCGCTTATTCGGGCTGGCGTGTCGAAACGGGACGGCCGACTCGATCCGGCGGCGATAAGCCGACGGTCAGTCGGAATCAGGGTTGTGGGCCGCAACCACGGTCAGTCCCGGGCGCGCATCGCGATAACGAGTTCCGTGCACGCGGCTGCAGGCGGCGCGGACAATAAAAGGGATACAGACATGCTTCATCTTCACTCGAGCTACTCGGCGAACGCCATCCTCGATGCCCTCCCGGAGGACAGCATCCGCACCATCGCACCGCATCTCGAACTGGTCAGGATCAAGGCCGGGATGCTCGACCGGGTCGGCGAGCCGATGCGCCACGTGCATTTCCCGACGACGTCGATGATGTCGGTGCAGCATCTGATGGAGGACGGTGCGATGGTCGAGGTGGCGCAGGTCGGCCGCGAGGGGGTGGTCGGCCTCGCGACGATGGTCGGCGGCGCCGCGGCGTCGCAACGGGTCGAGGTCCGCATCGGCGGGATGGCTTATCGCGTGCCGAGCTGCGTGATGCGCGCCGAATTCGAGCGCTCGCCGGAAACCTACCGGCTGCTGCTCAACTACTGCCAGGCGGTGATGGCGCAGATCTCGCGCAGCGCGCTGTGCAACCGGCATCACTCGGTCAGCGAGCAGCTCAGTCGCTGGCTGCTGCTTGCGCATGACCGCATCGACGGCGACGAACTGGCCGTCACGCAGCAGACGATCGCGAACATGCTCGGCGTGCGCCGCGAAGGCGTGACGGAAGCGGCGGGCAACCTGCAGGAAGCCGGGCTGATCCGGCAGCGCCGCGGCCGTATCACGGTGCTCGACCGCGACGGCCTCGAACATCACGCGTGTGAATGCTACAACCTGATCCGCGAGGACTATCGCAGGCTGCTCGGCACGCGCGAGACGGCGAGGCCGACACCGGTTCGGCCGCGCATGCCGGACGTGCATCGCGGGTTCCCGGCACATGGTGCATGACGATGCAATCGAAGTCCGGTGGGACGAATTCGATGCGGCGTTCTGTGATCGCAGTTATCGACGCCACGCTCGTGCTGGCAGGCGCGCTCGCGGCGCAGGCGGCGTCGGGCCTCGCGTGGCACGCGCTGTCCGACGCGCAGCGCGGCGCGATCGCGCTGCTGTGCGTGCTGACCGTGGCCTTGCTGCCGCGCTACCTGCGCACCGTGCGCGGCAGCGTGGCGCCGCAAGGCGGCACGCATGCACTGACGCAGACGATGGTGGCGCTCGTCTGCGCGAGCGTGCTGACGGTCACCGCCGCGATGTGGATCATGAATCGCGGCGGCACGATCACGACACGCTGGATCGTGCGGACGGTGCTGGCCGGCGATGCTGCGTTGCTGCTCGGCCGTGCCGCGCTGCTGGCGCTCGCGCTGACGCGTGACGACCCGCGCGCGCGGCAGCGCCGCGTCGCGGTGGTGGGCGCAACGGCATATGGGCGTGTCGCGGTCGAGCGGATGCAGCTCGCGCCGAACGGCCCGTTCGTGGCCGCATGCGTATTCGACGACGACGCACCGGCTGCTACCGGCGGCACCGGCGGCATCGGCGGCGTGCCGGTAATCGACGACTGGAGCGTATTGCGTGACCTGATTCGCGGCGGCGACATCGACGAGGTCTGGCTCACGCTGCCGATGTCGCACGAGTGGCGGATCCAGCGCATCGTGCGCGAGTTGCGCGACGAGTTCGTGGAACTGCGGCTGTTGCCCGACGTGCGGCAGATGGCGGTGGTCGATCGCTCGGCGACCGACGTGCTCGGCATGCCCGCCATCAACCTCGCGACCACGCCGCGTTCGGCGCCGGAGCTGTGGGCGAAGTTCGCGTTCGACCGGCTGTTCGCATTCGGCGTGCTGATTCCGTTGCTGCCGCTGCTGTCGATGCTGGCGATCGCGGTCAAGCTGTCGTCACCGGGGCCCGTGCTGTTCAGGCAGCGCCGCAAGGGTGTCGACGGCCGGGAGTTCGACATTCTCAAGTTCCGGACCATGCGCGTGCATCGCGCCCAGCCGGGCGTGCTGCAGCAGGCGTCGCGCAACGATTCGCGCATCACGCGCGTCGGCGCGTTCCTGCGGCGTACGTCGCTCGACGAACTGCCGCAGTTCTTCAACGTGCTGTTCGGGCAGATGTCGGTGGTCGGGCCGCGCCCGCACGCGATCGAACACGACGACCTCTATCGGCAATTGATCGACTGCTACATGTACCGCTACCGCGTGCGGCCCGGCATCACCGGATGGGCGCAGGTGAACGGCTATCGCGGTGAAACGCGCAAGGTCGAGGCGATGGCAGCACGCGTGAAGTTCGATCTGTTCTACATGCAGAACTGGAGCTTCTGGTTCGACATGAAGATCATCCTGTTGACGGTCGTGCGCGGCTTCATCGGGCGCAATGCATTCTGAGGATCACGAAAGATCGAGGCGGCGCCGCGCGAGCGATCGTCCCGACGGCGTAATGCCGGTTCGTGCGCGCGGACGAAGCGTTGTGGCCGTGCGGAAAATTGCTGCGCTGCGGTCGTGCCGCCGAGTGTCCGAGCGCGCACCGCGGGTCCGGATTACGCGTCCGGCCCCAGTTTCCGCACGGCTGCCGCTGCCTGACCGACACGCTGATTCCGGTCAACACACGCGTGTTCAATGGGTTTATCCTGCGTCGAATGCGTCCGGCGCTCTTCGTGTCGCCGCGCGCCCATCCGGACACGGTGGCTGGCGGTGACGCCGGGCCGCCGCGCACCGGCGCGACACCGCGCGCCGCCATGCTCCGCGCGGAACCCGGAACAGGAGAGACGGCCATGTCGCTCGACCCACAACAACGGCAGACGCTGAAACAGCGGCTGAACGAGAGCGAGCAGACGTTGCGTGCGGAGATCCGCGCGAGCGAAGACCAGCGCGCGTCGGAGTCCTACGCAGACCTCGCCGGCGCGGCGCCGGACGAGGGCGACGAGGCCAATGCGGATCTGTTCGTCGACGTCGATCATGCGTTGATCGGCATGAAACTGACCGAGCTGCGCGCGATCGGCCGTGCCCAGCAGCGAATGCGCGACGGCAGCTACGGCGAGTGCATCGACTGCGACGGCTCGGTCGGCTACGAGCGCCTGCTGGCGCGCCCGGCCGCCGAACGCTGCACGCATTGCCAGTCGATCTACGAGCGGCACTACGCCACGACACCGCGCGCCTCCCTCTGACGCTGTCATCGTCGCCATCACGGCGCTGCACGCGCGGCGCGGCCGGCGTACGATGATGAACGGGCACCCGGCGGCGTCAGCATGCGGCGCCGGGCGGGCAGACGCTGTCGCGCACGCGCGCGGCGCCATCCACGTGGAAGGGAGCCACGCCGATCATGCCGATCCACAATGCCGAGTGTGCGGCGGTGTTCGCCGAGATCGCCGACATGCTCGAGATCCAGGGCGCCAATCCGTTCCGGGTGCGTGCCTATCGCAACGCAGCACGGACGATTGCCGACTACGGGCGCGATATCCCGACGATGATCGCGAACGGCGACGATCTCGGGAAGATTCCGTCGATCGGGCCCGATCTCGCGTCGAAGCTGCGCGAGATTGCCGCGACCGGCACCTGCGAACTGCAGCAAACGCTGCGTCACGCGTTGCCGGGCGCGATCGTCGAGCTGCTTGACGTGCCGGGGCTCGGCGCGAAGCGTGTGAAGGCGCTCCATGACGCACTGCACGTCGATTCGCTCGAGCAGCTTCGCGCGGAAGCGAAGAGCGGGCACGTGCGCGAGTTGCCGGGCTTCGGCGCGAAAACCGAAGCGCATCTGCTCGAAGCGATCGACGACCGGCTGAAGCGCGAACCTCAACGCTTCCTGCTGCCGGATGCGATGCACGCGCTGCAGCCGCTGCTCGAACGCCTGCGCGCGATCGCGGGCGTCGGCAACGCCGTGCCGGCCGGCAGCTTTCGCCGCCGCCGCGAGACGGTCGGCGATCTCGACATCCTCGTTACCGCACGTGATCCGGTGGCTGTCGCCGACGCGTTCGTCGGCCACGGCGAGGTCGCGCGCGTGCTCGCGCACGGCAAGACGAAGTCGAGCGTCGTGCTCGCCAGCGGGTTGCAGGTCGACCTGCGCGTCGTCGATGCCGACGCGTTCGGCGCGGCGCTCGTCTATTTCACCGGATCGAAAGCGCACAACATCGCGTTGCGCAGGATCGCGCAGGCCGGCGGACTGAAGATCAACGAGTACGGCGTGTTTCGCGGCGACGAACGGATTGCCGGCGCGACCGAGGCGTCGGTCTATGCAGCGATCGGGTTGCACGACGTGCCGCCCGAGTTGCGCGAGGATCGCGGCGAGATCGAGGCCGCGCGCGCGGGCACGCTGCCGGCACTGGTCGAGCGCAAGCACGTGCGCGGCGACCTGCACGCGCATACCGACGCGTCTGCCGGCCGCGACAGCCTGCGTGCGATGGCCGATGCGGCACGCGCACGCGGGTTCGCGTACCTGGCCATCACCGACCGGGCGCCGCATGCCGGCGGCAGCCGCAGCGACTTCGACTGGCTTGCCCGGCAGCTCGACGAGATCGATCGTCTCAACGCGTCGTTCGACGATTTGGTGCTGCTCAAGGGCGTGGAGGCCGGCATTCGAGAGGACGGCAGCCTCGATGTGCCCGATGCGATGCTCGGCCGGCTCGATCTCGTGGTCGGCGTGGTACGCGACGGCTTCGAGCTGTCGCGCGACGCACAGACCGCGCGCATGCTGCGCGCGATGGATCATCCGCATTTCACGATTCTCGCGCACCCGACGGGCCGCGTGCTCGGCGAGCGCGATGCTTGCGAACTCGATGTGACGCGCGTGATCGCGCACGCCGCGGCGCGCGGTTGCTTCGTCGAACTCGATGCGCAGCCGCGGCGGCTCGACCTGCCGGACGTCTGGTGCCGCGAGGCCGCGAAGGCCGGCGTGCCGGTGGCGATCGGCTCGGATGCGTGCAGTGCGGACGAACTCGACAATCTTGCGTACGGCGTCGATCAGGCGCGACGGGGCTGGCTCACGCGGCCCGACGTGCTGAACACGCGCACGCTCGCGCAATTGCGGCCGCTGCTTGCACGCACGATGGGAGCGGGCGGCGCGTCGAAGCGCAGCGGCGGCGCGAAGGGCGCGTGAACGCAGCCGGCGGCGCGTGCCGTCAGCGGCTGGCCGGTCATGAATGTGGTCACGTCATGCCAGTACGCCGGCCGCCGGCACATAGGGTAGGCCGAGCGCGAGCGCGACGGCTTCGTACGTGATGTGTCCGTCGCATACGTTCAGGCCCGCGCGCAGATGCGGATCGTCGGTCATCGCCTGCTTCCAGCCCTTGTCGGCGAGCGCGAGCGCATGGGTGAGCGTCGCGTTGTTGAGCGCGAAGGTCGACGTGCGCGCGACTGCGCCGGGCATGTTCGCGACGCAGTAGTGCACGACGCCGTCGACGACGAAGGTCGGGTCCGCGTGCGTCGTCGCATGCGAAGTCTCGAAGCAGCCGCCCTGGTCGATCGCGACGTCGACGACGACCGCTCCCGTGCGCATCGTCGCGATCATGTCGCGCGTGACGAGCCGCGGCGCCGATGCGCCCGGCACCAGCACGGCGCCGATCACGACGTCGGCGTCGCGCACGGCTTCGTCGATCGTGTGTGCATTCGAGCAGACGGTCGCGATCCGGTTGGCGAAGACGAGGTCGAGCTGGCGCAGCCGGTTCACGTTGGTATCGAGCACGGTGACGCGTGCGCCGAGGCCGACCGCCATCTGCAGGGCGCCGGTGCCCACCACGCCCGCGCCGAGCACGACGACGTGCGCGGCCGGCACGCCGGGCACCCCGGCCATCAGCAGGCCACGCCCGCCGCGCGGGCTTTCGAGATGAGTCGCCGCGACCTGGATCGACATGCGCCCGGCCACCTCGCTCATCGGCGCGAGCAGCGGCAGGCCGCCACCGGGGCCCGTCACGGTTTCGTACGCGATGCAGACGGCGCCGGACTTCACGAGCGCGGCCGCCTGGTCGGGATCGGGTGCGAGATGCAGGTACGTGTAGAGGATCTGGCCGCGCCGCAGCATCGCGCATTCCGCCGGCTGCGGCTCCTTGACCTTGATGATCATGTCGACGCGCGCGAAGACTTCGTCGGCGCCGTCGCAGAGCGCTGCGCCCGCGGCCGTGTAGTCGTTGTCGAGCAGGCCGATCGCCGTGCCCGCGCCGCGCTGCACCAATACGCGATGGCCGTGCCGCGTCAGTTCGCGCGCGCCGGCCGGCGTGAGGCCCACGCGATATTCGTGGTTCTTGATCTCTTTCGGCACACCGATCAGCATGAGTCGCCTCCATGGCCTTCGTTATCGTTGTCGTGCAGGTGCGCCATGCGGCGAACGTTGCCCGTGCGGCCGATCATGCAGGAGCGTATCGACCGCAGTACTGGAATATCAGGGTAGTAGTGCGGGGAGGGAAGTCAAGCGGCCGGACCGCGTTCACCGGCGCGCGCACTGCATCGCAACATGCGCTGTCGCGGGTGGCGGGTGGCAGGTTGCGACCGGAGGTCGCAATGCACGTGGTGCCGGGTTTCGGTATCGTCACGTGTGGCTCGGACCGAGGCCGCGCGCCGGAACGTTGCCGGCAACACATCGCGATAACGAGACAACGACACGAGGGCACTGACCAACATGACCGGAGCGTATTTCAGCGTGCCGACGCTTTGCGCAATCGCGCTCGTTCACGTCTACTGGGCGTTGGGCGGGCGGCGCGGCAAGGGGGCGGCCATTCCGGAGCAGGACGGCGAGCCGCTATTGCGGCCGACTGCCATCGGCACGCTTGCGGTCGCGGTGGCGTTGCTGGGCGGCGCGTGCATGGTTGCCGCGCGTGCCGGCTGGCTGGGGCCGAACGCGTATCCCGGCACGATCTCGTTCGCGGTCGTTGCGTTCGCACTGATCTTCGCGGTGCGGGCCGTCGGCGATTTCCGTTACGTCGGCTTCTTCAAGCGGATTCGCGGCTCGCGTTTCGCACGCATGGACACGCTGTATTACTCGCCGCTTTGCGCGGCGCTGGCGCTGTCCATCGCGTCGATGTTCTGGCCGTGGTGAGCGCGCGCCTCAGCGCGCCGGCCCGTCCATCTCTATGAGGAATGCCGCCGGCACGGTGTCGGTCAGCCATACGCCGTTTTCCGCGACGAAGAACGTGTGGCCTTGCCGATGCATGCGCTGCGCATCGACCTCGAGTATCACGGGCACGCCGTAGCGCGTGCCGACGGCCAGCGCCGTCCGGATGTCCGGCGACAGATGCACGTGATGACGGGCGCCGGGTTTCAGCCCTTGCTCCCGAATCGAATCCAGGAAGCGCGTCGCCGTGCCGTGATACAGGCGCTCGGGCGGCTGCGCGGTAGGATAGCGGCGCTGCACGACGGGCGTCGAATGGCCTTGCACCGCACGGATGCGACGGCCGTCGTCGGAGAGGGCGAAGCGTTGCTTGTCGTTAATCGCGCAGACGGTTTCGAGCGTCGCACGATCGAGGTGGTGCCCCTGGCGGGCAGCGCCGGTCATCAGTGCGTCGATGTCGGCCCAGCCTTCGGGGTCGAGTTGCAGCCCGATCGACTGCGGCGCGTGGCGCAGCAGGTAGCTGAGATATTGGCTGATGCCGGTCGCGTCGGTCGCCGGCAGTTCATTCTTCTTGTGTGGTTTCATGAGACGCGGAGGCTACCAGAGCACCGCGCAAAAAAGTACGCCCGGGTACCCCGCGTAGCAGGAAAGAGACAGCCTTCGGCGCAGCGCGCCACACAACAATCGTCTACCTGACGCCCGCGTCAGTCGGTATTCCCGCGATCCTTGTCGATTCCGACTCCCGGATTTTTCAATTGTTGCGATTTTCGATGCATTGAATTGCATTGATACGACACTCAATGGAACCGGTTCCATTTATAATTCGCGGCACTTGTCGCCGGGCCCGAAAGAGGGTCGTGCACGTTGCGCTTGCTGTCGGCAAACGCGGCGTCTAAGTTGAATGAGGGTCATGAGCGATGAGGGGCAGATGCGGGCAATTGCCGTTATTTGTCAGACGATAAGGCTCGCGAAGAAGCCGATCCGTGCAGCGCAACCTGAATTGGCGCGATGCGCGGCTGCTTGAAGGCGCTGCCGTGCATGGCACGGGCGGCGCCTGCAGCGAGGTTGTTCGCAACAGACGAAAGAACAGGACGGCCAGCCGCATGCGGCATGGCTGCCATGCCGGACATGCCGCATGCGGAGTGCGCGCGTCCGGGTCCCGATCCCCAACGATCAACATCCGACCATGTCCACGCCACCTGACAAACCCAACTCGCGCCGCCGTTTCCTGCGCACGTCGGTCGCGCTCGTGCCGATCGCGTCGGTCGCCGGCTGCGACCTGCGTTCGTCGTCGCCTTCCGCGACGACCGGCAACGCGCCCGGTGCATCGGCCAGTGCCGAACGCGCGCCGTACAAGCCGACCTTCTTCGATGCGAAGGAATGGGCGTTCGTCCAGGCCGCCGTCGACCGGCTGATTCCGGCCGACGCCGAAGGGCCCGGTGCGCTCGAATCGGGCGTGCCCGAATTCATCGACCGCCAGATGGAGACGCCGTATGCGCACGGCGCCACCTGGTACATGCAGGGGCCGTTCCAGCAAGGCGTGCCCGAGCTCGGCTACCAGCTGAAGCTGGTGCCGCGCGACATCTACCGGCTCGGTATCGCGGCGGTCAACCGCTATTGCGAGAAGACCCACGGCAAGGCATTCGCGGATCTCGACGCGCCGACGCGCGACACCGTGCTCGGCGCGCTGGAGAAGGGCGGCGCGCAGATCGACGACGTGCCGCCCGGCGTGTTCTTCGGCCAGTTGCTGCAGAACACGCGTGAAGGTTACTTCTGTGATCCGGTGCATGGCGGCAATCACGACATGGCCGCGTGGAAGATGATCGGCTTTCCGGGCGCGCGCGCGGACTTCATGGATTTCGTCAACCAGAACGGCAAGTCGTATCCGTACGGCCCCGTCTCGATCAACGGGGAGCGCAGCTGATGGCCGCAGAGAAAAAACCGCATGTCGATGCGGTGATCGTCGGCTTCGGCTGGACCGGCGCGATTCTCGCGAAGGAACTGACCGAAGCGGGCCTGAACGTCGTCGCGCTCGAGCGTGGCGAGTATCGCGACACCTATCCGGACGGCGCGTATCCGAACACGATCGACGAGCTGACCTACAACATCCGCAAGAAGCTGTTCCTCGACCTGTCGAAGACGACCGTGTCGATCCGCCACGGCCTGCAGGACACCGCGCTGCCGTACCGGCAGCTCGCCGCGTTCCTGCCGGGCGAAGGCGTGGGCGGCGCGGGGCTGCACTGGTCGGGCGTGCATTTCCGGATCACGCCGGAAGAGCTGCGCCTGCGCAGCCACTATGAAGAGCGCTACGGCAAGAAGTTCATCCCCGAAGGGATGACGATCCAGGACACGGGCGTGACCTACGAGGAGCTCGAGCCGCATTTCGACTTCGCGGAGAAGGTGTTCGGCACGTCGGGGCAGGCGTACAAGGTCGGCGGCAAGGTGGTCGGCGACGGCAACGTGTTCGAGGCGAACCGCAGCGACAACTTCCCGCTGCCCGCGCAGCTCAATACCTATTCGGCGCAGCGCTTCTCCGACGCGGCGAAGTCGCTCGGCCTGCATCCGTATCGGCTGCCGTCGGCGAACACGTCGGGGCCGTACACGAACCCGTACGGCGTGCAGATGGGCCCGTGCAACTTCTGCGGCTACTGCAGCGGCTACGCGTGCTACATGTACTCGAAGGCGTCGCCGAACCTGAACATCCTGCCCGCGCTGAAGCAGGCGCCTAACTTCGAGCTGCGCTCGAAGTGCCACGTGCTGCGCGTCGACCTCGACGATACGAAGAAGCGCGCGACGGGCGTGACCTACGTCGATCCGGCCGGGCGTGAAGTGCACCAGCCGGCGGATCTCGTGATCGTGGCCGCGTTCCAGTACCACAACGTGCACCTGCTGCTGCTGTCGGGCATCGGCAAGCCGTACGACCCGATCTCGGGCGAAGGCGTCGTGGGCCGCAATTTCGCGTACCAGAACCTGTCGACGATCAAGGCGTTCTTCGACAAGGACACCTACACGAATCCGTTCATCGGCGCGGGCGGCAACGGCGTCGCGGTGGACGATTTCAACGCGGACAACTTCGACCACGGCCCGCTCGGCTTCGTCGGCGGCTCGCCGCTGTGGGTAAACCAGGCCGGCGTGAAGCCGATCAGCGGCATCGCGACGCCGCCCGGTACGCCGCAGTGGGGCTCGGCGTGGAAGAAGGCGGTGAAGGACAACTACGCGCACACGATCTCGATGGACGCGCACGGCACCAACATGTCGTACCGCGACGTGTATCTCGACCTCGATCCGACCTATCGCGATTCGTACGGCCAGCCGCTGCTGCGGATGACGTTCGACTGGAAGGACAACGACATCAAGATGGCGCAGTACGTGACCGGGCAGATGAAGAAGATCGCGGAGGCGATGGGGCCGAAGGCGATCAGCGTGTCGACGCGCGAGTTCGGCAAGCACTTCGATTCGCGCGCGTACCAGACGACCCACCTCGTCGGCGGCGCGATCATGGGTACCGACCCGAAGACGAGCGTGCTGAACCGCTACCTGCAGTGCTGGGACGTGCACAACGTGTTCGTGATGGGCGCATCGGCGCTGCCGCAGGGCATCGGCTACAACCCGACCGGGATCATCGCGGCGCTGGCCTACTGGTCGGCACGTGCGATCCGCGAGCAATACCTGAAAAATCCCGCCCCGCTGGTGACCGCATGAAGAGGACGATGAACCACAACGTCGCGCGCCGGATGTCGCGCGCGCTGGCGGCCGGTGCGGCCTGGGCCGCGTTCGGCCTCGCGGGCACGGCGGCGTTCGCGCAGCCGGCAACTCCCGCGGCGGCTTCCGGCCCGGCGGCCGCACCCGCGGCCCAATCCGCCGACGCGGCCTTGATCAAGCGCGGCGAATATCTCGCGCGGGCAGGCGACTGCATCGCGTGCCACACCGCGAGCGGCGGCAAGCCGTTTGCGGGCGGGCTGAAATTCGACACGCCGATCGGCGGGATCTACTCGACGAACATCACGCCGGATCCGAAAACGGGCCTGGGCGGCTGGACCGTCGAGGACTTCACGCGCGCCGTGCGCGAAGGCGTGCGCAAGAACGGCGACACGATGTATCCGGCCATGCCGTTCCCGTCCTACGCGCGCCTGACCGACGACGACATGAAGGCGCTGTACGCGTACTTCATGCACGGCGTCGCGCCCGTCGAGCACGAGAACCGCGCGGTCGACATCGTGTGGCCGCTGTCGATGCGCTGGCCGCTCGGGATCTGGCGCAAGATGTTCGCGCCGACCCCGAAGCCGTTCGACGCGGCGCCGTACACCGATCCGGTGGTCGCGCGCGGTGCGTATCTCGTGCAGGGTCTCGGCCACTGCGGCGCATGCCATACGCCGCGCGCGCCGACCATGCAGGAGCGCGGGCTGACCGACGCGGACGGCCCGGACTTCCTGGCCGGCGGCGCGGCGATCGACGGCTGGGTGCCGACGAGCCTGCGCGGCGAGCCGCGCACGGGCCTCGGCACGTGGACGGAAACCGAGATCGTGCAGTTCCTGAAGACGGGCCGCACGCTGCGCACGGCCGCGTTCGGCGGGATGACGGACGTGGTCGGCCACAGCATGCAGCACATGACCGACGACGACCTGAACGCGATCGCGCGCTACCTGAAGACGCTGCCGCCGCGCGTGCAGGGCGAACAGCCGCACGTGTACGACGCGGCGGCCGCGAAGGCGCTGCAGACCGGCGACGCGAGCAAGCCGGGCGCGGCCGTTTATCGCGACAACTGCATGGCGTGCCACCGCAGCGACGGCCATGGCTACACGCGCGTGTTCCCGGCGCTCGCCGGCAACCCGGTCGTGCAGGGCGACGATCCGACCTCGCTGATCCACGTCGTGCTGGAAGGCAGCGCACTGCAGGGCACGCGCACCGCGCCGTCGACGTTCACGATGCCGCCGTTCGGCTGGCGCCTGTCGGACCAGGAAGTCGCGGACGTGTCCAACTTCGTGCGCACGAGCTGGGGCAACACGGGGGCTGCCGTGACGGCCGCGCAGGTCGCGAAGGTGCGCAAGAGCGTGCCGTCGACCCGGCCCGAACCGCCGCCGGGCGCGCGGTTCCCGCAAGCGTCGCGCTGACGGGGCGGCGGGGCGCCGGCCCCGCGTATCGGATGTGCTGCAAGGCGCCGCCGTCTCCGCGCGGCGCCTTTTGTTTCGCCGGGGTTGCACCCCGCAAAGGCGCGCCACCGCGTGAATTTTTCGCGGCGGCGCGCCATTTTTCCGCCTCATCCCTTATCCTTTCGTTCTTGAACCTTACTAAATAGTTACAAGAACTTCGGGAGGGGGGATGCCTCATGACGTCAGCCTGATTGCGTTGCTCGCGGCCGGTTTCGGTCTCGCGATGGTCTTCGGTTATTTCGCGTCGCTGTTGAAAATGCCGCCGCTCGTCGGCTATTTGCTCGCCGGGATCGTGATCGGCCCCGGCACGCCCGGCTTCGTCGGCGACCTGTCGCTCGCGCAGCAGCTCGCCGAAGTCGGCGTGATGCTGCTGATGTTCGGCGTCGGCCTGCATTTCTCGCTCGGCGATCTGCTCGCGGTGCGCAAGATCGCGCTGCCCGGCGCGATCGTCCAGATTACGGTGGCCACGCTGCTCGGCGGCGGGCTCGCGCTCACCTGGGGCTGGAGCGTCGGCGCGGCGCTCGTGTTCGGGCTCGCGCTGTCGGTCGCGAGCACGGTGGTGCTGCTGCGAGCGCTCGAAGGGCGCGGGCTGGTCGAGACGGTCAACGGGCGCATCGCGGTCGGCTGGCTCGTCGTCGAGGATCTCGTGATGGTGCTCGTGCTGGTGCTGCTGCCACCCGTCGCGGGGCTGCTCGGCGGCACGCCGCCCGGCGACGCGCAGGCGGCCGGCGGCAGCGTGTGGGGCACGCTCGGCGTCACGATGCTGAAGGTCGCGGCGTTCATCGCATTGATGCTGGTGGTCGGCAAGCGCGTGTTTCCGCGCATTCTGTGGCTCGTCGCGCGCACCGGCTCGCGCGAGCTGTTCACGCTGTGCATGATCGCGGCCGCGGTCGGCATCGCATTCGGCGCGGCGAAGCTGTTCGACGTGTCGTTCGCGCTCGGCGCGTTCTTCGCCGGGATGATGATGCGCGAGTCGGAATTCAGCCGGCGCGCGGCCGACGAGACGCTGCCGCTGCGCGATGCGTTCTCGGTGCTGTTCTTCATTTCGGTCGGGATGCTGTTCGACCCGAAGATCCTGCTCGCGGAGCCGCTGCACGTGATCGAGGTCGCCGCGATCGTGGTGATCGGCAAGACGCTCGCGGCAGTCGCGCTCGTGATCGCGTTCCGCTATCCGCTGAATACCGCGCTGACGGTCGGTGCGGGGCTCGCGCAGATCGGCGAGTTCTCGTTCATCCTCGCCGGGCTCGGCCGTGCGCTGGGGCTGCTGTCGGCCGAGGGGCAGAGCCTGATTCTGGCCGTCGCGCTGATCTCGATCGCGATGAACACGCTGCTGTTCGCGATGATCGATCCGGCGCTCGCGTGGATTCGCAAGCATTCGGCGTTCGCGCGCAAGCTCGAGGCGCGCGACGATCCGCTCGCCGCGCTGCCGATGTCGACGCCGCAGACGCACCTGACCGGGCAGGTCGTGATCGTCGGCTACGGCAAGGTCGGTACCCGAATCGCGCACGCGCTGGACGAGCGCGGCATCGCGTATGTCGTCGTCGAACAGAATCGCGAGCTCGTCGAGAAACTGCGTGAGGACGGCGTCGCCGCCGTGTCGGGCGACGCGATCGAGCCGATCGTGCTCGTGCAGGCGCACATCGCGCGCGCCGGGATGCTGGTCGTCACGCTGCCCGACGTGTTCGACGTGCGGCAGATCGTCGAGATCTCGCGCACCTTGAATCCGGCGCTCGAGGTCGTGCTGTGCACGAACAGCGGCGACGAGGCCGCGCTGCTGTCGAGCGAGGGGATCGGCACGGTGTTCATGGGCGAGACCGAACTCGCGCGCGGGATGACCGAGCACGTGCTCGGCAGGATGACGAAGCCGGCCGCGGCCGCTGCACATTGACGGCACGCGGCATCGTGCCGCGTACCGGGCAGGGCGCGGCGGCCCGGGTGGGCCGAGGCGTGAAAAATTGGTAGGGAGTAGCGGCGGGAACGCTCAAATGATGCGCGGCGTTCCTGGAAAGTGGGACGGTGCCCGATGACGGGTAGGTCTGAGGCGGCGACGAGGCTGTCGGGGCGTGACGCGCGCGCCGGGACGGCGGCGCGTCGCGCGGGCAGCGCCGATCAACCCGCCGCCGTGTTTGCCTGCGCCGGCGCGCTCGATGGCGAGGCAGTCTTCAGGGATGCGGCGGCTTTCGGCGCCGCGGCTGTCTTGGCCTGGGTTGCCGCCGCTTTCGGTGCAGCCACCGTCTTTTGCGGCGCAACGGCCTTCGCCGGCGGCGCCTTCTCGGGCTCGACCGGCGCGTCGGGCGGCACGCCGAGCAACTGCAGCGAGCCGCTCGTGACCGACGCGAACACCGGGCCGGCCACCGTGCCGCCGTAGTAGCCCTTGCCGCGCGGCTCGTCGATCATCACCGCGACGATCAGGCGCGGGTTGCTCATCGGCGCCATCCCGGCGAACAGCGCGCGGTACTTGCCCTTCGCATAGGTCGCGCCGACCTGCTTGCGCGCGGTACCCGTCTTGCCGCCGATCCGGTAGCCGTCGACGCGCGCGCGGCGCCCCGTGCCGCCTTCGCCGACCGCCATCTCGAGCATCGAGCGGATCGCCGCGGCCGTTTGCGGCGACGTCACGCGGTGGCCGCGATGCGCGTCGATCGTCTGCTGGTCGGTGCCGTTCTTCAGCAGCGACACCGGGTGCAGCGTGCCGTCGCCTGCATAGGCCGTGTAGGTCTGCGCGATCTGCAGCAGCGACATCGACAGGCCGTAGCCGTACGCCATCGTCGCCTGCTCGATCGGCCGCCAGCGCTTGTAGCCGCGCAGCCGGCCCGACGCGACGCCCGGGAACGTGAGTTCCGGTGCGCGGCCGATTCCGTATTCCTGGTATTTGTTCCAGATCGTTTCGGCAGGCAGGTTCAGCGCGAGCTTCGCGAGCGCGACGTTGCTCGACTTCTGCAGCGCCTGCGACACCGTCAGCGACCCGTGGTTCGACGTGTCGTGGATCACGGCCGGGCCGATCTTGTAGGTGCCCGGCGACGTGTTGATGATCGTGTTCGGCGTGACCTTGCGCTCGTCGATCGACAGCGCGACGACGAGCGGCTTGATCGTCGAGCCCGGCTCGAACGTGTCGATCACCGCGCGGTTGCGCAACTGCTGGCCGGTGAGGCGCGCGCGATCGTTCGGGTCGAAGGTCGGATAGTTCGCGAGCGCGAGAATCTCGCCGTTCTGCGCGTCGAGCACCACGACGCTGCCGGCCACCGCGTTGTTCTCGACCACGGCCGCCTTGAGCTGGCTGAACGCGAGCTGCTGGATGCGGCGGTCGATCGTCAGTTCGATCGTCGCGCCGTGCTGCGCCGGGACGAGCGGGCGCGTATCCGACACGATGCGGCCGAGCCGGTCGCGGATCACCTCGCGCTGCCCGGACGTGCCCACCAGGCGCGCATTCGCCGCGAGCTCGACGCCTTCCTGCCCCTTGTCCTCGACGTTCGTGAAGCCGACCACGTGCGCGGCCGATTCGCCTTCCGGGTAGAAACGCTTCGAATCGGCGATCTGCGTGACGCCGTCGATCGCGAGCTTGTCGAGCTTGCCCGCGGTGTCCGCGTCGACCTGCCGCTTGAGCAGCACGAACGTCTTGTCGTTGCCGAGACGCCGCTTGACCTCGACGAGCGGCATGTCGAGCAGCTTCGAGATCTGCGGGTAATCGGTGTCGGCGACCTGTTTCGGGTTCGCCCAGATTTCATAGGTCGACAGGCTGACGGCAAGCATCGCGCCGTTGCGGTCGACGATGCGCCCGCGCGTCGCGTCGAGCTCGATCGTGCGCTGGTAGCGTTTCTGACCCTGGCCGACGTAGAACTCCTTGTTCGCGACCTGCACCCAGAAGGCGCGGCCGATCAGCGCGGCGAACGCGAGGAACACGATGATCACGATCAGCTTCGAGCGCCACATCGGCAGGCGCGACGCAAGCATCGGATGCTTGGTCGCGGCCGCGTACGGATCGGCGGGGTGGGTCTTCTTTTTCACGCTCATGCAAGGGCCGGGTCGGGCCGCCCGAGGGCGGCGAGTCAGTCTGAATAATGCGATTGTAATAAATGAGTAAACGCCGTGTGGGGAAAGTATGTTCCGGCCCCGAGAAAAAGCGGGTATCGGCGCGCTGACACCGGGTGGAAAAGGGGGAGGGAGCGACATTTTCCCGAAGCAGGTGACGATGAAACTCGGGTGACTTGCGACGTGCAGAACGGGCGGTTGGGGGATTTCCGGTACGGATCGAGGCCGATCCTCCCCGGTGTGCGATCAATTGACCGGCCCGTGGTTATTTCTTTAAGCCGGAAAATGAAAACGCCCCGAAGTGGGGCGCCGTTAATGCTGAATATCGAAATGAATATCGCTGAAACCGGAATAAACCCGAAAACCGCAGACGAATTACATCGATTATTTCTATCGGGCGACGGAAATGAATTCCCGGTATTCCGGCTCGCTCGTGCAACGATCGACAGCCTGCAGTCGCCACGCGCCGGGATGATTGCCGGCGAGCACCGCGGGGCCCTGTTCGCGCTGCGTCGCACCGAACGACAGTCCCTTCAACTGGCACACGGCATTCCCGCTGTCGGCCGCGCAGAGCGCCATTGCGCCCTCGACGTCGCGGACCTTGCCCCAGGTCGGAAGATCCATGCCCTGATGTGCCTCGCGCGACCACAGGCCCTCGTCGGTATCGACCCACAGTACCGCGAAGGCATGCCGGGTTGCCGATTCGCTGCCATTAATCCGAATGGTGAGGCGCATTGTGATCGTCTCCTAAAAAAATGACACATTCGACCGTTTTGACTTGACCAGTCTAGATAGACTGGCGTGAAACGCAAGTGATAATCCGCAATAAATTCATATTGAGTCCATTGCGATTTCAGATGGAACGACGTCTGACGATTCATGGTAATTCCGGCCCAGCACGCGCAAACACACGCGTACCGGCGATCGCGGTGCCGATGGGGGGCGGCCGATCATCGAGACATGGGATGACATGGCCGCGAGGCGCGTCGATCTGTCGCGCACGACCCGCCGGGGAAACCGGGCCGACCGGGGCGCCGCACCGTCGGAACGCGGGCTGATCGGATGTTACGGCAGGTTGACGGCGCGCCCGGTACGACACACTCCGACAATCCCATACAAATCGGCACACTTTCACGAAACTTTCGGGACAGACTTGCCTGCGGTCGGGCCCCACACTGAGATCTTCCTGATCCAGTGCCGCGGACGCCCGTCCTCGGCGGCTGCCGCCGCCTCGTGCCAGAGACGCGATCGACGCGATCGCGGGCCGCACGCCCGATCGGGACTGCCGGGGCGCGCGTCAGGCCCCGGCCCGGCCGGTGAGCCGTGCGCAGCCCGCAACCGCGGGCGTCGCGCCGCCCGGCCGACTCTTCGAAGGAGACTATCGTGCTGATCTGGAAAACCGCGTTGTCGCTCAACTGGCGGACGAGCCTCGTGTCGCCGGCCAGCGCACCGGTCGCGGCGGCGAACGTCGGGCGGCTGGTGCTGACCGGCGCAACCGGCTTCATCGGCAGTACCGTACTGACGGCGCTCGTCAATGCGGGGCTGCTCGACCGCATCGTCTGCGTCGTGCGTGCGCAGGATCGCGGCCACGCCGTCGCGCGGCTGCGCGAAGCGGCGCTGCGCGCGGGGTTGGCGCCGTACTGGGCGTCGCGCCTGACCGATGCGAACGTGATCGTCGGTGCGCTCGGCGACGTGTGGCAGGGCGCCGACGCGCCGCGCCTCGCCGCCGCGACGCACGTGATTCATTGCGCGGGCCATGCGTCGCCGGCCGACGGCGCGCACCTGCGCGCCGACATCGCCGATGCGGTGCGCTTCGCCGAGCGCTTCGCCCGGGCGCCGCGCCTGCAGCGCTTCGTGTACGTCGGCACGGCCTATGCGCATGCGGGCCGCGGCGGGATCGTGCAGGAAGAAGCCGCGGCCGCTGCGGCGAACGACGTCGCGCGCGACGAAGAAGGCCTGCCGGGTGCGGTGCTCGCGGCGGACTACCTGCATGCGAAGGCCGAGACCGAGCAGCGGCTGCGGGCGCTCGGGCTGCCGCTCGTCGTGGTGCGGCCGTCGCATGTGGTCGGCCACACGGTGCTCGGTACGCGGCCCGCGCCGAATTCGTTCTGGATGTTCCGGCTCGCGCATGCCGCGCGCCGCTTCACCGCGCGGCCGATGACGCGCATCGACATCGTGTCGGTGGACGACGTGGCGCGCGCGACGATGCTGCTGGCCGTCAAGCCGACGCTCGCGCACGACCTGTATCACGTGTCGGCCGGCGACGAGGCGCCGCAGGTCGCGCAGATCGTGCGTGCGATGGACGAGGCGGCGGGGATGACGGGCGCGCCGCGCTACGCGGCGTGTGCGCCGGCCGAGTTGCCGCTCGTGGTGCGCGATGTGCTGGGGCGGACCGATCCGGCACTCGAACGCGTGATCGGCCGGGCACTGCAGCGCTGCGGGGAATTCGCGACGGTCGATCGCGTGTTCGACAACCGCCGCGTGCGCGACGAAATCGATTTCGAGCCGCTGCCGTTCATCGACTACGTCGAAGAATGCATGCGCACGTCGCGCGGCGTGGCCGTGACCGAGCTGATCCGCGGCACGGTGCACTGATCACCCGCGCCGCACCGGCGCCCGTTCCCGCGGTGGGCGGGAACGGGCGCCGTTTTCACGTGTTGCCGCCGAGCTCGATGAGCCGGTCGAGCGCGCGGTAGATGTCTTCGAGGCCGTCCTGGCCGAACCGCGATTCGAGCTGCCGGTACTGCTCGTCGATCCGCGGACCGATTTCCGTGACCAGCTTCCTGCTTTGCGGTGTCAGGCTGACCAGCAGCCGGCGCTGATCTTCCTGCGCGCGCGTGCGCGTGATCAGGCCGTCGCGCTCCATCCGTTCCAGCACGCCGGTCAGGCTCGGGCTCAGGATGCAGCAGCGCCGCGCGATCTGTCCCGCTTCGAGCGCCTGCGCCGGTTCGCCGTCGAGCACGCGGATGATCCGCCATTGCTGTTCGGTCAGCGCGAATTCCTTGAGAATGGGGCGAAACAGACCCATCAGCGTTTCGCGGGCCTCGAGCAGCAGCATGGCCAGGTTGCGGTGGTCGAGCGTACGGTTCATCGGGGAGAGCAGAGGACGGGGACGCATCAATCTTAACAGCCGCGGGTAGTGAATTTCGCCTATCAGGGTAATCGAGGTTGCCAGCGTTCGATTGTTTACTTAAGATATTAACTATTGACGATGCGCCGCGACGCGCGGCAGGGGAATGACGCATGGAGCTGTCTTGCACGACCGCCGCGGCGCCGCCGTTGCCGGTCGCCATCGGTACCGTCTACGGTGCGCTGCTCAACGAGTGCGCGGCGCTCGACGCGCTCGGCGATGCCGTGAACGCACCGCCTTACGGCCGCCCGCCGCAGGCGCCGATCCTGTACATCAAGCCCGCCAACACGCATGCGAGCGACGGCGCGGCCGTCATCGTGCCGGCCGGTGTCGACGCGCTGGAGATAGGCGCATCGGTGGCCGTCGTGTTTGCTCGCCGCGCGACGCGCGTGCCGGCCGAACGGGCGCTCGACTATGTGCACGGCTTCACGCTCGCAAGCGATGTGTCGGTGCCGCATCCCGATTACTACCGTCCGGCCGTGCGCTTCAAGTGCCGCGATGGTTTCTGCCCGCTGGGCCCGGCGATCGTGCCGGCCTCTGCGCTAGGCGAGGTCGACGCGATCGGCCTGACCGTGCGGATCGATGGCGAGGTAGCCGTGTCTGCCTCGACGGCCACGCTGATTCGGCCCGTGCGCGAGCTGATCGCCGACGTGACGGCCTTCATGTCCTTCGACGCGGGCGATGTCCTGCTGCTCGGCGTTGCCGGCGGCGCACCGCGCGCCCGCGCGGGCAGCACGATCGAGATTTCGGCCGCCGGCATCGGCACGTTGCGACACACGCTGATCGCGGAGGAAGCACGATGAAAACCGCACGCGTCATCTACAACGGCGCACTGCATGCGGCCGAACCGGCCGGCGACGGTGCGATCCGCCTCGATACGGGGCGCGTCGTCGCGGAAGAGGCGGTCGAATGGCTGCCACCCGTCGCGCCGCGCACGACGTTCGCGCTCGGCCTCAACTACGCCGACCACGCGAAGGAACTCGCGTTCAACGCGCCGAGCGAGCCGCTGATCTTCCTGAAGGGGCCGAACACGTTCATCGGCCACCGGTCGCGCACCGTGCGCCCGGCGGATGCCACCCACATGCATTACGAGTGCGAGCTGGCCGTCGTGATCGGCCGGCCCGCGCGCAACGTGAGTCGCGCGCAGGCGCTCGACTACGTGGCCGGCTACACGGTCGCGAACGACTACGCGATCCGCGACTATCTCGAGAACTACTACCGCCCGAACCTGCGCGTGAAGAACCGCGACACCTGCACGCCGCTCGGGCCGTGGTTCGTCAGCCGCGACGAGATCGGCGATGCGGGCGACCTGACGCTGCGCACGACGGTGAACGGCCAGGAGACGCAGCGCGGCAGCACGCGCGACATGATCTTCGACGTGCCCGCGCTGATCGAGCACATCAGCGGCTTCATGACGCTCTCGCCGGGCGACCTGATCCTGACCGGCACGCCCGAGGGGCTGGCGGACACGAAGCCGGGCGACGAGGTCGTGACCGAGATCGAAGGGATTGGCCGGCTCGTGAACACGATCGTCGGCGAAGCAGACTACTATCGCGCCGGCTGAGCCCGTCGCCCAAGGAGAGAGCATGACCATCAAGCACTGGATCGACGGCCGCGAAGTCGAGAGCCGCGAGACGTTCACGACGCTGAATCCCGCGACCGGCGAGGTCATCACCGACGTCGCATCGGGCGGCGAGGCCGAAGTCGACGCGGCCGTGCGCGCCGCGAAGGAAGCGTTCCCGAAATGGGCGAACACGCCCGCCAAGGAGCGCGCGAAGCTGATGCGCAAGCTCGGCGAGCTGATCGAGAAGAACGTGCCGATGCTCGCGGCGCTGGAGACGCAGGACACCGGCCTGCCGATCGCGCAGACGAGCAAGCAGCTGATTCCGCGCGCGTCGGAGAACTTCAACTTCTTCGCGGAAGTGTGCGTGCAGATGAACGGCCGCACCTATCCGGTCGACGACCAGATGCTGAACTACACGCTGTACCAGCCGGTCGGCGTGTGTGCGCTGGTGTCGCCGTGGAACGTGCCGTTCATGACCGCGACGTGGAAGACGGCGCCGTGTCTCGCGCTCGGCAACACGGCCGTGCTGAAGATGTCGGAACTGTCGCCGCTGACGGCGGACCAGCTCGGCCGCCTCGCGCTCGAAGCCGGCATTCCGCCGGGCGTCCTGAACGTCGTGCAGGGCTATGGCGCGACGGCTGGCGATGCACTCGTGCGCCACCCGGACGTGCGCGCGGTGTCGTTCACCGGCGGCACGGTCACCGGCAAGCGGATCATGGAGCGTGCGGGTCTCAAGAAGTATTCGATGGAGCTTGGCGGCAAGTCGCCGGTGCTGATCTTCGACGATGCCGATTTCGATCGCGCGCTCGATGCGTCGCTGTTCACGATTTTCTCGATCAACGGCGAACGCTGCACGGCCGGCTCGCGGATCTTCGTGCAGCGCACGATCTACGACCGCTTCGTGCAGGAATTCGCGCGCCGCGCGAACAACCTGATCGTTGGCGATCCGTCCGATCCGGCCACGAATCTCGGCGCGATGATCACGCGCCAGCACTGGGAGAAGGTGACGGGCTATATCCGCATCGGCGAGCAGGAAGGCGCGCGCGTGGTCGCGGGCGGCGCGGACAAGCCGGCGGGCCTGCCCGACCATCTGCGCAACGGCAACTTCGTGCGGCCGACCGTGCTGGCCGACGTCGACAACCGGATGCGCGTCGCGCAAGAAGAGATCTTCGGGCCGGTCGCGTGCCTGATCCCGTTCGAGGACGAGGAAGAAGGGCTGCGGCTCGCGAACGACACGTCCTACGGGCTCGCCTCGTACATCTGGACGCAGGATGTCGGCAAGGTGCATCGCCTCGCACGCGGCATCGAGGCCGGGATGGTGTTCGTGAACAGCCAGAACGTGCGCGACCTGCGCCAGCCGTTCGGCGGCGTGAAGGAGTCGGGCACCGGACGAGAGGGCGGCGAATACAGTTTCGAGGTGTTCGCGGAGATCAAGAACGTGTGCATCTCGATGGGTTCGCACCACATTCCGCGCTGGGGCGTGTAACGGGCGACGGTCGTCGGCAGCACAAATGATTCCTTGGCCGGCACGCCGGCCGAGCATGGGGCCGGAGTAAGCGCTAAAGCGCTAACTCCGGCCGACAGGAGACTTGAACGATGGGCAAACTGTCCCTCGCCGCGAAAATCACGCACGTGCCGTCGATGTACCTGTCGGAACTGCCCGGCAGGCATCACGGCTGCCGCGAAGCGGCGATCCGCGGCCATCAACTGATCGGCGAGCGCTGCCGCGCGCTCGGCGTCGACACGATCGTCGTGTCGGACGTGCACTGGCTCGTCAACGCCGGCTATCACGTGAACTGCAATGCGCAGTTCTCGGGCACGTACACGAGCAACGAGCTGCCGCATTTCATCCGCGACATGCAGTACGCGTATCCAGGCAACCCGGCGCTCGGCCGGCTGATCGCCGAGACGGCCACCGAGCGCGGGATCGCGACCCGCGCGCACGAGATCGACAGCCTCGAACTCGAATACGGCACGCTGGTGCCGATGCGCTACATGAACGCCGACCAGCACTTCAAGGTCGTGTCGATCGCCGGCTGGTGCATGTGGCATCAGCTCGACGAAAGCCGGCGCTTCGGCGAGGCGCTGCTCCAAGCGATCGAGAAGAGCGATTCGAACGTCGCGTTTCTCGCGAGCGGGTCGCTGTCGCACCGCTTCAACGACAACGGCAGCCCCGAGGAGTCGATCCACGAGATCAGCCGCGAATTCTTCCGGCAGGTCGACCTGCGGGTGGTCGAGCTGTGGAAGCAGGGGGACTTCAAGACCTTCTGCGCGATGCTGCCCGAGTACAACACGCATTGCCACGGCGAAGGCGGGATGCACGACACCGCGATGCTGCTCGGCTTGCTCGGCTGGGATCGCTACGACAAGCCCGTCGAGATCGTCACCGACTATTTCGCGAGTTCGGGCACCGGGCAGATCAATGCGATCTTTCCGCTCGCCTGAGCGCTGCGCCACGCCTTCGACAGGAGACCCGCCATGCCACACATCGTCGTCGAATACACCGCGAACATTCGCGACGACGCGCGCATTCCCGCGCTGCTGCGCACGATCAACGCCACGCTGATCGCACAGGGCGGCGTGTTCCCGACGGGCGGCATCCGCTCGCGCGCGATCGAGCTGCAGGACTATTGCGTGGCCGACGGCACGGAGGACGACGCGTTCGTCCACGTGACGCTCAAGATCGGCTCGGGCCGTACCGACGAGCAGAAAAAGGCCGCGTGCGACGCACTGTTCGACGCGATCAACGCGCATTTCGCGGAGTTATACGCGAAACGCTACCTGGCGCTGTCGATGGAACTGACCGAGTTCAGCGAAAGCGGCTCGTACAAGCACAACAACATTCACGCCCGCTACAAGCGGGCCGGCTGAACCCCATTCCCGATCCGACCATGCTCGAACCCGCCATCATCGACCAGCTCGCGCAGCGCCTGCACGACGCCGAGCGCGAGCGCAAGCAGATCCGCCAGATCTCGCTCGACCATCCCGACATCACGATCGACGACGCGTATGCGATCCAGCGCACGTGGGTCGCCCTCAAGCTCGCGGAAGGCCGCACGCTGAAGGGCCACAAGATCGGCCTGACGTCGAAGGCGATGCAGAACACGTCGCAGATCGACGAGCCCGACTACGGCGCGCTGCTCGACGACATGTTCTTCGCCGACGGCGGCACGATTCCCACCGGCCGCTTCATCGTGCCGCGCGTCGAGGTCGAGCTCGCGTTCGTGCTCGGCAAGCGGCTCACCGGCCCGGACTGCACGATCTTCGACGTGTACGACGCGGTCGACTATGTGGTGCCGGCGCTCGAGATCATCGACGCGCGCAGCCAGTCGATCGACCCCGACACGAAGCGGCCGCGCAAGGTGTTCGACACGATCGCCGACAACGCGGCGAACGCGGGCGTCGTGATCGGCGGGCGGCCGGTGAAACCGCAGGACGTCGACCTGCGCTGGGTCGCGGCGATCATGTCGCGTAATGGCGTGGTCGAGGAAACGGGCGTCGCGGCCGGCGTGCTGAACCATCCGGCGAACGGCGTCGCGTGGCTCGCGAACCGGCTGGCGCGCTTCGATGTCGCGCTGGAGCCGGGGCAGATCGTGCTCGGCGGCTCGTTCACGCGGCCGTGCGCGGCGCGGCCGGGCGATACGTTCAGCGTCGACTACGGCCCGCTCGGGACGATCCAGTGCTACTTCGAGTGAGGTGAGCGAGCGATGCAGATTCCTTCGAATGTCTTCAAGGCCGCGCTGGCACGCGGCGATGCGCAGATCGGGCTGTGGCTCGGGCTCGCGAATCCGTACAGCGCCGAAGTGGTCGCGGGCGCCGGTTTCGACTGGCTGCTGATCGACGGCGAGCATGCGCCGAACACGGTGCCGACGATCCTCGCGCAACTGCAGGCGATCGCGCCGTATCCGTCGCATCCGGTCGTGCGCGTGCCGTGGAACGATCCGGTGATCGTCAAGCAGGTGCTCGACCTTGGGGCGCAGACATTGCTCGTGCCGATGGTGCAGAGCGCCGACGAGGCGCGCGCGGCGGTGGCGGCGACGCGTTATCCGCCGCACGGGATTCGTGGCGTGGGCAGTGCGCTGGCGCGTGCGTCGCGGTGGAATCGCGTCGGTGACTACCTGCATCGCGCGAACGACGAGATGGCCGTGCTCGTGCAGGTCGAGACGCGGGCGGGGCTCGACGCGATCGAGACGATTGCGCGGGTCGAAGGTGTGGACGGTGTGTTCATCGGGCCGGCGGATCTCGCGGCTGATCTCGGGCATCTCGGCAATCCGGGACATCCGGATGTGCAGGCGGCAATCGATGGTGCGATCCGGACGATCAAGGCCGCTGGCAAGGCGCCGGGCATTCTGAGCGCCGATGAGGCGGCCGCGCGGCGCTATCTGGAGGCGGGGGCGTTGTTCGTCGCGGTCGGTGTCGATACGACGCTGCTGGCGAGGGGGGCGGAGCGGTTGGCTGTGCAGTTCAAGGGGAAGGGGGAGCAGGCCGTGAAGAAGGGGAATGGGACGTATTAAGTCAAGTGGGGTTTCATTCGCGTAATTGGGGCGATATCGTGTTTCGAATATTACGATTTCCGTTTATTTCGAATAAGATGATGCACTTCTGCAACCCTCGATTGGACAGCGCGATGCCCCATCCCACGACACCCGACGTGATCTTGCCTGTCGAGCGCGAGATGCAGGCGGCTGTCGAAGGGCAGCGCATATTGGCTGCGTATCTCGCGACGCGAACCGATACGCAGCGCATTCAGATCTTTGACGACGAGAATCGCGCGCATCAGGTTGAACTCCCGACGTCCGCACTTCGGCTGTTGGTGGATATTCTCGAGGAGCTGGCCGACGGCAACGCGGTCAAGGTCGTACCGGTTCACGCGGAATTGACTACTCAGGAAGCGGCGGATTTGCTCAATGTTTCTCGCCCGCACTTGATCAAGCTGCTTGAATCGAATGCACTGCCGTATCACCGGACGGGCAAGCATCGGCGTGTGCGTTTTTCCGATCTGATGCACTACAAGGCAGAGCGCGATCAAGCGAGTGCCGACGCAATGGATGAGTTGAGCAGGCAGGCTCAGGAGCTGCGGATGGGTTACGAATGACGAGTTCGCCATTCACGGCCGTCTACGATGCCTGTGTGCTTTATCCCGCGCCGCTTCGCGATTTTCTGATGCGGCTGGCGTTGAGTGGATGCTTCCGGGCTCGCTGGAGCGCGCATATTCATAACGAGTGGAAGCGTAACCTCTTGCGCAACCGTCCCGACTTGAGCACCGAGCGCTGTTCGTCGACCACGATGTCGTCCCGTTCGGTCTCCGTGTCAAATGGTGACGGTATCGGTGGCACTGACGAGTCGGGCCGCACATGAAATTTTTGATTGATGCGTTGCGCTTCTCGCTCGCCGCTTTACTGCTCGTCTCGGCGGCGCATGCAGGCATCCTGACTTCCGTCGATCATCAGTGGACCACTGCGACGTCTGATCTCCCACGTGACGAAAAACTGCCGCTCTTCGATCCACATCGAAAAGACTTCACCTGCGTAGTTGAGGCACAACGGGTGTCTCCAGTTGATCCGCAGGCGGAAATATGGTTTCAGCAAGCGTTGACATTGGACGATCCGGCCATACCCGCCGACAACATCGACTATGCCAAGGTGTATCAGCTCTATCTACAGGCGGCCGGAAGAAACCACTGGAAGGCGATGCTCAACCTGGCGTCGCTGATTTTGAGCAATCGTTCCGGCGTACCGGAACACGATCCTGAAGCTGCGATTCAGTGGGTCGAGAGGGCCATGAGGCTCGATATTCCCGATGCATACGACCGGATGGGCATATATCACCTCGACGGAGTGGTCAAGGGCGGCGGTGCCAGGACGGCGTACGCATTTTTCCAGCGAGCAGCCGATATGGGGAGTCCGGCCGCGATGGCTTTCCTTGGCTACAAGCTGGCCGCGTCTTACGACAATCCCGGCGAGGGTTTTTGGGCCAACCAGGCGGTGGGAACCAGGATGCTCGAATGTGCGCTGGCACAGGGGTATGGCGATGCGGCAGAGAAACTGGGGTTGATCTACGCCCGTCCCAATACGCTCGAGGCAAAACGCCGTGCACTGAACGTCTTGCATGAAGGCGTCAAGCTGGGAAGCGCCAAATGTGCCGATAGCCTTGCTGCGGAATTTGACGGGATGGACCTCGACAATGGCACCAACCTGGTCGGCCATGTCGACAAAGTACGTGCTCGACGCTATGGCAAATTCGTCGATATCTTGAAACTTTACGATGGGCGATTGAAGCTTCCCAACCTGGACAAGATATTGCCCTTGCCGCCAGCGCCGCTCCCCAAATGGAACGGCGATATACAAACGCTGATCAATACCGCGAAGGCGGTCACTTAGCCGACGAGGCGGCCAAGAGCAGCGCCGCGCACACGATGAGGGTTCGAACGCGCGACAAGTCCCATCGGGTCTATGCCGATCAGAAAGCAGTTCGAGGAAGCAAGTTGATTCGCCCAATGAAAAATGTTCCGATGCGCCGCAGGGCGCGACCTTCAGCCATGCCGGTGCGGCTTCTGGCTGCGCTCTCGTTGGGCGTGCTGGTGGCCGGTTGCCATTAGGACGTCGCAGGCAGGCGTGGCCGCGCCGGTGGCGCCTGCCGCCAGCGCGGTCGAGAATCCGGCGTCGGTCAGCGGATTGAATTACGCATCGTATGGGGTTGGAAGTTTCTCCATCACGGATGCCGAAGGTCGAAGCGGGGGAGGTCCGAATATCGCACCGGTTGGCAAGACCGGGGAACCGAGTGGTGGTGGCTCCGAATCGTGCTGCGTCTATGTGCCGGAGAAGTGGCGCGACGGTATGACGGTGCACGTGCGTTGGGAGCGTGACTCGCACCCATACGACGCCAACGACCGTAGCGGCGACCAATGGCTCGAAGCCGTGGCAAAAGTGCCGCCGTATGGACCCACGCAGTACAACTTCGTGGTGCAGTTCCTCGAGGACGATCGGATTCGCGTCCGCGTCGACGACGGCAGTTCGTTGGACAAGCCGGCCAGCAACGATCCGTATGTCGTTCAGGGTGTGCTCGACGCCACGGCGAACGCGCAGATGCAGGCGCTGCGCGAGCGCGACAAAGCGGCCGAGGCATACGACCGGCAACTGCACGAAAAGGTGGAGAAGGCGTTGAATCAGGAGGCGGGCAAATGAGCCTGATCCAATAGCCGACATGCATGCCGAAGGCCGGTCGTCCTGGCGAAGCGAAGCAGGTGTGGAGCGAGGGGCGTGCCAAAGTCTTTGATCCGAAGATGAGCTGCATGGGCTATGACTGAATTCTGCCATCCCTGGTGTCACGCGTCGTAAGCGCCATATACCTCCCCGGCGTCGTTCCCAACGCGCGCCGGAACATGTCGATGAACGCGCTCACGTTGTCGTACCCGAGGTCGAGCGCGATCGTCGTCACCGGCACGCCGTCGGCAATGCGCTCCAGCGCCCGCAGCAGCCTGGCCTGCTGACGCCACTGCGCGAACGTCAGCCCCGTCTCCGCGACGAAGCGGCGGCTCATCGTCCGCGCACTGATGCCGGCCCATTCGGCCCATTCCTCCAGCCGCCGGTTGTCCGCTAGATCGGCGGCAAGCGCATCGGTGATCTTCATCAGCCGCGGATCTTGCGGCCGCACCAGCCCCAGCGCCTCGACTTCCGACGATGCGATTTCATCGAGGATCACGTCGGCGATCCGCGTTTGAGCGGCATCCAGCGCCGAACCCTCCCAACTCGCCGCCCGCTGCACGGCCTCGCGCAGCAGCGGCGTCGTGCGGATCGCGCGCGGCGTATCCGGCAGCGCCGCGCAGCGTGCTTCGGCAACGAACGCCGACCAGCCGGAAATCGGCCCGAACGAGCGCAGCGAATGCCGGCAATGCGGCGGAATCCAGATCGCATGGATCGCCGGCACGACCCAGTCCTGATCGTCGAGACCGATCGTCAGCAGCCCGCTCAGCGCGCCGACGAGCTGGCCGCGCGCGTGCGAGTGGGATGGCGTCACGCGCGGATCGCGTTGCGACAGGACGGCCGCGACGACGAACGGGCCGTCGTCGGACGTGACGAATCGGGCGGGCAGGAGTGGATCGGACATGGCCGGATAGCGGTATCGAATGGCCGTTATACCGGAGATCGGCCGGATTCGCACGCCTACACTGCATCCATCGATGACAACCGGAGTACGACACGATGCGAGCCGAACAGATGCTTCCCGACCATGCCGACCGGATCGAGGCCGGCGGAACGACGATCCGCAAGGGCACCGTCGGCGCGTTCCTGGTCAACGCGCGAGTGCTGACCGACCCGAACGCTGCGCCTGCCGACCGGGCGCGCGCGGAGGCCGACACGATCGACGCGTTGCCCGCGTTGCGCGCACTTGGCCTGTTCGACGTGCTGGACGTACGCGATCCCACGCTGCGCGCGTGGCTCGAAGCGCATTGACACGCGCGGGAACTGTCGATCGAGTATCCCGATTCAAGGAGTCACCATGAAAGCAGCAGTCGTGACGGGCGCCGGCGAGCGTCCCGTCCATATGGATTTCGAAGCACCGCGCGCGATGCCGGGCCATCGCCTGATCGACGTGACGGCGTCCGCGCTGAGCCGGATCGCGCAGGGGCGGGCGTCCGGTACGCATTACTCGTCGGAATGGCGTTATCCGTTCGTCGTCGGCGTCGACGGCGTGGGCCGCCTCGATGACGGGCAGCGCGTCTATTTCTTCGGCGCGCCCGCACCGTTCGGCGCGATGGCCGAGTGCACGATCGTGCCCGATACGCGGTGCGTGCCGTTGCCCGACGCGCTCGACGACATCACGGCCGCGGCGATCGCGATTCCCGGGATGTCGTCGTGGGCCGCGCTGACCGAGCGCGCCCGGCTCGTCGCGGGCGAGACGGTGCTCGTCAACGGCGCGACCGGTACGTCGGGGCGGCTGGCGGTGCGGATCGCGAAGCATCTCGGCGCGGCGAAGGTGATCGCGACCGGCCGCAACGCGGCTGCGCCGCAGGCATTGCTGAACGCGGGCGCGGATGCCGTCGTGTCGCTGCAGCAGGACGACGCGCATCTGGCGCGTGCGCTCGAGCCACACTTTCGCGCAGGCGTAGACGTTGTGCTCGACTATTTGTGGGGTGCCAGCGCGCAGACGCTGCTGGTTGCTGCGGCGAAGGCGACGCCCGAAGGCCGCCGGCTGCGCTTCGTGCAGATCGGTTCGATCGGCGGCGCGGATGTGCTGCTGCCGGGCGCGGTGCTGCGGGCGACCGCCATCGAGCTGATGGGCAGCGGCCTCGGCAGTGTGCCGTTGCCGCGCCTGCTGGCCTCGGTGCGCGGCGTATTCGACGCGGCCGGGCCGGCGGGGCTGGCAATCGAGACGCGGGTAGTGCCGCTGGCGGACGTCGGCGTGCATTGGGGCGATACGAGCAGCCTCGTGCGATCGGTGTTCACGATGGACGAGGGCAGATGAAGAAGCGGCGGTGCACCGCGTGGCCGAACGCACGGCGGGCACCGTTCACGCACGTGATCTCTTCACGATACCGATGGGTACGGCGAGCACGCTTCGTGCAACAAACAAGGGTACGGTGGCCCGTCGCGAGTGAACGGGCGACGCGGCGCAGCGACGCAACGCGCGCGCCGCCATCCGCCGCATCAGACTCAGAACCGCTGCTGAATCCCGGCCGTCACCCCGACCTGCGTGGTGCCGTACCCGTTGACATCGCGCGATACACCGACCTTCTGCCCATGCTGCCCGATCGCGAATGCACCGGCTGCGTACAGCACCGTGCGCTTCGACAGCGCGTATTGCGCGCGCATCGACACGAGCGTCGGATCGGCATCCGTGCCGCCCTTGATGTTCTGGTGATACACGGCGCCGATCAGCGAGAACGTCGGCGTGAACTGATACGAGCCGCCGACCCAGTACATGTCGCTCAACTGGTTCGCGGCGCTCGTGCGATACGTGCGCTTGTAGTTGCGGTAGCCGGCCATCGTCTTCAGGTTGCCGAAGTCGTAGCTCAGGCCGGCATGGATGCCCTGGATATAGTTGACCGCATCGGCCGGCGTGACGCTGTCGGCCGCGCCGTTCTGCCGGTCGAACGCGACCACCGCGGCGAACGGGCCTGTTTCGTAGCCGGCCGCGAAGTCGTATTTCGAGCTGGTCTTGATGCTGCCCGGCACGTTGCCGAAGCCGTACAACGCGCCGAACTTGAAGCCGCTGAATTCACCGTCGTAGCGCACCGCATTCGACGAGCGCGTGAACATGCCATCCTTGCGCCCGCCGGTCGCCATCGACGACGAGGCCCATGAATAGTTCTGCGAGTAACCCATCGGGTCGAACGGCATCATGTAGTCATACGTGACGGTGAAGTTGCGGCCGAGCGTCAGTTCGCCCCATTTGCTTTTCAGGCCGACCGTTGCGCGGCGCGCGAAGATCGAGTCGGGGCCGTCGTCGGACGCGCCGTTCGCGAGGTCGATCCCGCTTTCCAGCCGGAACACCGCCTTCAGCCCGCCGCCGAGATCCTCGACGCCGCGCAAGCCCCACCGCGACGTGTTCTTGTTGCCCGACTTGAGCTTGACGGAATTGCCGCCTTCCGGCGCCGCGTGGTTCGCGAACTCGATGCCGGCGTCCATGATCCCGTAGATCGTGACCGACGACTGCGCGTGCGCGGCCGGCACGGCGATACAGGCTGCCGCGGCCGAACTGGTGAGGACTACTGTTCGAATGGAACGTTCTGCGCGTGACTTCATTTTGACGGTGTCTCCTTGGTTTTTGTGGGCGGGTTGAAACAGAAAGCGGGTACGCGTCGCGCCGATGCGGAGCGCGAAGGGAGGTGTGCGCGAATGCATGCGCGGCGGCGCGTGGGCCGCCGCGACGGGGTCAGCCCGCTTTCGCGAACGCCCAGCAGTCGTTGGCCGGGAATTCGATCCAGTGCTTGCCCGCTGCGCGCGGCACGTGGCCGAATGCGCGCAGGCGCATCTCGCCGCAATGGAACAGGTATTCCCAGCGGTCGCCGAGATACATCGACGTGACGAGGTCGGCCTGCAGCCGGTTCGCGCCCGGGCCGTCGGCGACCTGCACACGCTCGAGGCGGATCACGGCCTGCGCGTCCTGGCCCGGCGCGAAGGTGTCGCGGGCGAGCGCCTGCAGTTCCCAGCCGTCGCCGGCGAGCGTCACGCGTTCGCCGTCAATGGCCGCGACGCGCGCGTCGATCCGGTTGTTGCTGCCCATGAACTCGGCCGTGTACAGCGAGCGCGGCGCGCCGTACAGCTCGGCCGGCGTGCCTTCCTGCTCGATGCGGCCGTTGCGCAGCAGCAGGATGCGGTCGGACATCGCCATTGCTTCGGTCTGGTCGTGCGTCACGCACAGGGCCGACAGCCCGAGCGACACGATCAGCTCGCGCAGCCATGCGCGCGCTTCCTCGCGCAGCTTGGCGTCGAGGTTCGACAGCGGTTCGTCGAGCAGGATCACCGGCGGGTTGTAGACGAGCGCGCGCGCAATCGCGACGCGCTGCTGCTGGCCGCCCGACAGCTGATGCGGGAAGCGTTCCGCGAGATGGCCGAGGCCGAGCTGGTCGAGCGCGGACTGCACGCGGCGCTTCTGTTCGGCCGGTGCGACGCGGCGCAGCTTCAGCCCGTAGCCGACGTTGTCGGCGACGGTACGGTGCGGCCACAGCGCGTACGACTGGAACACGAGCCCGAGCGAGCGCTGCTCGACGGGCAGGTCGACGCGCTGCGCGCCGTCGAAGAACACGCGGTCGTCGAGCTGGATGCGGCCGTCGGACGGCTGTTCGAGGCCGGCCACCGCGCGCAGCAGCGTGGTCTTGCCGCTGCCCGACGCGCCGAGCAGGCACACGACTTCGCCGGCCTTCAGTTCGAACGACACGCCCTTGAGGATCGGATGGGTGCCGTAGCTGAGGTGCAGGTTGTCGACGATGAGCTTATCCATGAAGTTTCACTCCGAAACGCAGGGCCACGCCGAGACCGGCGCCGACCATCGCAATGTTGATGACAGAAAGCGCGGCGACCTGGTCGACGGCGCCGGTCGCCCACAGCGACACGAGCAGCGCGCCGATCACTTCGGTGCCGGGCGACAGCAGGTAGACGGCCGTCGAGTATTCGCGCTCGAAGATCATGAAGATCAGGAGCCACGCGGCGAGCAGGCCGAAACGCACGAGCGGCAGCGTCACGTCGAGCGACACGCGGCTGCGCGTCGCGCCGACGCTGCGGCCGGCTTCCTCGAGCTCGGGGCCGACCTGCAGCAGCGCGCTCTGGATGAGCCGCATCCCGTACGCGAGCCACACGACCGTGTACGCGATCCAGATGCTCCACATCGAGTTCTTCAGCTCGCGCAGGCCGGGGACGAACAGGAAGATCCACAGGAACGCGAGACCGGCGAGCAGGCCGGGCACCGCGCGCGGCAGCAGCACGAGGTAGTCGAGCAGCTTGGTGGCCCAGTCGGGGCGGCGGTGGCCGGCGAACGCGACGAGCGAGTAGAAGCCAATCGCGAGCGCGCCGCCGATCACGCCGACGCCGAGCGTATTGACGATCGCGCGCACCAGGTTGTCCTGCTCGAACAGTTCGATGAAGTTCGACAGCGTGAGCACGTCGGCGAGCGCGACGCCTTCGCCCCAGTTGGTCACGAACGCGCGCAGCACGATGCCCGAGATCGGCACGATCACGGTCAGCATCAGCCACAGCGCGACGATCGCGAGCGCGACCCAGCGCCATACGCCGAGCGGCAGCACCGTCGCGCGGCCGGCCTTGCCCTTCACGGTGACGAAGCGGTTCGCGGTCTTCAGCAGGCGGCGCTGCAGCAGCACGAGCGGGAACGTGATCGCGACGATGCACACCGCGACCGCGGCCATCAGGTGATACGACGGCACGCCGAGCTTGTTGGTCAGCTTGTACAGGTAGGTCGCGAGCACGAGGTGGCCTTCCGGATCGCCGAGCACGAGCGGCAGCCCGAACACCTCGAAGCCGAGGAAGAACACCAGCACGCCGGCGAACAGCAGCGCGGGCATCGTCATCGGCAGGCTCACGTCGAGCGCGACGCGGAACGGGCGGGCGCCCGTCACGCGCGCGGCTTCCTCGACATCCGAGCCGAGGTTGCGCAGCGCGGCCGACGAGTACAGGTACACGTGCGGCACGTGCGTGAGGCCGACGATCACCGTGATCGCGAAGACCGAGTACACGTTCCAGGGCACGCTTTGCACCCCGAACAGTGCCTTGAACCACACCGAATAGAAGCCGACCGGGCCGGCCGCGACCACGTAGCCGAATGCGAGCACCATCGGCGACACGAACACGGGCGTGAGCAGCAGCGGTTCGAGCCAGCGGCGGCCGGGCAGGTCGGTGCGCACCATCAGGAACGCGAGGATGCCGCCGAGCGGGATCGAGATGAACAGCATCCCGCCGGCGATGATGAACGAGTTCTTCACGGCCGACCAGAAATCGGGATCGCTGAAGACGAAACGGAAGCCCTCGATGCCGAGCGTCTTGTTCGCATCGAAGAACGGCGCGGACAGCAGGCTCTGGAACAGGATGAAGCCGAGCGGCAGCGCGACCGCGATGGTCAGTACCGCGACGACGATCCAGCGCAGCATGCCGGCGAGCGGCTGCAGGCTGCTGACCGGCAGCGCGGGAATCGCATCGCGCGGGCCGGTGGCGGGCGGAACGGCAGGCACCGATCCGCGTGTGCTGGTTGAAAGCATGAGTTCACCCCTGCGGCCATCCGGATGGCCGCCTCTAGGAAGTCGGTATGGGGAAGGGGCCGCCCGCGCGACGTGGCGGGCGGCCATTGGCCGGCCGAAGCCGGTCAGTGGATCAGCGGATCAGCCCTTGATCGCCTGCTGCCATTGCTTCAGGAACGCGAGCCGCTTCGACTGGTCCAGATAGACGAGCAGGCCGGTGCCGATCTGGATCGGCTTCAGCGAATCGCCGAGCTCCTTCGTGAGGCCCGCGGCCGACGTTTCGCCGGTCACGTCCGTACGGATCGCGTACAGGTTGGCCTGGTTCGCGATCAGCGTCTGGCCGCGTTTCGACAGCAGGTAGTCGACCCACAGCTTCGCGGCGTTCGGATTCTTCGCTTTCTTCGAGATGGTGGTGAGGCGGCTCACGATCTGTGTGTAGTCCTTCGGAAACACGTAGCCGATCGACTTGTCCTTCTTTGCCTTCGCGTACGCGTACGATCCGAAGATGTTGTAGCCGATCAGGTTCTCGCCCGACGAGATGCGCTCCATCATCGCGCCGGTGCTCGACTGCAGCTTCGGGCCGGTCGCGCCGATCGCCTTCACGAGTTCCCACGTGACCTTCTCGTTCAGGTGCGCGTCCTGCGTCAGCGCGTTGAAGCCGACGCCGGATTTCTCGACGTCGTACGTCGTGAGCTTGCCCTTGAACTTGTCCGGTTGCGACGCGAGCAGCTTGATCAGCTCGGCGCGCGTCTTCGGCACTTCGTTCTCGGGGATCAGGCGCTTGTTGTAGACGATCGCGAGCGGCTCGAACGTCGTGCCGTAGGCCTGCTTCTGGTACTGCGCCCATTGCGGCAGGTTCGCGCTTTCGGGGGAGTCGTACGACGCCATCAGGCCGTCGTTGACGAGCTTGACCTGCAGGTCCATCGCCGAGCTCCACAGCACGTCGGCGCTGGTGCTGCTCGCCGCGTTCTCGCTGATGTAGCGGTTGTACAGCTCGGTGCTGTTCATGTCGTTGTACTCGACCTTCACGCCGTACAGGCTTTCGAAGTCCTTGATCAGCGGACGCACGAGGCCCGTGTCGGTCGTCGAGTAGACGATCAGCTTGCCTTCCTTCTTCGCGGCGTCGATGACGCCCTGGTAGCTCCCCGGATACCCGGCCGGAACCTGCGCGGCGGCGCTGCCGGCGGCAGTGCCCAGAACGACCGCCAGCGCGGCGGCGAGGTGCTTCGGTGCAAACGGCATGTCTTCCTCCAGTTACGTCTAGGTGTTGTTCGAGTGGAGCGGATGTTAATTGCGGCGCACTTTCAGCCCGCTTTCATTTCTGTTCACAATCGTGTCGTTCATGTCATGGATTTCCCGAGGTCGAAGCGGCGGCGGCCGCGCGTTTTGCAGCGTGCGGCACGGTCGGGTAAGCGGGAGCGGCGGGTTGCCGCGGGGCGCGGCACCGATGACGGGCGCGGTTAGGCGGGTTGCGCGAGCAGCTTGCCGAGCAGCCGGCCGCCATGCCGCGCGTGCGCGGCCGTCAGCGCGGAATACCCGACGACGACGCCCGCTTCGCACCGGGCGCTTCGACAGAATCCGCGGATCGGCTGCAATTCGACGCCGTCCGCCTGGGCTTGCGCGACATACGTCGCGTCGTCCATCCCGGGCGGCAGCCACAGCACGAAATGAAAGCCCGCGTGCTCGCCGGACACCGTGTACCGCCCGCCCGCGTGTTTCGCCAACTGGTCGAGCACGAGGTCGCGCCGCTGGCGGTACGCGTGACGCGCGGCGCGCAGGTGCTTCGCAAAATCGCCGTGCGCGATGAAGCGGGCCAGCGCCAGCTGCGGCGCCACGCCGACCGAGCGCGCGGTCGCATGCCACACGGCCGACAGAGCCGGCCGCAGTTCCGCGGGCACGACCATGAAGCCGATGCGCAGCCCCGAGAACAGCGTCTTGTTGAACGACCCGCAGTAGATCACGCGATCGCACGCGTCGAGTGATTTCAGCGCAGGCAGCGGGGCGGTCTGGTAGCTGAATTCGCCGTCGTAGTCGTCCTCGATGATCCATGCGCGGGTGCGCTGCGCCCAGTCGAGCAGTTCGAGCCGGCGCGACACCGACATCGTCACGCCGAGCGGCGCCTGATGGGCGGGCGTCACGTAGGCCGCGCGCGCATCGGGATAGCGATCCAGCGACGCCGTGTCGATGCCTTCCCGATCGACCGGCACGTCGATCACGGTCGCGCCCGCGATCGTGAAGATCTGCCACGCCGACGCATAGCCGGGATCCTCCATCAGCACCGTCGCGCCGGGCGCGAGCAGCGTGCGCGCGACGAGATCGATCGAATGGCGGATGCCGGTCGTGATGAAGATGTCGCCGGCGTCGCACGGGATGCCGCGGTATTCCCGCAGGTACGCGGCGATTTCGTCGCGCAGGCTTTCGACGCCTTGCGCCGGCGTGGCCCCGAGGTCGTGCGCGGTCGCGGCAAGCAGGCTCGCCCCGAGCGCCTTCTTCCATTGCTGCATCGGCAGCAGGCCGGGATCGGCAAGCCGCGCGACGAACGGCACGCCCGGGCGCACGCCTTGTTCCGGCGCGGGGGCTTCGGTCGTGCGTGCCGGTGCGGGGTGTGCGCCGGATGGGGGAAGGTGGGTGTCGCGCGATTGCGCCGCCGCGCGCAGATAGCTGTCGGGCACCACCGCGCATACCCGCGACCCCGACCCTTGCGTGCGGGCGATGTAGCCCTCGGAGCACAGCCGGTCGTACGCCGCTTCGACGGTTCCCCGGGCGACGCCCCAGCGCGCGGCGAGGGTGCGGCTCGACGGCAGCGGGCTGCCGCCGGGCAGCAGGCGCTTCAGGATCGCGTCGCGCAGCGCGTCGGCGATGCACTCCTGCTTCGACTGCGGACTGCCCGCGGACAGCCCGGCCGGGCACGGCAGATCAAGCGGAATCGCGGCTTTGCCTCGCGGCATAGTGGTCTATTCAGTCAAGGATTTAATGGCCCTTCAGCTTATATCACTTTGACCTTAGATTGCTGTCGACCCCATCAATCCGACCGGAGACGAGCTCACCGCATGAAAACGCGTTCATTACCCCAGTGGGGCTGGCTGCTCCTGTTGATGCTCGTCGTGTGCCTGCCGCGGGTCACGATCGATGCGTACCTGCCGTCGCTGCCGGCGATGGCGGACGCGCTGCACGGCACCGATGCCCAGTTGCAGCTCACGCTCACCCTGTACATGGTCGGCTACGCGCTGTCGATGCTGGCGTCGGGGCCATTGTCCGACCGTTATGGCCGCCGTCCTGTCCTGCTCGGCGGCCTGTGCCTCTACGTGGTCGCGAGCGTTGCCTGCGCGTGGTCGACCAGCGTCACGGCGATCGTCGCCGCGCGCATCTTCCAGGCGTTGGGCGGCTGCAGCGGAACGGTGATCGGGCGGGTGATCGTGCGCGAGCGCTTCCCGACCGCGATGCAGGCCACGATGCTGGGCCGCATCTCGGCCGGCATGGCGCTGTCGCCGGTGATTGCGCCGCTGGCCGGCAGTGCGGTGGCCGAATGGCTCGGCTGGCGCGGCGTGTTCGGGCTGCTGGCAGCGGGCGGGCTGGTCGCAACGGCGATGGTGCTGCGCTACCTGCCGGAGACGCGCGAACGCAACGCGCGGCCGGCGCCGGGCGCGGGGCTTCTGCGGACGTACGCGGGCCTGCTGCGCGAGCGCAGGTTCCTGCGCTACTCGCTCGCCATCAGTTTCGCGTACTGCACGTACTACCCGTTCATCGCGGAATCGTCGACGTTGTTCCAGCGGCAACGCGGCGTATCGGGCCCGGTGTATGCGGCAATCTTCGGCCTGACGGTGCTCGGCTACCTGATCGGCTCGAACGTGTTCGCGCGGACCGGCGCCCGCTGGAAGGCCGATTCGGTCATCGCGGCGGCGGCGGCCGTCAATCTGGCGGGCGCCGCCGTGTTGTGGATCGGCGGTGTGATCGCGCCGACGGCGGTCGCGGCGCTGGTCGTCCCGATGTTCTTCGTGATGATCACCGTCGGGATCGCGATTCCGGCCTGCCAGTTCGCGGTGATGCAGCCGTACACGACGATCGCGGGGACGGCGTCCGGGCTGTTCTTCTTTATCCAGATGGCGATCACCGCCGCGTGCGGCGGCGTGCTGGCGTGGCTGTCGGACGGCACCGCGCGCCCGATGATCGTCGTCACGGCCGGTGCGAGCGTCGCGTTCCTGGCGGTGGCGGTCGGCCTGCGCGAGCGGCGCCGGGCAGGCGAAAGTTCGCGCTTCGCGACGCGCAACCGGCCCGCCGCCGAGCGCTGAGCGACGGTCGGCCGGGCCGGCCGACGTGCGCCCGAGCCGACGGCGCAACCCGTGTTTCCGCGAGGCGTCGCGATGGAAAGGATCATGTAATGTAGCGGCCTGTCGCTGACCTTACCGGAATCCCCATGCGTGTGCTGCTCGTCGAAGACAATCCGAACCTCGCCCAGTCGCTGAACGATGCGCTAAGCGCGGCGCGCTTCGCGGTCGACCACATGGCGGACGGCGAGGCCGCCGACCACGTGCTGCGCACGCAGGATTACGCGCTGGTGATTCTCGATCTCGGGCTGCCGAAGCTCGACGGGCTGGAAGTGCTGCGGCGGCTGCGCGCGCGCCGCAATCCGGTCCCGGTGCTGATCCTGACCGCGCACGGGTCGGTTGAGGATCGCGTGAAGGGGCTCGATCTCGGCGCCGACGACTACCTCGCGAAGCCATTCGAACTGACCGAACTGGAGGCGCGCGCCCGCGCGCTGATCCGCCGCAGCCTCGGCCACGAGCATTCGCGGGTCGAATGCGGGCCGCTTTCGTACGACAGTATCGACCGCAGCTTCCAGCTCGCGGGGGAGCCGCTGTCGCTCACGCCGCGCGAGCGCTCGGTGCTCGAGGTGCTGATCCTGCGCAACGGCCGCGCGATCAACAAGGAAACGCTGTCGGAGAAGATCTTCGGGCTCGACGAGTCGGTCAATGCCGATGCGATCGAGATCTACGTGTACCGGCTGCGCAAGAAGCTCGAGAACGCAGGAGTCGCGATCGTCACGCTGCGCGGGCTCGGTTATCTGCTGGAAGCGAAGGCGGAGACGGCTGAATGAACCGCCGCCGGGCTCACGATCTTTGCGCGGAACGGGTGGGCGCGTTGACGCGCCATGCCGGATCGACACGCTCACGGCGCGCCAACGACACGCACGCCATTCACGGCCGACCGTGCGGGCGCGGAGCGGTGCGCCGTGCATGCGCCGCCGTGTCCCTATGGGCGGCCTGGCGGGGGGCCGAGTGACCCGCCCGAACCTGCGCGCGCAGGTCGCGCTGTGGTTGCTGCTGCCGCTGCTCGGCCTGCTCGCGCTCGACTCGTGGCTCACGTACCAGCGCGCGATGAGCGCCGCGCACGTCGCGTTCGACCGCACGCTGTCGTCGTCGCTGAAGTCGATCCGCGAAGGCGTGCGGCTCAACGACGGCGAGATCGAGGTCGACCTGCCGTATCTCGCGCTCGAAATGCTCGAGTCGAGCGACGGCGGCAAGGTCTACTACCTGATCCGCGAGGACAACGGCCACACGATCACCGGCTACCCGGACCTGCCGCTGCCGCGAGGGCGCGACGCGGGCGACGGCGCGCTGTTCGTCACGCGTTACTACGACGTCGTGTATCGCGGCGAGCAGTTGCGGATGGCCGCGCTGCGCATCCCGGTGCACGACGTGCCGACCGCGCAGTCGCGCATCGTGTGGGTGATGGTCGGCGAGACGATCGAGGCGCGACAAGCGCTCGCGCGCGAGATCCTGGTGGGGTCGCTGCTGCAGGAAGGATTGCTCGTCGTGCTGGCGCTCGGCATCGTGTGGCTCGGCGTCGGGCGCGGGCTGCGGCCGCTGAACCGGCTGTCGGCGACGGTCGCCGCGCGCAGCGAGGACGATACGACGCCGCTCGATACCGGTGCGGTGCCGAGCGAACTCGCGCCGCTCGTCGAGTCGATCAACCAGTACATCGGCCGCACGCAGCGGATGCAGGTCGCGCGGCGCCGCTTCTTCGCGGACGCGGCCCATCAACTGAAGACGCCGCTCGCGGCCGTGCAGGCGGGCGTCGAACTTGCGTTGCGGCCCGACGAGCAGCCGCGCGCGAACGGGCACCTGCGGCGTGCGAACGGTGCGGTGCGGCAGGCCGCGAAGATCGTGCAGCAACTGCTGTCGCTGTCACGGCTCGATTCGGACAGCGGCCATGCGGTCGCGCACAAGCCGGTCGCGCTGCACCGGCTCGCGCGCAGCGTGACGCTCGACTGGTCGCCGGTCGCCCGCGCGCGCGACATCGATCTCGGTTTCGAGCACGAGGCCGACCTTGACGTGCACGGGCAGTCCGACCTGCTCGGCGAGATGATCGGCAACCTGATCGACAACGCGATCCGTTATGCGGGCGATCGCGCGGTGATCACGGTGCGCGTATCGCGCGACGGCGAGCACGCGCGGCTCGACGTCATCGACAACGGGCCGGGCATTCCGGCGGTCGAACGCGACGCGGTGTTCGAGCGCTTCCATCGCGGCAGCAAGACGCAGACGGTCGAAGGGACGGGGCTCGGGCTGTCGATCGTGCGCGAGATCGCGCGCGTGCACCAGGGCAGCGTGACGCTGGCCGATGCGGCCGGTGGCGGGTTGGTCGTGACGATCTGGCTGCCGGCGGCGAACGACGCAGCGCCGCGCGCTGCGTGATGGCGATCGGCGATGCGGGAAGCGGTGGCTGTGAGCCGCGGCTTCCCGGCGGTGAAAGGGGCGAGCGGTTCCGCCTGCCCGGCTCAATCGCCGAACCCGATCTCCGCTTCCAGCGACTGGCCGACTTCGAGCCACGCACCCGCGCCTTCGACGACGATCGCATTGATGCCGAACGTCAGCTCGCCGTTGAAGTTCGGGTTCGCGCGATAGGTCTGCATCGTGTCGGTCGGTTCGTGCGGCCACGCCGGATCGGGCGCGCCGGTGGCCTGGTCGATCGTCGGCATCGGGCAGCGCGTGCACGGCTTCACGAGGCGCAGCCGCACGGGCGTCGCGCCTTCCGTGTCGAGATGTTCGACGAAATCCTCTTCGAACGCGTCGAGATCCGACACGACGATATTCGGGCGGAAGCGATTCATCGGGATCGCCGGCGCGCCCTTCGCGGCGAGCCGCGCATTCAGGTCGTCGAGCGACGACTGGCCGATCACGAGCAGCGGGTAACCGTCCGCGAACTGCGTGTGCGTATCGATCTCGCCGGTCCATGTGCGGTTGCAGCCGCGACGCGCGTCGGGCCCGAAGCGCGCGAGCTTCGTGGGCGTGCCGAGGAATTCGGTGAGCCACGCGGCCGTTTCGGTGCCCGTGTCGATCGCGTCGACGGTGTCGCGCCATACGGTCGCGGCCATTTTCGGCGTGGCGGGCGATACGTCGCCGTCGAGCGGCGTGCGGATCTCGCGCATGCCCGGCGCGTTCAGCACGAGCGCATCGCTGTCGAGCGCGGTGCGGATCAGCGCGAGGCGCGGGTGCGTGCGCTGCGTGATCATCTGCCCGGCCGGGTCGGTGATCAGCCAGTGGCGGTCGTACGCCAGGCCCGTTTCGAGCAGTTGCGCGCGCGACAACGCGATGCCGGCGCAGGATTTGATCGGGTAGACGAAGAGTTCGGCGATGGCTGGCATGACGCTGGCTGAAGGCGAATGGCGAGACTGCGATTGTGCCAGATCATGCCGAAGCCGTTCGGGCGGCTGCGCGCCGTCGCGCGGCCGGTCAGGCGAGCGGGAAGCCCGGATCGAACGTCGTGCGCACGTCGAGCGGCTGGCGCAGCAGTCCGGCTTTCAGGTAGAAGTCGGCCGTGCGTTGTTGCTCCGCGACGACCGTCGCGTCGATCGGCAGCCAGCGCGTGTGGCGGCGCTCGAACTGCAGCTTCGCGGCCGCCGGCGGAATGCCGATGATGCGCGCGAGTGCGGCGGAATACGCGTCGACGTGCCGGTACGACCAGGCCTGCGCGCGGACGACGCGCCGCAGGAAATCGTGCAGCACGTCGCGCTTCGACGCGATCGCCGCGTCGGTCGCCGCGAGGTAGCTGAGGCCCGACCACAGTCCGCGGCCATTGACGAGCACGCGCGCGCGGCCGCTCGTTTCGGCGAGCGCGGTATAGGGCTCCCAGGTCGCCCACGCGTCGATCGAACCGGTTGCGAGCGCAAGCATCGTGTCGGCCGGCGGCAGGAAGCGGAACGACACGGTGTCGGGCGGCAGGCCGGCCGCATCGAGCGCCTTCAGCGTGACGAAATGGCCGATCGAGCCGCGCGTGGTGCCGATGCGCTTGCCCTTCAGGTCGGCCGCGCCTTTCAGCGTCGCATCGGGCTGCACGAGCACGGCCGTGCCGTATGGGTCGGAGCGGTTCGCGCCGATCACCTTGATGCGTGCGCCCGACGCGAGCGCGAAGATCACCGGCGCATCGCCGATCGGGCCACAGTCGACGGCGGCCGCGTTCAGCGCTTCGGCGAGCGGCGCGGCGGCCGGGAACTCGGTCCACGCGATGTCGTACGCCAGGCCATTCAGTTCGCCGGCCGCTTCGAGCAGCGCGCGTAGCCCGCCTTTCTGGTCGCCGGCACGCAGCAGCGGCCGCGTACCCGATTGCGCGCGCAGGGCGGCCGGGGCTGCGGCGATCGTGGCGAGGGCGCTCGCTTGTGCGAGGAAATGGCGTCGGGTTGGATTCATCGTGAAGCTCGGTCGGAAGAGAGGTTCAAAGTTTCAATCAATGCGGAAGCCCGGCCTGCACATCGCGTACGGGCTCCGTGTCGACGCGCAGCAGCAGCGCAGTCAGCGGATCGCCGGTCGCTGCCGGCACGGCCGGTCGTGCGGTGGCGTCCGAGCGGCACAGCAGGTCGGCATCCGACCAGCCGGCGCTGCCCGGCAACGCGCGCGCCCGCAGCCAGCCGCGCCGATCGGCGAGGAGCTGCGTGCCACCGAGCGCATCGGGCGCCACGCCGGCGATCGTCGCGAATGCGTGCCACGCATCGGGCGTCGACGCGACGCAATCGGCCCGTGCGGCGCCGGTTGCCTGCGCCACGGGCGCGCCGCGTGCCGTGACGAGCAAGGTTTGCCAGCGCGCGTCTTCCGGCGGCGGCGTCGCGCCCGGCGCGAGCGCGACGATGCGCACGCGCTGGCCGTCGCGCCAGCGCTCGAGCGGCTGGGGTGCAGCGGCGCCGCAGCGCACGTCGAGCGCCGGCAGCGGAACGGGCACGGGCCACGCGCCTTCCGCCTGCGCGCCGCTGCCCGCGGCGAGCGCTTTCAGGTAGTCGAGCACGGCCCAGGTGTCCTGGGGGCCGAGCGTCGCGGCGAAGCCGGGCATCGTCGACGCGCCGTGTTCGTCGCGCGTGCCGTGGCGCACGCGCCAGAACAGCTCGCCGTCGAGACGTCGGGCGAGCAGCGCGCCGGCGAAGGTCGGCGGCCAGTGCGGGAGCGTGGCCGCGAGCGGCCCTTCGCCGCGTCCGTCCGCGCCGTGGCACGCCGCGCAATGCTGCGCATACAGATGCGCGCCGTGCATCACGTTCGATACGGAAAACGGCGCGGGATCGCGCTGGAAACTCGTCGGTACGGCAGGCGAGAGCCACAGCGACGACGGCGGCCACGGCGCGAACCACGCAACGGCCAGCGCGGCGACTGCCGATACGACACGCCACTTGCGCGACGCCAGCGCGATGCCCGCGAGCACGACCGCCAGCGCCGTCGCCGCCACGGCGAACGCAAGCTGCCGCGTGAGTCCCGCGTCGATGCGCAGCGTTTCGAGCGCGATGCGATGGGCCCATGGCCACGCGGCTTGACCATCGGCGTCGCCCGTCAGCCCGATCGCATGCAGCACGCGCGCCAGCGCGATTTGCGCGCGATACAGCCCTTGCAGAAACAGGAGCGCCCAGTCGGCGAACGTCGGCGCGTTCATCGGCTACGGCCGCGCCGCGCGGCGGCCCTTCGTCGAACGGTACCGCGCATCTACCAGCTCGCATCGAGCCCGAGATGCCGCAGCGCGTCGTGACGCAGTTCGGCGAGGCGCGGGTCGCCGCGATGGCGCGGATAGGGCAGGTCGACGTGCAACTCGGCGACGATCCGCGCGGGGCGTGGCCCGAACACGATCACGCGCTGCGCGAGGAACAGCGCTTCCTCGACATCGTGCGTGACGAGCAGCGCGGAGAAGCCGTCGCGTTGCCACAGCGCGGTGAGCTCGGCCTGCATCGTCAGCCGCGTCAGGGAATCGAGCTTGCCGAGCGGCTCGTCGAGAATCAGCAGGTGCGGATCGTTGACGAGTGCACGGGCCAGCGCGACCCGCTGCGCCATCCCGCCGGACAACTGATGCGGGAACACGTTCGCGAATTCCTGCAGCCCGACGCGCGCGAGCGCATCGTCGACGCGATGCTGCGCGGTGCGTGCCACGCCGCGCGCCTCGAGGCCGAGCGCGACGTTCGCGCGCACGCGCCGCCACGGGTACAGCGTCGGATCCTGGAACACGACGATGCGCGACGGATCGGGTTGCTCGATCGGCACGCCGTCCTGCGCGATCGTGCCTTGCCGCGCGGCGTCGAGGCCCGCGACGAGGCGCAGCAGCGTCGATTTTCCGCAACCGCTCGGGCCGAGCAGCGCGACGAATTCACCGGCCGCGACCGACAGCGTGACGTCGTCGAGCACCGGCAGCGCGCCGCCGGGGGCGTCGAACGCATGGCTCACGCGGCGGATGTCGATGCGCGCGCCGCGCGCCGCCGTGACGGCGGGCGCAGCGGCAACGGACGATTCGAGTACGGCGGCGCTCACCATTTGACGGTTCCTTTCTGCCAGGCGAGCACGCGGTCGCGCACCGCGAACAGCAGCGCGATCAGCCCGGAAAACAGCAGCGCCATCACGATCAGCGCCGCATACATGTTCACGTACGATGCCCAGCCCTGCGCCCAGCTCAGGTACCAGCCGAGCCCTGACTTGACGCCCATCATCTCGGCGACGACCAGCACCGTAAACGACGCGCTCAGCCCCATGAAGATGCCGACGAACACGTGCGGCAGCGCGGCCGGAATCGCGACGCGCAGCACGAGGAAGCGCGCGTTCGCGCCGAGCGTGCGCGCGACGTCGTAATACTGCTTGTTGACGCTCGCGACGCCCGACCACGTGAGCACGGCGACCGGGAAGCCGGTTGCGAGCGCGATCAGGAACGCGGCCGCGGAATAGCTCGACGGGAAGAAGTAGAACGTGAGCGGCAGCAGCGCGGTGGCCGGCACGGGGCCGAGCACGCGCAACACCGGATGCACCCAGTAGCCGATCCGGCGCGACCAGCCGATCGACACGCCGACCGCGAAACCGACCGCGACGCCATACGCAAAGCCGAGCGCGAGCAGCTTCAGCGTGTTGCCGGCGCTACCCAGCAGGCGTGGCCAGTCGTCGACGTAGACCTCGATCAGCGCCTGCGGCGGCGCGAAGAACGGCGTCGGCAGCCAGCCGGTTTTAGCTGTGACGATTTCCCACGCGGCGAGCACGAGCGGCAGCGCGACGAG